>NZ_NTHN02000019.1 GCF_002300555.2 Alloyangia mangrovi | reverse complement strand
TGATCCTCCAGCGTCGCCTCGCAACCGGCCAGCTCCGCCGCCTCATGGCCCGGCACCAGCGCGGCGCGGCAGGGCGGCTCGCCCGCCAGCCCTGCGCAGAGCATCACGATGGCCTCGAACATGCCGCCTCCCCTCTCGCCGCACCCGAGCCTCGCGCCCCGGCGCGGCGCGATCCATACCGACCTTGCGCTCGGTAGCCCCCTGCCCCGCCGGGGCCTAGACTGCCGCTGACCCACGCCGGCCGGTCCAGGAGGAGCCCCATGCCGCGCCAGACCATCCCCGCCGCCCTGCTCGCCGCCGCCCTCGCCCTGCCCGTGCAGGCCGCCGACACCCAAGGCACGCCGCTGCAGGAGAGCCCCACCTGGGAGGAGCTGCGCCCCGACATCACCGGCGAGGCCGCCATTGCGCCCGCGGGCGGCCTGTTCACCGTCGAGGCCCCCTACCGCGCCGAGGATGCCGCCACCGTGCCGCTGCACATCGTGCAGACCGATCCTGCGGGGAGCATCGGGAAAGCCACGGTGGTGATCGACGAGAATCCCTCGCCGGTCGCGGGCACGTTCACCTTCGGCGCCGCCATGGCGCCGCTCGACTTCGAGCTGCGGCTGCGGGTGAACGCCTATTCCAACGTGCGGGTGATCGCCGAGACGCCGGAGGGCCTGCGCATGGACGGGCGTTACGTGAAGGCCTCGGGCGGCTGCTCGGCGCCGGCCAGCAAGGCAGGCGAGGAGGCGCTGGCCGATCTGGGGCGGATGAAGCTGCGGCTCTTCGGCCCGTCCGAAAGCAGCGCGCCGCAGCAGTCCACTGCCCGGCGCGAGGCGCAGATCCAGATCCGCCATCCGAACTTCTCGGGGCTGCAGCGCGACCAGATTACCCAGCTCTTCATCCCCGCGCATTTCATCGACCATCTCGAGGTCTGGCAGGGGGAAGAGCTTCTCTTTGCCATGGACGGCGGCATCTCGATCTCGGAAAACCCCGCCTTCCGCTTCAGCTATGCCGACAATGGCGCCTCCGCTCTGACCGTGAAAGCGACGGACACCGAGGGGAATCGCTTCGAGACCGAGCTGCCTAAGGCCGGCGGCTAGGCCAGTTGCCCCACCTCAGGACGGCGGCGCGGGCGGATGGCGCAGGCGGTTCTCGTCGTCGATCAGCCGCAGGCGGTGCGGCAGCGCCTCGCCCCAGCGCCAGAGCACGAGGTTGCGCGCCGCCGCCCGGGCGCCGGGTGCGAAGCTCGGCACCCGCATGCCGCAAAAGCCCATCGCCAGCACCCGCTCGGCCAGATCCTGCGTCGGAGCACTGCCCTGCATCGCCTGCCGAGCCGCCCAGTCGGGCAGGGCCAGATCCTCGGGCCGGGCGCCGATCTGCGCCAGCGCCGCGGCGTCGCAGGCATCGAAGAGAGGATCGAGATCAGCCTCCACCGCCACCAGCGTCACCGGCGCGAACTGCCCGGCCTGCTGCACCTCGTTGAGCGCCGTCTCGACGCTGTCGGCAAGGTAGAGCGCCGCGCGGCCGACCCGGTTGAAGCGCCCGCCGAAGCGCTCCGCCCCCTCGCCCGACAAGGGGCGGTAGGCCCAGTAGGGCGAGAGCGCGCGGTAGAGCGTGCCTTGAAAGTGCATCAGGCGGGGATGCCGGCGTCGAGCCTGTCGAGGTAGAGGTGCACCCAGTCGGCGTGGCCGTCGCGCACCAGCTGCATCGCCGTCGCCTCGCCGAAGCCCGCGAGCGGCGCCGAACGGTACCAGGCATAGGCCAGCAGGTCCGAGCCGAAGCGCGGCGCGACGCGGTTGACGATCTCGACCATCTCGCGCAGGCGCTTCTGGGTGCGGGGGTTGCCCACCCGGTTCGCCCGGGTCAGCGCGTCGCGGCCGAGCCCGGCGGTCTGGGCGATCTCGTCCACCGTGGTGCGCAGGCTCTGCGCCATTAGCCGCGGGGCAAAGAGCCCGTCATCCGATACACCGCGAAGATCCATGCTTGCCACCCAATATGACGTTATATGCGTCAATATGGGTGGCGACATGACAGAGGTCAAGTCATGCGGTCAGAAGAAGCAGACCACCTCGGCCTCGGCCTGCGCCCGGCGCAGCTCGGCAACGATGCCGTCTGCCATGGCCGAGCTGTTGAAGATCGCCATGCGCTCGCCGCCGGTGAGCCGCAGCGAGAGCACCGTCTCGGCCTCGACATACTTGTCATAGGGCAGGATGGCGGCGATCTCGTCGATCGAGCAGGAGCATTTGCGCAGGCTCTCGCGGTTCTGCCCGTTCGAAGCCATGCAACCGAAGACGTAATCGGCGCGCACCTCGGTCGGGTAGTCGTTGAGCCGCTCGGCCACGCTCTGCGCCGAGACCGCCGCCGGGCTGCAGAGCGCGAGCACCAGAACCAGCCGGATCATTGCGCCGCCACCTCGTCGAAGCGCAGCTCCGAGAGGTAGCCTCCTTCCGCGCCCTCGGCGCCCGGTGCCTCGGCGATCAGGCTCAGGTACCAGCCCGGTACCGCCTCGGACATGGTGACCCGCAGCTCGAGATCGCCGAAGCCCTGCATGCGTGCGCGGTTCGGGTCCTCGGCAAAGGGCCGCAGGGTGACGGTGCGGGTCTCGATGGTCTCGCCGCCGTAGAGGGCCTCTCCGGTCTCGACCTCGGCGGGGCGCACCAGCGAGTCCTTGATGCGGTTGCGGATGTAGAAGGGCGAGCCGCCGGCGGTCTCGGCCATGTCGCGGATCACCGTCTCGTAGAAATACATGATCATCGGGTTGCCAACGCTGGCCGGGAAGCTGCCGAGGTTGCGGTGCTTGCCCTCCTGCAGGAACTGCAGGTTGGCGATCCGCGCCTCGGGCTGCTGCTCGAACGACAGGGCAATCTCGCCGCTGCCGGTCTCCGCCGCCTCGGGCAGCGCGCCGTTCTGCACGGCGCGGGTGTAATGCAGCACCGCCTCCGGGGCGACGCTGTCAAGCGTGCCTTCCTTGAACAGCAGCTGGTAGGTCTGCTCGGCCTCGGTGGTGGCCGCGGCTGCGGGCAGCGCGAGCGCCCCCAGCACGGCGATCAGGGCCAGTTTCCTGCGCATGGCGCGACTCCTCCCGCGTGGTTTCCCAATGCGCAGCCTACCCCGTCGGCCCCGCCTGTCATTGCCGACTTTTGTCGGTGCCCGCCGCAGAGACCGCCACGGGGCGCCCCCTACCCTTCCGGCGACTGCCAGCGCACCTTCCAGTCGATCAACGAGCGCAGCCGGGCCAGTTGCACCGGCTTGGTCAGCACCGAGAAGCCCTGCGCCGCGCCCTTCTTCATCAGACCGTTGCCGCGGTTGGCGGTGATCATGATCGCCGGCACCTGCGCGCCGCACTCGCGGCGGATCTCGGCGATCGCCACGTCGCCGGTCTCGCCGTGGTCGAGCTGGTAGTCGGCGAGGATGATGTCCGGCGGCATGCCCATGTCGCGCACATGCCCCAGCGCCTCGGAGATCGAGCGCGCCGCGAGCACGCTCGCTCCCCATTGCTCGAGCTTCTGCGAGAAGGCGAAGAGCACGTCCGGGTCGTTCTCCACCAGCAGCACGATGTGGTCCATCTCGTAGGCCATGGCGGGGGTGCGCTCGCAGCCCTCCTCGGGCTCGGCGCGGCGGCCCTCGACCACCTCCATCTCGATGCTGAAGACCGAGCCCGCGCCCGGCTTGGAGCGCACCCGCACGTGGTGGCCAAGCTGGCGGCAGGTCCGGTCGACGATCGACAGCCCCAGCCCCACCCCCGAGCCGAGCGGCACGTTGTCGGCGCGGGCGAACTCCTCGAATATGCGCTTCTGATCCTTGCGCGAGATGCCGATACCGGTGTCCCAGACCTGCAGCTCGATGCGCCCGCCGCGGCGCCGGCAGCCGACCAGCACCCGGCCGCCCTCGGGAGTGTATTGCAACGCGTTGACCACGAGGTTCTGGATCGAGCGCAGCAGGTAGATCGGATCGGAGCGCACGAAGACCATGCTCGGCACCACGTCGAGCCGCACCCCACGGCGCTGCGCCACCGGGATCTGATCCTCCCAGACGCTGCGCATCAGCGTGCCGAGGCAGAGCTCGGAAGGGGTCAGCGCCTTGTCGGCGCTCTCCAGCCGCGAGATATCCAGCAGCGAGTGCAGCAGTTGCTCGATCGATGTGAAGGAGCCCTCGAGCCGCTCCACCGTCGGCGCAAAGCGGGTGTCGGCGGCCGCATCGAGCAGCGTCGCGATGAGCAGCTTGGCGGCGTTGATCGGCTGCAGCAGGTCGTGGCTGGCGGCGGCGAGAAAGCGGGTCTTCGACGAGACCGCCGCCTCGGCCCGCTCCTTGGCCAGCCGCAGCTCCTCCTCGACCCGGGCCTTTTCCTCGAACTGCAGGCGCAGCTGCGCGTTGGCGCGGGTCAGCTCGGCGGTGCGCTCGATCACCCGGTTCTCGAGCATCACCGTGGCGCGCGTCTCAAGCGTCACGTCTTTCAGCTCCAGCAGCACCCCGCCGTCGGGCAGCCGGTGGGCGTGCAGGTCCAGCATCCGCCCCGAGGCATGGCGCAGCCGCCGACGCAGCCGCCCCTGCCGTTCCAGCCGGTCGAGCCAATGGGCGATGTCATGTTCGGCGGCCTCGGTGATCAGCCCGTGCAAAGCGACGAAATCGAGGATCCGGGCCAGTTCGACTCCCTTCTGCAGCACCGTGTAGGGCAGCCCCAGCAGCTGCCGGAACTGCTGGTTGTACATCATCACCGCGCCCTCGGGCGAAAAGGTGCAGACCCCCGAGGTCATGTTCTCGAAAACCGCCTGCAGGTAGTCCGCCTGACGGTCGATCAGGCTCTCCTTCTCGGACCGGTTGCGGCGCAGGATGGCGGTCATCTCGGTGAGCAACAGCACGATGTTCTCGTCGCTCGTGCGCTGCAGGTTGATCTGGTACCAGCGGTCCCCGGTCAGCTCGATCACCAGCGAGACCACCGAGGCCCCTGCCCTGCCCCGCCGTGCCTGCGCCAGCGCCGCGTCGAAACTGCCCTCGACGCTCACCAGATGCGCGCTCTCGGCCATGGCCGAGAGACAGGCGCCGATCTCCAGCCCCGGCCGCAGCAACTCCGAGATGTCGGGCAGCAGCCGCTGGAAGTTGTCGTTGCAGACCTCGAGCCGTCCGCCGGTGAACAGCGCCACCCCGCCGTCGAGCGCCGCCAGCGCATCGGCGAGGTTCTTGCGCATCCGCTCGGAGTCGTGCCGGGCGTGGCGCAGCGCGTCGGTGGTCAGCTCGAGATCGCGGGTCTTGGCCCAGACCTGCGCCTGCAGCGCGATGGCCGACTGGAAGGCGCCATAGGCGGTGCTGCCAATCTCGTGCTGCCGGTTGGCACGGCGCATCAGCGCGTCGATGATCTTTGCCTGCCGGGCGACCTGGCTCTCGAGCGGCTCATGGGGGTCGATCATGCGAAGTCACGCCTCCCCGGATCGAAGAAGGCGACGCCGACGAAGGTCTGATTCACGTGCACGCCGCAATGCTGCTCGCCGTAGGTGTTGAACCCCAGCACGCGGCGGCGGCGGAAAATCTCGCTCACCGCCGGGGCGAGCTGCTTCTGCTCGATCTCGAGCTTGCGCAGCACGCAGTCGAAGCCGAGCACGAAATCCGGCGGCGCCTCCTGCGAGCCGGTGACGTCGAGCTCGTGCTCGAGCGTCTCGAGGATCTCCTTGCCCCGGCCCAGCGTCAGGATCAGCCCGTCGTCGATCGCCCCCAGGAAGGAGAGCGCGTGCGAGCTTGGCGCACCATGCACCGCGCGCACATGGTAATTCATGTTCTGCCGCACCAGCATCGGGTTCTCGGCGAAGACCTGCGGCGACAGCCGCTCGACCGGCACGCCGACGATGCGCGCGTATTCCAGCGCCGCCGGGGCACCGTTGATCTCGAAGACCAGACGCTCCTCGGGCAATGCATGGGTCACCACCATCTGCTCGTCGGTGGGCAGGAAATGGTCGAAGCCGAGGCCGCGGAACTCGAGGTCCGTTTCAACCAGAAGGAGAACGGCCGCATTGCTGTGGAAGCGCCCGTCGTGCAGGACGAAGGTTTCCTTGAAGGCAAGATTGTCACCCGCCGAGCCTCCGAAGACCGGCACTTCGCCAAGCGCCGCCTCGAGCGTGGCGACCAGCATCTCCTCCTGCTTGGCCAGCCCGTCGGCGAAGATCAGCGCCAGCCGGTTCCACCCGGCGGTGCGGCGGAAGCGCACCGCGTGGCTGCGCACCTCCGAGGCGATGGACTTCATCAGCAGCGGCTTCAGCGGCGAGATCAGCATCGAGGCGCAGCGGAAGTGCTCGCGCGGGAAGGCCAGCAGCAGCAGCGCCCCGGTCTCGTAGCCCTCCTGGGTGATCGTCCCGGCAGTGGTGCAGCCGAAGACCGGCACCCCGCCTGCCCCCTCCTCAAGCGCCTGCGCCACGGCGTCCAGCACCAGCCCCTCGGGCATGAAGGCGAGGATGAAGCAGGTGTCGGAAAGGTCGAGCATCGCCAGCGCCTCGGTCACGGCGGCGGCGGCCTCGGTCTGGTAGGAGACCGCGATGCGGACGAAACGGGGCAACGGGCGGTCTGGCGCCATATGGGTCAGCGGCTCAGGAAGGCCTGGGCATCGGCATCCGCGGCGCCGATGGTCGTGGCGGGCTGCGAGCTTTCCACCAGCACCGCCGCCTGCGTCCGGTTCTGCACCCCGAGCCGCCGCAGGAGCGCGGTGATATGCGCCTTTACCGTCGCCTCGGCGAGATCGAGCTCGTAGGCGATCTGCTTGTTCGGCTTGCCGGCACAGATCAGCTTCATGATCCGTTTCTGCTGCGGCGTCAGCTCGGCCAGCTTCGGGTGCATCGCCTCGAAAGGCGGTGCCTCGGCCTCGCTCACCGTCTCGCCCAGGTAGCCGGCATGCACGTAGCGCCGGCCAGCGGCGATCTCGCGCAGCGCCTCGCGCAGCAGCGGCGCCGGGGCGTCCTTGGGCAGGAAGCCCGCCGCCCCCTCCTGCATCAGCGCCTGCACCACCTGCACCGAGGTCAGCGAGGAGATCACCAGTACCGGCACCTCGGGCAGCGCCTCGTGGAGACGCTGGAAGCCGGAAATGCCGCAGACGTCCGGTAGCTTGAGGTCGAACATCACCAGGTCGGGTGCGAGCCCCTGCTCAAGCAACTCCAGCGCGGCGCCGAGCGTCTGCGCCTTGGACGGCTGACACTCCGGGAACACCATCCGCAACGCGGCGTCCAGCGCATCACTATAAAGCGGATGATCGTCAACGATCAAAACAGGCCCGATCGTGCCCGATGCGGCCGCATCTTGCATGTCTTTCATTGAACTCTCCTCCCACGGAGAGGTTAGCGCATGAAATTTCACTCGCGCAACGGTGTTGTTCCCCTGGGGCAAGGAACGCGCGCCTCCGCGCCGAGGTTTGCGAGGCGCGCGCCGGAGCCCGGCCTAGGCCAGCGCCCCGCTCTGCTTGGCCACATGAGTGGCGATGGCGTCCATCAGCGGCGGCGAGAGGCAGTCATAGGGCTCGAGCCCCAGCTCGCGCAGCCGGCTGCGGATGTCATCCATGCGGGACGGATCGACCCCGGACTCGATGATCGACGAGACGAAGGCCGCGAATTCCGCCGGCGCCCAGCCGTCGTCGGACGACAATTCGGTGTGCACGAAGTCGAGCCCGTGGAACGGGTGCCCGGTGTTCTCGATGCGGCCATACATATGCACGCCGCAGCCCTTGCAGGCGTGGCGCTGGATCGCCGCCGAGGCGTCGACCACCTCGAGCTTGTCGGCATTTTCCAGCACCTCGACTTGGTCGCGGGCGACCACGGCGATCTGGCTGAACACCGCGCCCGCGGGCTTCCAGCACTTGGTGCAGCCGCAGACGTGGTTATGCGCGGTCTGCGCGCCGATGCGGACCACGACGGGATCACTGCTGCACTGGCAGCTCAGCGTGCCTCCGGCAAAGCCGGGCCGCGCCGGGGTGATGCCGCCATCCACCTGCGGATGGATCTTCACATGGCTGAACTGCGGCGTGGACGGCGGCTCGTCCCCGCCGAATAATTTGTCGAGAATTCCCATTTCCTCTGGCTCCTCCCATGCGCGCCCGCCTCCCTGCGGACCCGTCGCGCAAGGGTGCGGCCTTGTTTGGGCTCTGGCAATGCAACCATTCGTATCGGCTCGGCGCCTCTTTGCCGGAGGATTTGGGCGGATTGTCAGCCGGACAAAGCGGCGCGGCGCAGCGCGCGCCCGAGATAGGGTGCGGCCTGTTCCGGCGGCAGGTTCGCATCAAGCGTCAGGAGGCCGCACGCTGGATGGGGGTCTCCGTCCGGGCCGTCGATGACATGCAGGAGCCGCAGCAGATGCGCCCGCGACAGCGTCTCGACCCGCGCGGCCAGCCCTTGGCCGGGCACTTCGAAGCCAGAGGCGATCACCAGCGCCGCGCCCGGCAGCGCCAGGGCTTCGAGCGCCCCGAGCCCCGGCACCAGCGGCGGGTCGTCGAAGCAGCCGGCAAGCGCCATGGCCTCGGCCGTCTCATGCGCGGCCACGAGACCCGTGACGATCTCGCGCATTCCGGGCTGGCCGCGACCGGCTGGCACCACCACCGGGGCGCTCGCGCCGAGGGCCAGCAGCGCGACCCAGCCGCCGTCCTGCACCACGCGCCAGCCGATAAGCGCCAGCGCCTCGGCCGCCGCCACCGAGCGGAAAGCGCGGAGCTGGCCGCTCAGCATCGACGGACGGAAGTCCGCCACCAGCACCACCCCGGGCCAGTCCCGGGACTGCCAGGGGTGGAAATGCTCCCGCGCCGTCTCGCGCAGGGCGACGAGATCGGACGTTCTGAGGCTTGCACCGGGAACGTGCGGGGAGCGGATCATCGAGACTTCCTTGGTCGGGGCCCATGACGGGCGGCGGGAGTGGCGGCGCACGGCGGGAGGTCCGCTGCATCCGGAGGGTCAGGACAACCTAGCCGAAGCGGGCGGGGCGCCGGAACACAGCCCATGGTCGCAGCCCCGCCGGACCTGCAAAAACTTGCCAGAGGGACGAATTTTCAACCCACTGAAAACAAGCGTATTTTCAAATTGTCAGCTGACAATTTCCCGGATCGGCCCGACGCGACAGGGTGGCAAGCATCGAAAAGACAGAGAAAGAGTCCTGCCGCGCCATTTGTGTCAGCCGCCTGAGGTAGGCGCCGGGCTTGCGGATATGCGCGTGCCGTTCGAGCAGGCAGAGCAGGGTTGCCGCCGCCCGTTCCGGGCCCATGATCCGCTGTGCCTCGTGCAGCACCGGCGGCTCCACCCCCATCATCGGCGCGAGCCTCTGCGAGATGGCCACCAGTTCGTGCCAGCCTTTGGGCGCATCGGGGAAGAAGGCGCGGTACTCCCGGCAGGTCTCTGCGACCATCGGCAGGCTCAATTGGGCATCTTTCTCCGCTGGTCCGGCAGTATCCAGTCGAACTGCCTCTGCCTGCTGCGTGCTCTCAGAGTCAGAATAGGATCTATCTGATTCCTGTATGTGCCGCTCATTTTGGCTGTTGCTGGCGCTCAGTTGGGCGGGCGAAGAGACGGTGAGCGCGGGAATTTCCGCGGGCGTCTCCGCCGGAAGTTCGGCCTCGAGACGGCTGACAATCGCCGTGAGAACCTGCTCGGAGCACTTGCGGCGCAGCAGCAGCCGGGCCGCTTCGAGCAGCTCCTCGGGGGCGCCTGTCCCGAGCAGCCGCTGGCGCAGCATGCCAAGCCTCGCGCGTAGCACGGCGATGCGTTCGCGGCGCAGGGTGGCCTCGGTGACCGCTTGCGCCAGGGCAGAGGCGGCGCGGGCGAGGGGGGAGAGGTCGAAGCCGAAGGCCACGCCGATCTCGGCCCCGGCGCGGCGGGCGAAGCGCTTGCCGTTGGCGCTGTCGTGACGGCGGACAATACCGCTGGCGGTCAGCGCCGCAAGGTGCCGCCGCAGCGTGCTCTCGGGCATGCCGGAAAGCCGCTCCGACAGCGCCCGGTTCGAGGGGAAGACGATGGCACCGCCGGGCGCGCCGGGCAGCTCACGCTCGGGCCAGAAGCTGAGCAGCGCCTTCAGCACCGACAGCGGGCGGTGGCCGAGACCGAAGTCCTCGGCGGCAATGGTGAGATCGCGCAGCAGCGCCCACTTGTCGTGGGAGCCGACCTGCGACGTCAGGCAAGCCGATAGCGGCCGCCCGACAGGGTGTCGGGACGTGTCCTGCATGCAAATTTTCACGAAAGACAACAAAATTCCTGCCCCACACCGAGATGTGGAGTTGACAGGGACCGGTGCTGGCGGCTAACTCAAAGTGCTACTTTCGAGAAGGGCCTTCCGGGATCCGTCCTGGGGGGCTTTTCTTTTTGTCGCCTGTCCTCTCGTGCCTCCGTTCCTGTTCTACTGCTCTCAGTCTTCCGACCGGGTGCTTTGCCAGCGGTCGTGAAGTTCGTTGATGATGGCCTCGGCCTGCGAGTCGAGCCACCGGTCGAAGCCGTCTGCAGTGCGCGAGGGCACCGTCAGAGTCAATCCGCGCGAGGTGCTGCGCACCTCTGCCAGCGCCATGCCGTCGCGGGAACGCAGGCTGCGCGGCCGCGGGGCAGGGGCCTTGGGCGCGCTCGTCTTGCGCTGGGTCGCGGCATAGACCGCCTCGAAACGGGCGTCGGAATCCAGCGCACCGAAATCGGGGTGGATCATGGCGTCCTCGGCGCGCGCGCTCGCGGCCTCGTCCTGCAGCGCCTTGGCGAGCGCCATCCAGCGGTCGCGGCCGATGCCCGGGGCCGAGCCGATGCGGCGCAGGAAGGGCAGGGCAAAGGCCGTGCCCACCTTCAGCATCCGGCTCACCATCGGCAGGTCGATCGACAGCGCCGCGGCGATTGTCTGCCGGTCATAGCCCGAGTCCTGCAGCTGGGCGGCAAAGCTCGCCTTTTCCACGAAGCTCAGGTCCTGGCGGGAGGTGTTTTCCTGCCCCTGCGCCATGACCAGCGCGTGGTCGTCGAGCTGGCGGACCATCGCCTTGACCTTCATCCCAAGCTCGCGCAGCGCCCCGAGGCGGCGGCGGCCGTAGACGATCTCGAAACGGCCGTTGGTCTTGGGATGCGGGCGCAAAAGCACCGGAACCTGCTGACCGTAGGTCTGCAGGCTCTCTTTCAGCTGGCCCTGCGCGGCGGGATCGAGCCCGAGGCGGTCCTCGAAGCCGGCGTCGTCGATGAGATCGGCGTCGATCTCCTGAACCGCGTTCTCCTGCAGCTTCGACAGCGAGCTCTGCAGCGCGCCGACCGCGCCGCGCGGCATCATCCGCGACTCGGCGGGGCCTGGCTTGCGGTCGCCGCCGCCGAGGGTCGAAATCCGTGGTTCCAGAATGCCTTTGCGTGCCATCAGCGTCCCCATGCTTTCTGAATGAGAGACTCGACCTCATCATTGACTTGATTCAGTGAATCGATCGCGCGGTCATAGGTGTTGCGGTGGAACTGCGAGCGGTCGACCTCGTAGAGGGTCTGGGTCGTCAGCCCGGCGTCCGAGATCGCGGTGGATTTCAGCATGGACGAGACCATGACCTCTTCGCCGAAGAGCTGGCGCAGGAAGGCGACGACCTGCTGCTGCGGCCCGTCGTTCGGCTCGTAGCGGTTGATCAGAAAGCGCAGGAAGTCGAACTCCATGCTGGCGCCGGCATTCGACACCACGTCGAGCAGATCAGCACTCATCTGCAGGAATTGCGCCATCGAGGCGATGTCCAGCATGTTGGGCACGATGGTGATCAGCACGCCGGTCGAGGCGCAGAGCGCCGACATGGTCAGATAGCCGAGCTGCGGCGGGCAATCGAAGATGATCACGTCATACTCTGCCTCGACCTCCTGAAGCGCCGCGGCCATGCGGGCGAAGAAGGGCGGCTGCATGTTGGCCATCAGCGCCTGCGGCGTCTCGTGCTCGAATTCCTGCAAGATCAGCCCACCCGGCGCTAGGTCGATGCCGGTGAAATAGGTCTTCTGGATGATCTGCGACATCGGCACCGGATCGTCGTAGCGGATCGCGTCGTAGATCGTGCCGGAATGCAGGAAATCATATTCGGGACGGTAGCCGAAGAGCGTGGTCAGCGAGGCCTGCGGGTCGATGTCCACCGCCAGAACGCGGTAGCCCTTGAGCGCCAGGCGCTGCGCGGTGTGGATCGAGCTGGTGGTCTTGCCCGAGCCGCCCTTGAAGTTGAGGAAGGACAGCACCTGCACCTTGTCACCTTCGCGGCGGCCGCGCAGGTAGGTGCCCTTGGTCTTGGCGGTATTGTCGAGGATCTTGCGGATTTCCTGCAGATCTTCCCCGGAATAGTGTCTTCTTCCGCCCGGCGTGGTATGCACCTCGGGCACACGGTTCTCGAAATGCAGCTTGCGCAGGAAGCTCGGAGAGATGCCGAGCAGCTCTGCCGCCTCGCCCGCGGAAAAGCGGCGAAGTTCCTTGCGCGCATCGGGGGCGAAGACCTTGAGCATATGGTCCTCGAGCGCCGCGCTGATCGCCTCGGCGTTCTCCCGCACACGGGCGTTGATATGGATCGGTTCCGCCACTGCTGCCCTCATTGTCGGTAACGCTGTTTTCCGCCAGCGCTTTTATTACCGTTCCTTTATGCAAGAGAGAGCGGAGTTGTCCACAGATTCCTTCGCCAGGAGGGCAGGGGGCGTGCCGCAATATTTTGCGACTCTTCACAGGGCGGCCGCAAGACGCGGGATAATTGATTGAAATTGTGTTGCTTTTTACCTGTCTTCCGCTTGGGCATCGCGACTGCATGTTTTCCCGGCGAAAAACCGGTTTCTGACAGAATCCGAAGGCCACGCGGCGACTCGCTCTGCTGTGGTTTGGCGGGCAACTTGCCGACGAGTCGCCTCTCAACAGGCTCAAATCAGGAGAGAAAGACCCTGTTTCGACTCACTCGGCGGGTTCTGTGGCGGGTTTGCCGGGCGCACTGCGGTAGGTAAGGGGCGAGTCGGCCTCGGCATGGGCGGCGGCGCGGGCCTGAAGGTCCAGGTGCTGGGCCGACTTCACGCAGACTGGGTCGGTCGCCGCGGGATCGCCCGCCAGCGCCATCGCCTGGCACCGGCAGCCGCCGAAGTCGATCTCGCGGCGTTCGCAGCTTGCACAGGGCTCCTTCATCCAGCCGGTACCGCGATAGGCCTCGAAGGCGGCGCCCTCGTACCAGATCGCCGTGAGCGGGCGGTCGCGGACGCTTTCGAAGCGCAGGTGGGGAATCGTCTGTGCGGCGTGGCAGGGCAGGACGGTTCCGTCGGGCGCCACGTTGAGCCCGGTCGAGCCCCAGCCGCCCATGCAGCGCTTGGGATAGTCGGAATGGTAATCGGCGGGCACGTAGTCGATGACCAGCCGCCCCTTCAGCCGGACCCGCGCCTCGGCGACGAGGCGGGTGGCCTCCGCTGCCTGCGCCTTCGTCGGCATCAACGCGTCGCGGTTCTTCAGCGCCCAGCCGTGAAACTGCACCGTCGCCACCTCGATTCGGCGGGCGCCCATCTCGAGCGCCATCTCCAAGGCGCGCGGCAACTGGTGCAGGTTGCGCCGGTGCAGCACCGCGTTGAGGGTCAGCGGAAAGCCGATCTTTCCGATCCATTCCGCAACCTGCAGCTTTCGGGCAAAGCCGCCGCGGTAGCCGCCGATCTCGTCGGCCATCTCGGGCGTCGTGCCCTGCAGGCTGAGCTGGATGTGGTCGAGCCCGGCGTCGTCGAGCGCGCGGAGCCGGCGCTCGGTGAGGCCGATGCCCGAGGTGATGAGGTTGGTGTAGAGCCCGGCGTCGCGGGCGGCGCACACCAGATCCTCGAGATCGCGGCGGGTGGCGGGCTCGCCGCCCGAGAGGTGGAGCTGCAGCACGCCGAGATCCGCCGCCTCGCGGAAGACGCGGGCCCAGTCCTCGGTCGAGAGCTCGGCCTCCTGCCGGGTCAGCTCCAGCGGGTTCGAACAATAGGGGCAGGAGAGCGGGCAGCGGTGGGTCAGCTCGGCGAGCATCGCGATGGGGGGCTTGGCTTTGGTCATGGCGGGCCTTTGATCAGCGGGGCGGCCCGTGGTCGGCGCCGGGCCGTGCGTATTTGAAAAAGAGAAGAAGGGTCAGGGGGAGAGGTCGAGGAAGCGCCGGGCGTGCAGGGCCTGCAGGAAGGCGGCCGCGTCGGCGGCGATCTGTTCGGGCGGGGCGGCGTAGCGGGCGGCGAGGGTCTCGGTGATCTCGGCAAGGCTGTGGGTGCCGTCGACCTCGGAGAGGATCGCGTGGGCGACGGCGTCGAGGGTGACCGCGCGCTCGGGGGCGAGCAGCACCCATTGGTCCCGGACGCGGTCGCGGTGCAGGCGTACGCCGCGGGGCAGGGTCGGGATGGCGGCGGGGTCCATCAGGCCGCCTCGGCGCCGGGGGCCAGCCCCTCGCCGGGGCGCCAGGCGCCGGGAGGGATGCGGGCGGGCTCGACATAGGCACCCCAGAGCGCGTCGAGCTGAGACCAGAGCACGTCGGTCTTGAACATCAGGGCGCGGGCGGCCTGATCCTGCTTTTCTGCAGTGTCGGCATGGTCGAGCACCCACTTCAGGCCGAAGGCGACGTCCTTGGGCGCCTCCTTGAGGCGATTGCGGAAGTAGCTCAGCGCCGCGTCGTCGGCGAAGGCGTAGTTCTGCAGCAGCCCCTCGATGCGGGAGGCGTGGATCTTGGGGGCGAAGAGCTCGGTCAGCGAGGCGGCGACGGCCTCGAGCAGCGTCTTGTCGCGCACGAAACGGACGTAGGCATCAACCGCGAAACGGGTGGCGGGCAGCACGCCCTCGCAGGAGGCGACGTAATCGCGATCAAGACCAACCGCCTCGGCGAGGCGCAGCCAGCGGCGGATGCCACCCTCATTGGTCTCGGTGCCGTCGTGGTCCTCGATGCGCGAGCGCCAGGCGCGGCGCAGGTCCGGATCCGCGACGCGCGACATGAAGGCGGCGTCCTTCATCGGGATCGAATGCTGGTAGTAATAGCGGTTGATCACCCAGGCGCGGACCTCGTCCGGGGTGCAGGTGCCGCCGTGCAGCCGGTGATGGAAGGGATGCAGGTCGTGGTAGCGCTCGGCGCCGATGCGGCGGAGGCGGGCCTCGAATTCTGCGCGGGAGAGTGCGTCGGTCATGCGGTCAGCTCCATGCCATCCTGGCCTATGGTCCAGCCCGCCGCCTCGGCCTCGGTCCGCTCGGGGGCGCCGGGGCGCAGCACCGGGTTGGTGTTGTTCATGTGCACGAAGACCTTGCGGCCCAGATCGAGCCCGTCGAAGGCGGCGATCGAGCCGGCGGGGCCGCTCATCGACATGTGGCCCATGCGGCGACCGGTCTTGGCGCCCAGACCGGCGGCGATCATCTCGTCGTCGCGCCAGAGCGTGCCGTCGAAGAAGACCAGCGCGGCCCCGGTAAGCCGGGCGCGCAGAGTCTCGTCGAGCCGCGCGCAGCCGGGGATGTAAAAGGCACGGGAGGTGCCGGCACGCAGTTCGACGCCGACGGTCTGTTCGCCGAGAAGATCGGTCTCGACCTCGGTGCCCTCCATGTAGAGCGGCACCTTGCCCGGCACCGCGAAGAGCGTGGCGGTGAGGCCGGGGGCGATCTCGGCGGGCTCGTCCAGCGCCAGCTCGGCGCGGGGCACCACGGCACTGTTCAGCGCCGCGAAGACCGGGTTGCCGGCGATCACCTCGTGGATGCCGGGGGTGGCGTAGAGCGTGAAGGGCTGCATCTCGCGCAGGGTCAGCAGCCCCGCGACGTGGTCGATGTCGCCATTGGTCAGCAGCACCGAGCGGAGCGGCATGTCGCGCAGTCCGGTGGGGTGCAGCTCGGGGGTGGCCGCGAGCTGCGCGCGGATGTCCGGCGAGGCGTTGAGGATCGCCCAGTCCGCTCCGTTCGCCGAGACGGCCAGCGAACTTTGGGTCTGGGCCGGGATGTCGCCTGCACGGGCCATCCGGCAGTTCTCGCAGCCGCAGTTCCACTGGGGCAATCCGCCCCCGGCTGCGGCTCCGAGAATACGCGCGCGGATCTGTTGCATCACGTTCTCCGCGCGCGGCTGTTCAGAACAGCACCCCGTCGTCGTGCTCGGGTCCGTACATGTTGATTTCCATGCCGCACTCGATTTCGCGGATCACGGGTTTCGTCCAGGCCATGAAAGTCTCCTCCTCTCGCGGGTTGCGATGGGAGAAGTCTGCGGCGCGGGGGGGGCTTGGGGCGACTCTTATCTTCTAAGAAGGGCCGAGACGAAAGTCGGTGCCGGAACGGTTCAGGGGCGCGGCGGGGTGCCCTCGAGGCAGAAGCCCTGTTGCCGTACGGTGATGATATCGAAGCCGAAATCGGCCGATGGTTTCAGCTTCTTGCGCAGGTAGCCGATATAGACGTCAACGACGTTTTCCGAGCGCGAGTCGCCGGCCCAGAGCCGGTCGAATATCTCGCCGCGCGAGAGCGGCGTGCCCGCGTGGGTGGCGAGAAGCGCCAGCAGGGCGAACTCGCGGTCGGTGAGCTGCAGCCTGCGGGCGGGGGTGCTGAGGCTGTGGTCCGCCGCCGACAGCCGGGCCGGGGCGGGGCGCATCGCGGCGGCGCGGTGCTGCTGCACCTGCAGCCGGGCGATGAGTTCGTCGAAGGCGAAGGGTTTGACCACGTAGTCATCGGCCCCGGCGGCGAGACCGGCGGCGCGCTGCTCGACCTCCGAGAGCGCCGAGAGCATGACCACCGGCAGCTGCACCCCGGCGGCGCGGGCACTGCGGACCAGCTCGATGCCGCTGTCGGCGCCGAGCATGACATCGATCACCGCCGCGTCGAAGCTCTGGCCGCTGAGCCGTTCGAGCGCCAGATCGGCGCGGTTGCAGGTTTCCACCGCGTAGCCATGCAGCCCCAGCCCCCGGGCGAGGGCCGAGCAGATCTCGGGATCGTCATCGACGACAAGGAGGCGGGGCGCATGGCTCATGGCGGCAGGCTAGCGCGGGGCGCGCGGCAGGCGAACCGCGATTTTGGTCCCGGGTGCGTCGCCAAGGGCCTCGGTGCGGGGCAGGGGGCTTTGGATGGTGATGCTGCCGTCCTGCTGCTCGATCACCCAGCGGGCCAGCGGCAGGCCGAGCCCGAAACCCTGCGCCCGCGCGCTGCCGGCGCCCTGCGCGAAGCGGTCGAAGAGGCGGGGCTGCATGTCCGGGGGGGATGCCGGGGCCGTTGTCGGTGAGGGTGATCTCCGCCTCGGACCCATCCGCGCGGAGCTCCAGCTTCAGGGCACCGCCGCTGCGGGCGTGGCGGATGGCATTGCGGATGAGGCCGGTGAGCACCTGCCGCAGCCAGTTGCGGTCGCCTCGACGATCAGCGGGGCCGGGGGGGGCGGTCGGGCGGTCAAGATGCATCCCGGCGTTCGAGACCTCGGCGGCGGTCTCGGCAATTGCCTCCTGCGCCAGCTCGGACAGATCGACCGGCACCGGATCGAGTGCAAGCTGCCCGGTCTCGGAGCGGGCGACGCGCAGCAGGTCGTCGATACGGCGGCTGAGGCGGGTGGCGCGGGACTCGATGGTGGCAAAGGCGAGCTCGGGTTCGGACGCACCCTGCCTGCCGAGCTGCGCCTCCATCAGGATCACCGTGAGCGGGGTGCGCAGCTCGTGGCTGATGTCCGCGAAGAAGCGGCGGCGGTCCTCGTCGGTGCGTTCGAGCCGGGCGTTGGCGGCGCGCAGGGCCTCGGTGCGTTGCGCGATGGTCTGGTTGAGTTGCGCGCGGTCCTCGGCCACGGTCTCGGCGCGGGTGGCGAGGGCCTGTGCCATGCGGCTGGTCTCGGTGTAGAGCGCGCCGATCTCGTCCTGCCGCGTGCCGGGCAGGGCGATGGCGAAATCCTCCTGCCCGATGCGCCGGGCGGCGGTGCGCAGCGCGTCGAGGCGGCGGAACTGCGGGCGCACGAGGCCGAAGTAGAAGCCCGCCGAAAGCAGCAGCGCGACCAGCCCCATGCCGAGCGCCGCTTGCACCAGCCGGTGGCGCAGCGCGTCGATGCCCTGCAGGATCTCGCGGCGGAGCCTTCGCTCCTCGTTCACCGCCTCGGCCAGCAACGGTTCAACCCCCGAGGCGAAAGTGTCGAGATGGGCGCGCAGGCGGGCGGGGTCCGTGGTCTCGGAGGTCAGACCGGCCTGCGCCGAGCGGAAGAGCGCCTCGATCCGCGCGATGGAGAGCGAGAGCGTGGCGCGGCGGCTCTGCGCGTCGAGCCCCTGCGCGGCGGCGACCTCGGTGTCGAGCCCGGCGCGCAGCCGGGCAAATGTCTGGGCGAGGGTCGCGGCGATGCCTTGGGTGCGCGCGGCGCGGGTCTCGGGAAGCTGTCCGCTCTGGATCATCTCGGCGGCGACCACGATGTAGGTGGAGACCTGCGTGGAGAGCGCGGAATACTCCTCGAGCCGCACTTCGGCAGCCAGCGCCGAGTCGAGCCGATCCGAAACCCGGGCCATTCCGAGCACGATGATTGCCGCTGTCAGCAGCGTCGCGAGGCCGAGGAGGCCCGCGCCAAGGCCCAGCCAGGCCTTCAGAGAGAGGCCCGACCGCCCGAGAATCTGCCGTTGCGCTTTCATGCCTGCCTTAAAAACGCCCGTTCGCCCAAGTAACGCGCGCTTTCGCTGGGCAATGCTGCAGTGCGGCGTAGCTGACACAAATTGTGACCCCTGAATGTTAACACTCAGGGGGATACTGGGAGGGCATCACGTTCAAACACACGAGGCAACCATGATTGAGCTTCTCTTTATGGCGTGCTTGTCGAGTGCGCCTGACCAGTGCCATCAGCGCAGCCTATTGTATTCCGATGTCACCCCCATGGCCTGCATGTTGGGCGCCCAGCCGGAACTGGCCCGCTGGGTCGAGGAACATCCGGCCTATACGGTGTCCAACTGGAAGTGCCGCGAAGTCGGCACCGGAGAGCGCGAAGCCTGAGCCTGCGTCCGGCCCGGTGAATTGGGGCCGATCGCGATCCATTCGTTTGTAACTTTGTACCATCCGCGCCCCACGGGACGAACCGCTCCCTAAGGAGCAATTGACGCGGGGCGACTCAACCGTCACCCTCTCCGGCTGGAGAGGGAGGTCTTCGTGCAGGGCAGTGATACCGCGACGCGCTTCATCGGCAGGGGCATGGGCGGAACGACAGGCGATGCGCGCAGCGGCGCGCGCGCCGGGCCGGGACGGCTCGGTATCACGGCGGTCTCGCTGGCCGTGCTCGTGCTGCTGTGGGTGCTCGCCGCCACCCTCACCGATGACCCGCAAATCCTGCCGCAGCCCTGGGCGCTGGCGGCACCTTTTGCCGAGGCGCTGCGCTCGGGCGAGTTGCCCTATCACCTGGGGCGCACGCTGGGCCGCGTGGCCTGGGCCTTCGTGCTGGCCATGGGCTCGGGCATCGCGCTGGGTATGGCCATGGGGCGCTACCCGAAGCTCGACCGCTGGCTTGATCCCTGGCTGGTGATTTTCCTCAACCTGCCGGCGCTGGTGCTGATCGTGCTGTGCTATCTCTGGATCGGCCTCAACGAGACCGCCGCCATCGTCGCGGTCACGCTCAACAAGATCCCCAATGTCGCCACGGTGATCCGCGAGGGGGCGCGGGCGCTTGACCCGGGGCTCGACGCCATGGCCCAGGTCTACCGCATGCCGCTGGCGCGGCGGCTGCGCCACGTGGTGCTGCCGCAGCTCGCGCCCTTCATCACCGGGGCCGCCCGCTCGGGGATCGCGGTGATCTGGAAGATCGTGCTGGTGGTGGAATTCCTTGGCCGATCGGACGGGGTGGGCTTCCAGATCCACCTCTATTTCCAGCTCTTCGACGTCGGCATGGTGCTGGTCTACGCGTTTTCCTTCATCGCGGTGATGCTGGCGGTGGAATGGTTGGTGCTGCAGCCCTGGGAGCGGCGGGTGCGCCGTTGGCGGGGGTGACCGGAGCCTGAATGACCGCCCTCGACGTCTCTGACCTTTGCTACAGCTACGGGCCCAAGCGCGCGCTCGACGGGGTGAGTTTTGCGCTGCGCCCCGGGTTCACCGCGCTTCTTGGGCCGAACGGGGCGGGCAAATCGACGCTCTTCGCGCTGCTCACCCGGCTCTTCGTCACCCGCGAGGGGCGGATCACCGTCGCCGGGCACGACATGGCGCGCGAGCCGCGCGCGGCGCTGTCGAAGATCGGTGTGGTCTTCCAGCAGCCCACGCTCGATCTCGACATGAGCGTGATGCGCAACATGCGTTACTTCGCGGCGCTACATGGCATCGCCGGGCGCGAGGCGGTGCGGCGCAGCGAGGCGGCGCTGGCGCAGCTCGGCATGGCCGAGCGGGCGGATGAGAAGGCGCGAAATCTCAACGGCGGCCACCGGCGGCGCATGGAGATTGCCCGGGCGCTCATCCACCAGCCCGAGGTGCTGCTGCTGGACGAGCCCACGGTCGGGCTCGATTTCGAGAGCAGGCAGGCCATCGTCGATCATGTGCACGGGCTGGCGAAGGCGGGGCTGACGGTGCTCTGGGCGACGCATCTTGTCGACGAGATCGCCGATGGCGACGACGTGGTGGTGCTGCACAAGGGCCGGGTGCTGGCGCATGAGCCGGCCTCGGAGTTGCGCGGCGGTCGTCCGCTGGCCGAGGTTTTCATCGAGATGACCGGGCAGAAGAGCACCGCACGGGAGGGGCGGGGATGAACGCTTGGCTGGTCGCCATGCTTGCCATCGTCCGCCGAGAGGCGATGCGCTTCGTGCATCAGCGCTCGCGCTTCCTTGCGGCGCTGGTTCGGCCGCTGGTCTGGCTCATGGTCTTCGCCGCCGGCTTCCGCGCTGCGCTGGGGATGTCGATCATCCCGCCCTACGAGACCTACATCACCTACGAGGTCTACATCATCCCCGGGCTCTGCGGGATGATCCAGCTCTTCAACGGCATGCAGAGCTCGCTGAGCCTCGTCTACGATCAGGAGATGGGCTCGATGCGGCTGCTGCTGACCTCGCCGCTGCCACGCTGGTGGCTGCTCTTGTCGAAGCTGCTGGCGGGGGTCGCGGTCTCGGTGCTGCAGGTCTACGTGTTTCTCGCCGTGGCGGCGGGATTCGGCATCGTGCTGCCGGGCTGGGGCTACGTGCTGGTGCTGCCGGCGCTGATCCTGTCGGGGCTGATGCTGGGGGCATTGGGGTTGCTGATCTCCTCGACGATCCGCCAGCTGGAGAATTTCGCCGGGGTGATGAACTTCGTGATCTTCCCGATGTTCTTCCTGTCGACCGCGCTTTACCCGCTGTGGAAGATGGCCGAGAGCTCGACGCTCTTGCGCGACATCTGCGCGGCGAACCCCTTCACCCATGCGGTCGAGCTGATCCGCTTCGCGCTCTACCAGAGCCTGAACGGCTGGGCGCTGCTCTGGGTGGTGCTGGCCTTTGTCGTCTTCTTCGGGCTGGCTCTGCTGGGCTATGACCCGGCGCATGGCATGAGCCGCCGTCCGAAGCGCGGCTGAGCCGGGTTCAGCCGAAGCTGCTTTCGAGCGCCGCGACGATTTCGAGGAAGGTCGGGTCTGTGTCACGCAGGCGCGGCCAGATCAACGCGATCTCGGTTGCGGCGTCGGTGGT
Organism: Alloyangia mangrovi; assembly: GCF_002300555.2. Taxonomy (GTDB): domain Bacteria; phylum Pseudomonadota; class Alphaproteobacteria; order Rhodobacterales; family Rhodobacteraceae; genus Salipiger; species Salipiger mangrovi. The sequence goes on along the minus strand of NZ_NTHN02000019.1, from coordinate 67,388 downwards.
CGAGATCGGTACCGTCGTCACGCGTCGCCCGTCGTAGCAGATGCTGCTTGGCGGAGAGGAGTAGCTGATGCCGATCCCGGCGCCATGCGCGGCGAGCGAACGCATCATCTCCAGCGAGCGCACCCTGTGGCCGACGGTGGGGCTGAGCCGCATGGCCTTGAAGAGCGCCGTCATGAAGCCCTCGGACAGCTCTTCAGAGAAGAAGATCAGCGGATGCGCCGCCAGCTCCTGCAGGGTCAGCGTCTCCTGCCGGGCGAGCGGATGTTCCGGCGCGAGGAAGGCCACCGGCAGGATCGTCTTGAGCACGCAGCGCTCGAAGCGCGCGCCGAAGCCGACGTCATAGGAGATCGCCAGGTCCACGCGGCCCTCGTCGAGCGCGGTGGCGAGATCGGAGAACCGCCCCTCGGCGCCTTCGAAACTGACAGCGGGAAAGCGGCTGCGCAGGTGTTCCAGCGCCTGAGCCAGCTGCAGCGGCGCGAGGTCCTCGAAACAGCCGAGGACGAAAGGCGGCGGGCTGTCCGAGCTGCGCTCGATCCCCTCGGCGAGCAGCAGCAGCTCGCGGATCCGGCCGAGGAGGCGATGCCCCTGCGGGGTGATCTCGACCGGGGCGCCTTTGCGGCGCAGGAAGACGCGGGTGCCAAGCCGCTCCTCGATCCGGGTGACCGCCACCGACAGCGAGGGCTGCGACACGTTCAGCCGCCGGGCCGCCTCGGTCAGGCTGCGCAGCTCGGCGACGGCGATCAGGTACTCATACTGGCGCAGGGTGTTATATAGCATGGGTCTATTTAATTAATGTAAATACATTATTGGAAGTTATTTTTTGCCAGGGCTAGGCTCGCCGGAAAAGAGGATACTCCGATGCACGCACTTCTCACCCAGGACATGATCGAGACCTTCCAGCGCGACGGCGTGGTGCTGATCAAGGGGCTCTTTGCCGACCACGTGGAAGACATCCGCGCCGGGATCGAGCGCAACATGGCCGAGCCCGGCCCCTATGCCGCCGAGAACCTTAAGGAAGGCGAGGCGGGGCGCTTCTTCGACGACTATTGCAACTGGCAGCGGATCCCCGAGTTCGAGCACGTGGTGCGCAGCTCGCCCGCCGCCGAGGTCGCGGCGGACCTGATGAAATCGGACCGGGTGCAGGTCTTCCACGATCATATCCTGGTCAAGGAGCCCGGTACCTCAAAGCCGACGCCCTGGCACCAGGACGGGCCCTATTACTTCGTGGACGGGATGCAGAACGTCAGCTTCTGGTCGCCGGTCGATCCGGTGACCGATGCCAGTCTGCGCTGCGTTGCCGGCAGCCACCTGTGGGACAAGCCGGTGCTGCCGAAGCGCTGGCTCTCGGAGACCGACTTCTTCCCCGACAGCGACGCCTACATGCCGGTGCCCGATCCGGACGCCGAGGGCATGGACGTCAAGGAATGGCAGATGGAGCCGGGTGACGCGGTGGCCTTCAACTATGCCATCCTGCACGGGGCGCGCGGCAATACCTCGGGCGCGCGCCGCCGGGCCTTCTCGCTGCGGCTGGTTGGCGATGACGCCCGCTACGTCGAGCGCCCGGGCCGGACCTCGCCGCCGTTCCCCGGCCACGACATGCAGCCCGGCGATGTGCTGCGCGAGGATTGGTTCCCGGTGATCTTCGAGCGCTGAGGGCAGCCGCGTAGACAGGTCGCCTCGGGAAGAAAAAAAGCGACAAAGAAAAACCCCCGCGCCGGTCGGGCGCGGGGGCAAAGGCTTATTTCGGCAGGGCGTAGGCGATGATCCAATCGGCCTGGTCGAAGGGGTTGTAGCGCGCTCCCCCGGCGGTCAGCACCACGTATTGCCGCCCGTCCTTGCCGATGTAGGTCATCGGCGCGGCCTGCGAGCCCGAGGGCAGGCGGCCCTTCCACAGGATGTCACCGGTCTCGGTGTCATAGGCGCGCAGGTAGTAGTCCTGGGTGCCCGAGTGGAATGACAGGCCCGACTTGGTGGTCACGAGACCGGCCATGCCCGGCATGCCGATCTGCGCCTTCAGCGGGCTCTTGCCCAGCGTGCCGAGCGGCGTGTCCTCGGAGGTGCCCGCCGGCTGTTGCCAGGCAATCTCGCCTGTCGCGAGGTCGATGGCCGAGACCATGCCCCAGGGCGGGGTGATGCAGGGCACGCCGAGCGGCGACATGAAGTTGCGCAGGTCGTGGCCGTAGGGCAGGCCGAACTGCGGCGAGCGGCCGTGCGAGTTCATCACCAGCTCGTCGGTCTGGCCATAGTCCTCGCGTGGGATCAGCCAGGAAACCGTCGGCATGCGCATGTCGACCACAAGCATCCGGTTGCGGGTCTGGTCATAGGAAACCGAGGCCCAGTTGAAGCCGCCGCCGTTGCCGGGGTTCATGATCGTCTTCTGCGTCGACTGCGGGGTGAAATCACCCTCGTAGCGGTAGCTCTTGAACATGATCCGGCAGAGCATCTGGTCGATCGGCGTCGCCCCCCACATGGATTTCTCGGTCAGGAGATCGGCCGCGATGGTCGGCATCTCGACCGAGTAGGGCTGGGTTTCCGAGTAGTACTCGCCGGCAATTTCGCCGGTGGACGCCGGCACCGGCTTCTCGACCACCTTCTTCAGGGGCTCGCCGGTGCGCCGGTCGAGCACGAAGATCTGGCCGCGCTTGGTGACCTGGATGATCGCCTTGTCGGTGCCACCCTTGCCGTCGGGGATGTCGGCGAGCGCCGGCTGCGCGGGCAGGTCGTAGTCCCAGATGTCGTGGTGCACGGTGCTGAAGTGCCAGGCCTCGCGGCCGTCTTCGAGGTTCAGCGCCACGATGGCCGCGCCGTATTCATCGTCGAAGTCGCGGCGCTGACCGCCGTAGTAGTCCGGCGTGGCGTTGCCCATGGGCAGGTAGACCATGCCCAGCTCTTCATCGATGGCGATGCCGCTCCAGACGTTGGGCGTGCCCTTGGTGTAGCTCTCGCCTTCGGGCGGCAGCTTGGTGATCGACGGATTGCCGAGATCCCAGGCCCATTCCAGCTCGCCGGTCAGCGCGTTGAAGGCGCGCACCGCGCCCGAGGGCTCGCCGCGGCTGATGTTGTCGGCCACCCAGCCGCCGAGCACGATCTTGTCGCCCCCGATGAACGGCCCGGTGGTCTGCGCCAGGAAGCCCGGCAGCGGCGCGACCTCGGCGGTTTCGTCGAGATCGCGCTGCGGAACAAGTTGGGTCATGCCGACGCTGAGATCGACCGTACCGCCGTCGCCGAAGGTCTCGCAGATCTCGCCCGTCTCCGCCTTCAGCGAGATGAGGCGCATGTCGGTGGTGGTCATGACGATGCGCGGGCCGCACTCATCGCCTGCGGGGGGGCTCGTAGTAGCCCATGGTGCGGCAGCGCTTCCACAGCGGGGTCGTACCCTTGGGATCGAACTGCCACTTGATCTCGCCCGTGGTGCCATCGAGGGCGGTCACCTGCGAGGCGGCGGCACACTGGTAGAGCGTGCCGTCGACGTAGAGCGGGGTATTCTGGTCCTGCTTGCTTTCCGACTGGTCGGCGATGAAGCCGGTGCGCGCGGTCCAGGCGACCTCGAGCTGGCCAACGTTTTCCGGAGTGATCTGCTCGGCGGTCGAGAAGCGGGTCCCTTCGCTGGTCTTGCCCCAGGACAGCCAGCGCTCGCCGGAGGCCTCGGTGGCGGCAGAGACCTCGCCGGCCACGATGGGCAGGTCGTTCTGCACAACGTTGTGCGGCGCGAACATCAGCCCGAGGAAGCCGGCGAAGACCGCCAGCATGCCGAGGCCGCCAAGACGCAGGCCGAGCGCGCAGGCGGGCTTGCCCTCGAAGCGGCGGGCGCCGGGCAGCAGCAGCAGCGCCAGCGCGGCCATGAAGATCGGCGCGACGAGACGCGGCACGAGGGCCCAGAAGTCCAGCCCGGCTTCCCAGAACGCCCAGAGGACAGTGCCGGCGACGAGCGCGAGGAAGAGGGTCGGCCCTGCGGCGCGGCCCTGGAAGCTGAGCGCCGCCGAGACCAGCATCAGCAGGCCCGCGATGGCGTAGTACCACGATCCGCCGAGGCTGATCAGGTAGAAGCCGCCGCCGGCCAGGACGAGCCCGACCACGGCGAGAAGAAGTCCGAACGCCCGGAGCAGGGCGGGCGGACGGGGGCGTTTTGCAACCTCGGTCACAGATATAACTCCCTGGGTTGAAGGAATGGGGGGGCGCCTTTTGGAGGGCGCAAGGGGGCCAGCGGCTTGGCGGTGCTTCGGGAAGCACGCGCCTGCGCTTGGCTGTCCGCGATGAAGGGATGTGTCTTGCCTAGCCGCCTTCGGTGTCCGGGACTTCGGCCTGCGGGGAAGACTCCGCAGCGCGGCGGGTGTGGGCATTTTCGGCGGTCGATGGGGGGGTGGATCGTCCGCTCACAGGCGTGGTTGCGTTTCTCGCCACGGCGCCGGAAGGCGCCGGGTCCAGCGCCCGATGACCCGTGATGTCCATGTCGATCCCCAATATGACCAGCGGTCATCTCTATGGTGACCGCTGGTCATTTTCAAGATCGCACGGGCCGATCTACCGCGAGGTCAAGGCCGGCTGCGCGGGTCCCTGCGTCAAGGGCGCCCGCGGGGCGCCTCTTTCCGTCAGGTCTTCGCAAGGCGGTAGATCGCCGGGATCACCAGCACCGTCAGCGCGGTCGAGGTCAGCAGCCCGAAGAGCAGCGAGATCGCCAGGCCCTGGAAGATCGGATCCATCAGGATCACCGCCGCGCCGATCATCGCGGCCAGCGCGGTCAACAGGATCGGCTTGAAGCGCGTCGCCCCGGCCTCGATCAGCGTCTCGACGTCGAGCGGTTTCTCGGGGTTAGCATGGCGTATGAAATCCACCAGCAGGATCGAGTTGCGCACGATGATCCCCGCCAGCGCGATGAAGCCGATCATCGAGGGGGCCGAGAAGGGCGCACTGAAGAGCCAATGGCCGAACATGATGCCGAGGAACGTGAGCGGCACCGGGGTCAGGATCACCAGCGGCAGGCGGAAGCTGCCGAACTGCGCCACGACAAGGATGTAGATGCCCAGAAGCGCCACGGCGAAGGCCGCGCCCATGTCGCGGAAGGTGACCCAGGTGACCTCCCATTCGCCGTCCCACAGGAGGCTCGGGGCAGAGGTGTCCTGCGGTTGGCCGTGCATCGAGATCGTCGGCTTTTGCCCCTCGGGCCAGTCGAGGCCGTCCAAGATATCGGTCGAGGCGAGCATGCCGTAGAGCGGCGACTCGAATTCGCCCGCCATCTCGCCCATCACCATGATCGTCTCGATGCCGTTGTGGCGGAAGATCGGGAAGGAGGTGAGCTCGTCCTGCAAGGTGACCACATCTCCCAGTTCCACCACGCCGCGTCCGCCGGGCAGGGCGTCGGCGGGCACCGGGGTCGAGAGGGCGGTGGCGTCCATCACCCGGTCCGACCGGTCGCGCGACAGCACGATGGGGATGGGGCGCCGTTCGCCGCCGCGGTGCGAGTACCCAACGGTACCCTCGCCGTAGAGCAGCGAGAGCGTGTCCAGCGCGTCGGATTCCTGCACCTTGTAGAAATCCAGCGCCGAGGGGTCGAGCACCACCCGGCGGCGCGGGGCCTGCACGCCGTAGTTGTCGTCCACGTCGACCACGTAGGGGATCTCATCAAAGGCGGCGCGGACGCGCTCGGCGACCATCCGGCGGGTCTCGGCGTCGGGGCCGTAGACCTCGGCCATGAGCGTCGAGATCACCGGCGGGCCGGGGGGGCGGCTCGACGGTCTTCAGCACCGTGCCCTCGGGCAGGTCGAGCGCGGTGAGCTTCTCGCGCAGGTCGAGCGCGATCTCGTGGCTGGTGCGGTCCCGCTCTGCCTTTGGCGCGAGGTTGATCTGCACGTCCCCCATCTCGGGCAGTTGCCGCAGGTAGTAGTGCCGCACCAGCCCGTTGAAGTTGAAGGCCGAGGCGGTCCCTGCATGGGTCTGGGCCGAGATCGCCTCGGGCAGCGAGAGCGCGACACGGGCAACCTGCTGCGCAACGGCGGCGGTGCTCTCCAGCGCGCTGCCCTCGGGCAGGTCGATGACCACCGAAAGCTCGGATTTGTTGTCGAAGGGCAGCAGCTTGACCGTCACGTCGCGGGTGTAGAGCGCGGCGAGCGAGCCGAAGGAGAGCACCGCGACCACCAGCAGGAAGAGCGCCGATATGGATTTGCGCGCCAGCAGCGGCCTGGCGACGGCGGCGTAGAGCCGCCCCAGCGCGCCGCCCGCCGCGCCGTGTTCGGCGCCGTGGTGAAGGGGTGCCCGGCCGGCGATCTTCAGCATCAGCCATGGGGTGATGATCACCGCGACGAAGAAGGAAAAGATCATCGCCGCCGAGGCATTGGCCGGGATCGGGCTCATGTAGGGGCCCATGAGGCCCGAGACGAAGAGCATGGGCAGCAGCGCCACCACCACCGTCAGCGTCGCCACGATGGTCGGGTTGCCGACCTCGGCGACCGCCGCGACGGTGGCGCCGAAGCGGCTCTGGCCCTCGCGCTTCATCGCCCAGTGGCGGGCGATGTTCTCGATCACCACGATGGCGTCGTCGACGAGGATGCCGATCGAGAAGATCAGCGCGAAGAGTGACACGCGGTTGAGCGTGTAGCCCATGATCCAGGCGGCGAAGAGCGTGAGAAGGATGGTCACAGGAATGACGATGGCGACCACGATGGCCTCGCGCCAGCCGATGGCGAAGAGCACGAGCACCACGATGGAGAGGGTGGCGAGCCCGAGGTGGAAGAGCAACTCGTTGGCCTTTTCGTCGGCGGTCTCGCCGTAGTCGCGGGTGACCTCGACCTCGATGGACGAGGGGATGATATCGCCCTCCATCGCTTCGACCCGGTGCAGGATTTCCTCGGCGACCACCACGGCGTTCGCCCCGGCGCGCTTGGCCAGCGCCAGCGTGACCGCGGGGCGGCTCTCGATGCCCTCGGCGCCGTGGGTGACGGTGCTGACGTAGTCCGCGCCGGTGTCGGTCTCGAGCGTCACCTCGGCGACGTCGCGCAGGTAGACGGTGCGCCCGTCGCGGGCGGTCAGCTCGAGGTTGCCGATCTCTTCTGCGGTGGTCAGCGTCTCGCCGACCACCAACCCGACCTGCCGGCCGCCCTCGCGCAGGGTGCCGAGCGGCAGCGAGGTGTTGGCGCCCTCGATCTTGCCCCACAGCTGCTGCAGGGTGATCCCGTAGAGCGCCAGCCGCGCCGGGTCGGGGTTCACCCGCAGCTGCGGCTCGGTGCCGCCGATGACATAGGTGAGGCCGACGTCCTCGATCGCCGCCAGCCGCGCCTCGACCTCGCGCGCGACGCGGGTGAGGTCGGCGGGGGTGACGTCGGTCTGCCCCCCGGCGGGCGAGAGGGTGAGCGCCACGATGGCCACGTCGTTGATCCCGCGTCCGACGATCAGAGGCTCGGGGATGCCGACCGGGATGCGGTCGAGATTGGAAAGGATGCGGTCGCGCACGCGCAGGATCGCGGTGTCGGACGAGACGCCGACGTTGAAGCGCGCGGTGACCATGACCGCGTCGTCGCGGGTCTCGGAATAGACGTGTTCGACCTCGTCGATGCCCTTGACGATGGTCTCGAGCGGTTCGGTCACCAGCTTGACCGCATCCCCGGCGCGCAGCCCGTTGGCCTGCACGTGGATGTCGACGAGCGGGACGGAGATCTGCGGCTCCTCCTCGCGGGGCAGGGCAGCGAGGGCGATGAGGCCCACCGCCAGAGAGGCGATCAGGAAGAGCGGGGTGAGCGGCGAGTTGAGGAAGGCGCGGGTGAGGTGCCCGGCCAGTCCGAGGGCCCCGCTGGGCCCGGATCCCTGATCACTCATGCGGCACCATCACCGTCTCGCCGGGGGTGAGCCCGGTCAGGATTTCGCGCCATGCGGCGCCGTCGCGAGTCACCTCGCGGCCCGGCACGACGATGCGCTGCACCGGCCCCTCGGGGGTCTCGACCGTCACCATGTCGAGCCCGCCGCCGCGGCTGAGCGCGGCCTGCGGCACTATCACCGCCTCCTGCGAGCCGACCGGCAGGCGCACCGGCAGGCGCAAGCCGACGTAGCGCTCTTCCAGCCCCTCGACCTCGACATCCGCCTGCAGGCGGCCGCCCTCGATCTGCGGATAAAGCTTGGCGATGGTTCCCTCACCGGCCTCCATCTCGATCCGGTCGCCCGCGGCCAGCGTCTGCGCGAAGCGCTCGGGGATCGACAGGCGCAGGAAGGCGCCGCCGCTGCCGATCACCGCGACGGTCTCGCCCTGCGCCACGAAGGACCCGCGCGAGACCGGCACCGAAAGCACGATACCTGCCTCGGGGGCAGTGACGCCGCCTTCCTCGATCTGCCGCTGGATCACCCGGCGCTGCGCCTCGGTGGCGGCGATCTGGTTGGTCAGCACGTCGACCGAGGTCTGCAGCGCGTCGAGGCGCTGCGCCGAGATCGTGCCGCTCTGCTGCAGGGTCTGGCCGCGGCTAAGATCGGCCTGGGCGTTGGTGAGCTGGGCGCGCAGCGCCTCGGCCTGGGCATCGAGCGCGTCGATCTGTACCGAGAGTTTTTCATCCTCGACGGTGCCGACAAGCTGCCCGGCCTCGACCCTGTCGCCCTCGGTGACGCTCAGCGCGACCAGCGTGCCGGCGATGCGGGCACGGGCGGGCAGCTGGTTGCGGGTCTCGACCTCGCCGTAGACGGGCTTCCACTCGGTGATCGGTTCGGAAATGACGGGCTGTGTCTGGGCCAGAGCGCCGCTGGCGGCCCAGAGCAGGAGTATCGAAAGGACGGTAGATCGCATGGCAGTCCCTCACGTTCGAGTTAATATTCCATAACATGAATATAAAGAGAACTCCAGTAAAACCTCGTACTTCGGACCTCGGAAGGCGTCGCGGATCGCGGGAGTTCTTCGGCCGCGCCCCCGGTTCACCTGTCCCCCGCCACCTCCGGCGCGGCGCTGGTGAGCTCGCGCCCGGCGTTCTGGTACCAGCGCTGGAGACCGTTCCAGATCTCCTCGGCCTCCTCCGCGTACCAGAAGAGATCGCGGTCCTCGGGGTCGATCACCCCTTCCTCGACAAGGAAATCCACGTCGAATGCCCTCCGCCAGAAGCTTTCGCCGACCAGCACCACGGGCACCGGAAGGATCTTGCGGGTCTGAATCAGCGTCAATGTCTCGAAAAGCTCGTCCATCGTGCCGTAGCCGCCGGGGAAGACGACGAGCGCCCGGGCGCGCTTGAGGAAATGCAGCTTGCGCAAGGCGAAGTAGTGGAAGCGGAAGCAGAGGTCGGGGGTCAGGTAGGGGTTGGGGTATTGCTCGTGCGGCAGGGTGATGTTGAGCCCGACGCTGCGCGCCCCGGCCTCGTGACTGCCGCGGTTCGCCGCCTCCATCATGCCCGGCCCGCCGCCGGTGACCACCACCAGCCGGTTGCCGTGCCGGCCCTCCTGCGTGCCCACGATCCGGCCGAAAGCGCGGGCGACCTCGTAGTAGCGGCTCTTGTGGGCCACCCGACGGGCGATGGCGAGGGCGCCTTGCAGGTGCGGATCGCCCGGGTCTTGCGCCAGCGCCGCTTCGCGCGCGGCCACCTCCGCCGCGGCGCGGGCCGGTTCGGGGATGCGGGTCGCGCCGAAGACGACGATGGAATGGGCGATGCCATGCGCCTGCAGCAGCGTTTCGGCCTTCTGGTAGTCGAGCATCAGCCGAACCCCGCGCATGTCGTCCCGGTCGAGGAAGTTCACGTCGTGATCGCCCTCGAGGTAGCTCGGGCTGGCCATGATCCGGCGCACGAGATCCGGCGCGCGCTGATCCTCGGTTGCGGGTTTCGGCGCGCACCAGGGCAAGTCCATGTCGCGCTCCGCGGGCGGCGGCGGTGTCTCGGGGCAGTCTTCCATCATCGGCCCTCCTCCATCCTTCAGGGCACCGGCAGGCTGCCGGTGGCAAGCTCCATGATCTCCTCGGTGATCGCATCCTGCCGCAGCCGGCGGGCCTGCCCGACGAGACCTTCGAGAGACTGGGTGACATTGTCATGCGCGGCGATCATCGCCCGCATGCGGGCCTCGTTCTCGGCGGCGAAGGAGAGCATCAGGGCCTCGCTGATCTCGGCGAAGATGTACTCCTCGACCAGCCGGGCGAGCAGGTCCTCGGGCGGCAGGGTGATCCGCGGCGGCAGGGTCGATCCGGGCAGGGGAAAACGGGCGTAGTCGAAGGGCACGAGGCGCTTTTGCACGATGTCGTAGCCCTCGGTGCCGCCGGCCGCGGCGTGCAGGATCGAGACCGTGGTGGCCCGCCCGTCGGACACCCGGGCAAAGACCGCCTCGGCGATGCGCCCGGCCAGATACGGTGCGCGGGCGGGATGGGCGATCATCGGGGCGGTCCAACTGGGTGTAATGCGGTAGTCGGGCGCGACCAGGAGCCCGCGGTCGCCGACCAGCAGCAAGTCGGCAGGACCGCGCGCCTCGCGCAGCGCCGCCTGCGCCGCCTCGAGCACCCGCGCCGAGAAGCTGCCGGCGAAACCCTGCTCGGCACAGAGCACGATGAAGAGGGCACCGCCGCTGGCGGGGGCGGGCGGTGCGGCGCGGTCCGGGCCGGCAAAGCTGAGAGCATGGCCGATGGCCTCGCCGATGGTGTCGGCGTAGAGGCGGATCGCGCCGATGTGCCCCTGTGCGTCCTGAAGCCGCGAGGCGGCGATGCCGCGCATGGCGGCGATCACCGCCGAAAGCTTGTGGACGGTGCCGATGCGCGCCTCGACGTCAGAAAGCGTGCCGCTCATCCCTTTGCCTCCGTTCCGCCCAGCTCGGCCGCCAGGCCGGCGACCACCTCCACCAGCGCCGCGCGATCCGCCTCGCTCAGGGCGCCGCTCTCCTCAAGTCCCGCCTTCGCCGCGCCTCCGGCGGCATCGAGCCGGGCCGGGAGCTGCCTGCGCAGCTCGGCCAGGCGGTCCGGGCTCACCCCGTCGAGCTTGCCCTCGGCCAGTGCCGCGAGCAGCGCCACTTGGTCGACCAGCCGCAGCCCGGCGTAGCGCGGTTGGGTCAACAGCGCGCGGATGCTCTCGCCGCGGGCGATCTGCGCCTTGACCCGCGTGCTCGAGATGCCGCCGAAGCGGGTGAACATCTCGAGCTCCTGGAACTGCGCGTAGTCTAGCCGCACCCGGCCCGAGACCGCGCGCAGCGCCGGGGCCTGCGCCTTGCCGCCGACCCGGCTGACCGAGAGACCGACGTCCACCGCCGGGCGCTGATTGGCCGCGAAGAGGTGGGAATCGAGCACGATCTGCCCGTCGGTGATCGAGATGAGGTTGGTGGGGATATAGGCCGAGAGGTTGCCCGCGTCGGTCTCGGCGATGGGCAGGGCGGTGATCGAGCCGCCCCGCTCGCGCGGCAGCTTCGCGGCGCGTTCGAGCAGCCGCGCGTGGAGGTAGAAGATGTCGCCCGGGTAGGCCTCGCGGCCCGGCGGCTCACGGGTCAGCAGTGCCAGCTCGCGATGGGTGGCGGCGTGGCGGGTGAGGTCGTCGATGACGATGAGCACGTCATGCCCGGCGTCGCGGAAATGCTCGGCCATGCTCATCCCGGCGAAGGGCGCGATCCATTGCAGGCCCGGCGCGCTGCCCGCGTTGCCGACGACGAAGACGCAGCGCTCGGGGGCGCCATGCTCGTGCACCGCGGCGACGACCCGCTCCACCGCCGTGGCGCGCTGGCCGACGGCGACGTAGATGCAGAGGACGTCGGAATGCTTCTGGGTGACGATGGCCTCGACCGCGAGCGAGGTCTTACCCGTGGCCCGGTCGCCGACGATCAGCTCGCGCTGGCCGCGGCCGACGGCGAAGAGGCTGTCGACCACCAGCACCCCGGTCATCATCGGCTCCGACACCAGCGCCCGGTCGATGATCCCGGGGGCGGGGCGTTCGATGGGCAGGGTCTCCGAGGTGGCCAGCGCCGGGCCGTCGTCGATCGGACGGCCGAGCGGGTCGACGATACGGCCGAGAAGCGCCTCCCCCACCGGTACGCGGACGATGTCGCCGGTGTCGGTGACCTTGGCCCCCGCCTCGATCCCGGTGACATCGTCGAAGAGCACCGCGTCGATCTCGTCCCTGTCGAGCGTCTGCGCGAAACCCGCCTGCCCGCCCTCGAAGCGCAGCAGCGCGCCGAGCGGGGCGTCGGGCAGGCCCGAGATACGGGCGATGCCGTCGGCGACCGAGATGACACGGCCAATGGGCTCCGCCTCGGGCGCGAGCGCTGTCCGGGCGATCGCGGCGCGGCCTTGGCGGAGCCAGTCGGCGGAGGGGGGCTCGTCAGTCATGTCTCAGAAGCTCCTGCCGGATCCGGTCGAGATCGGCGCGAAAGTGGTTGCGGACCACGGCGTGCGGGGCGTCGAGCTCGAGCCCGGCGATGAGCGAGGGGTCGGTGGTCAGGGCAATCTCGATCTCGCGGCCCAGCACCTCGGCGAGGCGGGACTTGAGGAGGCCTGCCTCCTCTGGGCTCAGCGCCTGCGCGGCTCGGACGGGCACCGGACCCTCGGCGCCGAGGCCTTCGCGCGTCTGCCCGGGCAACTCGGCCACCGCCTGCGCCAACCCGTCGATGAACCCGGCGGTGCGCGTCGTCTCGGGCAGGCGCCTGAGCAGGCGTTCCGAGATATCCACCGCCAGCTCCGCCGCCTCGTCCTGCAGCGCGCGCTCGGCCTCGGCACGCCGGCGCTGCGCCTCGGCCTGTCCCTCGGTGCGGAGCTTGGCGATCTCCCTGCGGGCCTCGTCGAGCATTTGCACCTTGGCGTGTTCGGCTTCGGCCTGCGCCCCGGACAGCACCTCGGCACGCCGCGCCGCGACGGCTTCGTCGCGCGCCTGTGCCTCGGTCAGCGCGGCTTCCGCCTCGGCGCGGGCGGCCCGCGCGTGGGACAGCTCGCCCGTCGCCTCCGCCTGACGTTTCTCGATGATCTCGGAGACCGGCCGGAACAGGAAATGCGACAGGATCCACAGCAGGATCAGAACGTTGACCGTCTGCAGCCCCAATGTCCACCAGTCGAAACTCATCGCGCGGCCCGCCTCAGACGAAAGGGTTGGCGAAGAGCAGCAGCAGCGCGATCGCCAGCGTGTAGATCGCCATGGTCTCGATCATCGCGAGGCCGACGAAGAGCGTGCGGCTGAGCGTGCCCGCCGCCTCGGGCTGGCGGGCGATGGCGTCCATGGCGGCGGCCACGGCGCGACCCTCGGCCAGCGCCGGGCCGATGGCGCCGAAGGACACGGCGAGTGCGGCGGCGAGGATGCTGACGATCTCGACGAGGTTTGCGGTCATGGGCGGGTCTCCTTTGCGGAAGAGGAAGCGGATGCGGAGGGGGTCTGTTCGCCGACGGCGGCGCCGATGAAGACGGTGGCGAGCACGGCGAAGATGTAGGCTTGGACGGTCCCGGTCAGCAGGTCGAGCGCCATCAGCGGGATCGGCACCAGAAGCCCGGCGAGCGACAGCACGATGGCAATGATGAAGACGCCGCTCATCACGTTGCCGAAGAGGCGCACGATCAGCGAGAAGGTGCGGGTGATCTGCTCGACGAGGTTGAGCGGGATCATCACCCAAGAGGGCTCGGCGAAAGTGGCGAGATAGCCCTTCAGCCCCTGCGCGGCGATGCCGTACCAGATGGTCGCGGCGAAGACGATCAGCGCCAGCGCGGCGTCGGTTTCGAGCCGGGCGGTGGGCGGCTCGATGCCGGGTACCAGCGAGGACCAGTTGGCCACCAAAACAAACAGGAAGATCGTGCCGATCAGCGCCCGGAAGCGCGCCGGGTCGCGCTGCATGGTGTCGCGCACCTGCGCGTCGATGGTGGTGACGAAGAGCTCGAGCACGGTCTGCAGCTTGCTTGGGCACAGCGACAGGCGGCGGGTGGCGAGCCATGTGCCGAGCGCCAGCAATGCGAGGATCGCCCAAGTGACCAGCACCGGCTCGGTGATCGGCACCGGCCCGAGGTGGAAGAGCGGCTCGAGGGTGAGCGGGTTCTCCATCACGGTGCCCTTCTGGCGCGCCGCAGCACCACCTGCCGCGCCAGAAGGAGCCCCAGCGTGCTCGCCAGCAGCGGCAGCGCCCCGAGCAGCGCCAGCCCCAGCAGCCCCGCCGCGAGCAGCGCGAGGCGGCCGAGCTGCAGCGCAAGCGCGCGCCACGGCGGGCCGCCATCGAGATAGAGGCCGGTGACCCGCCGCAGGCTGGCGAAATGCGCCCACCCCAGCGCGAAGCCGAGGCAGAGCGCGAGGGCGGCGAGGGCATAGGGCGTGACGGCAGGGCTCATTGCTTGTGCATCCATTTCCAAGCGGCGTGAAAGCCGATGGCGGCGCCGATCATGATCGCCGGGGCGGTGAAGAAGACCCCGGTGCCGAAGGCGCGATCGGCCATGCGCCCCAGCACCACTCCCAGCAGCGTCGGCACCACCACGGCCCAGCCGAGGATTCCGATCTGCCCGAGCCGGGCGCCGAGCGAGGGTTCGGGCGTCTCCTGCCCGAGCATTTCCCGCTGCGACGAGCGGCGGGCGCCTCGGCGACGTGGTTGCGCTCCTTCTCGGTCATGGTGCCTCCCCGCCCGGCGGGCGCTGCGCGAAGGGGGAGGTGGATGGCCCGGCGGGGCGTCCGGGCCGCAGGTACTGCATCAACTGGCGCACGGCACTGGCGTGCAGGCGCATCTGTTCCACCCGCTCGCGCCGGTCGGCATCGGCCTCGGCGGCGCGCAGGGTCTCGACCTCACCCTCCAGCGCGTGCAGATCGTCGCCCAGCACGCCCTCGCGGCAGGCGACGGAGACGGATGTCCCGTTCTTCACGGTGAGCAGCCCGCTGCGCAGGGCGCAGAAGCGCAGCGCGCCCTCGGCGGTGCGCCAGCGCAGCACCGAGGCGGGGAGGACGGTCATGAACTCCGTGTGCCCCGGCAGGATGCCGAAACCGCCGCTGCGGTCCTCGGCGCGCACCGAGGCGACGCCGGTCTCGTCGACCAGCACGCTCATCGGCGTGGTGATGGTGAGATGCAGCCCGCTCATGCCGCGTCCTTCCCGGCCTGCTTCTCGCGCGCCTCGTCCAATGTGCCGACCATGTAGAGCGCGCCCTCGTCCCAATCGTCGCACTCCCCGGCGAGGATCGCCTTGCAGCCCCTGATGGTCTCCTCGACGGGTACCGAGCGGCCGGGGATGCCGGTGAAGGCCTCGGTCACGGTGAACGGCTGGGTGAGGAAACGCTGCAGCCGCCGGGCGCGCTCGACGATCTGCCGGTCCTCGCGGCCAAGCTCCTCCATGCCGAGCAGCGAGATCACGTCCTGCAGGCCGCGGTAGTGCTCGATCGCGCGGCGCACCTCGTTGGCGACGCGCACGTGCTCCTCGCCCAGCACCAGCGGGTCGAGCAGGATCGAGGAGGAGGCGACGGGGTCGATTGCCGGGTACATGCCGTCGGCGGCCATGGCGCGCGAGAGCACCACCATGCTGTCGACATGCGCCGCGATGGTGGTCACCGCCGGATCGGTGAAATCGTCGGCGGGCACGTAGACCGCCTCGACCGCGGTGACCGAGGCGGCGCCGGTGGAGGCGATGCGCTCCTGCAGCTCGGCGACCTCGGTGCCCAGCGTCGGCTGGTAGCCGACCCGCGAGGGCAGGCGGCCCAGCAGCCCAGAGACTTCGGCCCCGGCCTGCACGAAGCGGAAGACGTTGTCCATCAGCAGCAGCACGTTGCGCTGTGCCTCGTCGCGGAAGTGCTCGGCGATGGTCAGCGCGGTCAGCGGCACCCGCCAGCGCGCGCCGGGCGGCTCGTTCATCTGACCGTAGACCAGCACGGTGCGCTCCAGAACCCCGGCATTGGTCATCTCCATCAGCAGCTCATGGCCCTCGCGCGAGCGCTCGCCGACGCCCGAGAAGACCGAGATCCCCTCGTAGCTGGCGACCATGGCGTGGATCAGCTCCATCACCAGCACGGTCTTGCCGACCCCGGCACCGCCGAACATCGCCGCCTTGCTGCCCTGCGCAAGCGGGGTCAGCAGGTCGAAGACCTTGATGCCGGTGTGGAACATCTGCGCCGCACCGGCGCGGGCGCGGAAGGGCGGCGGCGGGCGGTGGATCGGGCGGCGCGGCACGTCCGGCGGCAGCGCGCCCTTGGTGTCGCCGATGCCGCCGGTGACATCGAGCAGGCGTCCCAGCACCGCCTCGCCCACCGGCACCTCGACCGGCCCGCCGACCGGCTCCGCCCGGGCGCCGCGGCGCAGACCGGCGGTGTCCTGCAGGGCGATGCCGCGCAGGGTGCAGGCGTCGAGATGGGCCTGCACCTCGATCATCACGTCGGTGCCGCCGGGGCGGCGCACCCGCACCGCCTCGTCGATCTTCGGCAGGGCACGCCCGGCGAAACGCACGTCCACCACCGCGCCGCGGATCGCAACGACCTCTCCGGCCGGCTCGAGGGTCTCGGGATTCATGGGCAGTCCTCGCCATGACACTCGGCCCCAAGGTAAGGGATTCGCGGCGCGCCACCTTGCGCCGTGTCAAATCCCCCGCGCTGTCAGCGCGTTGCCGCCGCGAATTTGATCACCTTGCCTTGAGCGTCGCGACAGGACCCGGCGGCCGGTAAGATCACTCCGCGCCGCGCGGCTTCAGGAAACCGTGTGCGGGACTCGCCGGGCTTTCCCGCGGCCCCCCCCGGTGGCGCATAGTTCTCGCAGGAGGACCCGACCATGATAGACGTGAAAGATATCGGCGAGCACGGCATCCTCGAGCTGACGATGACTCCGCCGGTCACCGATTCCGACTACCGCGACACGCTGATGCCCGCGCTCGATGCGGCGCTGACCAAGGGCGACCGGCTGCGGCTGCTGGCCATCGTCGAGGCGCGCCCCTCGGAGTTCACCCTTGGCGCGATGCTGCAGGACGCGCGGACCGGGCTCAAGCACTGGCGCGGCTTCGACCGCATCGCGCTGGTGAGCGACGACAAGGTTGTCCGGACGGCGGTCGGGGGGGATGTCGGTCTTCATGCCGTGCCCGGTCTCCACCTTCCCGATGAAGGAGGTCGACGCGGCGCGGCGCTGGCTGCGCGAGAGCCTCGGCACCATCCAGCAGGAGGACCTCGGCGACGGCATGCTCGAAGTGCGGCTGCGCGGCAAGGTGGACGGCGCGGCCTATGACGACGCCATCGGCGATCTCGACAGTTTCTTCGCGGCGCATGAGACGGTGCGGCTGCTCATCGACCTGCGGGATTTCGACGGCTGGCAAGGGCTCGACGCGCTGCGCGACCACTTCTACCTCGTGCGCGGCCATGCCAAGCGGGTGAAGCGCGCGGCCATCGTCGGCGATGCCGGCTGGCAGGAGATGGCGGTGCAGGTCGGCAAGCGCGCCTTCGGGCTCGAGGCGAAGTATTTCGCCGCCGCCGACATGGCCAAGGCGAAGGACTGGCTGGCAGGCTGAGCGGGCCGGAGGCTAACGCCCGAGCCGGCCCTGCACGCGGTTCCTGACCTCATCGGGCTCTTCGCCGAGCGCGCGCAGGAGCGCGGCGAGATCGCCGCGGGTGCCATGCAACTGGTCGATGAGCTGCATGACCATGCCGAGCGCGTCGTCGTTCAGCTCGAAGTCGTCGCAGAGATCGCAGAGCAGCTCCATCCGGGCGATGTCGACCTGCCGGTAGACCGCCCGGCCGCTCGCCTCGGCGGGAGCGATCACCTCGGCGCGCAGGAAGCGGGTGAGGCGCGCGTGGTCGAGCCGCCCGACGGCGGCGATGGCTTGTTCCTCGGAGTAGAAGATGCGGGTCATGCTCAAGCCCTCCAGCCCTTGCGCGGATCATACGGGTGGGCCTTGGCCCAGTCCTCCATGAAGTCGGCGAGCCCGTCGTCGACCGTCTTGGGCATGACGATCTGCAGCTCGATGCGCTGGTCGCCAGCGGGGCGGCCCGCGGCGGCGACGCCACGGCCCCGCAGGCGCAGGGTCTGGCCGCTGCTGGCACCTTTGGGGATGGTGACCTTGACCGGCCCGGCGATCGTGGGCGCCTCGACCTTGGCCCCGAGGGTCGCCTCGTAAGGGTGATCGGCAGCGAGATGACGATGTCGTCGCCCTCGCGGCGGAAGAGCGGATGCGGCTGGATCGAGAGGGTCACATAGGCGTCGCCCGGCGCGCCGCCGCCGATGCCCGGCCCGCCCTTGCCGCGCAGCCGCAGGGTTGTGCCGTCGGCAACGCCCTTGGGGATCTTCACCTCGAGATTGCCGCCACCGGGCAGGGTGATCCGCATGGAGCCGCCGTTCGCCGCGTCGAGGAAGGGCACCTCGAGCGCATATTGCGCATCGGCGCCGCGGGCTCGGAAGCTGTAGCCGCCCTGGCCCTGTGCCTGTCCGGAGCCGCGGCCGCCGGCCTGGCGGCGCAGGAACTCGGCGAAGATGTCCTCTGCACCACCGAAGTCCTCGTAGCGCGGGTCCTGACGATAGGGGTTGTCGGCCTGTTCGGCGAAATCGCGGTAGAAGCGGCGCTCCTGCGGGCGTTCCTGCCCGCTCGCGTCGATCTCGCCGCGGTCGAAGCGGGCGCGCTTCTCGGGGTCCTTCAGCAGCTCGAAGGCGGCGCCCGCCGCTTTGAACCGCGCTTCTGAGGTCGAATCGCCGGGGTGCAGATCGGGATGGCTCTCCTTGGCGATCCTTCGGTAGGCCTTCTTGATTTCGTCGGCGCTGGCGGTCTTCTTCACGCCGAGCACGTCATAGGGATTGTCGCTCATCGCCGCTCCATCGGTGAGTCCGCTCGTGACGAGTAGAGCCGGTTCAGGCGCGTCCCGCAACTGCGCGCCGCCCTCGCGGAGACGGAGGCCGGCAGCCCGGGGGCTGCCGGCGTGGCGTTGGGAGTGGGCTCAGTAGACGGTGACGTCGAAGCCGAACCATTTCTCCGAAAGCGCCTTGGTGGTGCCATCGGCCTTCACCGAATCCAGCGCCTTGTCGAACATCTCGCGCAGCTCGGTGTCTTCCTTGCGCAGGCCGACCGAGGAGCCGCGGCCGAGGATGCCGCCCTGGAAGCGCGGGCCTGCCATGGTCATCTCGGCGTTGGCCGGTTCCTTGATCGTGGTCATCAGGTAGGCGGGCGAGGCGATCACGGCGTCGATGCGCCCGGCCAGCAGGTCGAGGTCATGCTGCTCGGTCGCCTTGTACTCGCGGATGGTCAGCTCGTCGCCGAAGGTCTCCTGCATGAAACGGGCCGAGATCGCCGAGCTCTGCACGCCGATGGTCTTGCCCTTCAGCATCGGGCGGATCGCCTCGATCGCCTCGGCCGCCCCATCGGGGTTGTTGGCGAGGTTGAACACCTCGCCCTTCAGCGGCAGTTCCTCGAGATCGCTGCCCTTGAGCACCCCGAAGGTCTGGCCGGTGGAGCCGTAGGGCTGCGAGAAGGAGATCACCTCTTCGCGCTTCGCAGTGGCCGACATGCCGGCCATGATCGCGTCGTACTTGCCGGCGAGCAGGCCGGGGATGATGCCATCCCAGTTCTGCGCGACGAGGGTGCATTCAACCTCCATCCGCTCGCAGAGCACCTTGTAGAGATCGACCTCGTAGCCGGTCAGCGTGCCGTCGGCCTCGGTGAAGTTCCACGGCGCAAAGGCGCCCTCGGTGGCGATGGTGACGTGGGTCCAGTCCTTGGCCTCGGCGGTTGCGGCCAGGGCGGTCAGGCCGAGCGTCGCGGCGATGAGGGTCTTTTTCATGGTGTATTCCCTTGTTGGTCTTTGGTTGGTCTGTTCGGTGAGGAGCGCCGGTCAGGTCGTGGCGAAGCGCTGGAAACGGTCGGAGCCGCCGCCGCCGAAAAGCTCGGCCGGGCTGCCCTCGCAGTCGATCTGCCCCTCGTGGAGGAAGACGACGCGGTTCGAGACGTCGCGGGCAAAGCCCATTTCGTGGGTGACGACGAGCATGGTGCGGCCTTCTTCCGCGAGGCCACGCATCACCCGCAGCACCTCGCCCACCAGCTCGGGATCGAGCGCCGAGGTCGGCTCGTCGAAGAGCATCACGTCGGGGTGCATGGCGAGCGCGCGGGCGATGGCGGCGCGCTGCTGCTGGCCGCCCGAGAGCTGCGCGGGATAGGCGTCGCGCTTGGCGGCGATGCCGACCTTGTCGAGGAAGGAGAGCGCCTCGTCCTTTGCCTCGGCCTTCGAGCGGCCGAGCACGTGGATCGGCGCTTCCATGACGTTCTCGAGCACGGTCTTGTGGGACCAGAGGTTGAAGGACTGGAACACCATGCCGACCCTGGCGCGCAGCTTCTGCACCTTCACCGGGTCGACGGGCTTTGCCCGTCCGGCGCGGTCAGTGACCAGCTCGATGCGCTCGTCGCCGATCCAGACCTCGCCGCCCGAGGGCGTCTCCAGAAGGTTGATGCAGCGCAGCATGGTGGATTTTCCCGAGCCCGAGGAGCCGAGGATCGAGACCACCTCGCCCTGGCGCGCCTCGAGGTCGACGCCGCGCAGCACCTCGTTCGCGCCGAAGGATTTGCGCAGGCCGCGCAGGCGGATGGCGGGAGAGGTCATGGCTTGGCTCCTGTCAGGCGGGTGTCGGGGGCGGGTTTGCCCGTGGCGACCGGGCGCAGGTGCGCGGTCAGCCGGTGGTCGGCGAAGGCCACGAGCCGGGTCAGCACGAAATTGATCGCGAGGTAGATCGCCCCGGCGGCGGCGAAGACCTCGATCACCCGGTAGGTGTCCGAGATCAGCTTGGCGGCAAGGCCGGTGATCTCCATCAGGGTGATCATCGAGGCGAGCGAGGTGGCCTTGCAGAGCAGGATCAGCTCGTTGCCATAGGCGGGCAGGGCCTGGCGCACCGCCTGCGGCAGAACGATGCGGCGGAAGGCCAGCCATGGCGACATGCCGCAGGCCATGGCCGCCTCGCGCTGGCCGTGGCCGACCGATTGCAGCCCGCCGCGCACGATCTCCGAGCCATAGGCGCCGGTGTTGAGCGACAGCGCGAGGATGGCGCACCAGAAGGGCTCGCGCAGCACCGGCCAGAGGAAGCTGCTGCGCACCGCCTCGAACTGGCCGAGCCCGTAGTAGATGAGGAACATCTGCACGAGGAGCGGCGTGCCGCGGAAGACGAAAACGTAGAATTTCGCCGCCTGCTGCAGGGCGCGCGGCCCCCAGAGCCGGGTGGCGGCGATGGTGATGGCGATCACCACGCCGATCGAGACCGAGAGCGTGGCCAGCAGCAGCGTCAGCGGGATGCCGGCGGAAAGCGTCTGGACGGTCTGCCAGAGGAAGGGAAAGTCCATCGTGTTACCTCTGCAGGCCGCGGTTGAAGTGCCGCTCGGCGCGGCCGAGGATCAGCCCCGAGCCCCAGGTCACGACGAGGAAGAGCACCGCCGCGGCGAAGAAGAAGTAGAAGGGCTGGCGGGTCGACCCGGCGCCGATCTGCGCCTGTCGCAGCAGCTCGACGACCCCGGTGACCGAGACCAGCGCGCTTTCCTTGAGGGTGATCTGCCAGACGTTGCCCATGCCGGGCAGCGCGTGGCGCGCGGTCAGCGGCAGCACGATGCGGCGGAACAATGTGCTGCGCGACATGCCGATGGCGCTGGCGGCCTCGATCTCGCCGGGATTCACCGCCCGGTAGGCGCCGCGGAAAACCTCGGCATGTTGCGCCGCCGACACCACGCCGATCGCCATGGCGCCCGCCGCGAAGCCGGGAAGGTCGACGAAGCCCTCGTAGCCGAAGCCGCGCATCAGCTTGGTCAGCATCATCGAGCCGCCGAAGTAGAAGAGGTAGATCACCAGCAGGTCGGGGATGCCGCGCAGCACGGTGGTGTAGGTCCCGGCGATGCCGCGCAGCACCGGGCCGCCGCGCAGCTTGGCCCAGGCCAGCAGCGCGCCGAGCGTGCCGCCGATCAGGTAGCCGGTGCCGGCGACTGCAAGGGTCATCAGCGTGGCCTGCAGCAGGGCGGGGGCCCAGCCGTCGGGGCCGAAGCTCATCAGGTCGAAGAATCCGGGGCGGTCCATGGTCTGCTTTCGCTTGGGGGTCAGGCCGGAACCGGCAGGTCCGGGGCGACGTCATCGGGCAGCGGGTTGACGAAGGGTCGCCCGTCGCGGCGGCGCTCGAAATCCGCCTTGGCGGCGGCCAGTTGCGCCGGGTCCTCGAAGACCGCCTTGGCGGTGGCGGCCATCACCTTGGCGGCATGGACCATGCCCTTGTGCGCGATGCCGGATTGACCTTGCGCCACCAGCTGCCACGAATGGCCCGGTGTCCCGATGGCATAGGTCGCGCCGCGCACCTGGACGGTGGGCACGACCCAGCTCACGGTGCCGACATCGGTGGAGCCGACGCCGCCGCCCTGTCCCTGGGTGAGTGGCGCGATGAAATCGCAGAGCGGCAGGTCCATCCGCGGCGCCACGCCGAAGCGCTTGAAGGCGGCGCGGATTTCCTCGGCGGTGAGGGTCTTGCGGATTTCCTCGGCGAAGCGGTGGTCCTCGGCGTCGAAGGCAGGCGGGCCGAGCCGTTCGAGCTGGGCGTGCATGAGTTCTTCGAGGGGCGTGTTGCCGATCAGGTTGGCATCGCCCGAGAGCACCCGGTCGCGCACCGTGGTGCCGGTCATCAGCGCCGCGCCCTCGGCGACCTTGCGCACCCGTTCGACCAGCGGCAGCAGCTCGTCGAGCTCGCGCGCGCGGATCAGGTAGCGCACTGCCGCATAGGGCTGCACGACGTTGGGTGCGTGGCCGCCGGCATCGGTGATCGCGTAGTGGATGCGGGCCGAGTCGACCATGTGCTCGCGCAGGAAGTTCACGCCGACGTTCATCAGCTCGACCGCGTCGAGCGCCGAGCGTCCGAGCTCCGGCGCGGCGGCGGCATGCGAGGAGCGGCCCTCGAACTCGAAGAGGATCTCGTTGCAGGCCAGCGAAATCGGCGTGTTGACCGCGGCGAGCGGCGCGGGGTGCCAGCAGATGGCGACGTCGACGTCGTCGAAGAGACCGTCGCGCACCATGAAGCCCTTGCCCGAGCCGCCCTCCTCGGCGGGGCAGCCGTAGTAGCGCACTCGGCCGGGGCGGCCGGTCTCCTCGAGCCAGCCCTTCAGCGCCGCGGCCGCCAGCATCGAGCCCGCGCCCAGCACGTTGTGTCCGCAGCCATGGCCCGGCGCGCCGGTCTGAAGCGGGGTCTTCTCGGCGACGCCCGCCTGCTGGCTGAGCCCGGGCAGCGCGTCGTATTCACCAAGGATCGCGATCACCGGCCCACCGTCTCCGGCCTCTCCCATGACCGCGGTCGGCAGCCCGGCGACGCCGCGGGTGACACGGAAGCCCTCGGCCTCGAGCATCTCGGCGTGTTCCGCGCAGGAGCGGTGTTCGGCGAAATTGGTCTCGGGCATCTCCCACACCCGGTCGGACAGGGCGCAGAAGGCCTCCTCCCGTGCGTCCACGTGGGGCCAGATGCTGTCGGTGTTGCTGACGGTCATTGTGATTGCCTTCGTGGTCCTGCCTGATATTGGCTGCATTATTGGTGCCAATTTTGGTAACATTGCAAGATCGAAGTTTGGGCAGTTTGAAAACTGCCACTGCCCGGAGGCCATGGGGCGGGCGACGAAGCGATTCCTTTGCCGCAGGGCATGGTCTAGAACCGGGAGAGGGGACAGGGACAAGAGATGTCAGAAGACGCCGAGAAAATCATCGAACGGCTGGCGCAGGATCTGCGCGCAGGGCAGTTCACGCCGGGTTCGTGGCTCAAGCAGGTGGACCTGCAGAAGCGCTACGGCGTCGGCCGCGCGCCGGTGCGCAAGGCGCTCGAGGCGCTCGCCGGGCGCCGCCTGATCCGGCACGAGAAGAACCGGGGCTATTCGGTTCACCCGGCCGACACCGAAGAGGCCGATCAGGTTCTCGACATCCGCGTCGCCATCGAGACCGGTTTTGCCGAGGCGATCTGCCGCAACGCCGTCGAGGCCGATATCGTCGAGCTTGGGGGACTGGCGGCGGAGTTCGAGAAGATCGCGATCAACGGCCCGTTCCACCTGCTTTACGATGCCAATCTCGCATTCCACGGCGCCCTGCTGGGCTGCGCGCGCAACCCGGCAATGGTGGCGCTGGTCGCGGATCTGCGGATGCGCACCTCGCCGGCCCCGGCTTCGCAATGGCTGGACCGCTCGCGAATCGAGCGTTCGGCGCAGGAGCACTACGACATGGTCGAGGCGGTCAGAACGAGCGATGCCGCCGGGCTGGCGCGGTTGATCCGCGATCACATCCTGCAGCGCGCCGATTGAGGGGCGGGAACGACAGAGCCCGGAGAGGCGGTGACCTGTCCGGGCTCTGCGGCAATTTCAGGTTGGAGCGGTGAGACCCTGCTCCGGTCGGGCTGTCCTGCGCGCGCCGCTCAGGCCGCCCGCGACTCCGACTGCTCGCGCGGCGCGATCGACGAGACCATGACGCTGAGCCGCATGACCTCGTAGAAATCCCGATCCCCGAGAATTTCGCGAGGCGAGCGGTTTTCCAGCTCGCGCTGAGGCGCATTCAAAAAGGCCTTTTCGAGGTCGGTCGCCCCGAGCTTGAGGCGTACCAATTTCCGCAACGAACGTACCGTATCAAAACTGACAGTCATGAAATCACCTCCCTTGCACAGGCACCTCCACCGTACCCGCGCTCCACAACTTTAATATGACTGTCGTGCCTGTCACGCTGCGGCGCGGCGACGCAGTGGCCCGGTGAGCGAAGCTCTGCCGGGGGGGTGGGAAGGCTCGTAATTATTTCGTTACGTCAGATGCTTGACTGTTAGCGCTCTCGGCGCCGACTTGCCGAGTTGGTCGGTGCGGAGGCAACTTCAGGTTACAATTCCGGCAGCCTTCAGGTTGTTTATCTCCGTCGCGACCGCTGCGGCGAATGCCAGGCCGACCGAGCCCAACGGGCGGTCGTGCGGCACGAACTGGGCGATGTCCCAGGTGATTGCCGGAATCAGCCGATGCGAGGAGACCCTCTCGAGGTCGATGAGCTGATTGGCCACCGGGTCGACGATCGCCACCCCGACACCGCGTTCGACCAGCCGGACCACCCCATGCAGGGTGCGCAGTTCGGCGGCTATGGTGCGATGCACGTTGATCGTCTCCATCATGTGGTCGACGCGCTGGCGCAGAGGGCTGCCCTGGGCGAGGTCGATGAACCATTCCTTGCGCAGCCGGGGCAGGGGGATCTCGGCAAGATCGCCGAGCGGGTGCCCCTTCGGCAGGAGGCAATGCGCCTCGCAATGCGCGAGCGGGCGGGACTCGGCGCCGAAGGCCTCAGCGTTCAGCGTGATCCCGAAAGCCAGGTCGCAGCGCTGTTCGCTGATCATCCGCAGCATCTCGGCCATGCCGACGTCGACGATCTGCACCGTGGCCTGTGGGTGGGTGTCGCGGAAGGCGCGCAGCGCGTCGAGCAGGAAGGTGTCGCAGAAAATCGGCTGGGCCGCGATCACCAGGTGGCCGACCTCGCCGTTGGCGATGGCGACCGCCTCCTGTTCGAGCCCGCGCAGCCCGGCGAGGTGGCGGACCACGGTCTGGTGAAAGCGAAAGGCTTCGGGCGTCGGCGCAAGACGGTTGCGCTTGCGCCGGAAGAGGGCGAATCCGACTTTCTCCTCGAGGGATGCCAGCAGTCTGCTCAC
Organism: Alloyangia mangrovi; assembly: GCF_002300555.2. GTDB lineage: Bacteria > Pseudomonadota > Alphaproteobacteria > Rhodobacterales > Rhodobacteraceae > Salipiger > Salipiger mangrovi. The sequence goes on along the minus strand of NZ_NTHN02000019.1, from coordinate 41,903 downwards.
CAAGGGCTGGCTTGCCTCGAGATCTTCCGCAGCCATCTTGACGCCGCCAAGGCGCATGTAGGCGTCAAATGCCTCTAATTCCCGTGTCTTGAACATAAACCGCTCCCTCAGTATGCAGAATATGCAATTACTGGTGTGGTATTGTCAATTTCCGCATACTGTGAATGGTGCACCCCATCCAACAGTCCGGCCCTGCCGGAACAGATGTGAGGTAATCATGAAGAAACTTCTCGGAACGATCGCCCTGGCGGTGATCGCCGCAACCGGCCCCGCGGCCGCACAGGACTATCCCGATCAGGCGGTGACGCTGGTTGTGCCCTACGGCCCGGGTGGCGCCTCGGACCTTGCCGGCCGTGCGCTGGCGGAAACCGCGCAGCCGTTCCTCGGCCAGCCGGTGACGGTGATGAACAAGCCCGGTGCCGGCGGCATGAACGGTGCACGCTCGGTCTCCGAAGGCGAGGCGGACGGCTACACGCTGCTGCTGGCCCGCGTCGGCATGGCGCTCTCGCCGGCGGTGACCCCGGGCAATGCCGTGGAGTGGGACGCCTACACCTTCCTCGGCGCGCTGGAAGCCACGCCGATGATCCTCGCCGTGCGCGGTGACGCGCCCTACAATTCGGTCGAAGAGCTGGTGGCAGCGATCAAGGACAGCAACGGCGCGATGACCTACGCCGCCTCGGGCGCAACCGCGATCGACGGCTTCACCACGCAGGCGCTGCTGGCCGACAACGATCTCGACCCGCTGACCGCGGCGACCCTGGTGCCTTACAAAGGGGGCGGCGAGCTCGCCACCGCGCTGCTCGGCGGCCACGTCGATTTCGTCGCCATGGCAGCCGCCTCGCTGATGCCGCACATCCAGAGCGGCGACATGAAGGCGCTGATGGTGTTTGCGCCCAAGCGCATGGACGATCTGCCCGAGGTCGCAACCGCGGCCGAGCTCGGCTACGAGAAGGCCGGCCAGATCGCCGGTTGGAGCGCGCTCTACGGCCCCAAGAACCTGCCCGAGGACGTGGTTGCCAAGTGGCACGAAGTGCTGGGCAAGGTCGCAACGGATGAGAAGTGGCTCGACCTGGCGGCGCGCCGTGGCTCGATCTCGACCATCGGCGACGTCGACATGACCGACTACGCCAAGAGCCAATACGAGCTGTTCCACGGTCTCGCGCAGGACTTCGGCTACCTGTCGAACTGAGCGCCAAGCGCTCCGGGCGGTGCCGAGGCACCGCCTGCCTGACGGCCTGACACTTGGCGCGGCCCCGATCACGCGGGCCGCACCTCTCCGCGCCCCAGCCCAGACCGGGGCCCCCTCATTTTCCTGGAGCGTCGCCATGCCCAAGCCCGTCCTGCGGGGGCTGATCATTGTCGCCTTCTTCGCGCTGTCCGCCTTCGTTCTCGTTCCCGTCTACGTGCCGCGCCCGGCCTTCATCCCGGGGTTCGCCCCGCCGCCGGACATGTGGCCACGCACTGTCTCGCTGGCCGGCATCCTGCTTGGCGCGCTGGTGCTGATCTTCGCTTTCACACGCGAACAACCTGCCGAGGAGCCGGTCGAGACCGACGGCAGTTCCCCGGCCCGAATGAGCGCGCGGTTCGCCGGGCTGATGCTCGCCTTCGTGCTCTTCCTCGTGGCCATTCCGTTGCTCGGATTCCTGGTTTCGTCGGTGCTGCTCACGCTCTGCATCGTGCTGATGACCGGCGAGCGCGGCCATCATATCTGGGTCGCGCTGCTCGCCTTCGGCGGGCCGATCCTGCTGCAGATGTTCTTCCATTCCGCGCTCGGCACGCAGTTCCCCAAGGGCGTGCTGACGAAGCCCTTCGGCTTCTGATCGGAGATACCTATGCTCAATGAAATCCTCTCCGCGCTGGTCGCCGTGGCGACGCTGCAGAACCTGCTGATCATGATCGCGGGCATCTGGGGCGGCGTCATCGTCGGCGCGATCCCCGGCATGACCGGGACCATGGCCGTCACGCTTGCGCTGCCGTTCACCTTCTACATGGAGCCGGTGCCCTCAATCCTGCTGCTCGTCGCGCTTTACAAGGGCTCGACCTACGGCGGCTCGGTCTCGGCGATCCTGATCAAGACCCCGGGCACCGCCTCGGCGGCCTGCACCGCGCTCGACGGCTACCCGCTGGCGCAGCAGGGCAAGGCAGGCAAGGCGCTGAACATGGCGCTCTATTCCTCGGTGATCGGCGATTTCATCTCGAACCTGTCGCTGATCTTCTTCGCCGCGCCGCTTGCCGTGCTGGCCCTGCGCATCGGCCCGCCCGAGTTCTTCATGCTGATGCTCTTCGCGCTGACCACCGTCGCCGGCGTCTCGGGCAGTTCGCTGCTGCTCGGTCTCGTCTCGGCGGCGCTGGGTCTGCTGCTGGCGACCGTGGGCGAGGACATGTACGGCTCGTTCCGCTTTGCCTTCACCCCCGACATGCAGGCCGGCCTGTCGATCGCGCCGGTTCTGATCGGTCTCTTCGCACTGCCCGAGCTGATCAAGCTGGTGGTGATGCGCGTCGCCAAGAAGGAAGAGGCGGCGACGCTCGGCGCGCAGCAGGTGACCCGCGAGGAGTTCATGGGCTCGCTCAAGGCAATCCTAAAGGGCTCGGTGATCGGCTCGGTGCTGGGTGCGATCCCGGGCATCGGCCCGTCCTCGGCGGCCTTCTTCTCCTATGGCGAGGCGCAGCGCAGCTCGAAGCGCGGCGCGAACTTCGGCAAGGGCGAGCTCGAGGGCATCGCGGCCTCGGAATCGGCCAACAACGGTGCATGCGGCGCGACGATGATCCCGCTGCTGGCGCTCGGCGTGCCCGGTGACGTGATCACCGGCGTCATGCTGGGGGCGTTCATGATCCAGGGTCTCACCCCCGGTCCGTTGCTGTTCCAGACCAACATTCACGAGGTCTACATGCTGCTGATCGGCATGCTGGTGTCGTCGGTGCTGCTGTTCTTCGCGGGCAAGGTGACCATGCGCATGTTCTCCAAGGTCTCGCACATCCCGCAGACCCTGCTGACGCCGCTGGTGCTGCTGCTGTGCATCTTCGGCATCTACTCGATCGCCTCGAGCACCTTCGACGTGGCCGTGCTGCTGATCATGGGCGTGGTCGGCTTCGGGATGTTCCTGCTGAACATTCCGGCGGCCCCCTTCCTCATCGCCTTTATCCTCGGGCCGATGCTGGAGGAAAACCTGCGCCGGGCGCTGGCGATCTCGCGCGGGGACATTTCGGTGCTACTCTCCTCGCCGATCACCTGGATCTTCGCGGTCCTCATCCTGTTCGTGCTGACCCTCACGGTGCGGCGGGAAATCCAGAAGACAAAGACAGAAAGACGACTTGCGCAATGAGCCTGAACAGCGAGAGCCTGACGGATGCCGATGAGCGCATCACGCGTGCCGCGGCGCACCTGGCCGACCTGATCGCCTTCGATACGGTGTCCCGCAACGGCAACCGGCCGCTCATCGACCACATGGCGGCCTATCTCGAGGGTCTCGGCGGGCGGATCACCATCCTGCCCGACGAGACCGGCGAAAAGGCCAACCTCGTGGCCGCCTTCGGTCCCGAAGATGTCGCGGGGATGGTCTGGTCGGGGCATACCGACGTGGTTCCGGCGGACGAGCCCGAGTGGCAGAGCGACCCGTTCAAGGCCGAGATCCGGGACGGCCGGCTCTACGGGCGCGGTGCCTGCGACATGAAGGGTTTTGCCGCCTGTGCCATGGCGGTGGCTCCGGCGCTGGCGCGGGCCGCGCTCGCCCGGCCGGTCTACATGTGCTTCTCCTACGACGAGGAGGTCGGCTGCCTCGGCGCCCCGGCGATCGCGCGGCATCTCGCGGCGCTGCCGGTGCCGCCCGAGTTCGCGATCATCGGCGAGCCGTCGATGATGGAGCTGGTCACCGGCCAGAAGGGCAAGATCGCCATGCGCGCGCATGTCACCGGCACCTCGGGGCATTCCTCCTTCGTGCCCGAGCATGTCAACGCCATCGAATATGCCGCCCGGGCGATCGCGCTGATCTCGGCGCGGGGTAAGCGCTACGAGACCGAAGGGCCGTTCGATCCCGACTTCACCGTGCCGCATGCGACCATGCTGGCAACGATGATCGACGGTGGCGTCGCCACCAACGTGACGCCCGACAGTTGCAGCTTCACCTTCGAGCTGCGCTCGATCGCCGACATGGATCCCGAGGCCGACATGGCCGAGCTGCTGGCGCAGATCGAGGCCGAGGTGAGCGCCGAGATGGCCGCGAAGACCGCCGGCACCGGGATCAGCTTCGAGCGGATCTTCTCCTATCCGCCGATGGGCGAGGCGCGCAACACGGCGGGCTATGCCCGCTACGCGCGGCTCATGCCCGAAACCTGGGCGGGCAAGGTGTCCTATGGATCCGAGGGTGGCATCTTCGAGCAGATCGGCGGCATCCCTTCTGTGATCGTCGGACCGGGCTCCATCGAACAGGCGCACAAGCCCAACGAGTTCGTCGACCTCGAGCAGCTCGCGACCTGCGTGACGTTCCTCGAGGGCATCATCGCCGAGCTTTCCGCCGCGTCCGGCACCTCGGCCTGAGCCCGGCGCGGACCAGGCTCTTGTCCGGCCCGCGGACCAGGCGGCAGAGGGTCTCCCGCCTGGTCAATGCTGCGGGGTGTCGCCGCCCGTACGCAGTGGCGCGAGCGCCTGGTTCTCGACCCGGATCCGCCAGCTCAGCATGGCGGCGTTGAGCAGGGTGAACAGCACCGCGACCCAGGTCAGCCCGAGCACCATGGGTGCCGTGATGATCTCTGCCACGACGAGCGTATAATTGGGATGGGCGAGGTACCTGAACGGTCCCCGCGTCACGAGGGGACCGTCGATGACGATGATGCGCGTCGTCCAGCGCGGCCCGAGGCTGGCAATGATCCACACGCGCATCACCTGCAGCAGCACGAAGACGCAGAGCCAGCCGTAGGCGATGTGCCGGTCATGGCCGAAGACCAGAAGGCAGATCACCCAGGCGGCATGCATGAGCACCATGACCGGGTAGTGACCGCCGCCGACCTCGACGCCGCCACGTGCCAAGAGCCGGGCCGTGTTCCTTTTGGCAAGCACGAGCTCACCGAGCCGTTGCAGGACGATGAAACCGAGGAAGAGCGCCGTGCCGGGGGCCATCACGCCGCCTTTGCGCCGACGCTGAGCGGAAGGAAGGAGGCGGTGAATCCCGGACCCAGGGCGCAGGCCATCATCTGCCCCGTGCGGCCCGCGTCCAGCACCGCCTTCAGCACGAAGAGCACAGTCGGGGCGGACATGTTCCCAGCACGGCGCAAGATCTCGCGCTCGGCGTCGAGCGAACCCTGTTCGATGTGCAGCGCGCCTTCGAGCGCCTCGACCACCTTCGCGCCGCCGGGGTGGCAGACGTAGCGCGCGATCGGCGTATCCCCGAGGCGGGTCGCCCGCACGGCCTCTTGCGCCGCGGCGCCGAATTCCTGGGCGATGAACTCCGGAATCGAGCGGTCGAAGATCACCCCGAACCCGATCTCGTCCACGTCCCACCCCATTATCCCGAGCGTCTCGGGCCATGTCTTCTGATGGGCGGCGCCGAGCAGGATGCTTGGCCCGTCCAATGGCATGTCGTCCGAGAGGCAGGCCGCCGCGGCGCCGTCGCCGAAGAGCACCGCCGCGATGATGTCGGCCTTTTGCAGGCGATCCGCGCGGAAGGCGAGCGAGCAGGTCTCGACCACGACCAGCAGCACCTTCGCTCCGGGCCGGCCGGCTGCCAAAAGCCCCGCGGTCGCCAGCCCGGATACGCCGCCCGCGCAGCCGAGCCCGAAGATCGGCACACGCAGCACGCTATCGCGAAAGCCCATCTCGGTGAGAGCCTGCGCCTCCAGCGATGGCGTCGCGATGCCGGTGGAACAGACGGTGACGACGATATCGACCTCTGCGCTCTGCCATCCGGCCTCGCGGAGCGCCGCCCGCGCGGCGTCCACGAAAAGCGCCTTTGCCCCCGAGGCGAAGGCCTCGGCGCGATCTGACCATCCATGCGGTTCCGAGAACCACTCGAGCGGGACGACCGAGTGGCGGGTGTCGATCCCGGCGGTGTCGAAGCTTTTGGACAGGCGGTCGAAATCCGGGTACTTGCGTTCGAAGATCTCGGCCGCGCGGGCCCTGACCTCGGATTGATGCAGACAATGTGCGGGAAGGGCTGTCGAAAGTCCGTGCAGGTAGACGCTCATTCGGCTTCTTTCGCTGAGGGCCGCCTGCGAGGTGTGGGCATGTCGCCAGTCCTCCGCGCAGCCGTTCGAGCACAACGCGCAATTCGGCGCTCCGTTCCGTGCGATACGGCAAGGTGCCCCGTATGCCCGAGTCAGTGCTGACACCTGGATCAATCCGATAGCCGATCCGCGAAATGCCCGGGCCACCGGAACTCCGCGCGCGCTTCCGAGTTCGCCTTAACGGACGATGGTTCCCCCCTCCAGCAAGCAAAGATTGCACATGGCTTTCGAGACCCCCCTCCGTCCCACGGCCCGCGGCAACAGGCCTGTATGCAAGTCGACCCGGAGCGAAGGGGATCGCCCCGCCGCGATGCACCGGGTTGCGATCATCGGCGCGGGTCCGACCGGCGTGTATACGCTCGCCGCGCTCCTGAAAGAGACCCCGTCGCGCCTGCATCTCGACATTTTCGAGAAGGGCCCCGCCGCGGGCCCCGGCATGCCCTACAGCGCCGAGATGAACACGCCGTCCATGCTCTCCAATATCGCGAGCCGGGAACTGCCGCCGGTGGTCGTGTCGCTCAACGACTGGCTGCTCGGTCTCGATCGCTCCGATCTCGCGCGGCTCGGCCTTCGCGACGCGGAGATCGGCGAGGACGCCTTCTATCCGCGCCTCGCGCTCGGGGCCTATTTCACGGCGCAGATGGCCGAGCTGATCGCCCGCGGCCGTCGTGCAGGGCACCGGATCGAGCTGCACCTGCGCCACACGGTCGAAGACATTCGCCCGCGCCTGCAGGGGATCGAGGTCATCTGGCGCAGTCCCGCCGGCACGTCGAAGGCGGACTATGCGGACGTGGTGCTCGCCACCGGCCATCGTTGGCCCGACTCGGTCTCCGAGGGCGGGGCCCGGCTTCAGTCGGCATGGCCGGCAGAGAAGCTGGCGCGGCTGCCGCAGCGCAGGATCGGCGTGCTGGGCAGCTCGCTGTCGGCAATTGACGTCGCAGTGACCGTCGCGTCCGCGCGCGGGCGCTTTCTCGAAGTCGGCGGAGATCTGGTCTACCAGCCGGATGAGGGGCAGGATGATTTCCTGATTAGCCTGATGTCCCGCAAGGGCCTGCTTCCGGAGGCGGACTACTGGTACCAGCTGCCCTTGCCGGAGCTGCCCCGGCTGGCCGCCTGCGCGGCAGGGGAAGGACCGCTGCTCGACCGGGCCTACCGGGCATTCCTCGCCGATCTCGAAGAGGCGGACGGAGACTGGCTGACCCGCCTCGGGGGCAGCGTCATAGGGCGGGACGTGTTCAGGACCGCCTATTTCGCGGAACGTCTTGCGGCCGACCCATTCGACTGGGCGCGCGAAAATCTCGCGCTGGCCGAGGAAACCTTGGCGGAGCAGCGCCCGACCCCCTGGCGCAGTGCGCTGCTCAGGGCGCACGAGCTTTTCGAGGAGCTTATTCCGCAGCTCTCCGAATCCGAGGTCGAGGCGTTTCATGCCACCCTGAAGCCGGTCTTCACCGATTGCTATGCCTGCGTTCCGCATTTCTCGGTCAGGCGCCTGCTGGCACTGCGCGAGGCGGGGGTGCTCGAGGTGCTTCGCCTCGGCGAGGACAGCCGGATGTCCGAGCGGCGGACCGGGTACCGCGTGACCGGCGATGACGTCGAGACCGAGGTCGAGATCATCATCGACGCGCGCGGCCAGCCCGCGATGAAGTTCTCGGACCTCGGGTTCCCGTCGCTCGCGCGCGACGACATTCTTGCCCGTCCGCTGCGCTTCGAGGATTTTGTCCTGCCGCTTGGCGCAGCGACCTCGGGCCGTATTCACTGTCTCGCGCTGCCGGTTCTGCTGCGGCGGCACCCTTTTGTGCAGGGCTTGGTGAACGCATGGGAGATGGGTTGCACGACGGCGAAAGTGATCGCCGAAGCGATGGACGGCTGCGCGGCGGCCTAAGCGACAGCGGCCTTGATTTTAGGGTCGAGAAGAGAGCGTCTTGGGATGCGCTCGTACATCATATCAATGTTAATTCAATGACTTGATTTCATGCGCGGTGCGCTCCGTTTACGCAGTGCGCCGAGCCTTTCTTGCTCAAAATATGCATGGTTGACATATCAACTCGATGGCGTCACCCTGCCTTGTAGTTGATGAATCAACTCTCGCGCTGAGGAGAGCGCCGCGCCGGGAGGCCAATCTTGATGCAGGACGAATGACGCAGGCGCGCGTGGGCCTGCGATCGATCCTCTGCTGCGTCCGGCGCAGCGTCGTCGACCACTGACCTCGCGCGCCATCGCGTTCGGCGGCGGGTGTCGCCGCCGGGCAAGGAAACCCGCCTCTGGAGGAGAGGCGACAGAGGCGGCCCGCATCGGGTCGCTCCAACGGGAGGAAACCATGACAGAACGCAAGATCCTGACTGCCGTCGCGGCGGTCTGCGCCCTCGGTGCGGCCAGCGCCTCGGCGGATGAGATCAAGGTGGGCGTTATCGCGCCCTTCTCCGGTCCCTTCGCCCAGTATGGCATCCAGTACCAGCAGGCGGTCGAGGCCTACCAGTCGCAGCACGGTACGGCCGCTGGCGAGCACGAGATCAGCTTCATCTACAAGGACGTGGGCGGGGTGAACCCGGACCAGTCGCGCGCGCTGGCGCAGGAGCTGCTGATCCGCGACCGGGTCGACTATCTCGCGGGCTTCACCTTCACCCCGAACGCGCTGGCGGTGGGCCCGGTGATCACCCAGTCGGAGACGCCGACGGTGATCTTCAACGCCGCGACCTCGGCCATCAACAAGGAAAGCCCATTCTACCTGCGCACCAGCTACACGCTGCCGCAGGTCTCGGTTCCTGCGGCGGAATGGGCCTATGAGCAGGGCATTCGCACCGTGGTCACCACGGTCAGCGACTACGGCCCCGGCATCGACGCCGAGACCTCGTTCAAGCGGGCCTTCGAGGCCAAGGGCGGCACCGTGACGGACAGCATCCGCATGCCGCTCTCGACCACCGATTTCACCCCGATCCTGCAGCGCGTGAAGGACGAGGCGCCGGATGCGGTCTTCACCTTCCTGCCGGGCGGTCCGCCCACCTTCTCCTATACCAAGACCTACAACGAGAACGGGCTGCGGGAGGCGGGGATCACCTTCCTCGGCACCGCGGAGACCGAGGAGACCAACCTGCAGGGGCTCGGCGACATGGCGGTGGGTCTGCAGACCGCCTACCACTACTCGCCCGCGCATGACAGCGACGAGAACCGCGCCTTCCTCGCCGCCCTGACCGAGCTGCATCCCGATGCGGTGGCCAACTGGGCGTCGGTCGGGGCCTATGACGGCGTGCACCTGATCTACGAGATGGTGGCGGCGGCGGGCTCGGACGGCCCGGCGGCGGTCGAGGCGGCGCTCGGCCTCAAGTGGGAAAGCCCGCGCGGCCCGCTCGTGATGGACCCGGAGACCCGCACGGTCATCCAGAACGTCTACATCCGCGAGGTGGCGCGCAACGCCGAGAGCGGCTTGCTGGAGAACGTCGAGACCGGCGTGATCGCCACCGTCGGCGACCTCGGCTGGACCGAGTGACGGACCAGTGACTGGCAGGAGGGGCCGGCCTGCGCTGGCCCCTCCCACCGAACCACGGGACACACCATGAACCTACTTCTCAATATCGCGGTCGACGGCATTGCCTACGGCATGATCCTCTTCATGATCGCCGTCGGCCTGTCGGTCACCATGGGGCTGATGCGGGTGGTGAACCTCGCGCATGGCGGTTTCGCCCTGATCGGCGGCGCGCTGGCGCATTGGCTGGGCGCCGGGCTGGGCCTGCCCTTCGGCCTTGCGCTCCTGCTCGCGGTCGCCGGGACCATTCTCATTGCCATGCCGCTCGAGCGCCTGGTCTACCGGCGCATCTACGGCTTCGGCGAGCTGCAGCAGGTGCTGGCCACCATCGGCCTCACCTTCCTGATGATCGCCACGGTGAACCTGCTGCTCGGCTCGTCGCTGCTCTCAATCCCGCTCCCCGAGCCGCTGAGCCGCTCGGTCGATCTCGGCTTCCGCCAGCTGACCGCGCACCGCGCGGCGGTGATCGCGGTGGGGGCGCTGGTGATCCTCGGCCTCTGGGCGCTGCTCGACCGTACCCGCTTCGGAATCCGCCTGCGCGCTGCGGTGGACAACCGCGACACCGCATCGGCGCTCGGCATCGATACCGGGCGCATCTACATGCTGACCTTCGCGCTCGGCGCGGGACTGGCGGCGCTTGGCGGCATCCTCGGGGCGGAACTGCTGCCCATCGATGCCTATTACCCGCTGCGCTACATGGTGCTCTTCCTGATCGTCGTGGCCATCGGCGGGCTCGGCTCGATCCTCGGCTCCTTCGTTGCGGCGCTGGCCATCGGCCTGATCGAGACCGCCAGCCGCTACCTCGTGCCCGACATGGCGACGATCACCTTCTTCGGTATCGTCATCCTGTTTCTGGCGCTGCGCCGCGCGGCTGATGGGGAGGGCCTGAGCATGGCGGTACGTTTCCTTCCGCCGCTGCTGATGCTGCTCGCAGCCGTCGCGGCCTATGTCCTGTTTCCCTACAACCTCGCCTTCCTGACCCGCATCGTCATCATGGTCGTGCTGGTGCTGTCACTCGATCTCGTGCTGGGCTTTGCCGGCATTGCCACCCTGGGGCAGGCCGCCATGTACGGCGCGGGGGCCTATGCGGCGGGGCTCTTCGCGATCCACGTCTGGGCCGATCCGGTGGCAGGGCTGCTGGCAGGCGCGCTGGCCGGGGCCGCGCTGGCGGCGCTCTCGGGTGCGGTGCTGATGCGCACGCAGGGACTCACGCTGATCATGCTGACCATCGCGGTCGCGCAGATCTGCGCCGAGATCGCCAACCGTGCCCGCGAGGTGACCGGCGGCGCCGACGGTCTCCGGGGCATCCGGCCCGGCAAGGTGCTGGGGCTCTGGGAGTTCGATTTCATCGGCATCACCGGCTACTGGTATGCGCTGGCGGTCATGCTGCTGGTCTTTGTCGCGCTCGCGATCATTGGGCGCTCGCCTTTCGGGCTGTCGCTGCGCGGCATCCACGAAAGCCCCGAGCGCATGGTCGCCATCGGCGTGGCGGTCTACCGCCGCAGGCTCGCGGCCTACACGCTGGGCGGCGGCATTGCCGGGATCGCCGGGGCGCTCACCGCACAGATCACCCAGCTCGTCAGCCTCGAGACCTTCTCCTTCTCGCTCTCGGCCGAGGCGCTGATCATGCTGATCCTCGGTGGTACGGGGCGGCTCTACGGCGCGGTGCTGGGCACGGTGATCTTCATGGCTGTGCATCACCTCGCCGCCGCGAACGATCCGTTCAACTGGCTTTTCGTCATCAGTGCGCTGGTGCTGGCAGTGGTCTTCTTCCTGCCCGCCGGGATCGCGCATGTGCCGACCGCCCTGAAACGCCTGAACAGGAGAGAGCGCCATGCAAAGTCCTGAAACGTCGGGTCTCGAAGTCCGGGGTCTCTCCAAGCGCTTCGGCGGGCTGGTGGTGTCCGAGAACATCGACTTCGACCTGCCGCCCGGCGCGCGCAAGGCCCTCATCGGCCCCAACGGCGCGGGCAAGAGCACCTTCGCCAATCTCGTCACCGGCATCCTCGCCCCGACAAGCGGCACCATCCGTTTCGACGGGCAGGACATCGCGGCGCTGGACGAGGCGCAGCGGGTCAGGCGCGGCATCGCCAAGACCTTCCAGATCACCACGCTCTTCCCGCGCCTCACGGTGCGCGAGAACCTGCGCCTGCCGGTGCTGGAACGCGAGGGGCTGGGAGCGCGCATGCTCCGCCGCGCCAGCGGCAGCACGGCGATCGAGGCCGAGGTGGCGGCGCTGATCGACCAGTTCGACCTCGGCCCGCTCGCCGACCGGCCGGTGCTCGATCTGGCCTACGGCCAGCAGCGGCTGGTCGAGATGACGCTCAGCCTCGCACTGAAGCCGCGGCTGCTGATCCTCGACGAGCCCGCAGCCGGCGTGCCGTCGAGCGAGACGCATCTGATCATCGAGGCGATCGAACGGCTGCCCGAGGATCTCGCCGTGCTGGTGATCGAGCATGACATGGATCTCGTGTTCCGCGTCGCCCGCTCGATCGTGGTGCTGGTGCAGGGGCGCATCCTCACCGAAGGCACGCCGCAGGAGATCGCCACCAACGCGCAGGTGCGCGAGCTTTACCTCGGAGGGGCGCATGTCTGACAAGGTTCTGGAGCTGAAGAACGTCACCGCCGGGTACGGCCCCACTCATGTGCTGCGCGGCATCACGCTGTCCATCGTGCCGGGCGAGCGGCTGGCGGTGATCGGGCGCAACGGCGCGGGCAAGACCACGCTGCTGAGCACGATCATGGGTCTGACCCGGATGCACGGCGGCAGCCTGCATTACGGGGGGGCGGGAGATTGACCGGCTGGCCCCCTACCGGCGCAGCGCGCTCGGGCTCGGGCTGGTGCCGCAGACGCGCGACATCTTTCCCTCGCTCACCGTCGAGGAGAACCTGATGTCGTGCCTGCGCGGCGATGCCTCGCTCGAAGAGGCCTACGCGCTCTTCCCGCGCCTCAAGGAGCGGCGCAGAAACGGCGGCACGCAGCTTTCGGGGGGCGAGCAGCAGATGCTCTCGATCGCCCGCACGCTAATGACCCGCCCCGATGTGCTGCTGCTCGACGAGCCGCTCGAGGGGCTCGCCCCGGTGATCTGCGAGCAGCTCATGGCGGTCTTCGAGGAGCTGGCCAAGGACGGCAGCCGCGCCGTGGTGCTGGTCGAGCAGCATGCCGAGGCCGCGCTCGCCTTCGCCACCCGGGCCGTGCTGATGGCCAACGGCACAATCGTTCACGAAGGGCCCGCAGCGGCGTTGCGACGGGATGCGGAGCTGCTGCACCGCCACGTCGGCGTCGCGATGAGCGCCTGATCCGAGGAGATCCCCATGACGCTTTCCACCATGACCCTGATCGAAGGGCACAAGCCCATCACCCCCGCCGCCGGTATCCCGGTCTGGGACATCGATCCTTATGATGCGGAGCTGTTGCGCAACCCGTCGGCCTACTACACCCGGCTGCGCGAGCTGGGCGAGGTGGTCTACATTCCGCGCTACAGCGTGCTCGCCGTGGGGCGCTACGAGACCACCCGTCAGGTGTTCAGTGACCACGAGAATTTCCTCTCGTCGCACGGCGTCGGCCTGAACGATTTCAAGCTCGAGGATCCGTGGCGGCCACCGTCGATCATCCTCGAGGTCGACCAACCCGACCACACCCGCACCCGCAAGGTCATGTCCCGCGCGCTCTCGCCCAAGGTGGTGAAGGGCTTTGCCGATCTTTTCCGCGATACCGCCGAGCAACTGGTCGACCAGCTCCTCGCGAAGGGCACCATCGAGGCGGTCACCGATCTGGCCGAGGCCTTCCCCACCACCGTCTTTCCGAAAGCGGTCGGCATGAAGGACGTCAATCCGCGCCACCTCGTCGACTACGGCGCCATGGTGTTCAACGCCGTCGGCCCCGACAACGCCCTGCGCCGCGAGGCGATGAGCCACGCCGGAGAGATCGTGCCCTGGATCAACGCCGCCTGCACCCGCGACCGGCTGACCGGCGACGGGCTCGGCGCGATGGTCTACGCCTCGGCGGATGACGGCACGCTGACCGAGGCCGAGGCGGGGATGCTGGTGCGCTCCTTCCTGTCGGCGGGGGTCGACACCACGGTGACCGGCATCGGCAACGCGCTCTGGTGCCTGTCACAGAACCCGGAACAGTGGCAGGCGCTGAAGCGCGACCCCTCGCTGATCCGCCCGGCCTTCGAGGAGGTGCTGCGCTACACCTCGCCGGTGCACACCTTCGGCCGCACCGCAGGCCGCGCGACCGAGATCGCGGGCTTCTCTGTCGAGGAGGGCACCAAGGTGATCTGCGTGCTCGCCGCCGCCAATATGGACCCCGCCAAATGGGGCGATCCCGAGGTGTTCCGCATCGACCGCAAGCCCATCGGCCATGTCGCCTTCGGCGCGGGGATCCACGGCTGCGTCGGTCAGAACATCGCGCGCGGCGAGCTCGAGGCGGTGCTTGGCGCGCTGATCGAGAGGGTCGACCGCATCGAGCCGGCGGGCGATCCGGTCTGGCGCCCAGGCAATGCCATCCGGGCACTCGACCGCCTGCCCATCACGCTCATTCCGAACTGAGGAGACCCTTCCATGGTCAAGGTAACCTACGTCGCCCATGACGGCACACGCACCGAACTTCACGGCGATCCGGGCGACAGCGTCATGAGCCTCGCCATCGCACAGGGGATCGACGGCATCGTCGGGGAATGCGGCGGCTCGATGATGTGCGCGACCTGCCACTGCTACGTGGAGGAGGACTGGGCCGAGGCCACCGGCCCGCGCATGGACGGCGAGGAGGACATGCTCGAAAGCGCCGCCTGCGAAGTCACCGAGCGCTCGCGCCTGTCGTGCCAGATCAAGCTGACCGAGGCGCACGACGGGCTGGTGGTGCACCTGCCGGAGGAGCAGGTATGAGCGGCGGCCATGTCGTCATCGTCGGAGCGGGGCAGGGCGGCCTGCAGGCCGCCATGTCGCTCCGGCAGGAGGGGCACGAGGGGCAGATCACCCTCATCGGCGGCGAGCCGGGGCTGCCCTACCAGCGCCCGCCGCTGTCGAAGGCCTACCTCAAGACCGGCGAGGCCGACAAGCTGGCGCTGCGCCCGGCAAGCTTCTTCGAGAGCAAGGCAATCACGCTGCGCCCGGGCATCTGGGTGGATGCCATCGACCGCGCGGCTCAGCAGGTCCGCATCGGCTCCGAGACGCTGGATTATGACGCGCTGATCCTCGCCACCGGCACGCGCAACCTGCGACCGCCGATCCCCGGCCTCGAACGCGCCCTCGACCTGCGCACGCTGGAGGATGCCCGCACGCTGCGCGCCGCGCTCGACCAGCCGCGCCGCATCGCGGTGATCGGCGGCGGCTTCATCGGGCTTGAGTTCGCCGCCGTCGCGGCAGGGCTCGGCCACAATGTCAGCGTTGCCGAGGTCGCGCCCCGGCTCATGGCCCGCGCTGTCTCGCCGGAGATGTCCGAGCGGTTCCGCTCCCTGCATGAGGGACTCGGCACCGAGCTGCATCTCGGCAATGGCGTCAGCGAGGTCACCGAGAGCGGCCTTCTCCTCGCCGACGGCACGGAAGTGACTGCCGATCTCGTCCTGCTCGCCGCCGGGGTGCGCCCCAATGTCGAGTTGGCGCAGGAAGCCGGGCTCGAGGTGGACAATGGCATCGTCGTGGGTACCACGCTGCGCACTGCTGATCCGCAGATCTTTGCGCTCGGCGATTGCGCGGCCTTCCCCGAGGCGACCAGCGGCCGTAGGGTGCGACTGGAATCGGTACAGGCGGCCACGGACCACGCCCGATGCATCGCGAAGGCCATCGTGAAGGGAGAGACCACGCCCTATGCCGCCGTGCCCTGGTTCTGGTCCGACCAGCACGAGCTCAAGCTGCAGATCGCCGGGCTGGCGGATCCGTCCGACGAGAGCGTGGGGCTCGAGGGTGGCGCGGTCCTGCGGTTCCGCGGCGGCTGCCTCACCGCGGTAGAGACAATCAACGACGCCAGGACCCACATGCAGGCGCGGCGCCTGCTGGGCGGAGGTGCGGTGCCCACCCGTGACAGCCTGCTGGAAAAGAATTATGACCTGACAGCCGCATAACAACAACGTCTAGGGGCCACCGCACCGTGACCGATCAGCCGATGGACCGCATCTCGAGCCCGACCCGGACACGCGCCGGGATCCGCATCCTCGACATCGACCATTACGCGCCCTTCCTGCTCAACGCGGTGAGCAGCGCCTGGCAGCGGCAGACCTCGGCCATCTACCGGCGCGACTTCGACCTCGGGATCGTTGACTGGCGGGTGATCGCGATGCTCAACATCGAGCCCGAGATCACGGCCAACCGCATCTGCGAGGTGATCCGCGTCGACAAGGCGGCGGCCAGCCGGTCGCTCAAGCTGCTGGAAGCGCGGGGGCTTGCGACCTACGAGGCCCCGGACAGCGATCCGCGCCGGCGCAGCTGGTGGCTGACCGAGGCGGGGCAGAAGGTGCATGCGGAGATCCTAGCCATCGCGCTGGATTGCGAGGCACGGATGCTTGCCGACGTCCCGGCGGAGGACCTCGAGACCTACCTGCGCGTCATGCGGCTGATGTTGAGGAACCTCGACAAGTGAGAGGCCTGGCGCGGCGTTCCCCGAGGTACGGGGTGTGCCATGGCCACGCGCCCCTCAGCCCAGAAGATCCCGCAGCCCCGCGTACATCAGGCGCAGCGCCAGCAGGATCAGGATGGTGTCGAGCGCCAGCCGGAAACGGCGGTCGTCGATCCGGTTGAGCACCCGCTTTCCGGCCACCGTGCCGAGCAGGCCGGCGGCGATCATCGCCAGCACGAAGGCTCCCCAGTGCGAAAAGGCGAAGCCGAGCAGGCCGAAGGTCAGCGTCTTGACCGCGTGCTGCACCGTCATCAGCGTTGCATGGGTCGCGACATAAGAGTGACGCGGCAGGTCCTGCGACTTGGTGAAGGTGGCCACGAAAAGCCCCGTCGCGCCGAAGAACATGGTGAGGAAGCTCGACACCGCACCGACGACGGCGGGCCAGTCGCGCAGCCCCTTGGGCGGCTTGGCAAAGACCGAGTAGATCACGAAGCCGCCGATACCGATCTGCATGATGGGCGGCGGCAGGGTCACCGCGATGACGCCGCCCGCCGCCGCGCCGATCAGCGAGCCGAGCGCAAAGGCCGGGATCACCGACCAGTGGATGTGGCGGAAGGTCAGCGCCGCGCGCCCGAAGTTCGAACCGAGCTGGATGACGCCATGGGTGGGGATCAGCGCCGCCGGGGGCACCAGGCTCGCCATGACCGCCAGGAGGACACCGCCGCCGCCGATGCCGAAGGCGACGGTGATGAAGGAGGCGGCGAAGCTCGTCCCGATGAGCAGGGCGAAGACCGCGTCGGCCATGCCGTCGGGCAGCAGCAGGGATGGGATCATGGGAGGCTTGCTCACGAAGTAAGGTGCGGCAGGATCTCACCTATTGGGCGGGAGAACAAGGGAGGCGAGACGCTCGAGGCGGACTTGCTCGGCATGCTCCCTGCCCGCCTCGCGCTCAGCCTCGAGCGGGCGACCAGACCTCGGGATTGATCATCTCGACCGGCGCGCCCTGCGCATAGGCGTTCACCAGCGCGTAGATCTCGCCGAATTGCTTGTCGAGCTCCTCGGCGGTGACAAAGCCCACATGCGGCGTCGGGATCACCCGGGGGTGAGAGAGCAGCGGATCCGCCGGATCGGTGACCGGCTCGCCGGGGAAGACATCAAGCGCGGCCTGGCCGATGCGGCCGGCTTCCAGCGCGCCCAGCAGGGCGCCCGGCGCAATGAGCCCGGCGCGCGACGTGTTTACCAGCACCGAGGCCGGCTGCATCGCCATGAGGTCGGCCTCGGTGATCTCGCCTCGGGTCTCCGGCAGAAAGCGCTTGTGGATCGAGACCACGTCCGAGCTGGCGAAGAACTCGGTTCGGCTGTCCGGGACGGTCACCCCGTCGGCGGCGGCGCGGGCGCGGCTCGCCTCCGAGGCCCAGACCTGCACCCCCATGCCGAAGGCGCGCGCATAGCCCGCGACCACCTTGGCGATGCCACCGTAGCCGTAGAGCCCCAGCGTCTTGCCCGCGACGTTGCGCCCCAGCGGCGCGTGGCGCTGCCAGGCCCCGGCGCGGGCCGAGGCGATCTGCTCGGGCAAGTGGCGCAGCGCCGCGATGATCAGCCCGAAGGCCAGCTCGGCGGTCGAGGTGGACGGGCCGTCCTTGCTCATCTTCGCGCAGAAGAGCACCCCGGCGCGGCTCAGCGCCCCGGCATCGACATGGCTGTGCTGGCCGCGCATGGCGATCAGCTTCACCCCGTCCAGCGCCTCGGCCAGCTCGGGGGTGATCGCGGTGCGGTCGCGGAACAGCACCACCGCCTCGGCGCCCTTCAGCCGCGCGGCCTGCGTGGCGGCATCGGGCGCGCGGTCGGTCCAGACGGTGACCTCGTGGTCCTTGAGCACGGAAAAGGACGGCAGGCTGCGCAGGCAGTCGTACCAGTCGTCGAGAATGTGAACCTTCACAGCAGGCCCTCCTGGGAAACCGGGTGCTCGGTGCCGACATGCCCCTTGGGAGGGGCGCGGCGGATCACCGGCGAAACGGCCCGGTCCGAGACCGGGACGTCCCACATTGCCGCACCGCCGTCCCGGACGAAAGCCTCGAGCGGCGCCGGCGGGTCCTGCGGGTCCCGAAGCCGCGCCGGTGAAAGACTTGAACCGCCCCGCATTTTCGATACCGTCACAGTCACCTCTGGAGGAGGAGACGGGATGCCGGACAGGGTTTCCGCGACGGACGCACGGGCGCGGCCGAGGGCACGCCACATGGCGCCGGGAGCGCAGGCTGGCCGTGCGAGACCGCATCGGGAGAGAGAACACGCATGATCGATCTTTACACGTGGTCGACGCCGAACGGGCGCAAGGTCTCGATCCTGCTCGAGGAGCTTGGTCTCGAATATCGGGTCCATCCGGTCGACCTGAAGACAGGGTTGCAGAAATCCCCGGAGTTCCTGCGCATCAATCCCAATGGCCGGATCCCCGCGATCGTCGAGGAGGACACCGGCTTCGCGCTCATGGAATCCGGCGCGATCCTCTGGTACCTGGCCGAGAAGCACGGCGCCTTCCTGCCCGACACGGAGGAGGCGCGCATGCAGGTCATGGGCTGGCTGATGTGGCAGATGGGCGGGTTTGGACCGATGCTCGGGCAGGCGCATCACTTCCTCCACTTCAACCCCGGCACGTCGGCCTATGCCGAGGAGCGCTTCGGCGCCGAGGTGCAGCGGCTCTACGCGGTCCTCGACGCGCAGCTCGCGGGGCAGGCGCATATCGTCGGGGAGTATACGATCGCCGACATGGCCTGCTGGCCCTGGGTCGCGCGTTACGCATGGCACGGGGTCGACCTGAAGGAGTTCCCGAACGTGCGCGACTGGTATCGCCGGTTGCGCACCCGCCCTGGCGTGCAGCGCGGCTACCAAGTGCCGGTCGACGTGGGCGAGATTCCTCGGGGTTGATCCGGCGGCGGGACGCTAACGCGGGCCCTTCAGCTTGAGCCCGATCATTCGCGCGGCCAGCGGCGCGCCCGCGACGACCAGCAGCACCCGCAGCAGGTGGTGGACCACGATGAAGCCGAGGTCCGCCCCGGCGATGATCCCGAGCACGGTCATCTCGGCCTGCCCGCCGGGGGCGAAGGAGAGGAATCCCTCGAGCGGTTCGGCGAAGCCGAGCTGCACGACCAGCTCGGTCACCAGCAGCGCCAGCGCGGCAAGGATGCCGACATAGACCGTTCCCGCCAGCACATCCCGGCGCAGCTCGTGCAGGGTCACGCCGACATAGCCGACGCCGATGCCCATGCCGATGAAGAACTGCGCGGTCTTGATCGCCTCGGCGGGGGGGGCGGGCGTGGATGAAGCCGCCGAGCGAGAGCGCCGCGGTCAGCACCAGCGGGCCGATGATCGTCGCGCCGAAAAGGCCGATGCGCTCGCCGCCCTTCCAGCCGATCAGGGCCGCCAGGACCATCAGCGCCAGCTCGGTCAGCGGCACCTCCGAGGCGGTCGCGCCCATCGGATGATCGAGCGGCAGCTCGAAACCCTTCACGATCAGCAGCGGCGCCACGGTCACGATGATCAGCACCCGCGTCGCATGCGCCAGCGACAGCGCCCGCACGTTGGCCCCGGCGTCCTGGCCGAAGGCGAGCATGTCCTGCAACCCGCCCGGCATCGCCGCGAAATAGGCGGTGGGCAGGTCGTATTTGCAAATTTTGTGGAAGTAGGGAACGCCGATCAGCGCGATGGCGGCGATATAGGGCGGGATGAAGGCCACCGAGGCGGCCATCTGCGGCAGCCGCCCCAGCACCTCGGGCGTGATCGATGCGCCGACCGCCACGCCAAGGATGGTCCTGGCCGCCTTGGAGATCACGCCCAGCCCGAGCAGCGGCGCGCCGAAGAGCGCGGCGACCAGGCAGGCGCTCATCGGTCCGAAGAGGAAGGGCAGGGGCAGCGACAGCAGCACGAAGGCCAGCGTGCCGGTGACCGAAAGCGCCACCGTCAGCGCGCGGCGGCGCAGGACCGGCGGATTTGGCGGGGGCGCGACCGCGAGGATATCGGGCTTGTCTTGACGCATTGTATCCATCTGTATACATTTGGATGCATGGCGAGCGCAACCCGTACCATCGCAGAATCCGCAGGCGTGCCGCAGACCCGGGGCGCCTATCACCGGCTGCTCGAGGAGATCAGCTCGGGCCGGATCGAGCCGGGCTCCCGGATCACCGAAACCGAGCTCGCAGAGCGCCTGCAGATGAGCCGCACCCCGGTGCGCGAGGCGCTGCGCCGGCTCGAGGCCGAGGGGCTGGTGACCCACAAGCCGCGGGTCGGCGTCATCGTGCGCCAGCTCGGCTACCCCGAGCTGATGGAGCTCTACGAGATGCGCTGGGTGCTCGAGGGCACGGCGGCCCGGCTTGCGGCCCGGGCGGCCTCGGAGGTGGAGCTCGAGGAACTCGCGGCGATCAACGACGAGATGGCGGCAAGCGCCGGTGACGGCGCGGCGCTCTACGCGCTCAACCGGCAGTTCCATACCACGCTCATCGCCGCCGCCCGCAACCGCTACCTGGTGAAATCGGTGCGCGCCATCGAGCTGACGCTGCAGATCCTCGGGCCGTCGACCCTGCGCGAGATGAGCCGCGCGACCGAGGCGATCGCGGAGCATGCCCGTGTCGTCGAGGCGCTGCGCGCCCGCGACGGTGCCGGGGCCGAGGCGGCGATGCGGGCGCATATGGAATCCGCGCAACGTACCCGGCTGCGGCAACTGCGCCGGCATGGGCGGCTCATGGAAAGCGAGGAGGGGCCGGAGCCCTAGCGGCGGTGGCCACGTACCGGCCGGGAAAGGAGCCCGGCCGCGGAATTGGGGGAGAAGTCATTCATGCGCATTGCGTTCATCGGTTTCGGCGAGGCGGCGCGGGCCTTCACTGATACGCTCATGGCGACGGGGCACGCCCTGTCCTTCGCCGCCTTCGACCTGAAGCGGGATCCCACGATGACCGAGGCGATGCGCGCCCGCGGCGTGGTGCAGGCGGCAACGCCGGAGGCGGCGCTTCTGGATGCCGATTGGATCATTGCGGCGGTGACCGCCGACCAGAGCCTCGTCGCGGCGCAGTCGGTGCGCGCGGGGCTCGCGCAGGGGCAGCTCTATGTCGACATCAACTCGGTCTCGCCCGGCCGCAAGCAGCAGGCGGCGGCGCTGATCGAGGCGCGGGGCGCGCGCTATCTCGACATGGCGGTGATGGCCCCGGTGCATCCGCGCGGCCATGCGACGCCGGTGCTGGTGGCGGGCGCCTGCGCCGAGGCGGTGCGACCCGAGCTCGAGAGCCTTGGTTTCTCCTTCGACGTCGTCGGCCCGGCGCCGGGGGATGCCACGGCGATCAAGATGGTCCGCTCGCTTTTCGTGAAGGGGCTCGAGGCGATCACCGTGGAATGCGCCCTCGCTGCTGCCGCCTCGGGGGTCTACGACCGGGTCATGCCCTCGCTCGAGCGCAGCTACCCGCAGCTCGACTGGGCGGCGGATGTGCCCTACCGCTTCGAGCGCACGCTGCGCCACGGCACCCGCCGCGCCGCCGAGATGCGCGAGGTCGGCGAGACCCTCGACGCGCTGGGGCTGACCGGCGGGCTGGCCCGGGAGATCGCCGAGGTGCAGGCGCGCATGGGGGCTCTCGCGGCCTCCGATCTTAGCGGCGATGTGCCACTGCCCGAGGTGGTCGCCGAGATCGCCCGGCTGCGCGGGGCGCGCATTCGCGAGAGCTGAGCGATGCGGCCCGCCCGCCGCGTCAGGCGATCAGGCGGGGGTGCTCCAGGCGCGGTGCAGCTCCTGCCGCAGCCAGCTGTGGGCCTTGTCGGCGGTCATGCGGTTGTGCCAGATCAGGTGGTTGGCGATGGGCGCCATTTCCAGCGGGACCTCGGCGATGGCCAGCGGATTGCGGCGCGCGAGATATTCCGCCGTCCGGTTGGTGAACACGCCGACCAGATCGGAGCGCATCAGCAGTTCGGGCACGATGGTGAAACTCATCACCGTCATCGCGATGGTGCGCTGGCAGCCGTGGCGCTCGAGCACCGCGTCAAAGGCCGCGCGCTGATCGCCGGTCGAACTGACCACGAGATGCGCATAGGCAAGGATGTCCTCGAGCTCGAGGTGGGCGCCCCGCGCGATCAGCGGGTGGTCGGCACGGCACAGGCAGACGAAGCGATCCTCGAAGGCGAAGAGCCGGCGGATGTGCGGCGGGGTGCTGTCGAACCAGCCCATGGCGATCTGGATGTCCCCGGAATCGATCAGCCGGATCGCGTAATCGCGGTCGGTGGTGCGCAGGTGGATGCCGATCTTCGGGGCGATCCGCCCGAGCCGCTCGAACAGGGGGACGAAGACCGGAAGGCTGAAGCGGTCGGGGGCGCCAATGATGAAGCGGGCCTCTGCTACCGAGGGGTCGAAGTCGTCGGGACGGGAGGCCACGTTCTCGGCATCGCGCAGGATGCGGGCCACCACCGGCGCCAGGTCGGCGGCGCGCGGCGTCGGGCTGAGACCCTCGGGCGTGCGCACGAAGAGCGGGTCCTCGAAGCGATCGCGCAGCCGCTTGAGGGCGTTTGACACCGCTGACTGCGTCCGGCCCAGCCGTTCGCCCGCCCGCGTCACGCTGCGTTCTTCCATCAGGACATGGAAAACCGTCAGCAGGTTCAAGTCAAAATTGTTTAGCAATTACAAACCATCATCATTTGAGTGAATAAACTTTAACATGAAAATCAATTTAACAAATGAGAATTCTTCCGGCAGGTTTCCGGGCAAAGATGGAGGAGATCCCCATGGTAGACACCAAAGGGTCGGACTCGGTGCGCGCAAGCGGGCCGGGCCAGGACTACATGCCTTTTCACCCGTCGCCTGCGAAACCGGCCTTCGTGCCTCCGGCGGGGGCGGTCGATGCGCATTGCCACGTCTTCGGTCCCGCGGCGCGTTTCCCCTTCGCGCCCGAGCGGAAATACACCCCCGTGGACGCGCCCGCCGAGACGCTGTTCGATCTGCGTGATCACCTCGGATTTGCCCGCAACGTGATCGTCCAGGCGACCTGCCACGGCACCGACAACGCGGCGATGCTCGACGCGATCGCGAAATCCGGCGGCCGGGCCCGCGGCGTCGCGGTGCTGGACGAGACCGTCACCGATGCCGAGCTGGAGCGCCTGCATGCGGCGGGCATTCGCGGCGTGCGATTCAACTTCCTCAAGCGACTGGTGGGCGACGCGCCCAGGGACCGCTACGTGAAGGTGGCCGAGCGCATCGCCCGGCTCGGCTGGCACATCGTCATCTACTTCGAATCCGAGGAGCTGGAGGAGCTGAGCCCCTTCATCCGCGCGCTGCCCGGCACCATCGTGATCGACCACATGGGACGCCCGGACGTGACCGCGGGGCTCGGCAGCGAGGGCTTTGCCCGGGTGCGCGCGCTGATGGACGACCCGCGCTTCTGGATCAAGGTGTCCTGCCCCGAGCGACTGACCGCCGCAGGCCCGATGTACGACGACGTGGTGCCCTTTGCCCGGGCGCTGGTCGAGGCAAACCCGGACCGCGTGCTCTGGGGCACCGACTGGCCGCATCCCAACATGCGCTCGCACATGCCCGACGACGGCATGCTGGTGGACATGATCCCGCGCATCGCGCCGACGCCTGAGCTGCAGCGCAAGCTGCTCCTCGAGAACCCCATGCGGCTCTACTGGCCCGAGGAGGTGCTCTGATGACCGCGCAGCAACAACCCTGGGTGCGCTGGACCATCGCCGGTCTTGCCGCGCTGATGTGCGTGGCCTGCATTCTTTGGAACCTCGAGGCGCACACCCGCCTGGGCTTCGCGTTGCTCAAGCAGCAGTACATGGCGCTGCAGCTCGGCCTTGCGCTGGCCATCGCCTTCCTGCGCTACGGCCCGACGGGCGACCGGGTCAAGCGGCCGAACATCGTCGATCTCGGGATCGCGGTGCTCTGCCTCGGCACGCTGCTCTATGCCGCCTATGATTTCGTCTGGCTGCTCAAGGAACAATTCTACCGCCCCTGGCAGATCACCCTGATCGGCGCGGTGGTGGTGATCGGCGTGATGGAGGGGATCCGGCGGCGTGCCGGGCTCATGCTCTTCGGCATCGTCGGGGTGTTCCTGCTCTACGCGCTGGTCGCCGAAAAGGTGCCGGGCAAGCTGGTCGGGCGCGAGCTCTCGCCGCAGCGGCTGGTGGACTACGTGGGCTTCGACAGCTCGGCGGTCTTCTCGGCGCCGCTGGCGGTGGGCACGATCACCGTGTTGCTCTTCGTCTTCTTCGGCCAGCTTCTGTTCGCGGCGGGAGGCGGCGGCTTCTTCACCGACCTCGCCATGGCGGCCACCGGCCGCTCGCGCGGGGGCAGCGCCAAGATCGCGGTGGTGGGCTCGGCGCTCTTCGGCTCGATCTCGGGCAGCGCTGTGTCGAACGTCGCCACCACCGGGGTGATCACCATCCCGCTGATGCAGCGCGGCGGCTATTCCAGGGAAGACGCCGGGGCGATCGAGGCCGTGGCCTCGACCGGTGGCCAGCTCACCCCGCCGATCATGGGGGCCGCGGCCTTCCTGATGGCCGAGTTTCTCGACATTCCCTACACAATGGTCGCGGGTGCGGCGCTGGTGCCGGCGGTGATCTACTATCTCGCGGTCTTCCTGCAGGTCGACCTCATCGCCGCGCGCGACGGCATCAAGGCACCGGAAGAGGACACGCTCACCGTGCATCAGGTGATGAAGGACGGCTGGCACTTCCTGCTGCCCTTCGCGATCCTGCTCTATGGCCTCTTCTGGATGAACCTCGATCCCGAAGACTCGGCGCTGCTGGCCTCGATCGCCATCGTCGCCGTCGGCTTCCTGCGCGGCTACCGGGGCACCCGGCTCTCGGTCAGGACGCTGTTCGACGTCTTCGTGCAGACCGGCACCTCGATGGTGGACCTGATCCTCGTGGTGGCTGCGGCGGGCTTCGTCATCGGCGTGCTGAACATCACCGGGCTCGGCTTCGCGCTGACGCTGCTGCTGGTGGACTCGGTGGGCTCGAACATCGTGCTGCTGTTGCTGATCTCGGCGGTGGTATGCACCATTCTCGGCATGGGGATGCCGACCTCGGGGGTCTACGTGCTGCTGGCGGCGCTGGTCGCACCCTCTCTGGTCGAGGCCGGGGTCACCCCGATCGCGGCGCATCTCTTCATCCTCTACTTCGGAATGATGTCGATGATCACCCCGCCGGTGGCGCTGGCCGCGTTTGCCGCCTCGGCGATCTCGGGAGCCGGGGCCATCGCCACGGGGGTTGCCGCCATGCGGGTCGGCTGGGCGGCCTTCATCCTGCCTTTCGCCTTCGTAGCCACCCCCTCACTGCTGCTCGAGGGCAGCCTGCAGGAGACGCTCGTCGCCTCGCTGCTGACCACGGTCGGCGTCGGTGCGGTGACCATCGGCATCACCGGCTATTGGGCGCGGTCGCTGAACATCGTGCTGCGGATCGCCTTCGTGGCGCTCGGGGCGCTGGCCATTCCGCTCGGCTTCATCGGCCTGCCGATGCTCGCTCATGCGGTCGCCGCGGCGGGAGCGCTGGCTCTCGCGACCGCCCTGTCCGTCAGCAGGCCGGCAAGGGCCGGCGACGGGCGGGCCGCGGACCACAAAGTTCAAACAGGGAGGAACCTATGACTATCATCAAGAACGCCGCGATTGCCGGGCTCATGAGCCTGACGCTGGGCACCGTCGCCGAGGCGCAGGTCGTCTCGATGGCCACTGGGGCGCAAGGCTCGCTGGCCTACAACTCGGGCCAGGCCGTGGCGCGGGTCGCCAATGACAACGGCATCACAGTGCGCACCCAGCCACTGGTGGGCTACATGCCGCTGCTGCAGACCGGTGAGATCGACTTCGGCTTCTCGAACGGCGTCGAGGCGGAATTCGCCTTCTCCGGCACCGGCAACTTCGACCGCGCGCACCCGAACGTGCGGCTCGTCGGGACGCTCTTCAACCTCACGACGGGCATCATGGCGCCCTGCGACCTGGGGCTCGCGACCGTGGCGGATCTCAAGGACCACCCCGAGCTGCGCATCGCCTCGGAGTACACCTCGTCGACCATCATTCCCTATTACATCTTGGGTGCGCTGGCGACCGGCGGGCTGAGCTACGACGACTTCACCAACGTGCCGGTTTCGAGCTTTGTCGACGGCATCAACGCGCTCGGCGACGGGCTGGTGGACATCGCGCTGGTGAGCCTCAACGCCGGTGCCGGCCAGCAGGCCTCGGTGCAGCTCAAGGACCGCGGCGGGCTGTGCTACATCTCGCTGGACGAGTCCGAGGAGGCGACCAAGGCCTTCAAGGAGTTCCTTGCCGCCGGCACCATCGCGAGCCTGCCGCAGAACGAGAATGTCACCGGGCTCGAGAAATCCGGCGCCAACCTCGTGCGCCTGCCCTGGGTGCTGCTGACCAATGCCGATGTCTCGGATGACCTGATCTACGACATGGTCAAGGCGATTGCCGAGAACAAGGAGGCGCTCGGCGAGGCCTTCGGCGCCTTCAAGGCGGCGGATTTCTCGAAGATGGCCCCGGCCAGCGCCACCCCCTACCACCCCGGCGCGCTGCGCTACTTCGAGGGCGCCGGCATCGCCGTCGGCGAGTGACCTTTCAGCCGGGGCCGCGAGTCGCGCGGCCCCGGCGCATTTCGAGGAGACGACAGAAGATGATGACACCTCTCACCGCGGCGGACGGGCATAGCTTCGAATGCTGGATGGCGCAGGCGCAGGGCGAGGCCCGCGGCGGCATCGTGATCCTTCAGGAGATCTTCGGGATCACCGACCAGCTCAAGGGCGTCGCCGCGCGTTACGCTGCGCTCGGCAACAACGTGGCAATCCCGGCGCTTTTCGACCGACAGGAGCGCGGCACCGTGGTGCCCTTCGACAAGGGGGCGATCGGTCGTGAGCTGATGCTGGCGGCCAAGCTCGACGAGACGATGGCCGATGTCGCCGCCACCATCGACGCGCTGCGCGCCAAGGGCGGCAAGGTCGGGGTGATCGGCTTCTGCTGGGGCGGCGGCCTCGCGCTGCGCGCCGCGCAGAAGACCGACGCGGATGCCGCGGTGGCCTTCTACGGCACGCGCCTGCCGCAGTATCTCGACAGCCCGCTGCGGGCGCCGATGCTCGGCCACTTCGGCCGCAGCGACGACCACGTGCCGCCCGAGATGCTGGCCGAGGCGCAGGCCTACCTGCCGCAGATGGAGGTGCACCTCTACGACGCTGGCCACGCCTTCGCCAACGACGCGCGTCCCAGCTACGTGGCCGAAGCCGCGGACCTCGCTCATGCGCGCACCGAAGAGTTCTTCGCAAAGCACCTCGGCTGAGGCCTCTTGCCCCGCGCGGTATGGGCAGGGCAGACATGAGGAAGGGCTCCGGACAGTGTCCGGGGCCCTTTGTCCTTGTCCGATATGCGCGCTCAGGCCCGGGGGAAGACCCGCCCGTCGAAGAGCTTGCGCGCGGTGCGCAGCGACCCGGCGCGCCGCACCGCACCCTCCGCGTCCCGCTCCAGCAGCACCTCTGCCGCGCCGGTGGGGTGTTCGATGGCAAAGGTCTCGCCGCCGCCGGGCAGCACGGCGACCTCGGCGGCGGGGGTGCCGGGCAGGGTGCAGGCGGTGGCGACGCTGACCGCGGCGAAGATGCCGATGGTGGCGTGGCAGCGGTGCGGGATGAAACTGCGGGTGCTGACCACGCCGCCCGCCTGCGGCGCCGAGACCAGCGTCATCTTGGGCACGGATTTCGCCGCCACGTCCCCGAGGTTCATCAGCGGCCCGGCCTGCAGGCGGATCGACTCCAGCCTGGCCTTCAGCGCCGTGTCGCCGTCGAGCGTCTCGCGGCTCTCGGTGCCGGTGATCCCCATGTCCGAGGCGCGCAGGATCACGCAGGGCATGCCGTTGTCGATCAGCGTGCAGGCCAGGCCGTCGATCACGTCCACCCGATTGCCGCTCGGCAGCAGCGCGCCGCACATGGAGCCCGCCAGCCCGTCGAACATCAGCGGCACCGGCGCATGATGGCCGGGCACCCCGTCGATCCGGGCTTCGCCGCGGTAGCTGACCCGGCCCTCCGGGGTCTGCACGCGGGCGACGGCGATCTCGCCGGTGTTGCGCATGTGGATGCGTACCGGGGTCTCGGCCCCCGAGGCCGCGACCAGCCCGCGCTCGATGGCGGCGGGGCCGACCCCGGCGAGGATATTGCCGCAGCCCTGCGCGTCCGAGACCAGCGCCTGGTCCACGAAGACCTGCAGGAAGAGGTAATCCACATCCGCATCCGGGCGCGAGGGCGGCGCCAGCACCGCGACCTTCGAGGTCAGCGGGTCGGCGCCGCCGATGCCGTCGATCTGCGCCGGATCGGGCGAGCCCATGACCCGCAGCAGCAGATCGTCGCGTGCGGCCGGGTCCTGCGGTAGGTCGGAGGCAAGGAAATACGCCCCCTTGGAGGTGCCGCCCCGCATCCAGAGGCAGGGGATGCCCGCTGTCTCGAAATCCTCGATCTGTCCCATCTCTCTCCCTTTGCTCTCCGGGCGGCCCGTATCAGACGTACTTCAGGCCCTTCTCGGCCAGCCGCCCGCGCATGTCGTAGATGTCGAGCCCAAGCTCGCCCGCCGCGAGCCGCTGCCGCTTGGCCTCCTCGGCGGCCAGCCGGGCCTCGGCCTTGGCCAGAACCGCCTCGGCCTCGCCTCGCTTGACGACCACGACGCCGTCGTCATCGGCGACGATCACGTCGCCCGCCTCGATCGCCTGACCGGCGCAGACGATGGGCACGTTGACCGAGCCCAGCGTCTCCTTGACCGTGCCCTGCGCGCTGACCGCCCTGGACCAGACCGGGAAGTTCATCCGGGTCAGGTCCTTCACGTCGCGGCAGCCCGCGTCGATGATCAGCCCGCGGCAGCCGCGCGCCTGCGCCGAGGTGGCCAGCAGGTCGCCGAAATAGCCGTTGTCGCAGGGCGAGGTCGGCGCGAGCACCAGGATGTCGCCCGCCTGCAGCTGCTCGATGGCCACATGCACCATCCAGTTGTCCCCAGGCGCTGCCGATATCGTCACCGCCGAGCCGGCGATCTGCGCGCCGGGATAGATCGGGCGCATGTAGCTCTGCAGGCACCCCTTCCGGCCCTGCGCTTCATGCACGGTTGCGACACCCGCGCGCCCCAGCGCGTCGATGACGTCCTTGTCGGCGCGCGCCACGTTCTGAACCACGACTGCCATGGCAATCTCCTCCCGCTTCTTCTCTTTTCAAATACGCAAATCCCGCCGGTGCCATCCGCAGCGCCGCCGGGCAGGGGCCTCAGCCCTTCACCGGCGGCGTGCCGTGGGTGTGGAAGCTCTCGATGGTCTTCAGCCCCCAGGCCTGGCCCTTCATGCGGTCGGCCTGGGTCCAGCACACCGGCTGCCAGTCGGGGGCGAGGATCAGCCGCGCGCCGGCATTGGCCAGTTCGACGCGGTTGCCCGCGGGCTCCCAGACGTAGAGGAAGAACGTCCCCTGCACCGCGTGCTTGTGTGGACCGGTCTCGATGTGCACGCCGTTCTGCAAGAAGATGTCCGCCGCGCGCAGGATGTCCTCGCGCTGGTCGGTGGCATAGGTCACGTGGTGTAGTCGGGCGTTGCCGCCGCCGTGTTCCTCGGTGCAGGCCAGGTCGTAGGTCTTGTTGTTCACCGTGAACCAGCAGCCGCCGAGCCGGCCGTTGTCGAGCTCTATGTACTCGGTCACGCGGCTGCCGAGGCAGGTCTCCATGAAGCGCTTGAACTCGGTGACGTCCGAGGCAAGCAGGTTCAGGTGGTCGAGCCGGCGCGGCGCGGCGCCCTCGAAGGCGCTGGCGGTGTTCTTCAGCGCGGCGCGGTCGGACTCGTCCTGCGGTTCGTACCAGGCGGTATCGTAGTAGATCTCGAAGATATGGCCGAACGGATCCTCGAAGCGGAAGGCGCGGCCGTGGCTGAGGTCGCCCTCGGTCCAGCCAAGCACCTTGTAGCCCGAGCCCTCGATCACCGCGACCCGGCGCTCCAGCGCCTCGGGCGAGGCGGCGCGATAGCCGATATGGGCGACGCCGGTGGTGTCCGAGCGGGTCAGCTTGAGCGTGCAGAATTCGTAATCGTCCCAGGCCCGCAGGTAGGCGCTGGTCTCGTCCATGCCCGAGAGCTTCAGCCCGTAGACGCGGGTGAAGAAATCGAGGCTCTCGTCGAACTTGTCGGTGAGCATCTCGACATGGCCGAGATGGGCGATGTCGAAGCTGGGGTTGGTCGGCTGGGTCATGATCTTGTCCTCCCGTGGCCTCAGAGCTCGTCCACGGTGCGCGGGAAGATCGACTGGAAGCCCTCGGCGTACTTACAGTCGCGTCCGCCCGACATGCCGCCGGAATTGCGCTTGAAGTGGTTGGCCCGCTGCTGCGCGGCGCGGGTGTAATAGTCCCAGAGATGGATCTGCCCCTCGTTGCACTCCATCGCCTTGCGCTTCTTCTCCCACACCGGGGTGATGTCGAGGAAGGTGTCGGGTTTCCAGCCCATCTGCTCGGTCTGATGCGGCTCGAAGAGGTAGAGCTGCGGCGCGCCGAGCACCTTCTCGCCGGGGTTGTGGCCCCAGGCCTGGGCGATCATCCGGCATTCCAGCGACACTTGCGACATGTACATGTGGTCGGTGTTGTAGGGGTCGTACTGTGAGTGGCTCATCATGAACTTCGGCTGAACCTTGCGGATCAGATCCACCAGTTCGTATTTGTCCGCCGGCTCGAGGAACAGCGGGTAGTCGCCCTTGTCGAAGCACACCAGCTCGTGCACGCCGAGCGCCTCGGCGGCGCGCTCGGCCTCGCCGCGGCGGATATCCTTCACGTCCTGCAGCGACTTGCCTTCTTTCCACAGTCGCGCGCTCTCGCCGCGTTCGCCGAAGGAGAGGCAGGCCACGGTGACCTCGTAGCCCAGCTCGGCATGCAGCGCGATGGCGCCGCCGCAGCGCCAGACGAAGTCGGCGGCATGAGCGGAAATGATGAGCGCGGTTTTCTTCTCGGACATGATGTCTCCTCCGGGTGTCTGGCTTCGGGCATGTCACGGGGGCGGCGTGAAGGGCAATTTCGAAACGCGTGCAGCAGGATAAGAAATGGCTATACCGAGTGGAGGTATCCGGGGGTATGTGCAATGCTTGCGCGTCGGAGATTGAAGAGGGCGGAGACGGTGACCTTCAAACGTGGTGAGGACAGGCTCGCCTCGGCGGGCTTTTGCCTTGCTGTGCAGGCAGTTGGGGTGGACCGCGAGGGCAGGGCCATGGGTGTGGCGCCGGCCGCGCGCGCACCGAAAGGAACCCGCGGTGGACGCGCAAGGGCTTCCGGCTATTGCACTGCCGGAAGGCAAGCGGCTCCCGGGGTCACCGCGGCGCGTCTTCCCATGCCGCCGGAGATGTCATGATTTCGCGTAACTTGCGGCACTTGCGGGTGTTTCTCGCGGTTCTCGAGCTCCGCTCGCTGACGCTGGCCTCGGCTCGGGTCCGGGTGTCGCAGCCGGCGGTGACGCAGGCCCTTGCCAAGTTGGAGGCGCAGGCGGGCGGGCCGCTGTTCGACCGCACCCGGCAGGGGGTTTTCGCGACCGACCGCGGGCGGGTCCTCGGGGCGCGTGTCGCGCGGGCCTTTGCCCGGCTTGACCCCGCGCTGGCGGCGGTCTCTCCGCGGCTCTGCCTGACCGCGTCGAACTCGCAGCTCTCTACGCTAATCGCGGTGGTGGACACAGAGAACTTCACCCTGGCCGCCCGGGCGCTCGGCCATGCGCAGCCCACGGTGCACCGGGCGATCAGCCAGATCGAAACCGAGGCCGGGCAGCAGCTCTTCGAGCGGCGCCGCAACGGGTTGGTGCCGAGTCGCGCCGCGCTGAGGCTGGCGCAGGCGGCACGTCTGGCCCTGGCCGAACTGGCGCAGGCCGAGGCGGATCTTGCCGAGATCGACGGGCGCGAGGTGGGGCAGATGTCGTCGGCGCCCTGCCCGGCGCGCTCGGTGCTGGCTGCCGCAGGCCGTCGCCGAGTTCCGCCTGCTCCGACCGCAGCAACCCATTCTCGTCGTCGAGGGCCTCTACGACGATCTGCTGGCCGGATTGCGCTGTGGCGACGTCGATCTGATCCTCGGGGCGCTGCGCGATCCGGCCCCGATCGGGGACGTGGTGCAGACCGCCTTGTTCAACGACAAGCTGGCGATGCTGGCGCGTCCCGGGCACCCGCTGGTCGGCGCGGGGACGCTGACCGCGCAGGAGCTCGTGGGGCAGAACTGGGTCGTGCCGCGGCAGGGAACGCCGTCGCGCGCCCAGTTCGACGCCTTTTTTCGCCGCGCTGCCGGGAGGCGGGCCGCAGAGCGTGATCGAGGCTGGCTCGATCCTGTTCATGCGTGAACTTCTGGCGCGGGGCGACTTCCTCGGTTGCATCTCGGAAGCCCAGGCCGTTGCCGAGATCTCGCACGGCACATTGCAGAGGCTTGATGTTGCCGGCCATTGGTCGAACCGGCCGATCGGCCTCACCCTGCGTGCGGATTGGGTGCCGACGCAGGCGCAGCACCTCATGCTCGACAAGATCGTGGAAGTTGCCGGACTGCTCCACGCCCAATAGCCAATATTTGTTCGACGGACGCGTTTTATAGGCGCTGCGAGGGCAAGCTCGGCTCCTGCTCGGCGGGAAAGGTCCGACCCTGTAACGCTTGTCGCTGCGGTCGTCCCGTGTTCGCGGCCGGCCTGCATCAGCGCAGCGAGAGGTCGAGCAGCCCGCCCCCGAAGAGCCGGTCCCGCGAATGCTCCAGATGGCTGCGCATGCCGCGGCGGGCAAGCTCCGGCTCGCGGTCGCGGATCGCCTCGAAGATCTGCGTGTGCTCGGCCAGAACCTCTTCGAGACCCTTGCGCCCGTCGTTCATCAGAGACTCGCCGTGCAGCTTCATCCCGACGTTCACGTGGTCGCGCAGCGCCCGGAAGGTGGCTTCGAAATACTGGTTGTTCGAGGCCCGCGCGATGCTGCTGTGAAACATGAAATCCGCATCCTCGCGGTGCTGAAGCGAGCCGGTCGCCGCGCGCAGCAGGTCCAGCGCCTTTTCGATATCGTCCAGCAGCTCGGCGTTGCGGCGCTCGGCGGCCAGTGCCGCCGCCTCGGTTTCGAGGTTGATGCGGAATTCGTAGCAGCGCTGGATGTCTGCGAGGGTCTCGACCTTGGAAAATCCCAGCGGCGCGGGGGTGGCGATGGCGCGCACGAAGCTGCCGGCGCCCTGCCGCGAAACCACCATGCCCTCGTCGCGCAGCTTTTCCAGCGCGGCGCGCAACACCGGGCGGGAGACGCCGAATTCCTCGGCAAGCTGCATTTCGGCGGGCAACTTCTCGTTCGCCGGGTACTCGCCATTGACGATCCGCGTGTGCAGCGAATGGTACACCTTGTCCGCAAGGGGCATTCGCGTCTTTGTCCTGCCTGTCGCCATCAGCCCTGCCTCGTCCTCCGCTTAATGGAATTAATCGCTTGCCAGAAATTTGACAAGTTTCACCAAACAGTCCGGCGCGCCGAAGCCGCCGGATTTCGTCACCAAGGTGAATCCCTCACCGCTTGCGCAGCGGGCCACCGGGACCCCCGGCAGTGCCTCGCCTAAGACGTCCAGTTGTCCGACGTCGAGCTCCGCGAGCAGGGCGGCGGCGCTCTCGCCGCCGCAGGCGAAGAGCGTCGCAGGCTTCAACCGGGCTTGGGCGGCGGCGATGGTGCGCGCGAAGGCGGCCCCGGCTTCGGCGCCGGAGATGACCTCGGCGCCCGGGGTCATGCGGATCAGCAGGAGCGGGTGGGCGGCGTCGGTCGGATCCAGGGAATACGCCCCGTTCGGCGCGGCGCGCACCGGTATGTCGCGGAGCGCCTCGACCTGTGCCAGCGTGACCGGATCGCGCGAGCCGATGGCCAGCAGGGCAGGGTGTGCCAGCGGCAGCGGGGCATTCGGGAGCGGTTCCGGCCAGAGCCGCTCTGCCAGCGTCTCGGCCAGGCCCGCGGCGCCGACGAGAACCGCCCCGTCGAGCTGGGGGGGGAAGCTGCTTGGCCAGATCCTCTGGCATGCGCGTGTCCGGCACGGTGAGGGCACGGCCCAGACGCGGGGCGACCGGGATCGGGGTGTCGACACCGGCACCGGTGACCGCGCCGCCAAGGCAGCATCGCCCGAGCCGGGGGATCGCCGGGTTGACCACCAGCGGCGCGCCGGGCGGTGCCAGCTCTGTCAGTTCGGCGGCGATGTGTCCCTTGAGCCGGCTGTCGATCTTCTTGAAGAGAAGGCCCTCATGCCCCGCCAGATCGCGCGCGACCTGCCGGGCGATGCGGATCGCCTCGGCCTCGGTGCCGTCGCGGGTGCCCGTGGCGACGGCGACGACCTCGGCGGCCGAGGCCAGCGCCTCGGGGAGATCCACTGGGCGGCAGGCGACGCGCACGCGCGCGCCACGCGCGGCGAAGGTCGCGGCGCTGTCGAGCGCGCCGGTCAGGTCGTCGGCGACGATATGTACCCGTCTGCGCATCTCTCCTCCTGTGATGCGGCGCCCTTCTCAGCAGGCGCGGCGGTGGTGGGGCTTGGCGCGAGACCGACCCTGCGCGCTGGGGTGCGGTTCTGATCGCTGATCTCGGCGACGCCAAGCACCGAGAGCTGCGCTGCGTTGACCGGGCCCACCACCGCGTAGGGCGCGATATATCCAGATGCGGCGGTCCAATTTGCGAGCTTTGCCAGCGTGGCGGTGCCGTAGTGGAACAACGCGGGACGGCGTAGCTCGATCGGGGTCGTCAGGTGGTGCATCTCGGACCCCTCCTCCGGGCGGTGGCCGCTCGTGTCGTCTTGCTTGGGGCGCTTGGTCGAGTCATCTGCTTCTCAGGGGCACGCTGCTTGCCTGTCACAAGACTTGACTCAAAGTTTACAACTTGTCAAATGGCAACTTCAGCAGGTTGGGAGGCTCTTCCTTAGAGGTGCGCAGAGTTCCTCGTAGGAGACCAATCTTCAGTCGCTGCATTTTGGGAAATTTCGGCATTTTCCGCAATCTGCAGCGCTGCTGCGGTCGCAGGTCGCCGCTCTCATCCCGATCTGCCCCGAGATTCTTATTTGACATGTTGTCATCTTGTCGGCATCTTCCGCAGCATGTTCGGCGCGGCGTCCGGCCGAAGGCGCGCGCCGTGGACGGGGGGGAGGAGCGGCGGATGATCCAGCGCGAGCAAAAGGCCGATCTGCGGATCGGCGCCGGCCCGATGCTCGTCATGCGCGCGCTGCGGGCCGAATGCGAGCCGCCCCGTGGGGATCAGCCCCCCCGGTGACACGCCCTGTCGCCGGCCTGGCCCTCTATCTCGGGCGCGATCACCCGCAGCCGCGCCGCTCAGCATCCATAAACAGGAGTACTCATGGGTTCGCAAAAAGAGGCCTTCGTCGCGCTGGTCACCTGCTTCAACGACGATGAGACGATCAACTACGAGGCGACGCGCGCCCAGGTCCGCCGCCAGGTGGCCGCCGGCAACAACATCATGTGCGCTGGCACCAACGGCGATTTCTCGGCGCTGACCTTCGACGAGAAGGTCAGGCTGACCGAAGAGGTCGTCGCCGAGGTGGACGGCCGCGCCAAGGTCATCGTCAACGCCGGTATGCCCGCCACCTTCGAGACCGTGGCGCTGGCTCGCGCGTTCGACCGCATCGGCGTCGACGGGATCGCCGTGATCACCCCCTTCTTCATCGCCTGCACGCAGGATGGTCTGATCCGCCACTTCACCACGGTCGCCGACTCGGTGGAGACGCCCGTCTATCTCTACGACATCCCGGTCCGCACGCAGAACCACATCGAGCCCGAGACCGCCCGCGCCCTTGCCAAGCACCGCAATATCGCCGGCATCAAGGATTCCGGCGGCGCGCAGGAGACGCTCGAGCAGTACATGGCCGTGGGTCGCGAGGAAGAGGGCTTCGACGTGTACTCTGGTCCCGACCACCTTGTTCACTGGGCCTTCCAGAACGGCGCCAAGGGCGCGATCTCGGGCCTTGGCAACGTCATGCCCGAGGTGCTGGCGCGGATCGTCAGCTGCTTCAATGCCGGGGACGAGGTCGGGGCCGCCAGGGCGCAGGAGACCTACGGTGCGTTCCGCACCGATCTCTACAAGCTCGGCTATCCGCCGGCGCTGGTGAAGCGCGCGCTCTGGGTCATGGAGCCTTCGGTCGGTGCCTCGCGCCAGCCCGCGCTGCTGCCCGATCCAGAGCAGGACAAGCAGATCGAGGCGATCCTGAAGAAATACGAGCTCATCTGAGGACCGGGGGCGAAACCCGTCGTCACCACCATCACCACGCCGGGCTTGGGCAAGCGCGGCCCCGTGCCGCCGCCGCCGCGCTGAGGGCGCGCCACGATCTTACCGGAGGGACCACCATGTCCGAGAAACCGATTGTCATCACCATGGGCGACCCCTCGGGGGTTGGCGCCGAAGTCACCATCAAGGCCATGGCCGGCCTTTCGCCCGAAGAGCGCGCCCGCTACGCCGTGATCGGCGATCAGGAGACGCTGGAGCGCGCCGTCCGCGCCTGCGACCTCGACCTGAAGCTGCGCCCGCAGGGCAGCGGCGGGGGGGGACGCGCTGCAGGTCATCCACGTGCCGGTGGACGGGCTGCCGGGCAGGTTCGGCGTGCTCTCCGAGGCCTGCGGCGAGGCGTCGTTCCAGTATATCAACAGGGCCGTCGAGCTGACCAGCTCGGGCTCCGCCTCCTGCATCGTCACCGCGCCGATCAACAAGGCGGCGCTGAATGCGGCGGGGCACCACTACGACGGCCATACCGGGATGCTGGCGCATCTCACCGGCTGCAAGTCGAGCTGGATGCTGCTGGCCTCGCCGACGCTGAACGTGCTGCATGTCTCGACGCATGTCTCGCTGAAGGACGCGATCACCCGGGCGACGCCCGAACGCGTGCTCGAGACCATCCGCATCGGCCACACCCACCTGCGCCGCATGGGACTTGAGAGCCCACGCATCGCGGTCGCCGGGATCAACCCGCATTGCGGCGAAGGCGGACTTTTCGGCAGCGAGGACGACCGGCAGATCGCGCCCGGCGTCGAGATGGCCAAGGCCGAGGGCATCAACGTAGTGGGGCCGATCTCGGCCGACACGGTCTATCACCGCGCCAATACCGGGGCCTTCGACCTAGTGATCGCGCAGTACCACGACCAGGGGCACATCCCGATCAAGCTGATCGCCTTCGACACCGCGGTGAACGTCTCGCTGGGCCTGCCGATCGACCGCTGCTCGGTCGACCACGGCACCGCCTTCGACATCGCCGGCACCGGCAAGGCCAACCACGTCAACATGCTGGCGGCGCTCGATTACGCGGGCAAGCTGGCGGCGGCGAAGCGGCGCGTGGCGGCCTGACATGCGCTCTGGGGCCGCGACTTAGGATGCGGTGGCGGTTTACGCAGAAGGGGCCGGAGAAATCCGGCCCCTTTCCATTTTGCTGTCAGCGGGTTCAGTGGCTGGCGGACGCGCCGCGCACCGCGGCGACATCGGCGGCGCTGACCGGCCCGGCGTCATTGCCCCAGGCCTTGCGCAGCCAGCTGGCAAGCTCCGCGACCTCCTCATCCGACAGGCGGTCCGCATAGCCCTGCATGCGCAGGGTCATCGGACGCTTGGCGGTGCCGGAAACCTCGGCGCCCTGCAGGATCACCGAGATCAGCGGCGCGGTTTCCGAGCCGGTCACAAGGTGGTTGTCCTGCAGCTCGGGGAAGATCCCCGGCGCGCCTTTGCCGCTGGCGAAGTGGCAGCCGATGCAGTTGTCGCTGTAGAGGCGCGCGCCGAGCGGCATCTCCGGGCTCGCTTCAGTCAGAAGCTTGGCGGTCGCCTCCCCCGCGGCGTCGGCTGCCGCAGGCGGCAGCGGCGTGGGTCCGGCGGCGGCGAGGGTCGCGGGGACCTTGACCTCTGCCCCGTCCATCCCCTTGAGGAAGGCGGCCATGGCGAGATTGTCCTCATCCGTCAGGTACTGCAGCGAATGCTCGACCACGAGGCCCATCTCGCCGTTGGCGGCGGAATGGGTGTTGCGCCCGGTGGCAAGGTAGTCCGCCAGTTCGCCGACGCTCCATTCCTGCGGAGCAGAGCCTTCGCCGCGCAGCGCGGGGGCGTTCCAGCCGTCGATGACGCCGCCTGCGAGGAAGCTGTCGTCATCCGCCGTCACGCCATCCTGCGACATGAAGGGCGTGCGTGGGCTGTGGCAGGCGGCGCAGTGGCCGGGACCCTCGACGAGGTACTGGCCGCGGTCCTGCAGGTCCGACGCGCCAACCGGGTTGAACCCGGCGTCATGCGTCAGCGCCAGCCAGTTCCAGGCCCGGATGCCGAAGCGCAGGTTGAACGGGAACTTCAATTGCGTTTCCTGCACCTGGTTCTTCACCGGTGCCACGTCGGCCATGATGTAATCGTAGAGGGCACGGATGTCCTCTTCCTTCATCAGGCGGTAGTTCTCGTAGGGCATCGCCGGGTAGAGGTGCGTTCCGCCCTTGGCGATCCCGTCGACCATGGCGGCGCGGAACTCGTCATAGGACCACTCGCCGATGCCGGTCTCGGCGTCGGGGGTGATGTTGGTCGACCAGATGGTGCCCATCGGCGAGGCGATGGCCCGGCCGCCCGCGAGCGGCGCGCCATCCTCGGCGGTGTGGCAGGCGACGCAGTCCGAGGCATGCATCACGTATTCGCCCTGACCGGGCTCGGGCTGCCAGTCCGCGGCCAACTCCTGTGCGGGCTTGCTGCGCTGCACCGGCACGAAGATGAAGGCCAGCAGGGCGATGACGCCCAGCACGGCCAGGCCGCCGATGATGCGGAGGAAAGTTCTCATCTAAGTTCTCCTCAGACCAGCGGACGGGGGTTCGAGAGGTACTGCGTGCGGATCGCGTGCACCGTGTGATAGGCCAGACCGCCGACGAGCCCGGTCGGGTTGTACTGGGTGTTCTGCACGAAGTTGCCCGCGCCCATGGCGAAGACGTTGTGCGCCTTGAAGGTCTGCGAGTAGCGGTTGACCGCACCCTCGCGGGCGTTCTCGGCCATGATGTGACCGCCGGTGTTGTGCGTGGTCTGGTAGGGGCGCACGTCGTATTGCGCGCCGATGTCCTTGAAGCCGGCCTGCATGATGTCGGGATTCATCGAGGCGGCCAGCGGCTCCATCTTGCGCTTCATGAACTGGTTCATCCGCAGGTCGTTGTCCTGCCAGTTGAACGTCATGCGCATCAGCGGGCGGCCGTGGCGGTCGGTGTAGGTCGGGTCAAGGTCGAGGTGGTTGTTGGCATAGGACATGTGCGAGCCATGCGAGCCGATCGACATCGCGTGGCCGTACCATTCGCCGATGCCCTGCTTCCAGCCCGCGCCCCAGCTCGGCGTGCCCTTGGGCAGCGGCATGTTGCGGATCGGCTGGCCGTTGAACGTACCGGCGCGCCAGTAGGAGCCACCGATGAAGCCTTCGGCTCCGAAGTCGTTCTGGCTGATCGAGAAATCGTCGATGACCTGGCCGTTGGCGCCATGGCCGACGAAGGGGTTGAAGTTGTCCTCCTTGAAGAACATCGAGACGCCGCCGTTCATCTGGTAGGCGTAGTTCTTGCCGAGCGTGCCCTCGCCGGTCAGCGGGTTGTAGGCCTCGCCGAGTCCCGAGAGCAGCATCAGGTGCACGTTGTTGAGCTGGTAGCTCGACAGGATGACGATGTCGGCGGGCTGGAACACCTCTTCACCGGCCTCTTCGTCCCAATAGGTGACGCCGGTCGCGGTCTTGCCGTCGGCCGCCAGCTCCACGCGCAGCACTTCCGACTTGGTGCGGTACTCGAAGTTCGGCATGCGCTTCAGCGCGCCGAGGATCGAGGTCTGCGGCGATGACTTGGAGTACTGGTAGCAGCCGTAGCGCTCGCAGAAGCCGCAGAAGTTGCACGGGCCCATCTGCATGCCATAGGGGTTCACATAGGCGGTCGAGGCGATGCCCGCAGGGGCCTCGAAGGGATGGTACCCCATCGCCTTGGCAGCATCGCGGAACTTCGACGCGTCATAGGTCGTCGGCAGCGGCGGCATCGGGTAGTCTTCCGAGCGCCAGCCCTCGAAGGGGTTGCCGCCTTCGCGGATCTCGCCGTTGAGGTTGCCGGCATAGCCGGAGATGCCTGCGACCTTCTCGAACTGGGTGAAGAAGGGCTCCATCTCGTCGTAGCTGATCGGGTAGTCGCGCAGGTTCATGCCCTCGGGAATGATCTGCTCGCCCCAGTTGTCGCGCACGTGGCTGCGCAGCTTCAGTTCGACCGGCTGCGGCCGCCAGTTGAGGCCGTTCCAGTGGGTGCCGGCACCGCCGACGCCGTTGCCGGGCAGGAAGGAGCCGAGCGAGCGGTAGGGCAGCGCGGTCTCGCCGTCGTTGCGGCGCACTGTGAGGGTTTGCTGCGACGGCTTTTGCATCATCTTCAGACGCACGCCGTATTTCAGCTCGTCGATCTGCTGCGGGTATTCGAAGTTCGGGACGGTGTCCTGGTCATGGCCGCGCTCGAGCGCGACGATGTCGAGGCCCTCCTGCGCCAGTTCGATGCCTGCGATCGAGCCGGTCCAGCCGAGGCCGACAATGACCACGTCCTTCTTCTTTTCCTGACGTGCCATGGTTATGCCCTTTCGCCGCTGATCGAGACCGGACCCAGCGGGTATTTCACGTTGTGGCGCTCAGGCCATTCACGGTAGGCCGCGCGGGCACCGGGGAAGCCGATGTAGACCCAGGACTGCATGCCGTGGTTGCCGCCGTATTGCGGGTCGGCGAAATAACCTTCCTTGGTGTTGCCGAGCAGGATGCCCCAGAATTCGCGCAGCTCGGGAGCCAGGGCGACATCGCCGTTCTGCAGCGAGGTGAGAGCGGCGTCCTGCTGCTCGACCGAAAGCTCTGCGAAGACCGCGCCATGGGCCTGCGTGCACCAGTCGTTGAAGGCCGGGATGGCCTGCCGGTAGACCTCGGCGGGGTTCAGCGGCGTCTGCCAGCCGCGCGCGGGCTCGGCGGAGGCGTCATGCGGGCCTTCCATGTACCAGTCGTCGGCGGTGCCGTAGTCGCTGGCCAGCTGGCGGTCGATGAACACCGGCACGCGCGCTTCGATCGCGCCGGGGCCGTCCCCTTCGGAGGGGATCAGCCGCGCGGTCGCGGCCATGATGAAGGCCCATTCTTCGGCATTGAGGTATTCGCGCTGGTAGTCGTCGAGGGAAACGGGCTGCGGCACCTGCTGCGCGGAGGCAGGCAGTGCGAGCCCGGAAAGAGCGGCCCCGGCGGCGGTAGCTTTCAGGAAGCTCCGGCGGCTCGGGTATCCGGGAAGATCGGTCATGGTGGGGTGTCCTGCCGGTGTGGGTGGAACGTTTGTGCACTCACGCAGAGCGACACTTTGCCGCCCTACGCCGCGTCATCGGGGCGCGCAAGCGGGCAAGGAAGGCTTGCAAGGCAGCTATGATCACAGATCATAAGTGTCCTGAGATCGTTTACGAAATTGTGATATTCCAGTGGAGACGACCCGAAATCGTCTCGATATGGCCGGTTCGTCCCCTCATGGTGAGAGATTTCATCTAGGCCGAATGGGGCGACTCTCTGCAGCAGCACACGCGCTCTGTTCGCCTGTGCACACTGAAGGTGGCGCGCTTACACATCTGTTGCAACCAAGTTGAAATGTCACCGCGTCTGCAAAGCAGGAATGTCATCAGGT
>NZ_NTHN02000018.1 GCF_002300555.2 Alloyangia mangrovi | reverse complement strand
AGCCCCCGGGGCCTGCAAGCGGATTTTTCCAGGCCGAGGGAAGTTTTTTGGAAATTCCCATAAAGCAACATGAATACAGTCGGTTACGAGCCAGAATATTTGCGGGCTCCCGCATGTTCGCGCCCCTTCCGCAGCGTCCGCCAAAGCCGCCGAGATCCACATCTTGCGGCACCCACAGGGTTATCCACAACACTGCCCACAAAAGCCCCCGAGTCAGGCAGAGTCACGACCGAGAATGAGCGAGTCAGAAGGCACCCACACAGACTCGCGGCGGCACAACGCATGCACAGGAGAAGCCCCGACCATGCGCGCCGGCTGGCCGGGTGCTCTCCCAAAGCAAAAGGGGGGCCGATTGCACAGCCGCCCTTTCGAACTCCGTAAGGCCCCCTACCCCCCCTGCCCTCTCCGCGTCGGCGTTCTCGGCCTCGATCGCGGCGGAGATATCCTCCGCGAGGTTCGACAGGTGCTGATCCAGCGCCGCGTCGACCGCCTTGGGGTCGCGGGCGCGCAGCGCCTCCATAATCGCGCCGTGGTGCGAGACCACCCTTTCGCGGTTGCGGCGCATGGTGGCCGACAGGAACCGTGCGCGCCACAGCCGGGCGAGATAGGCGTGGTGGGTTTCGGCCAGCGCCTCGTTGTGGGCTGACTCGGCGATCAGCCGGTGAAACGCCATGTCCATCTCGAAGAGATCCAGGGCATCCACCTGGTCGTAGGCCTCGGCGATCCGCTCGTTGAGCTCTGCAAGGCGCGACAGGTCCTCCTCGGTGGCGCGCTCGCAGGCGATCTGCGCCGAGAGTTTCTCAAGCGCGAGGAGCACCACGACCTGGTCGTGCACCTCCTTGACGGTGGGCCGGGCGACGATCGGGCTGCGCGACGGGCGCAGCACCACCAGCCCCTCCTGCGCGAGGATACGGATCGCCTCGCGCATGGGGGTGCGGCTCACCCCCAGGTCGGCGGCATTGTCGCGCTCCTTGATCGCGGTGTCCGGCGGCAGCTTGCCGCGCAGAATATCGCGGCGCAGCTGGGCGGCGATCTGCTCGGCCAAGGAGGTCTCGGCGGTGCTCTCGGACATGGGTGCCTCTCAGTGTCAGCCTTTACGGCTCTTCGTCAGCCTTTACGGCTCTTGTCATGCGCCCCGCGGCGCGGAGCGGTCCGGTGTATAGACCAAGGTCACCCCTGAGGGGAAGGTGACCGCCTATTTCTGATTTGGTATACCAAAAATTGTTGATTGTCGATCCCACCCTGAGGTAGCCTCGATTCCAGATGGTATACCATCCGGCGCTGTGAGGGAGCGCCGCAACCGGGGGAAAACCCCAAACTTCTGGGAGGAAGACATGAAGATCAAAACCCTGCTGAAGGCTGCGACAGCGGCCACGGTTCTTGCCGGCCCGGCGCTGGCCCAGGACGTGACCCTGCGCATCCAGACGCATTACAACCCCGAGCAGACCTCGGGCAAACTTGCCGCGGAATTCGTCCAGGACGTGGAGACGATGTCCGGCGGCGCCATCGACATCGAGATGTTCTACGCCTCCTCGGTCGTGGCCACTGTCGAGACCTTCGACGCGGCCGCCAACGGCATTCTCGACTGCGACATGACCGGCGGTGCCTACCAGACCGGCAAGAACGCCGGCTTCCAGTTCGTCGGCGACATCATGGGCGGCTATGACACCCCCTATCAGCAGCTCTCGTGGCTCTACTACGGCGGCGGGCTCGAGCAGGCGCAGGAGCTCTACAACGAGTTCGGCATGCAGCTGATCGGCTGGTGGGTCTACGGTCAGGAATCGCTGGTCTCCTCGACCCCGATCGCTGGCCCCGAAGACCTGAAGGACTGGAAATTCCGTTCGCCCCCGGGGATGGAGACCGAGATCTTCGCGAACCTCGGCGCCTCGCCGATCGTGATGGACTTCACCGAGGTCTTCACCGCGATGGAAACCGGCATCATCGAGGGCACCGACTACTCGGGGCTCGCGAACGACGAGTCCATCGGCCTCTTCGATCTCGCCAAGCATGCCACCTACCCCGGCTTCCACTCGATGCCGTCGGACCACCTGGCTTGCAACAAGACGGTCTGGGACGGCCTGTCGGAGCAGAACCAGCGCATCATCGAAACCGCGATGGAGAAGCTGGCGCTGCGCTCGGCGCTCTATTTCGAGAAGGCCAACAACGAGGCGGCTGCCCGCCTGACCGAGGCCGGCGTCACCCTGCACAACTGGACGGCCGAAGATCGCGCCACCTTCCGCCAGG
The DNA here is from genome assembly GCF_002300555.2 of Alloyangia mangrovi. Taxonomy (GTDB): domain Bacteria; phylum Pseudomonadota; class Alphaproteobacteria; order Rhodobacterales; family Rhodobacteraceae; genus Salipiger; species Salipiger mangrovi. The sequence continues at coordinate 91,270 of NZ_NTHN02000018.1, read as the reverse complement.
CCGCACAGGCCGCCTGGGACGTCTGGGCCGAGAAGTCGCCCGAAGCCAAGGCGCTCGTCGAGAGCCACAAGGCATACCTGGGCCAGCTCGGCCTGCTGTCGTCGGAATAAGGCGCGCCCGCGTCTGACCTGAAAAGGCCATGCGGCGGGCCCATCTGCGGGCCCGCCGTTCCTGTCTCACGAACCCTGTGACTCCTCCGAAAGGGTTAACCCAATGTCCAATGAAAGCCTCTGGCTCGGCGCACTGCGCGGACCGGTTCGCCTGCTGGCGATGGCCAGCACCGGGCTGGCGCTGGCCGTCTTCGCCTGGCTCGTGCTCGGCCAGTTCGTCTCGGCAGAGCCGATCGGCATGTACGAAATGCTCCGCCCCGAGGGCCGGCCGCTGGTGTCGGTCATGCTCTGGGCGCTCTTCGCCGCCCTGATCTTCGGCTCGATCTACCTGTCCGACCGCCGCGGTTCGATCGAGATCGCGCCTACCGGCCCGCTCGACATCCTGTCGCTGGTACTCTCGCGCCTGTCGATGATCGGCATCGTCGCCATCGTGATCGTCATGTTCTACGAGGTCGTGGCCCGCTACGTCTTCGAGAAGCCCACGCTCTGGGCCAACGAGCTGTCGCTGTGGATCGCGTCCTTCGTGTTCCTGCTCGCCGGGCTCTACGCCATGCAGCAGCGGAGCCACATCCGCATCTACATCATCTACGACATGTTCCCGCGCTGGATGCAGAAGCTGGCCGACGTCATCTCGGTCTCGCTGATCTGGGTGTTCTTCTTCTGCCTGCTCTGGGGCGGCTACAACGAGGCCATGCAGAAGCTCGGCCGGATGGAGACCTTCGGTACCGCCTGGGATCCGCCCCTGCCGGCAACGCTCAAGATCGGGCTCATCATCATCATCGGCCTCGTGGCCCTGCAGGCGCTGTCCAACCTCATCGCCGACTGGAACAAGGCCCCCGAACACCATTCGCCCGCGGACGAGATCGACGAAGTCGAGATCGAGAATATCCGTCGCACGCTGGAGGACTGACGTAACATGGTGGATATCGGCACACTCAGCCTGATCCTGCTGCTGGGGATGTTCGCCCTGCTGGCGATCGGCATGCCCCTGGGCTTCGCCTCCGCCTTCCTGGCAGTTGCGACACTGGTGATGAAATTCGGCCCCGACCTGCTGTTCGGGCGCTTCGGCATGGGACCCTTCGCGGTGCTCGGCCAGGCGGTCTACCGGCAGATGGTGAACTACGTTCTCATATCGGTGCCACTATTCATCTTCATGGCCTCGCTATTGGAACGCTCCGGCATCGCGCGGGACATGTACAGCTCGCTCAACGTGTGGCTGTCGCGCACCCGAGGCGGCATCGCCTTCGTGACCTCGATCATGGCCGTCATCATGGCCGCCATGTCGGGGATCATCGGCGGCGAGGTCGTGCTGCTGGGCCTCATCGCCCTGCCGCAGATGCTGCGCCTCGGCTACAACCAGAACCTCGCCATCGGCACCATCTGCGCCTCGGGCTCGCTCGGCACGATGATCCCGCCGTCGATCGTGCTGATCTTCTACGGGCTGGTCACCGAGACCTCGATCAAGGCGCTGTTCACGGCATCCTTCCTGCCGGGCTTCATGCTGGCCTCTTTCTTCATGATCTACATCTTCATCCGCACCCGGATGAACCCCGACGAGGCTCCCCTGCCCCCGGCAGACCCGGATGCCCCCGCGGGCGGCGAGAAGGCCCTCATGTTCCTCGGCTTCATCTCGCGCTTCGGCATGTGGATCGTGGCGGCGCTCACCTTGCGCGCGCTGTTCTTCACGGTGACCGGCGCCAACGTGGTGACCGAGGGCGTGGACCCGATCCCGCTCGGCATGGTCGCGGACATTCCCTGGCTGGTCGGCGCGCTGGTGATCTTCGCCATCGTGGTCTTCTTCGTCGTCGGCCGCGAGCGCACCGCCATCGGCTGGGAGATGGGCAAGGGCCTGATCGCCCCGACCATCGTGATCGGCGTCGTCCTCGGCTCGATCTACGGCGGCATCACCGGCATCACCGAGGCCGCGGGCATGGGCGTGGTGGCGGTCTTCGTCATCGGCCTCATCCGCCGCGAGATGAGCTTCGAGGTGGTCTGGGACGCGGTCATGCGCACGCTCAAGTCAACCGGCACGATCATCTGGGTGACCATCGGCGCGGCAGCCCTCGCGGCGGCCTACACGCTGGCGGGCGGCCCGACCTACGTGGCCAACATGATTGTCGGCTCGGACCTGCCCACCATGGGAATCATCCTTGTGATGATGTTCATCTTCCTCATCATGGGGATGTTCATGGACTGGGTCGGCATCGTGCTGCTGATCATGCCGGTGTTCCTGCCGATCGTGCTGCGCCTGCCCGCCGAGGAGATCGGCTGGCTCGGCCATGTCGACAGCAACTATATCGCCATCTGGTTCGGCGTGGTCTTCTGCATGAACATGCAGGTCAGCTTCCTGTCGCCGCCCTTCGGCCCCGCCGCCTTCTACCTGAAGTCCGTCGCCCCGGCGCATATCTCGCTGACCGACATCTTCCGCGGCTTCCTGCCCTTCATCGGGCTGCAGCTGCTGGCCCTGCTGGTGCTGCTGGCCTGGCCGCCGATCGTCACGCTGTTCCTGTAACGCGATCCCGAGGGGGCGGTGCGCGCCGCCCCCTTGCTTGACCCTCCGTCGCCGGAGGCAGAAAGTTCCCCCACCGATCCCCGTCCGAGCGCCGCCGGCTCCCGCACGCCGCGCCTATGGCGGAGATATCCCCAGCCGCTCCATGGAGCCCACGCCAAGATGAAAACCGTCCGCCTCTCCGAACATGACAATGTCGTCACCGCAGTCGTCCCGCTGGAGGTGGGCGACGAGGGCGCGACCACGCTGATCCCGCGCGGCCACAAGATGGCCACCACCGACATCGCGAAGGGCGCCGCGGTGCGCAAATACGCCCAGATCATCGGCTATGCCGCCGAGGACATCTCGGCCGGCGCGCACATCCACACCCACAACCTCGAGTTCCGCAACGTCGAGGCCGAGTACGAATTCGGCACCAACCTGCGCCCGGTGCCGCCGGTCGAGACGCCCGACACCTTCATGGGGTACCGCCGCTCCACAGGGCGCGTTGGCACCCGCAACTACCTTGCGATCCTGACCTCGGTGAACTGCTCGGCCACCGCCGCGCGAATGATCGCCCAGCACTTCACCCCCGAGAAGATGGCCGCCTATCCCAATGTCGACGGCGTTGTCGCCTTCGTGCACGGCACCGGCTGTGCCATGGGCGGCGACGGCACCGGCTTCGAGTTCCTGCAGCGGGTGCTGTGGGGCTACGCGCGCAACCCCAACATCGGCGGCGTGCTGATGGCGGGCCTCGGCTGCGAGGTGATGCAGATCGACTGGCTGGTTCAGGCCTATGGGCTGGAGCCCGGCCCGCTCTTCCAGAAGATGAACATCCAGGACGAAGGCGGGCTCAGGAAGACCGTCGAGCACGGCATCGCGCAGGTCGAGAAGATGCTGCCCGAGATCAACAAGGCCACCCGCACCCCCTGCCCCGCCTCGGAGCTGATGGTCGCCCTGCAATGCGGCGGCTCGGACGCCTGGTCCGGGATCACCGCCAACCCCGCTGTCGGCTATGCCTGCGACCTGCTGGTCGCGCAGGGCGGCACCGGGGTGCTGGCCGAGACGCCCGAGATCTACGGCGCCGAGCACCTGCTCACCGCCCGCGCCGCAACTCCCGAGATCGGCCACAAGCTGATCGACCTCATCCACTGGTGGGAGGAGTACACCGCGCGCAACCACGGCTCGATGGACAACAACCCCTCGCCCGGCAACAAGAAGGGTGGGCTGACCACCATCCTCGAGAAATCCCTGGGCGCGGCGGCCAAGGGCGGCACCACGCCGCTCAACGGCGTCTACAAGTATGCCGAGCAGGTCACCGCGAAGGGCTTCACCTTCATGGACAGCCCCGGCTACGATCCGGCCTCGGTGACCGGGCAGATCGCCTCGGGCTGCAACCTCGTGTGCTTCACCACCGGCCGCGGCTCGGCCTTCGGCGCCAAGCCCAGCCCGTCGATGAAAGTCGCCTCGAACAACGAGCTCTACCAGCGCCAGACCGAGGACATGGACGTCAACGCCGGGCGCATCCTCACCGAGGGCGCGACGGTCGAGGAAGTGGGCCGCGAGATCTACGAGATGTGGCTGCGCATGGCCTCGGGCGAGCAGAGCAAATCCGAGGCGCTGGGGCTCGGCGACTACGAGTTCGTCCCCTGGCAGGTCGGCGCGGTGATGTGATCCGCCGGCGCGCCCGCCGCGGCACTGGGGAGAGCGACGTGAGCCACAGCCAAACCCGGCCCGCCCCTCTCCGCCGCGCATCGGCGCGCCCGACGGACGTGCAATCCCGCAGGCCCGGCTGTGCACGCAATTCGGGTGCCGCTGCCTTGTGCGGCGGCACACCTGCGCACATGGTGCCGCGAATGACCTTCCCCTCTGCAAGCAACTGAAAGGCCCAGCTCATGTCCCTCCTTCCGGCGCGGACGCGCTGAGCCATGTCGATTGCTCCCCGCGAAGACCGGACGGGTTTCGGCCTGATGCTGATGGCGCTGGCCGTCATCGGCTTCACCTGCATCGACACATCGGCCAAATGGCTGCTGCAGCACGGCATTCCGGCGCTGCAGGTGGTCTGGTGCCGCTATGCCGGCCACCTTGTGCTGGTGCTGCTGACCTTCCTGCCGCGCGAGGGGGTCTCGCTGCTGCGCACCGCGCACCCCTGGAAGCAGACCATCCGCGCCGCCGGACTCTTCGGCAGCACCATGCTCAACTTCCTCGCGCTGGCCTACCTGCCGATCACCGTGACCACGACGATCATGTTCGCCGGGCCGATCGTGGTGACCCTGCTGGCGATCCCCCTGCTCGGCGAAAAGGTCGGCCCGCACCGCATCGGCGCAGTCTGCGTCGGTTTCCTGGGCGTGCTGGTGGTGATGCAGCCCTGGGGGGGCGGACTTCCATCCCGCCATGCTGCTGTCGATGGGCGCGCTCTGCTGCGCGGCGGTCTACTTCATCCTGACCCGGCAACTCGCCGGGATCGAGAGCAACGCCACCTCGCAGGTCTGGGGCGGGGCGTTGCCGACGCTGCTGCTGGCGCCCGTCGTTCTGCCGGACTGGCAGGCCCCCGAGAGCGCCGGCACCGGCGCCATGCTGGCGGTGATCGGCGTCTTCGGGGCGGTGGCGCATCTGCTCGCCACCGCGGCGCACCGCTACGCCGGGGCCTCGGTGCTGGCGCCCATGGTCTACCTTCAGCTGATGAGCGCGGCGGCGGCCGGGCTGCTGGTCTTCGGCACATGGCCGACGATCTGGACGCTGATCGGCGCGATGATCATCATCGGCGCGGGGCTCTATATCTGGCACCGCGAACGGCAGCGAGGGGTGCCCCATTCGAAGATCCCGCCAAGGCTCTGAGCGCCGCGCAAAAAAGAGGGGGGGCGCTGCCCCCGCCCTACGGGCACCCCCGGGGATACTTTCGCCTAGAAGAAAGCCTGCAGGCGCGCCTCAGACGGCGTAATACTCGCGGTACCACTCGACGAAGCGGCGCACGCCCTCGCCGACCGGGGTATATTGCGACTCGCCCGCGAGGCGCGCCAGCAGCGTCGTGCCCGCCCAGGTCGCCGGCACGTCGCCGGGCTGCATCGGCAAGAGATTGCGCTTGGCCGGAAGGCCGGTCGCCGCCTCGATCGCCTCGATGAACTCGCCGAGCTTCACCGGGCTACCGTTGCCGATGTTCACCACCCGCCAGGGCGCGACCGGCGAGAGGCTGTCCTCGGGACCGGCGGGCGCGCCGCGCTGCGGGGCGACCGGGGCGAGCCGGTGCAGCGCCGCGACGAGATCATCGACGAAGGTGAAGTCGCGCATCATCCGCCCGTGGTTGTAGACGTCGATCGGCGCGCCTTCGAGAATGGCCTTGGTGAACTTGAAGAGCGCCATGTCCGGGCGGCCCCAGGGGCCATAGACGGTGAAGAAGCGGAACATGGTGGTCGGCAGGTCGTAGAGATGCGCGTAGCTGTGCGCCATGCTCTCGGTCGCCTTCTTCGTCGCCGCGTAGAAGGACATCTGGTGGTCGGTCTTCATCGTCTCGAGATAGGGCATCTCGGTGTTCGACCCGTAGGCCGAGGAGGTCGAGGCGATCAGCATGTGCTTCGGGGGATAGGCCCGTGCCGCCTCGAGCAGCTCGAAGGTGCCGGTGATATTGCTGTCGAGATACTCGCGCGGCTTCTCGATCGAATGGCGCACCCCCGCCTGCGCGGCGAGGTGGTAGACATAGTCGAAGCGATGATTCTCGAAGAGCCCCAGCAGCAGCCCGCCGGTTTCGACCCGGCCCTCGACGAAGCTGAAGCCCTCGCCCTCGAGCAGTGCCAGCCGCGCCCGTTTCAGCGCCGTGTCGTAGTAATCCGTCACCGCGTCGAGGCCGACGACCTCGTGGCCCTCGGCAAGCAGGCGTTTGCAAAGATGGAAACCGATGAAACCGGCTGCGCCGGTCACGAGCGTCTTGGGCATCAGGGGCCGCCTCATTCTGTCGTCGCGCCCCCCCGATAGGCCAGACCCCGCCGATTGTAAATCGCCGGGGTCCTCCGTGGCGCTCAGCCGCGGCCGATGTAGGGCATTCCGGGCGCCATGACGGTGACGAACTGGACGTTCGCCTCGAGCGGCAGCGTCGCCATGTGCATCACCGTGCTGGCCACATGGGCCGCATCCATGACCGGCTCGACGGCGATCGAGCCATCGGCCTGCGGTACGCCCTGGGTCATCGCCTGCGCCATGTCGGTCAGCGCGTTGCCGATGTCGATCTGCCCGCAGGCGATGTTAAAGGCCCGCCCGTCCAGCGACAGCGAGCGGGTCAGCCCGGTGACCGCGTGCTTGGAGGTGGTGTAGGGAGACGAGCCCCAGCGCGGCACATGCGCCGAGACCGAGCCGTTGTTGATGATCCGTCCGCCCTGCGGGTCCTGCCGGCGCATCCGGCCAAAGGCGGCGCGGGCGCAGAGGAACATCCCGGTGATGTTGATCGAGCTGAGCTTGAGCCATTCCTCGGCCGGGATCTCGTCGATCATCGCGCCCTTGAGACCGACACCGGCGTTGTTGAAGAGCGTGTCGAGGCGGCCCCACTCGGCCATGGCCTTGTCGAAACCGGCCTCCACCGCCTCGGGATCAGCCACGTCGAAGGGCAGGACCAGCGCATTGGGGTTGCCCCCCGCGGTCTCTTCCAGCGGCGCCTCGCGGCGGCCGACGAGGCCGACCTTCCAGCCCGCGTCGAGGAAGGCCTTCGCGGTCAGCCGGCCGATGCCGGAGCCGGCGCCGGTGATGATGATGCTCTGCATGAAATCTCTCCCAGGGAAACGGCGCGGGCACCTGCTGCGCCCGCGCCGGAACAGGTTCGTGTCAGTGGTTGTCGCGGGGCAGGCTGCGGGCAACCTTTTGGTAGGCCGTCGCCAGCTCGAGGCAGCCGCCGTCGGACAGCTGTCCCACGTTCTTGCGGTAGATCTCCTGCCAGGGTGTCTGGTTGACGATCTCGGGCGGGGTCCAGTCGGCCTTGCGCTTCTCCCACTCGGCATCCTCGACCAGCGCGTTCATCGTGCTGGTGTTGAGATCGAGCCGCACCATGTCACCGGTCTGCAGGTAGGCGAGCCCGCCGCCGACCACCGCCTCGGGTGAGGCGTTGAGGATCGAGGGGCTTTCCGAGGTGCCGGATTGGCGGCCATCCCCCACCGTCGGCATGTGGTTGATGCCCCGCCGGATCAGCGCATCCGGCGGCTGCATGTTCACCACTTCGGCCGAGCCGGGGTAACCGACGCAGCCGACGTTGCGGATAAAGAGGATGCAATGCTCGTCGATCTTCAGGTCGGGATCGTTGATCCGGTCGTGGTAGTCCTCCGGCCCCTCGAAGACGATGGCGCGGGCCTCGAGGATGCCCTCCCTGCCCGGCTCCGACAGGAAGCGCTTCTGGAAGTCCTCGGAGATCACCGAGGTCTTCATCAGCGCCGAATCGAAGAGGTTGCCCGAGAGCACCTTGAACCCGGCGTTGGTGCGCATTGGCGCGTCGTAGGTCTTGATCACGTCGGTGTCCTGGCTGCCGAGGCCGGTGACGTTCTCGCCCATGGTTTTGCCGGTGGCGGTCATCGCTCCCTCGTGGATGCGACCGGCCTTGCGCAGTTCCTCCATCACCGCGGGCACGCCGCCGGCGCGGAAGAAGCTCTCGCCGAGGTATTCACCGGCGGGCTGCATGTTGACCAGCAGCGGCACGTCGAAGCCGATGGTCTCCCAGTCCTTGACGTTCAGCTCCACACCGGCGTGACGGGCGACCGCCTGCAGGTGCGGCGGGGCATTGGTCGAGCCGCCGATGGCGCCGTTGACGACGATGGCGTTCTCGAAAGCCTCGCGGGTCAGGATGTCCGAGGGTTTGAGATCCTCGTAGACCATTTCCACAATGCGCTTGCCGGTCTGGTAGGCCATGGCCATGCGCTCGCGGAACGGCGCGGGGATTGCCGAGTTGCCGGTGAGCGACATGCCGAGCGCCTCGGCCATCGCGTTCATCGTCGAGGCGGTGCCCATGGTGTTGCAATGGCCCAGCGAGGGCGCCGAGGAGCAGACCCGCGACATGAACTCCTCGTAGTCGATCTTGCCCTCGGAGAGCAGGCGGCGCGATTCCCAGACGATGGTGCCCGAGCCCGCGCGCTTGCCCTTCCACCAGCCGTCGAGCATCGGCCCGCCGTTGAGCGCGATGGCCGGGATGTCGACCGTGGCCGCGCCCATCAGCATGGCGGGGGTGGTCTTGTCGCAGCCGGTGGTCAGCACCACGCCATCGAGCGGGTAGCCGTGCAGCACCTCGACGAGACCGAGGTAGCTGAGGTTCCGATCGAGCGCCGCGGTGGGCCGCTTGCCGGTCTCCTGGATCGGGTGCACCGGGAATTCCATCGGGATCCCGCCCGCCTCGCGGATGCCCGCCTTGATCCGGTCCATCAGGAAGACGTGGATCTTGTTGCAGGGCGCGATGTCCGAGCCACTGTTGGCGATGCCGATGATCGGCTTCTCTGCCTGCAGCTCGTCGCGGGTGTATTCCTGGTTCTGATAGCGCTCGACATAGAGCGCCGTCATGCCGGGATTGTTGGGGTTGTCGAACCACTCCTGCGAGCGGAATCGTTTGTTGGCACGTGTGTCGGACACGGGTAGCTTCCTCTCCTTGACGCGCCTCCCCGCGCGCCTTCCTCAGGCGCGCCGCGTGACGCGCTCGTTCTTGCAGCAGCTTCCCAATTTGGTATACCAAATGCAAGAGCAATCATGGGAGGAGCGATTGCCAATGCGTGCCGGGCCGCGAGGCAGCGGATCATTTCCGTTTAATTCCGAGATATTGAGCCGCGCGAAGACGTGCCGAACAAGGAACGCCGCATGACCCGCGCCGCCTTCTGGCAGGGCTATCGCGACTGCGCGCCCTTCGTCACCGTGGTCATCCCCTTCTCGCTGCTCTTCGGAGTCGTCGCCCGCGACGCCGGGCTCGACATCCTGCAGGTCATGACCATGTCGGTGCTGGTGATCGCCGGCGCCTCGCAGTTCACCGCGCTGGCGCTGCTGCAGGAGCACGCGCCGGTCTTCATCGCGCTCACCGCGGCGCTGGCGGTCAACCTGCGCATGGCGCTCTACTCGGCGGCGCTGGTGCCGCATGTGGGCCACGCCAGGCTCGGGGTGCGGGCTCTGATGGCCTATCTCATGGTCGACCAGGCTTATGCCGTGGCGGTGAAGACCTACGAGGAAAAGCCCGGCATGAGCCGCGACGAGCGTGTCGCCTACTATTTCGGGGTCATGGCCCTGATCTGCCCGTTCTGGTACGGCTGCACGTTGCTTGGCGCGCTGGTCGGCACGGCGATCCCGGCCTCGTTGCAGCTCGATTTCGCCGGCCCCGTCTGCTTCATCGCGATCACCGCGCCGCTGCTGCGCTCGCTGCCGCACATGCTGGCCGCGGCGGTCTCGGTCGTCTGCGCGATTCTCTTTGCGGGCTTTCCCGCCGGGCTCGGGCTCATCGCCGCGGCGCTGGTGGCCATGCTGGTCGGCGCGCAGGCGGAGCTGGCGCTGCGCCGCCGGGCCGCGCGCCTCACCTCGGGAGGACGGGCATGATCGACGACACAACCTTCTGGACGCTCACCATCCTTCTGGGGATCGGCACCTTCCTCATCCGATTCTCCTTCCTCGGTTTCTTCGGTCGCAGGCAGTTGCCGGATTGGGCCGTCCTGCACCTCAAGTACGTCGGCGTCGGCGTGCTGCCCGCCATGGTGACGCCGCTGGTGCTCTGGCCGCAGGCAACCGGAGGCGAGACCGAGCCCGCGCGGATCATCGCCGCGCTGGTGACCTTCCTCGTGGCGCTGCGCCTGTCGGTCACCGGCGCGCTGGTGGCGGGGATGGGCACGCTCTACCTGATGCAGGCGCTGCTCTGACGCGACCCGAGGCAGAATTCGGGGCCGGAAAAGAGAGAGGGCCGGCCCCCTCCTCCGAGACCGACCCCCTGCGAAGCGCCACCGGCTGCGAGGGCGGCGGGCTTCGCGGTTTGCCGGGCGGAATTGAATCGCGCCCCGGCAATATGTCCTGACCTGCACCTGCTCAGGTGATGGCGCGCCGAGGTGATCCTGCCCGTTTCCCGAGCAGCCAGAACGACACGCTCACGAAACTGCGATTCTCCGATACGGCTTCGCGTCTTCATGGTATCGATACCACCGTGTACGAGAGCCCGTCAACAGGGGGCAGGCAGGCGGATCATGGCAGACGGCAGGAAATGGGTGACGATGGGCGACGTGGCCGCCCGCGCCGGCGTGGGCAAGATCACCGTGAGCCGCGCCCTGCGCACCCCCTCCAAGGTCAGCCCCGCCACGCTGCGCAAGGTGCAGGCGGCGGTGGACGAGCTCGGCTACGTGCTTGACGAGACCGCGGGCGCGCTCAGCTCGCAGCGCTCGCGGGTGGTCGGCGCGCTGGTCTCTACGCTGGAGGAGGCGGTCTTCGCCGCCACCGTGCGCGGCCTGACGGAGGGCCTCGCCGACGGCGGGCTGCAGCTTATGCTCTCGGCCACGCAATACGCCCCCGAGGCCGAGGCGGCTTTGCTGCCCACCATGCTCGGCCGCCGCCCCGAAGCGCTGGTGCTCACCTCGGACGATCATACCGAGGCGGCGCATCGGGTGCTGTCCCGCGCCGGGCTGCCGGTGCTGGAGCTCTGGGAGCTGCCGAAGCAGCCGGTGCATGCGGCAGTGGGATTTTCCAATCGCGCCGCCGGGGCCGCGTTGACCCGTCACATGGTCGAGACCGGGCGGCACCGGGTCGCCTTCCTCGGACTCGACCGGCAGCACGACCGGCGCGCGCGGCTGCGCATGGAGGGCTACCGCGACTGCGCCGGGCAACTGGCCGGAGAGCGCGTGGTGGCGGTGAAGGCTCGGCCCGAAGCCGTGGGGCCGGATTATGGCGCCGAGGGGCTGACCGAGATCCTGCGCCGCTGGCCCGACACCGAGGCGGTGGTCTGCGTCAGCGACATGGTGGCCATGGGGGCGCTCTGCGAAGCGCGGCGGCGCGGGCTCGACGTGCCCGGGCGGCTGGCGATCTCGGGCTTCGGCGATTTCGACATGGCGCAGGACTCGGCGCTGGCGCTGACCACGATCCATATCGACGGCGCCGCCATCGGACGCCGCGCCGCCGAGCTGATCCTTGCAGGGGATATCCCCTGCGGCCTGCGCGAGGATCTGGGCTTCAAGCTGATCCGCCGCGCCACGAGCTGACCTCGTGGAACGGCAGCCGGGCTTCAGACCTCGCCCTTCTTCACCTCCTCGGCCAGATCGATCCCGCCCATCTCGGCGATCCGGTCCGACAGGCTCGGCACGTAGTCCGCGCCGTGCCCCGTCGCCTCGGCGGTGGAAAAATAGTGCCGGGTCGCGCTGGCGATCAGCGCCGGCGCGTTGACCTTGGCCGCCATCGCATTGGCATAGCGCACGTCCTTGCCGCCGTTGAAGATGCTGAACTTATGCGCCTCCATGTCCCGGTCGACCGCGTAGCGCATGAAGGTGTCGAAGAAGCCGTTGCCGAGCCGGCTGGAGCCGATCACCTGCCGCACCGTCTGCGGCGAGATGCCGGACTTGGCCGCCAGCACCGTCGCCTCGGCATAGAGCGCGGCGTAGCTCATCGAGATGAGGTTCATCACCAGCTTCATCTTGTGGCCCGCCCCGACCCCGCCGACGCGGTTGATGTTGCCCGCCCAGCTCTCGATCACCGGCAGGACCTTGGCGAAGGTCTCGTCATCGGCCCCGACCATGGCGTCGAGCGTGCCTTCCTCGGCCTCCTTCGGGGTGCGGCCGAGCGGCGCGTCGACCATCGCCCCGCCCTTCTCGGCCAGCTGAGCGGCCAGCGCCTCGGTCGATGCGGGATCGGCGGTAGAGCAATCCACCACGATCAGCCCCGGCCGTGCCCCCGCGAGGATGCCGTCCGCGCCGCGCATCACGCCCTCGACCTGCGGCGAGTTCGACAGGCACAGATGAATGATGTCGCAGGTCTCGGCCATCTGCTTCGGCGAGGCCGCCTCCTGCGCCCCCCGCCCCAGCAGGTCCTCGACCGGGGCGCGGTCGCGGTTGCCCTTCACCCAGAGCGGGTAGCCGCCCTTGAGGATGTTCTTGGCCATGCCGTGGCCCATCAGGCCCACGCCGATGAAGCCCACTACAGGATTGTCGCTCATGAAATTCTCCTCCCAAAGATGCCTTACAGCGAGGCAGTGATGCCGCCGTCGACAAAGAGCGTATGTCCGTTCACGAAACTCGAGGCCGGGGCGCAGAGGAAGACGCAGGCGCCGACCAACTCCTCGACCTCGCCCCAGCGGCCCGCCGGGGTGCGCTTTTCCAGCCAGGCGCTGAACTCGGGATCGGCGACCAGCGCGGCGTTGAGCGGCGTCTTGAAATAGCCCGGCGCGATGGCGTTGCAGTTGAGCCCGTGTTTCGCCCAGTCGGTCGCCATGCCCTTGGTGAGGTTGGTGATCGCTCCCTTCGAGGCGGTGTAGGGCGCGATCCCCGGCCGCGCCAGCGCGCTCTGCACCGAGGCGATGTTGACGATCCGCCCCTGCCCGCGACCGATCATGTGCCGCGCGCAGGCCTGCCCGACGTAGAAAGCCGAGTAGACATTGGTGCGCATCAGCCGGTCGAAGGCCTCGGGCTCGAATTCCTCGAGCGGTCCGCGGTGCTGCATCCCGGCATTGTTGATCAGGATGTCGATCGGTCCGGTCTCGGCCTCGTAGCGGTCGATGGCCGCCCGTGCACTTGCGTGGTCGGTGACGTCGAAGCCGAGCGCCTCGGCCTGATGCCCCTCGGCCTTCAGCGCCGTGACCGCCTCTTCCAGCCGCTGCGGGTTGCGCCCGTTCAGCAGCACCTTGGCCCCCGCCTGCGCAAGTCCGCGCGCCAGCGCGTAGCCGATACCCATGGTCGAGCCGGTCACCAGCGCGGTGCGGCCCGTCAGATCAAACAGGGACATAGTAGCTCCTTTTCCCTTGGTCCCGCCCGTGCCCCGGCACGGCTGCGGTGATCCGCATCCCCCATTGACAAAACGGGGCGGGACCGTATTCAGGAAAATGGTATACCAAATGAACCCGGATGCAAGGACAAGCCACGGGACGGGAGAGGACGAGGCGGAGTGAGGTGAGGAGACCCGGCGCAACCCTGTTGGACCGAGAGCGCGGCCCATGCTGAGCTTTGCTGCCGCCGTGTTCCTGCTGTTCATCACCCCCGGGCCGGGGGTGCTGTCGATCGCCGGTGTCGGCTCGGCATATGGCTGGCAGGGCGGACTGCGCTACGGCACGGGGCTCTTCATCGGCACCAACCTCGTGATGACGCTGGTGCTGACCGGCTTTGCCGCGATCATCCTATCGGCGCCCGCGGTGCGGGTTGTGCTGATGGCACTGTCGGTGTGCTACCTGCTTTATCTCGCCGCCCGCATCGCGCTTGCGGGCAGCCGCATCGCCTTCATCGAGGCCAAGACCGCGCCGGGCGTCCGTGCCGGCGTGCTGCTGCAGGCGATCAACCCCAAGGCCTATGCGGTGAACACCGCCATGTTCACCGGGTTCTCCTTTGCGCCCGAGGCGCTCGGATTCGAGACCGCCGCGAAGATCCTCATCATGAACGCGATCTGGATCCCGGTGCATCTGGCCTGGCTCAAGGCGGGCGTCACCCTGCACCGGCTCAACCTCAGCTACCGCACCCAGCGGTGGATCAATTACGGCATGGCGCTCGCCATGCTGGGCGTCGTCGCGCTGGCCCTGGTGTCGGCCTTCGGCGCGACCTGACACAGACACAGACCTTTCGGGAGGACCTGACCCATGACGACATACACCGGATGCTGGCCCGTGGTGCCGACGCCGTTCCACGAGGACGGCACGCTCGACCTCGAGGGGATGAAGCGCGTTCTCGATTGCACCATCGACATGGGCGTCGACGGCATCTGCATCCTTGCCAACTTCTCTGAGCAGTTCCTGATCTCGGACGAGGAGCGCGCTATCCTCACCAAGCTCTGCCTCGAGCACGTGGCGGGCCGGGTGCCGGTGATCGTGACGATCTCGCACTATGCAACGCCCATCGTCGTGGAGCGTGCGCGCAATGCCAAGGCGCTCGGCGCCGACATCGTGATGATGATGCCGCCCTACCACGGCGCGCTGCTGAAAGGCACCGCCGAGCAGACCTTCGAGCAATTCCGGCAAGTGGGCGAGGTCGGCATCCCGATCATGCTGCAGGATGCGCCGCTCTCGGGCGTCGACCTGCCGGTGCCGCTGCTGGTCAAGATGGCGAACGAGATCGAGATGCTGAAGCTCTTCAAGATCGAGTGCCCGCAGGCGGCCGCCAAGCTGCGCAGCCTGATCGCCGAGGGTGGCGCGGCCATCGAGGCGCCCTTCGACGGCGAGGAGGCGATCACTCTGCTCGCCGATCTCGACGCCGGCGCCACGGGCTGCATGACCTCGGCGATGATCCCCGACCAGATCCGCCCGATCGTCATCGATTTCCTTGCCGGCAACCGGCAGGCGGCCTTCGACGGCTACGCCCGCATCCTGCCGGCGGTGAACCACGAGAACCGGCAATGCGGCTTCCGCTCGGCCAAGCACGCGATGATGGTCGGCGGGGTGATCAAGTCCGCCTTCTGCCGCCACCCGATTGCCCCCTTGCATCCGGACACCGCTTCGATGTTGATCGAGCTGATCAAGCCGCTCGATCCGCTCGTGCTGAACTGGGGCAAGTAAGCCGGCACCGGTCCGCCCGGACGCACGGCAATGCCGCCGGGCGGGCATTCGCCCGGCTCCCGAGGTGCTGGCTTCCGTCCGTAGCGGGCGGACCCGCGCCCGGCATATCAACTTGGAGACCTGAGAAATGACCCTCTTCGCGCCGCTCGAACAACTCCTCGGCGACCGCCTTGCCACCAGCGACGCCATCCGCGAGCAGAATGCGCGGAACGAGGCGCATTTCCCGCTCGCCATGCCCGATGCCGTGGCCTTCCCCGAAACCACCGAGGAAGTCGCCGCCATCGTGCGCTTCTGCGCCGAGACCGGCACGCCGATCACCCCCTTCGGCACCGGCACCTCGCTGGAAGGCCAGCACCTTGCCATCAAGGGCGGCATCAGCCTCGACTTCTCACGCATGAAAAAGGTGCTGGAGATCAACGCCGAGGATCTCAACGTGGTGGTCCAGCCCGGCGTCACCCGCACCGAGCTGAACGAGGAACTGCGCACGACGGGCCTCTTCTTCCCCATCGATCCCGGTGCCGATGCCTCGCTCGGCGGCATGGCGGCGACGCGCGCCTCCGGCACCACAGCGGTGCGCTACGGCACGCTGCGCGAGAACGTGCTGGCGCTCGAGGCGGTGATGTCCGACGGCAGCATCATCCGCACCGGCACCAAGGCGCGGAAAAGCTCGGCGGGCTATGACCTGACGCACCTGCTGGTCGGCAGCGAGGGCACGCTCGGCATCATCACCGAGCTGACGCTGAAGCTGCACGGGCTGCCCGAGGGCATCGCCTCGGCCACCTGCCGCTTCCCCTCGGTCGAGGAGGCGGTGAACTGCGTGATCCTGACCATCCAGTCCGGGCTGCCGATGGCGCGGATCGAGCTGGTCGACGAGATGATGGTGCGCGGCTTCAACATCCACGCGGGATCAAGCCTGCCCGAGCAGCCGCATCTCTTCGTCGAGTTCCACGGCAGCCCCGCGGGCGTCGCCGAGCAGGCGCAGAGCTTCCGCGAGATCGCCGAGGATTTCGGCATGGAGGCCTGGCAGGAGGCGAACACCACCGAGGCCCGCAACGCCCTGTGGAAGATGCGCCACGGCGCGCATTTCGCCTCTGGTGCGCTGCGCCCCGGCGCCCAATATGGCACGCTGGCGACGGATGTCTGCGTGCCGATCTCACAGCTCGCCGAGGCGGTGCTGCAGGCGCAGGCCGATGCCCGCGCGGCGGGTCTCGTCTGCACCATCGTCGGCCATGTCGGTGACGGCAACTTCCACTGCGCCGTGCGCTTCGATCCGAGCGACCCCGCCGAGGTCGAGGCCGTTCACGCCTTTGCCGGCAAGCTGAACGATACCGCGCTGCGGCTCGGCGGCACGGTGACCGGCGAGCATGGCATCGGCATCGGCAAGCAGAAGTACATGAAGGCCGAGCACGGCCCCGCACTGGACTGGATGCGGCGGATCAAGACCGCCTTCGACCCGCAGGGCATCCTGAACCCGGGCAAGCTGCTGCCGCCCGAGGACTGACGGTCCGCGCCCCGACACCCATGAGAAAAGACTGAAGACGGAGGAGACCCCCATGCTGCCGCAGAGCAACCCCACCCCCGAGGCGCTTCTTGTTGGCCGCGTCTGGCGCCCCGGCGTCGGCCCGGCTCTGGTCGCCCTGCGCGGCGAGATGCTGGTGGACATCACCAGCAAGGCGCTGTCGACCATGCGCGACCTGCTGGAGTCGGACGACCCCGCCGCGACCCTGCGCGCCGCAACCGGCGAGGAGATCGGCACGCTCGCGGACCTCACCGCAGGCTCGGCCGAAGGCGCGGGGGATGACGTGCTGCACCTGCTGGCCCCCTGCGATCTGCAGGCGGTGAAGGCCTCGGGCGTCACCTTCGCCCAGTCCATGGTCGAACGGGTGATCGAGGAGCAGGCGGCGGGCGATCCCGACGCCGCCGAGGCGATCCGCGCCAAGGTCAAATCCATCATCGGCGACTCGCTCTCGGGCATCGAGCCCGGCTCCGAGAAGGCGATGGAGGTGAAGCGCGTGCTGCAGCAGGAAGGCATGTGGTCGCAATACCTCGAGGTCGGCATCGGCCCCGACGCCGAGGTTTTCACCAAGTCGCAGCCCATGGCAGCGGTGGGCTGGGGCGCGACGGTCGGCCTGCACCCGATCAGCAAGTGGAACAACCCCGAGCCCGAGATCGTTCTAGCGATCAACTCGCGCGGCGACATCCTCGGCGCAACGCTGGGCAATGACGTCAACCTGCGCGACGTCGAGGGCCGCTCGGCGCTGTTGCTCGGCAAGGCCAAGGACAACAACGCCTCCTGTGCCATCGGCCCGTTCATCCGCCTCTTCGACGAGAGCTACACGCTTGATGACGTGCGAAAGGCAGAGCTGACGATGACGGTGAAGGGCGAGGACGGCTTCGTGCTCAATGGCGCGTCGTCGATGAGCCAGATCAGCCGCGACCCGGCCTCGATCGTGGCGCAGACAATCGGGCGGCATCACCAGTATCCCGACGGCTTCTTGCTGTTCCTCGGCACGCTCTTTGCCCCCACCGAGGACCGCGATGCACCCGGTCAGGGGTTTACACATCACGTCGGAGACGTTGTAACGATCTCCGAACCCGCGCTCGGCGCGCTGCAGAACACAGTCCGGCTCTCCACCGAGGCCCCGGAATGGACCTTCGGCACCGGCGCGCTGATGCGTAACCTTGCCCGGAGAAATCTTCTGTGACTGCTTTCCTCGCCCTCGGAGAATGCATGGTGGAACTGTCGCAGGCCGGAGACGGCCTCTACAAGCGCGGCTTTGCCGGCGACACGTTCAACACTGCATGGTATGCCCGCCGCCTGCTCCCGGAGGAGTGGACGGTGAGCTACGGCACCTGCGTGGGCGAGGATGCGGTGAGCAACGAAATGCTCGAGTTCATTTCGGGCGAAGGCGTGGATGTCTCAACAATCCGGCGGATTCCCGACCGCACCGTCGGGCTCTATATGATCTCGCTCGATAACGGCGAGCGCAGTTTCTCCTATTGGCGCGGCCAGTCGGCGGCGAAGCTGATGGCCGATGACCTCGGCTGGCTCGATGGCATCCTCAAGGGCCGCGAGATGATCCACTTCTCGGGCATCACCCTTGCGATCCTGCCGCCGAAGCAGCGCGAGGCCTTCTGCGGCGCGCTGGCGCGCGCGCGCTCGAAGGGGGCGATAGTGTCGTTCGACACCAACCTGCGTCCGCGCCTCTGGGAAAGCCCCGAGGCGATGCGCGCGGGCCTGACCATGGGCGCGCGCACCGCCGACATCGTGCTGCCGAGCTTCGACGAGGAAGAGGAGCTCTTCGGCGACGCCAATCCCTCCGAGACCATCGAGCGCTACCGCAAGGGCGGTGCCGATATGGTGGCAGTGAAACAGGGTGGCGCGGCGCTGCACCTGTGGCAACGCGAGGCCGGGCAGCACGAGATCGCTGCCGAGACGGTGACCAACGTGGTCGACACCACCGCCGCGGGAGACAGCTTTGCCGCCGGGCTGTTGGCCGGTCTGGCGCAGGGCAAGGCGCCGCAGGTGGCTGCCGCGGAGGCCATGCGCCTCGCCGCCAAGGTGATCCAGGCGCGCGGCGCGCTCGTGCCCTCGATCTTCGGCTGATCCCCGGCGCGGGCGGCACGCCGCCTGCCGCCACGGCATCTCGATAAACTGCTGCGGGGGCGGCGGTTTCGTTTGACCTCAACCGGACTTGGGGAATTACGGTCACTCCGACTCGACTGATATTCCCCAAGGACGCCTCGTGACCGTTACATCTTCCAGCCCCCTTCACCGCTTCATCCTCGCCAGCGGCATGACCAACCTCGCCGATGGCGTCGCCGTGGTGGTCTGGGCTTGGCTGGCGACGCTGCTGACCCGTGATCCGCTGCTGGTCACCTTGATGCCGATCACCCTGCGGCTGCCGTGGTTCCTCTTTGCCCTGCCCGCCGGGGTCGTGACCGACCGCACCGACCGGCGGCGGCTGATCCTCGCCATGGACGTGGTCCGCGCCTGCGCCTTTGCACTGGCCGCCCTCACCCTCTGGCACGCCCTGCCGCTCGCGCCGGCCCCCGACACGGGCACCGCGGACCCTGCGCTCTTTACCGCCCTCCTCGGCTGCGCGCTGCTGGTCGGCACCGCAGAGGTGTTCCGCGACAGCGCCGCACAGACCATGTTGCCGGCCATCGTGCCGCACGACCAGCTCGAGCGCGCCAACGGCCGGCTCTGGAGCGTCGAGATGGTCGGCAATGCGCTGCTCGGCCCGGCAGTCGGGGCCTTCCTCATCGCCTCGGTGGTCTGGCTGCCCTTCGCGCTGAACGCGCTGTGCTTCCTGATCGCCGTGGCGCTGATGCGGTCTCTCAAGGGCCAGTTCACACCCCGCCGGACGGGCGGGCGCGACTGGAAGAAGGAGCTCGGCGACGGGCTCGCCTTCCTGCGCGGCTCGGCGCTCTTGCGCCTGCTTGCGGTGATCACCGGCGTCTGGAACCTGCTGCACCAGATGGTGGTCATCGCGCTGGTGCTGCACGTGCAGGAGAACCTCGGCCTCGGCGCCTCAGGCTACGGGTTGATCCTCGCCGCGGGGGCGCTTGGCGGCGTGCTGGGCGGGTTCTGCGCCGAGCGCATCGTGCGCAGGCTCGGCAACGGCCCCTCGGCGCAATGGATGACGCTGGCCTCGTCGCTGGCCTTCGCCGCGCTGCCGCTGGCGCCGAACGGCTGGGCGGTGGCGGCGGTGCTGGCGGCCTTCGAGTTCTGCGGCCTGGTGTGGAACACGGTCTCGGTCTCCTACCGCCAGCGCCACGTGCCCGACGAGATCCTCGGACGGGTCAATGCCACTTATCGGCTCTTCGCCTGGGGGATGATGCCGATCGGGCTGCTGGCCTCCGGCCTTGTGGTCAGCGCCGCCGAGGCGGTGATGCCGCGCGGTCTGGCGCTGCAGATGCCCTTCTACGTGGCGGCCGCGGGGGTGGTCGTGCTGACCGCCTGGTCCTGGAGGCGGCTTGACGCGGGCTTCGCCGGGGTCGCCACAGGCGCCCGCTCGGCCTAATGAAAAGGCCCCCGCCGCAGGCAGGGGCCAAATCTCTTCGATGAGATTTGCAAGCTCCTTCGAAGGACCTTGCGCCTGAGTTCGCCGGGGTCAGTTCACCGGCGTCAGCAGGTCCTTGCCGGCGAGGAAGGCCGCGATGTTGTCGCGCTGGAGCTGGCCCATGGCGGTGCGCGTCTCGCGCGTGGCCGAGGCCTGGTGCGGCTGCAGCACCGCGTTTTCCAGCGCTAGGAAGCGCGCGTCGGGGTTGGGTTCATTGAGGAACACATCGAGGCCCGCCCCGGCGATCTTGCCCTGCTGCAGCGCCTCGATCAGCGCCTCCTCGTCAACCGTTGTCCCGCGCGAGATGTTGATCAGCACGCCGGTCGGACCCAGCGCCTCAAGCACCTCCTTCGTGACGTAGCCCGCCGTTGCCGGGCCGCCGACGAGGGCGATCACCAGGAAATCCACCTCGCGCGCCAGCGCCACGGGATCGGCGTGATAGGTCCAGCCCGGCGTCTCCTTCTCGGAGCGCGCGTGGTAGTGCATCTCCATCTTGAAGGCCGCAAGGCGGTCGGCGATCTCGCGCCCGATCCGGCCCATGCCGAGGATGCCCGCCTTCTGCCCGCTCATCTTGCGCTGCAGCGGATGCGCGCCCTCCTTGCCCCAGGCGCCCGAGCGCACGCGCGCCTCGGCGCCGCGCATGTCGCGGCAGTAATCGAGCAGCATCGCCACGGCGAGGTCGGCCACGTCGTCGTTCAGCACGTCCGGGGTGTTGGTCACCTTGATGCCACGCGCCGAGGCGTCGCCGACGTTGATCGCGTCATAGCCCACGCCGAAGTTGGCGATGAGGCCGAGGTTCGGGAAAGCCTCCATCTGCGCGGCGGCAAAGGGGCTGTGGCCGTAGAAGGCGATGGCCTTCACGCCCTTGCGCGTCTCCTCGTCCAGCGCCTGCGCGGCGTCGAGGCTCTCCACGTGGGTCCAGCCCAGCTCGGCCAGCGGCTCGCGGCTCATCTGGTCGGGCTTGCCGACTGCCAGTACGTCCGTCATCTGTTCAATCCTTCTCGGTTCAAGCCAGCGCCGCGCGCAGGGGGGGCCAGCCAGCCGAGGCCCGCTTTCGTATCCCCGCCGCGCGGCTTGTATTCCGCGCCCACCGGCGCCTCCCAGCCGGCGTCCGCGAAGGAGGCCAGCAGGCGTTCGAAGCAAATCTCGCCGCCATCGGGCTCGCCCCGGTCGGGCACGGCGGCGATCTGCACGTGGCCGATCATCGGCAGGTGCGCGGCGAAGCGTTTCATCAGGTCGCCCTGCATGATCTGCGTGTGATAGCAGTCGAACATGATGCGCAGGTTGTCCCGCCCGAGCGCCTCGACGATCTCGGCGGCATGCTCGACGCGGGACAGGTGGTAGCCCGCCACGTCGCGGTGGTTGATCGGCTCGATCAGCACCCCCATGCCCGCCGCGCCCGCGAGATCGCAGGCCAGCATCAGCGTCTCGCGGTAGGCCGCCTCTGCCTCGGGCCCGCCATCGGTGCGACCCGCCATCACGTGCACGTTGCGCGCGCCGATCGCCGCGCCATAGGCCACCGCTTGCCGGACCGCCGCCGCCGCGTCCTCGCGCCGACCCGGCAGCGCGGCAAGGCCGAAATCGCCCGCTGCCGGGTCGCCCGGCACGGTGTTGAGCCCGAGCATGGTAAAGCCGGTCTCGTCCAGCGCCGCCTTCATCTCGGCGGCGGGCACGTCATAGGGGAAGTGGCATTCCACCGCATCGAACCCATCGCGCTTTGCCGCGCGGATGCGCTCGGGCAGCGGCAGTTCGGTGTAGAGAAAGCCGATATTGGCGGAAAACTTCATGTCTCAGTCCCAGTCCACGTCAAACTTGTCGACCACCTTCTTCACCTGCCCCGAAGTGAGCATGCGCGGCTGGCGGCCATGCAGCAGCAGCGCCAGCTTGGCAGTCTCCTCGAGCTCTTCCATCGCGTAGACGGCGGCCTCGAGGTCCTTGCCCGCCACGACGGGGCCGTGGTTGGCCAGCACCACCGCCGAGCGCTTGCCGGCAAGGCCGCGCACCGCGTCCCCCATCGCCGGGTCACCCGGCACGAAGAAGGGCAGCAGCCGCACCTTGCCGAGCCGCATGACCGCATAGGCGGTGAGCGGCGGCAGCAGGTTCTCGGGGTCGATGTCGGGCATCATCGACCACGCGACGGCATGGCACGAATGCAGGTGCACCACCGCCCCGGTCTTGCCGCGCGTCTCGTAAAAGGCGCTGTGCAGCGGCATCTCCTTGGTCGGGGCGTCGCCGGAGACCAGCACGCCCTTGGCATCGAAGCGCGAGAGCCGCGCCGGATCGAGGCTGCCGAAGCTCGAGCCGGTAGGAGAGACCAGCAGCCCGCCATCCTCGGTGCGGGCCGAGATATTGCCCGAAGCGCCGCCGGTGAGGCCGCGCTGGAACATCGAGGCGGCCATCTCGCAGATCTGCTCGCGCAGCTTGCTCTCGGTCATGCCCCCTGCTCCATCACGCGCGCCGCCTTGGCGAAGAAGTCCTCTGCGCCGAAGTTGCCGGATTTCAGCGCCAGCACCATATCGCCCGCGCGCATGACCGGCACGCCGGGGTCGATCTCGGGGCCGATTTCCAGCGCCTCGGGGGCCAGCGCCTCGACCACCGCGCCCGAGGTCTCGCCCCCGGCACTGATGATCCGCTTGACGCCCTTGGCGGCCAGCGCGGCGGCGGTCTGGGCGAAGAGCCCCTCCAGCGCTGCGGCGACCTTCTCTCGGCCGTGCTTCTGCTGTGCGGCGGCAACGGTGGCAGGCTCCGCCGAGGAATAGATCAGCGGCAACCCGTCCTGCGCCAGCGCCCAGTTGGCGAGGGTCTCGGCTTCGAGCCCGCCAAGCGCCTCTGCGGCGGTGACCTCGCGCTTCGGCCCAGCGTGGGCGGCGACCTGCGCGCGGGTGGCGTTCGAGCAGGAGCCCGAGAGCGCGACGACCTGCCCGCCCTGCCCGGTCCATGCGCCCGCCTTGCCCGAAAGCGCGAAATTGCCCGGCAGGCCAAGCGCGATGCCCGAGCCCCCGGTAAGCAGCTTGGTCCCCTCGAGGGCCTTGCCCCAAGTCAGGAGATCCTCGTCGCGGATCGCATCGGCGATGACGAAACCGCGGCCCGCCTGCGCCTCGGACGTCAATTTCGCACGGATCGCCTCGGCCCCCTGCCAGACGGTGCTGGCGGGCACATGGCCGACACCGCGCGTGACCTGCGCGGCGAGCACGCGACGCAGGTCGGGGTCTTTCATCGGCGTCAGCGGATGGTTCTCCATGCCGCTCTCCGACAGCAGGCGGTCCTGCACGAAGAGGTGGCCCTGGTAGATCGTCCGCCCCGTCGCCGGGAAGGCCGGGCAAAAGATCACGCTCTCGGTCCCCAGAGCCTCGGCCAGCGCCTCGGCCACCGGGCCGATGTTGCCTTCGGCCGTGGAATCGAAGGTCGAGCAATACTTGAAGAGGAACTGCTCGCAGCCCTGCGCCTTCAGCCAGTCCAGCGCTTCGAGCGAGAGCTTCACCGCCTCGGCGGCGGGAATGGAGCGCGATTTCAGCGCCACGACGCCGGCCTCGACATCCGGCGCGGCGTCGGTTTTCGGCACGCCGACGTATTGCACGGTGCGCATGCCTTGCTTGACCAGCGTGTTGCCGAGATCGCTCGAGCCGGTGAAATCGTCGCCGATACAGCCCAGCAGCATCAGGCGTCTCCCGGCAGGGTGAGTCCCGCCGCGCGGGCGTAGACCTTGATCACCGCGGCATCGTCGATCAGCGCGTCGCCCGCCTCGGCGGCGGATTTGAACTGCGCCAGCGCGGCCTCGGTCATCGGCACCGGCAGCTGCGCCTCGCCCGCGATGCCACCGACGATGCCGAGATCCTTGGGCCAGATGTTGACCGCCGAGCGCGGCGTGTAATCGCCGTCCACGACATGGGGGCCGCGGTTCTCGAACATCCAGCTGGTGCCCGCCGAGGCCGAGATCACCTCGACGATGCGCGCCGGGTCGAGCCCCTGGCTGATGCCGAGCGCCATCGCCTCACCCATGGCCGCGATATGCACGCCTGCGAGAAGCTGGTTCACCGCCTTCATCGCGCTGCCCGCGCCGGCCGCGTCGCCGAGCCGGTGCACGGTGGCGGCCATGGCATCCAGCGCGGGCGCGGCGGCCTCGAAGGCCTCCGGCGTGCCCGAGGCCATGATCGAGAGCTGCCCCTGCGCCGCCTTGATCGCCCCGCCGGAGATCGGCGCGTCGAGGTAGTGCAGCCCTTTCGCCGAGGCAAGCTCGGCAAATTCGCGCGCCTGGCTCGGGGCGATGGTGGCGCAGGAGATGATCGCGGCACCCTCCGCCATATGTTCCGCCGCGCCACCCGCTCCGAAAAGCACCTCGCGCGTCTGCGCGGCATTGAGCACCACGCAGACCAGCACCGAGCTTGCGCCCAGCGCCTCGGCGAGGCTGCCCGGCGCGCCGCCCTCGGCCTCGAAGGCCCGGGTCCGCTCGGTGGAAATATCCAGCCCGTGCACCACATGCCCCGCCCGCAGCAGCGACTGCGCCATGCCCATGCCCATCGAGCCGAGCCCGATCACCGTGATCTCTGCCAAAGCGCTCCTCCCGCAAAATGGTATACCAAATCAGGATGGCGTCTGCAGGAGGGAGAGTCAATGCGGGTGGTGGCGGTAACGCCTCCCTCGAAGGGCAGGAGCGAGGGGCCAGCCCCTCGCGCTCCCCGGGATATTTGACCCTAGAAGAAAGGGCGGGACGGACATGAAAAAGCCGCGCAGGCGCCAGGCCGCGCGGCTTCAAGAAGGCTTCCCGGCCGGATCAGGCGCGGTGGGCGCCGTCGGCGAGGGATTTCACGAAGCCCAGCACCTCGGAGATGGGCTTGCCCTCGGCCATGGCGCCGACGATGGCCGAGCCGACGACGCAGCCGTCGGCCACGGAGGCAATGCTCTCGGCGGCGTCCGGGGTGCGGATGCCGAAGCCGACGATGATCGGCAGGTCGGTGCCCGCCTTGATCCGGGCAACCTCGGGGCCGACGTCCGCCGCCTGCGCCGCGGCGGCGCCGGTGATGCCGGTGATCGAGACGTAGTAGACGAAGCCCGAGGTGTTCTGCAGCACTTTGGGCAAGCGCTTGTCGTCGGTGGTCGGCGTGGCGAGGCGGATGAAGTTGAGCCCCGCCTTCTGCGCCGGGATGCAGAGCTCTTCATCCTCTTCGGGGGGCAGGTCGACGATGATCAGCCCGTCGATGCCGGCCTCGCGCGCCTCGATGAGGAACGCGTCCACGCCATGGCTGTAGATCGGGTTGTAATAGCCCATCAGCACGATCGGCGTGGTGTCGTCGCCGCTGCGGAAGTCGCGCACGAGCTGCAGCGTGCGGTTCAGCGTCATGCCGGCCTCGAGCGCGCGCTGGCCGGCGAGCTGGATGGTCTCGCCATCGGCCATCGGGTCGGTAAAGGGCAGGCCCAGCTCGATCACGTCGACGCCCGCGCCCGGAAGGCCACGCACCAGCTCGAGCGAGCGGTCGTAATCGGGGTCCCCGGCCATCACGTAGGCGACGAAGCCCTTCTTGCCCTCGGCTTTCAGGGCGGCGAACTTGGCGTCGATACGGGTCATGGCGGTCCTTCCCTTGGCAGGCGAGTCTCTGGCGGATCTCTGGCGGGCGGCGCGGCGCCTCCCGGAATGTCGCGAAACCAGTGCCGGATACGCCCGGGAAAATCAATGGGGTGAAAATCAATGGCCCCTCTGGACCTTCGCGGCTTTGGCCGGAATGCTGTGCCCGAGAGAGAGAGGGAGGACGACATGCGCATTCTATTCACCGGCGGCAGCGGCAAGGCGGGGCGGCACGTGGTGCGGCATCTTGCCGACCAGGGCCACCGCATCCTGAACGCGGACCTCGCGCCGCTGGGCCACCCGGGGGTGCACGACCTGATCACCGATCTCACCGACCCCGGCCAGGTCTGGGGGGGCGATGAGCTCGCTTGCGGGCTTCGACGAGCTCGACGCCGCCGGATCGTCGAGCTTCGATGCCGTGGTGCATTTCGGCGCCCTCGCCCGCATCCTCATCAAGCCCGACTGCGAGACATATCGGGTCAACACGCTCTCGACCTACAACGTGCTGGAAGCAGCGGCGACGCTGGGCATTCCCAAGGTGGTCTTCGCCAGTTCCGAGACCGCCTATGGCATCTGCTTCGCGCGGGGCGAGCGCAAGCCCGAGTACCTGCCGATCGACGAGGATCACCCGGTGGTTCCCGAGGATGCCTACGCGCTCTCGAAGGTGGCGAGCGAGGTCACCGCGCGCGGCATCCAGCGGCGCACGGGCCAGGACATCTACGGGCTGCGCATCTCCAACGTCTGCGAGATCGAGGATTATCACCGCGACTTTCCCGCCTATGCCGAGGACCCCGCGCCACGGCTGCGCAACATCTTCGGCTATATCGACGTGCGCGACCTGGCGCAGATGGTCAGCCGCTGCCTCGAGGCGGACGGGCTCGGCTTCCAGCTCTTCAACGTGGCCAATGACGACCTGGCGGTGCCGCAGGACAACGAGGTGATCCGCGCGCGCTTCTATGACGGAGTGCCGGTCAAGAGCCAGATGCAGCCGCGTCAGGCCTTCTACAGCAATGCCAAGGCCAAGCGCATGCTCGGGTTTTCGCCGACGCACGACTGGCGCAGCGTGCTCGCGGACGGATCGGCCCACGGGGTTTGACAGGGCGCATGGCGGGGCGCAGGCTGAGAACCCAGGCTGAAACCGTCACACGTCCGAAGTGCCCCGCCATGACCGAGATGCCGAAAGCCCCCGCTCCCGTCGCCGACCCGCAACCGGACCCCGGCAGCGCGCCCGCCCTACCCGCCGAGACCGCGCCCCAACATGCACCGGTACATGTCGCTCATCGACACGGGCCGACGCAGGACGAGATTCGCCGCGCCTTCGAGACCGGCGAATACCCCTACACCAAGAAGATGGCCCGGCGTGGCTACGAGGCGCAAAAGGCCCGGCTGCAGGCCGAGCTGCTGAAGGTGCAGCTCTGGGCACTAGAGACCGGGCAGAAGTTCGTGCTGCTGTTCGAGGGCCGCGACGCCGCCGGCAAGGGCGGCACGATCAAGCGCTTCACCGAGCATCTCAACCCCCGCCATGCCCGCGTCGTGGCGCTCAACAAGCCCAGCGAGCAGGAGCGCGGGCAATGGTATTTCCAGCGTTATGTCGAGCATCTGCCCACCGCCGGCGAGATCGTGCTCTATGACCGCTCGTGGTACAACCGCGCCGGGGTCGAGCGGGTCATGGGCTTCTGCGAGCCCAATGAGTACCTCGAGTTCATGCGCCAGACGCCCGAGCTGGAGCGGATGCTCGTGCGCTCGGGGATCCGGCTCTACAAGTACTGGTTCTCGGTCACCCGCGACGAACAGCGGGTCCGCTTCAAGAGCCGCGAGACCGACCCGCTAAAACAGTGGAAGCTCTCGCCCATCGACAAGGCCAGCCTCGACAAGTGGGACGAGTACACCGAGGCGAAGGAGGCGATGTTCTTCTATACCGACACCGCCGACGCGCCCTGGACCGTGGTCAAATCCGACGACAAGAAACGCGCCCGGCTGGACTGCATGCGGCATTTCCTGTCGACGCTGGACTACCCCGGCAAGGACCATCGCATCGCCACACTGCCCGATCCGCTCATCGTCGGCGGCGCGGGGCATGTCATTCACCGCTCCGAACACATCCTCGGCGCCACACCCGGGCCGAACAGCAGCGCCTGAGCGGCGCTCTCAGAGGCGTTTGCCGAGCCAGTCCTGCAGCGGCTGCAACTGCGTGTAGCAGCTCAGAAGCGTCGCCACCGGGTCGGGCGCCAGCTCGTCGTAGAGGCCATCCAGCCAGAGCACGCAGCCCGGACGGCGCATCAGCTCGGCGCGCGGCCCCGGCGGCACCTCGGTATCCGGGCTGGGCGCCGGATCGATCCGCGCCCCACTGCGCGCGATGATCCGCTCCAGCTCGTCGCCCTCCGGCCCCATCAACGCCGCCTGCCAGGCCAGCATCCGCCGGCCATCGAAACCGAGGATGCCGGCGCCCGCAGTGGCGTAATCCTTCGACAACGCGAAATACCAGGCCCGCCCGTCCGGCAGGGACCAGAGCGCGTGAAGATGGGTGTGAAAGGGTTGCTTGTCGTCGCTGTAGCGCACGTCGCGTTGCGGACGAAACAGTTTCGGCCTCGGCAGATCTCCGCTCAGGATCTCGAGCTCGGGGGTGAGCTGTGCGATCATCAGTTCCGCCGGGCGCTTGACCTCGCTGTCGTAGCGCTGCTTGTTGGCGCTGAACCACGCGCGATCATTGTTTGCCTCGAGTTCGGTCAGAAAACGCCGGGCCTGAGGCGCGAACGCCGTCAGATCAATCAAACTAGCCATAAAAAAAACTTCCCAAGGGAATCATGTCTCAAATATGGCCAGCCTAACATGAGCGCAGGAAAAGGCATGCCCCAAGGCAAAACAAAGCTTAACCTTTGTGCCGAACCTCGGGGAGTCGCTCGGCTTTGCGCGACCTTGGCCGGGATTTGCATTGCCGCTCCGGCGCTCGCACACCCTCATGTGTTCGCCAATGTCGGCTTGGCGCTGGACCTCGATGCCGAACGCCGGATCACCTCGGTCGAGGTCACCTGGCGCTACGATGATTTCTTTTCGCTGCTGATCCTCGAGGACATGGGGCTCGATCCCGATGGCGACGGCGCGCTGACCGCCGCCGAGCTGACCGCGCTGGAGCGCTTCGATCTCGACAATTGGTACGAGGGCTTCGAAGGGGATCTCTACATGTATTCGGGCGGCCGGAAGCTTGAGCTTGGCACGCCCGAATTCGTCTCCGTCGCGATCGACGAGGGGCGCATCACCTCGGTGCACCGCCGTAGCGTGCCCCCTGCCCCCGCCGAGGGGCTGGTGATCGAGCCCTATGATCCGACCTATTACATCGCCTTCGAGGCCAGCCTGCCGATCACCCTGCCCGCCCCCTGCAGCGCCACGGTGCGCAAGCCCGACCTCGACGCGGCGGCGCAGAAGATGCAGGCCGAGCTGGCACAGATCCCCGAGGACCAGTTCCTCGAAATCGAACCCGGCCGGAATTTTGCCGACCGCATCGAGGTGACATGCGACGGCTCCTGACCGCCGCTGCGCTGGTGGTTCTGGGGCTTGCCATATGGCTCTGGGGCTTCGGCGGCGCGGACCGGGTCACCCTGCTGGCGATGGAAGGCCAGCGCGAGGCGCAGAACGCCATGGCTAGGGGCCTGCGGGCGCTGCGCGCGGGTGAGCCGGGCGCGCTCCTGGCGCTGATGACGGTCTGCTTCGGCTACGGTTTCTTCCACGCCGCGGGGCCGGGCCATGGCAAGCTGCTGATCGGCGGTTACGGGCTCGGCCGGCGGGTGGCCCTCTGGCGGCTCTCGGCGCTGGCGGTGGCCTCGAGCCTCGCGCAGGCGGGCGCGGCGGTGCTGCTGGTCTACGCCGGGGTCGGCCTTCTGGGCTGGGGCCGCGAGCGGATGACCACGGCAGCCGAAGAGTGGTTCGCCCCGGCCAGCCACGCCGCGATCGCCGCGATCGGAGTTTGGCTGCTGCTGCGCGGCGCGCGCAGGCTCTGGACGGCGCGCGAGCCGCATCCGCGTCACGACCATGACCATGACCATGACCATGACCATGACCATGACCACGATGGCCTCTGCCCGAGCTGCGGCCATGCCCATGGCCCGAGCCTCGAGCAGGCGCGAAAGGTCCACTCGCTGCGCGACGCGCTGCTGCTGATCGGGGCCATTGCCCTGCGCCCCTGCACCGGAGCGCTCTTCCTGCTGATCCTGACCTGGCGCATGGGCATCGCCGGTGCCGGCATCCTCGGCGCCTTTGCCATGGGCCTCGGCACCGCCAGCGTGACGCTGGTGGTCGCCCTCGCCTCGGTCACCCTGCGCGAAGGCGCGCTGAGCCGGCTCGCCACGGGGCCCGGCACCCTCCGTGCGCTGGCTCTGCTCGAGGCCGCGGCGGGCGCTTTGGTCACACTCCTGGCAGGGCAATTGCTGCTCCGCTCACTCTGAGGTTGCGCGAAGCCCCGCTGCCTCCTAAAGCCAAAATATGTCGCAAGTGCTCCCCTATTCCGCCCACATTCGCGCCGTTCTGGCGATGGGGCTGCCGCTGATCGGCGGCCATCTGGCGCAGCTGTCCATCGGGCTCACCGACACGGTGATGATGGGCCGCTACGGGGTGCCAGAGCTTGCGGCGCTCAGCCTGTCGATGACGGTCTTCTCGGTGCTCTTCCTCTTCGGCTCGGGCTTTGCCTTCGCGGTCATGCCGATGGTGGCGCAATACGCCGCGCGCGGCGACGAAATGCACGTGCGCCGCACCGCGCGCATGGCGCTCTGGCTTTCGACCGGCTTCTTCCTGCTGGCGCTGCCGCTCTTCTGGTTCGCCAAGCCGCTGCTGCTGCTGCTCGGCCAGACCGAGCTCGTCGCCGCCAACGCCCAGACCTACCTGCGCATCGCCGGTGTCGGGCTGCTGCCGGCGCTCGGTGTCATGGTCTTCAAGAGCTACCTCGCCGCGCTCGAGCACACCCGCGCCGTGCTCTGGATCACCGTCATCGCCGCGCTGGTGAACGGCCTCGCGAATTACGCGCTGATCTTCGGCAACTGGGGCGCGCCCGAACTCGGTATCACCGGGGCCGCCATCGCCTCGCTCTGCGCCCACAGCGCGGCCTTGGCGGGCGTCATCGTCTACGCGCGGCTACGCCTGCCCGAGCATCAAATCTGGTTCCATTTCTGGCGCCCCGACATGGAAATGCTGCGCGAGGTCTTCAGCCTTGGCTGGCCGATCGGGCTGACCACGCTCGCTGAGGTCGCACTCTTTGCCGCGACCGCGGTGATGGTCGGCTGGCTCGGCACGGTGCCGCTTGCGGCGCATGGCATCGCCATGCAGCTCTCGGGCGCGATTTTCATGATGCACCTCGGCCTGTCGAATGTCGCCACGGTGCGCGCCGGCCAGGCCATGGGGCGCAGCGATCTGTCCTTCCTCACCCGCGGCACGGTGGCAGCGCAGACGCTGTCGCTGGGCATTGTCGTGGTGACAGTCGTTCTCTTTCTCGGCATCCCCGAGCAGCTGATCAGCCTCTTCCTCTCGGCGGAGGATCCGCACCGCGCAGAGATCCTGCGCCTCGGCACGCTGCTTCTGGCCATGGCCGCGGTCTTCCAGCTGGTCGACTCGATCCAGGTGATCGTGCTCGGCGTGCTGCGCGGGATGAAGGACACCCGCGCGCCGATGCTGATCGCCGCCATCTCCTACTGGCTGGTCGGCATGCCTGTGGCCTATGTGCTCGGCTTCCCGCTCGGCTTCGGCGCCGGCGGCGTGTGGATGGGGCTGAGCCTCGGCCTCGGACTGGCCTCGGTGCTGCTCTACTGGCGCTTCTGGCACCGCCAGGTGCCGCATCTGTCCGGGCTCGCGCTTGCAAGGGGCGCGGACGGCGACTAGAAGCGGCGCGATCATACGCCAAGCCCGAGCCAAGGAGCACGACATGGGATTTCGCATGGGGATCGTGGGTCTGCCCAACGTGGGCAAATCGACCCTGTTCAACGCCCTGACCAAGACCGCCGCCGCACAGGCGGCCAACTTCCCCTTCTGCACGATCGAGCCCAACGTCGGTGACGTGGCCGTGCCCGACCCGCGGCTCGACACGCTGGCCGAGATCGCCGGCTCGAAGCAGATCATCCCCACCCGGATGACCTTCGTCGACATTGCCGGCCTGGTGAAGGGCGCGTCGAAGGGCGAGGGCCTCGGCAACCAGTTCCTCGCCAACATCCGCGAGACCGACGCCATCGCCCATGTGCTGCGCTGCTTCGAGGATGACGACGTCACCCACGTCGACGGCCGCGTCGACCCGGTCTCGGACGCCGAGACCATCGAGACCGAGCTGATCATCGCCGACATGGAAAGCTTGGAGAAGCGCCTGCAGAACATCGTGCGCAAGGTGCGCGGCGGTGACAAGGAGGCGGTCCAGCAGGAACGCCTGATGAAGGACGCCATGGCGATGCTCGAGCAGGGCAAGCCGGCACGCCTTGTCGAGGTCGATGCCGAGGATATGAAGCAGTGGCGCATGCTGCAGCTGCTGACCTCCAAGCCGGTGCTCTACGTCTGCAACGTAGACGAGTCCGAGGCTGCCACCGGCAACGCGCTGTCGCAGAAGGTCGCCGAGATGGCCGCCGCGCAGGGCAACAGCCACGTGGTGATCTCCGCCAAGATCGAGGAAGAGATCAGCCAGCTCGACGCCGAGGAAGCCGAGATGTTCCTGTCGGAGCTGGGCCTCGAGGAAGCCGGTCTCGACCGCCTCATCCGCGCCGGTTACGAGCTGCTGCACCTCGAGACCTATTTCACCGTCGGCCCCAAGGAGGCGCGCGCCTGGACCATCAAGCAGGGCACCGCGGCGCCGCAGGCCGCCGGGGTGATCCACGGCGATTTCGAGCGTGGCTTCATCCGCGCCGAGACCATCGCCTATGACGATTACATCGCCAACAAGGGCGAACAGGGCGCCAAGGAAGCGGGCAAGATGCGCGCCGAGGGCAAGACCTATGTGGTCAAGGACGGTGACGTCCTGCATTTCCTGTTCAACACCTGATCCGACCATCAGGCTGAAAGACAGACGCGCGGCGCTCCGAAAGGGCGCCGCGTTTTTCTTTGCCGAGGCCGCCCCCAAGGAAAAAGGCGCCGCCCGACCGGGCCGCGCCTCTCGCTTTCTTCTAGGTCCAAGTATCCCGGGGGAGTCGCGCGCAGCGCGGCGGGGGCAGAGCCCCCTTCTCCCGCCGGAGGATCAGGCCGCCGCCGCGGTCCCCGCCTCGAGCCCCGCCGCCTCGTCACAGCCGAGCATGATGTTGAGGTTCTGCACCGCGGCACCCGAGGCGCCCTTGCCGAGGTTGTCGAGCACAGCCATCAGCGTCACAGCCCCCGTCGCCGGGTTGCCGTGCACCGAGAGCTCCAGCGCGTTGGTGCCGTTCAGCCGCTGCGGCATGACCCGCGGCTCGTGAACCGAGGCATCGACCACCGACACGAAGCGTTCGCCGGCGTAGGCGGTCTTCAGCGCAGCCTCCGCTGCGGCGACGCCGTCCGCGCCCATGCCCGGCAGCTGCACCGCCACCGCCATACCCTGCGCATAGGCCCCCACCGAGGGAACGAAGACCGGCACCGCGCTCAGCAGCCCGTGCTTGACGATCTCCGGCAGGTGCTTGTGGCCCTGCGAGGCGCCGTAGAGGAACGAGCCGTCCACTTCGCCGTTCTCGTACTCGGCGATCATGCCCTTGCCGCCGCCAGTGTAGCCCGAGACGCCCGAGATCGCCGGGGCCGAGGCCGGGTCGATCAGCCCCGCGCCGACCAGCGGGCGGATGAGCGCGATAGCGCAGGTCGACCAGCAGCCGGGATTCGACACGTATTGGGCACTGGCGATCGCGTCGCGCTGCCCCTCGGCCATCTCGGCAAAGCCGAAGACCCAGCCCTCGGCGACGCGATGCGCGGTCGAAGCATCGATGATCTTCGTGCCATGCGGCGCGGCCAGTGCCACGGTCTCGCGGGCGGCATCGTCGGGCAGGCAGAGAATGGCCACATCGGCCTCGGCCAGCGCCTCGGAGCGCGCGCCGGCATCCTTGCGTCGGGCCGGGTCCACCTGAACGAGCGTGATGTCCGCGCGCTGCTCGAGCCGCTCGCGGATCTGCAGACCGGTCGTGCCAGCCTCGCCGTCGATGAACACCTTGTGGGCCATGGCCTCTCTCCTTGGGTAGATCTGGCGCCCCTATAGCAGAGACGCCGTGGCAGATAAACTATGGCGGCCGCCCGCGCGGACAAAGCTCGAGGCTTTGCACGTTTCTTCGAAGAAACTCGCCCCTACCCCTTCCTCGTGGAAGCAAGTCGTAGATGCGCTCGGCCAGCGCCTCGCTGACGCCGTCCACCGCCTTGAGATCCGCCAGATTCGCCCGGGCGACGGCCTTGGCCGAGCCGAAGTGCTGCAAGAGCGCGCGCTTGCGCGCGGCGCCGACGCCCGGCACCTCGTCGAGCGGGTTGGCCATCTGCGCCTTGGCGCGCTTGGCACGGTGGGTGCCGATGGCCCAGCGGTGCGCCTCGTCGCGCAGGCGCTGGATGAAGTAGAGCACCGGATCGTTGCGCTGCAGCGCGAAGGGCCGCGTGCCGATGCGGTGGAACTCTTCCTTGCCGTGGTCGCGGTCAACACCCTTGGCGACGCCGATCATTGGGATGTCCTCGACCCCCTGCTCCTGCATGATCTCCCAGACAGCCGAGACCTGCCCCGCGCCGCCATCGATCAGCAGCAAGTCGGGCCAGAGCCCCTTCGAGCGGTCCGGGTCCTCCTTCAACAGCCGGGTGAAGCGGCGCGTCAGCACCTCCTTCATCATGCCGAAGTCGTCGCCCGGCACCAGTTCCTCGCCGCGGATGTTGTACTTGCGGTACTGGTTCTTCATGTAGCCATCCGGCCCGGCAACGATCATCCCGCCGACCGCATTGGTGCCCATGATGTGCGAGTTGTCGTAGACCTCGATGCGCTGCGGCGGCCCGTCGAGGCCAAAGGCGTCGGCCACGCCGCGCAGCAGCTTGGCCTGTGTCGCAGTCTCGGCCATGCGCCGGGCGAGGCTCTCGCGGGCATTGCGCGCCGCGCCCTCGATCAGCTCGGCCTTCTCGCCCCGCTTCGGCACGGCGATCTCGACCTTGCGGCCGAGCTTGCCCGAGAGCGCCTCGGACATCAGGTCGGCGTTCTCGATCTCGTGGCTGAGCAGCAGCAGACGCGGCGGCTCCTTGCTGTCGTAGAACTGGCCGAGGAAGGCCTCGAGCACCTCGGCCTCCTCCACGTCCTCGCCGACCCGCGGATAGAAGTCGCGGTTGCCCCAGTTCTGGCCCGAGCGGATGAAGAAGACCTGCACGCAGGCCTGCCCGTGCTCGAGGTGCAGCGCCACGACGTCTGCCTCCTCCACCCCTTGCGGGTTGATCCCCTGCACCGACTGCACCTGCGTGAGCGCCCGGATACGGTCGCGCAGCGCCGCGGCACGCTCGAACTCCATCGCCTCGGAGGCTGCCATCATCTGGTCGGCAAGCCGCGCCTGCATCTCGGTGGACTTGCCCGAGAGGAACCGCTGCGCATCGGCGACCGACTCGGCGTAGTCCTCGCGGCTGATCTCGCCGGTGCAGGGCCCCGAGCAGCGGCGGATCTGGAACAGCAGGCAGGGCCGCGTGCGGCTCTCGAACATCGAGTCGGTGCAATTGCGCAGCAGGAACACCCGCTGCAGCTGAGTCAGCGTGCGGTTCACCGCCCCGGCGCTGGCGAAGGGGCCATAGTAGGCGCCCTTCTCGGTCTTCGCGCCGCGGTGCTTCTTGATCTGCGGGAAGTCGTGCCCGGTGGTGACGAGGATGTTCGGAAAGCTCTTGTCGTCGCGCAGCAGCACGTTGAACTTCGGCTTCAGCTGCTTGATCAGGTTCTGCTCGAGCAGCAGCGCCTCGGTCTCGGTGCGCGTGGTCAGGAACATCATCGAGGCGGTGTCCGAGATCATCCGGGTGATCCGCCGCGAGTGTTGCGCCGAGGGCCGCGAGTAGCTCGACACCCGCGCCT
Source organism: Alloyangia mangrovi (assembly GCF_002300555.2). Lineage (GTDB taxonomy): Bacteria > Pseudomonadota > Alphaproteobacteria > Rhodobacterales > Rhodobacteraceae > Salipiger > Salipiger mangrovi. The sequence goes on along the minus strand of NZ_NTHN02000018.1, from coordinate 55,397 downwards.
TGAGGTTGCGCGCCTTGCCGACGTAGAGCACCCGGCTCTGGTCATCGAGCATGCGATAGACGCCGGGGCTCGAATCCAGCGTCCGCAGGTAACCCTGGATCACCTCGTAGCCACGTTTCGGTGCCGTTTTCTGGATGTCTGCTTCGTCGTCCATCACGTCGTTTCCGGTCTGTTCACGGATTGCCTTGATTCTGCGCCTCGCTGCAATGCCGGCCCCCCGAGATCAAGGAGGAATGCATCCACCATTCCTGTGGATAACCCTGAGGGTCAAATCCCGGCTTCGCTGATTTTCCCTTGTATCTGGGCGGTTTCGTTGATTTGCACAATATTTAGGCTAAATAATAACACATTGATATTGCTGGAAAGATTTCAAAATCCAGCTCCAAACCCTTGAAAGCTTGACGCTTTCCTAACGGATCTGTGAAGCAACTGTGACACGTGTACAACTTGCCGCAGGGACTCCCTGAGGGGCTGCCGCAAGGACTCCCCAAGCAGGGCAAACTGCGACCTTATTCCCGGTCGCAGGTGTCCGGCGTTTCCCAGGCGAGATGCTGCCCGCCATCGGTGCAGAGGAACTGCCCGGTGACCCCCGGCGCGTCGAGGAAGTACCCCAGCGCGCCGCAGATGTCCTCGGGATTGGAGCCACGCTGCAGCACCGTCGCCGCGCGTTGCTTGGCGAAGCCCTCGGCGCTCTGGTCGGCGCCCTGCAGCGTCGGCCCAGGCCCGATGGCATTGATCCGCACCTGCGGCGCCAGCGCCCGCGCGCCGGTCTGGGTCAGCGTCCAGAGCGCCGACTTGGCCAGCGTATAACTGATGAACTCCGGCGTCAGCTTGCGCAGCCGCTGGTCGAGCATGTTGACGCAGAGCGCCCGCGCCCGCGGCTCGCCGCGCGAGTCGGTCTCAGGCTCGGGGGCCTGGGCGGCGAAGCCCTGCAGCAGCACGAAGGGCGCCCTCAGGTTCGACTCCATCGCACGGTCCCAGCTGGCGCGGGTCGCGGTCGCAATGTCGTCATGCTCGAAGATCGAGGCGTTGTTGATCAGCACCCCGAGCGGCCCACCAAGCGCCTCGGCGGCGCGCGCCACCAGGGTCTCGCTCTGCGCCTCGTCGAGCAGGTCCGCCTGCAGCGTGACCGCAGTGCGGCCCATGGCCCGGAGCGCCTGCGCCACCTCTTCCGCCGCCTCTGCCGAGCCGCCGTAATGCACTGCCACATCGAAGCCGCGCTCACCGAGGTAGAGCGCCATTGCGCGGCCCAGCCGCTTGCCCGCGCCGGTGACCAGCGCGCGTTTTTCGAGTCCCATGCGTTTCTCCCCCGAAACCGTTTAAATCAGAACCGCTGCCACGTAACCGAGGTAGAGCGCCGAGAGGATCACCCCCCAGACCCGGCCGATGTCCCGGCCGAGGAAGACGAAGGGCACGAGCAGAAGCGAGGCGCCGAGCATCACCCACAGATCGAAGCTGAGGAACTGCGGGTCCACCGGCATCGGCTTGATCAGCGAGGCCACGCCGATTATCGCCAGAAGGTTGAAGACGTTCGAGCCGATCACGTTGCCGAGCGCCACGTCCGCCTGCTTGCGGATCGCCGCCATGACGGTCGTCGCCAGCTCGGGCAGCGAGGTGCCGAGGGCCACCAGCGTCAGACCGATCACCGTGTCCGGCACCCCGAACATCTCGGCGATCTCGGTGGCGCTGTCGATCAGCAAGTTTGCCCCCACCGGCAGGCCGACAAGGCCCAGCAGCAGGTAGAGCGCGATCTTCCAGCCCGGCATGTCCGGGTCCGCGCCCTCGGGCTCTTCGAGCTCGTCGGCCTCGCAGGCCGCCTCCTTGCCGTTCTTGCGGTGGCAGAGCGCGTCGCGCACCGAATCCCAGAGGATCACCGCCATCACCGCCAGCATGGTCAGCCCGGCGATCCAGTCGAAGACCCCACGGAAGGCCAGCGCGATGAACAGCACCGTCGCGCCAAGCATGATCGCGTAGCTCTTGCGGGTGTCATGGGTCGAGGAATGGATCACCGTGATCAGCGCCGGGATGCCCAGCACCAGCAGCACGTTGGCGGTGTTCGAGCCGACCACGTTGCCCAGCGCGATCCCAGGCACCCCGTCGAGCGCGGCCTGGATCGAGATCAGCAACTCGGGTGCCGAGGTGCCGAAGGCGACGATGGTGAGGCTGACGATCAGCGCCGGGATGCCCATGCGCAAGGACAGGTTCACCGCCCCCTTGACCAGCGCATCCCCCGCCAGAAGCAGGATCACAAGGCCGAGGGCCGCGTAGAGAAATACCATTTCAGACCTTTCGTTCGCCGCAGGGGCACGGCCCCTTGCCGATCCTGTACCGGCCGCAGCGCGGACATTTCCTTCCCGCCTCGCGGCGGCTCAGCCGCCCGATCCCAGGCATGCGCAGCTTGCCGAAGATTCCCAGCACCGCGATGACCACCAGGAACAGGGCGACGACCTTCGCCAGCATGTCAGAGCCCGAAGCGCGCGTAGCCCGCGCGTTCCTCGATCAGCCCCAGCGCCTCCTCCGCAAGGCTCAGCCCGAGCCGCGGGATCAACCGCTTCTTCATGCCGTAACGGCGGAATTTAACCTTGTCGCCGTAGCGCGCCTTCATCCCGGGCACGAGATGCGCCACGCCGTCGGCGAGCCCGACCTCGACCGCCGAGCGGCCGATCCAGATCTCTCCGGTGAAGAGGTCCGGGTCATTCTTCAGCTTGGCCCCACGCCGCGCCTTGACCTGCGCGATGAAGGTCTCGTGCAGCTGGCCGAGGATGCGGTTGAGCCGTGCCACGTCCTCTTCCGTCTCGGGGCGAAATGGATCGAGCATGCTCTTGGACTTGCCCGCGGTGTGCACCCGCCGCTCGATACCCTGCCGATTGAGGAAGACCTGCGCGCCGAAGCCCGCCGAGATCACCCCGATCGAGCCGAGGATCGAGCTCTCGTCGGCAAAAATCTCGTCCGCCGCCGAGGCGATCCAGTAGCCGCCCGAAGCCGCCACGTCTTCGACGAAGGCGAAGACCGGTACCTTGGTCTCTTCTGACAGGCGGCGAATGCGCGCGCCGATCAGCGAGCTCTGCACCGGCGAGCCGCCGGGCGAATTGATCTCGAGCGCCACCGCCTTCGGCTTGCCGCGGCGAAAGGCCCGTTCGAGCACCGGCGCCAGCGCCGCGTCGTTCAGCGCGCCGCGCCCCTGCGTGCCGATGGCGCCCTGCAGGCGCACGACGGAGACGAGGGGCTTTGATTTCACGAAGGGGATCGGGATTTGCATGCGGGTGATGTAGACACGCCCCACCGCGACGACAAGACGAAGGTCAAAAGAACTCTCGCATGATACCGTGCGGCCCGCCCCTACGCCCCCGGCACCGGCGAAGACCCTTTCTTCTAGGCAGAAATATCCCGGGGGAGCGCGGCCCCGCAGGGACGCGTGGGGGCGGAGCCTCCTCTGCCATCGCCGCAGCCAAGCCCCCCGGTGACGAGAAAGGGCGGGAGCCGCGCCCCCGCCCTCATCTCTCGGAAATGATCTCCGGCTCAGCCGACGGCGCGGGCCGAAGGCTTGAAGCTGATCCGCTCGGAGACGGTGAACCGCCCACCGCCGGTCTTCTCGATCTTGCCGTCGCGCAGCAGCTGGCCGAAGCTGCGCAGCCGGTCCTCGCGGCTGGAGTCCTGCCCCTCGACCTGGCGCACCTTGGTCATCAGCTGCGGGCGCGAGAACTGCTCGCGGCCCTCGACATAGGACAGGTAGGCCGCCGCCGCCTCGAGCAGCTCGGGCAGGTCGTGGGCGCCGACGCTGTCCGCGTAATCGGCGAAATCGCTCGAAGCGTCGGCATCCGCCGCGTCGAAATCGGCCAGCGTCACGCGGCGCGGGCGCAGCGGGGTGGCGGCCGCCTCGGCGGAGAGGTTCACCCGCTGCTCGGCCACCAGCTTGAGCGGCGCCGGGCGCGGATCGATGGAGGTCTCGACCGAAGCCTCGGCGGCGCGTTCGCTGCGGGCCGGGGCGGCGGGGCGGCGCGGGCGCACCACGTCGGCGAGATCCTCGCGGTAGGGCTGGGTCTGCGCCTCGGCGTCCTTCTTGCGACCCAGCAGCCGATCCGCGCGGGTCGCGGCCACGGCAGCGCGCAAATGCGCGATGGCACTGCGCCGGCGGTTGCCCTCGGGCTCCTCCATCTGGGTGTTGGTCTCGTCGAGGATGCGCGAGGTATCATTGTCCTCGACGCTCTGCTCGGTGAGCATGACACGCGCCGGGCTCGACAGTTTCACCGCCTTGCGAACGTCCTCATGGGCCATGCGGGCGATGGCATCCTCGAGGTCGTCCTCCTGCTGGTCGGCACCCTGCGCCTCGGGAGCCTCGTCGAAGGCGGCGGCGAAGGCGGCAGCATCCTCGGCGTCGTAATCGTCCTCATCCTCGTCGTCGTACTCCGCGACTTCGGGCTCGACCTCATCCTCGTCCTCATCGTCAAGCTCGGCCGCCTCGGCGTCCTCCTCCGACTCCCAGGAGGTGTCGTCGAGGTCTTCGTCATCCCAAGCCTCGTCGTCCCAACCTCGTCGTCCCAGTCCTCGTCGTCCCCGGCGGTTTCGGCCGGGGCGCCCTCGGCGGTCTCTGCCTCGAGATCGGCGAGCACCTGCTCGGCTTCCGCCGGGATTTCAGCGGCGGGCGCGGCGGAGAGCGCGTCGAGATCCTCGACCTCGTCCCATTCGCTCTCGAGCCCGGCGGCCAACTCGGCCTTCACCGCCTCCAGCTCGCGGGCCAGCTCGGCCTCGTCCTCGGCGCTGAGGCTGCTCGAGGGCTTGGGCTCGTCCATCTGCTCGAGCTGCCCCGAGGCGACAGCGGCGTCGAAGGCGGCGCGGGTCACCTTGACCACGCGCACACGGCGCGGGCTGCGGCGCTGCTCGGCGGGCTGTGCCTCGGCGAGGGCCTCGGGCTTGGCGGCAAACTCGGAGGTCAGCGCAAGCGGTGCCGGCGCGGGCGCTGCCTCGGCGACGACGTCCTCTTCCTCGGAGGTCATGACCGCTTCGATCAGGCTCGCGGCGAGGGTATCCTCACCAGCCTCGACTTCGGGCGCGGCGGGGGCCGGCTCGTCGGAGGCGAGGCTGCCCAGCATGGCGGAGACGGCGGCCACCGTATCCGCGCCTTCCAGTGCCGAGTCATCCTGATCGGACTCGTCCTGCGCGGCGACGGCAGAGGCGGCAGCCCCGCCCGACACCACCGCGCGGATGCGGCGGAGCTTGGCGGCAACGCTGTCCGCGGCTTCATCCTGAGCCTCCTCCAACGGCACCGCACGCGGCGCCGGTGCTGCGGCGACGTCGAAGGCGCTTTCCTCATAGTCATATTCGTCGCCCGCGGCCTGCCCGGCCTCGGCGGCGAAGAAGGCGGCCTCGGCGGCAAGGCTGTCGACGGCCGGAAGATCGGACTCGGGCTCGGCGCTCTCCGGCCGAGTTCCTCGGCCCGGCGGCTTCGGCCTCAGCGGCGGCGCGGGCGGCGGTTTCGGCCAGCGCCGCTTCCATGCCGCGGTCCGCATCCGGGCCGATCACCTCGGCGGCGGGCTGGGCAACCGAGGCAGCGACGGAGGGTGCTGGGGAGTGCGAGACAGGGGTGGCCACATCGGCAAGCGGGCCGCGCAGCACGAGGCGGCCGCCCTGTGCCTCGGCATCCAGCTGGGCCTGAAGGAGCTGCGCGGCAAGCTCGGGGTCGAACTGCGGCGGCTCCGCCCCGAAGAAGCGGTCCTCGCGCACCACCCCCCGGAAGAATTGCGTCGTGTCCTTGACCACGCCAAGGGGATCCTCGAAGCCTTCCGCCGTGCAGGAGAAAGTGCCGTAGGACACCGTCAGGATCTTGCTCGAACTCACCATGTTCCGCTCACTTTTCACTCGATCTGCAACAGTTTGTTTACCACCCACTAGGAGACCAAAGCTGACCGAATCTGAGGTTTTCGCAGTATCATTTCATGACCAGATTGTGGTCGTTTTCCAGGAAAGCCACTAAAAAGCCATGAATCCCGGACTGATCCGATCACAATCTCCTGTCCTGTTGGTGGGCGGGGGCGATTGCCCAACCGATCTGCTCGCGCCGCTGCTCGCCCGGACGCAGACCCGCGTGGCCGCGGATGGCGGCGCCGCGGCGCTGCTGTCGGCGGGCGTTGTTCCCGACGCGGTGATCGGGGATCTCGACTCCCTGACCCCGGAGCACCGCGCCCGGATCCCTGCGGCGCGCATCCACCGCATCGCCGAGCAGGACAGCACGGATTTCGACAAGTGCCTGCGCACCATCGAGGCGCCGCTGATCTACGCGGCGGGGTTTCTCGGTGCGCGGTTCGATCACCAGTTGGCTGCGATGACCGTGCTGGCGCGGCGCCCGGACCGCCCTTGCCTGCTGGTCGGGCGCGAGGACGTCGTGGCCCTTTGCCCACCTGAGCTGGCGCTCGATCTGCCGGTCGGCAGCCGCTTCTCACTCTACCCGATGGCCGAGGTCGGCGGGACCAGCCGGGGCCTGCGCTGGCCGATCGACGGGCTGCGCTTCACCCCCGACCTCGTCACGGGGACCTCGAACGAGACCGATGCGCCGCGGGTCATGCTGCGCCTCGATGCACCGAAAATGCTGATCATTCTGCCGGTGCAGGCCCTGGCTGCGTTGGAACGGGCGCTTCTCGAAGCGCCTTCGCGATGGCCCGCTCGCGCATGAGGATGTAGAGCCCCGAGGCGACGGTGATGCAGATCCCGACCGTCGCCAGCCCGTTCGGCAAATCTCCGAAGACCGCGAAGCCGATGATCGTGGCGAAGGGAATCTCGAGGTACTGCATCGGCGCCAACGTGGCGCCCGGCGCGAAGCGCAGCGACCATGTCATCAGCAGATGCGCCAACGTGCCCAAAAGCCCGATCGCGAAGATCAGCCCCCAGACCGGCGCGCTCGGCTGGCTCAGCGCGAGCCCGGGCACCCACCCGCCCGGCACCAGCAGCAGCACGGGTGTCATGAGCACCACCGCGATCACGCCTGAGACGGCCTGCAACGAGATGGCATCCACTTCGCGGGCGATCTGGCGGGTGACCAGCATGAAGAGCGAGAAATTGAGCGCGACGCCCAGCGGCAGCAGCGCCGGCCAGCCGACCTCGGCGAAGGCGGGCTGCACCACCAGCAGCGTGCCGATGAAACCCACCCCGCAGGCTGCCATGCGGCGCCAGCCCACCTCTTCGCCCAGCACGTAATGCCCCAGAAGCAGCGTGAAGAAGGGCATGACAAAGGCGATGGCAACGGCATCGGCCAGCGGCAGGTAGCGCAGCGCGGCGAACATCATGGCGATGCCCAGCATGTGCATCAGCGTGCGCAGCACCGTCAGCCCCAGCATCCGGCCACGCAGGCGCCAGACGCCGCGCGTCGCGATCACGAGGGGAATCAGCACAATCGCCTGGATGGCAAAGCGCAAAAGCAGCAGCTGGCCGATGGAGACCTTGTCGCCCAGCAGCTTGGCCATCGCGTCGCCCATGGGCGCCACGATACAGAACCCGAACATCAAGAGCACACCGAGAAGGGGACGATCACCAGCCATGCCGCGCAGCCTAGCCGCGCCCCCGCGACGTCACAAGACAATCTCACCTCCGCATTGAGGGCGCCGCTCGGCGCCGCCCTGCCGGGTCTGCGGTGTGGCGAAGTCGATGGCCTGCAGGAATTTTCCCGGGCGCGGAAACCCAAGCGCGGTGCGGGAGGCGCGGCCCCGCCGCACCAGCGCCGCAGCCCTTTGCCCCCGCGGCCAAGAGCCGGGTTGCGTGTGCATCCTCCTTGGCCTACATAGCGCCCGTTCAACACAGCCGGAATGCCTGAGACGCCCCATGGAAAACGTGATCCTTATCGTGCACCTCCTCCTCGCGCTCGCGCTGATCGGCGTCGTGCTGCTCCAGCGCTCCGAAGGCGGCGGTCTCGGCATGGGCGGCGGCGGCGGTGCCATGAGCCAGCGTGCGGCTGCCACCGCACTGGGCAAGATCACCTGGGGCCTGGCCATCGGCTTCATCATCACCTCGATCACCCTGACGGTGCTCGCGGCGAGCGATGCCAGCGGCGTGTCGGTCATGGACCGTCTCTCAGGCTCCGCTCCGGCAACCGACACGAACAACTCGGCACCGGCTCCGCTGGACACCGACGGGCTCCTGCCCCCGCCGTCGGGCGGAAATGACGCAGGCGCAGATGCGCCGATGGTTCCGAGCGCCGACTAAGAACTGCTCGACTAACAACAGCTTGAGGGCCGCCTGTCAGCCGCAACAGCATCTTGCGGTTGGCTAGACAGTGCGGCCCGAATCCTTTATACGTGGACTCCCGTGATGCTGCGGCTCGATGGGCCGTGGGTGTCCTCCTTTTTTGACGCAAATCACGGGGTCGCGCTGCCAATGGCACGTTTCATCTTCATCACCGGCGGTGTCGTTTCTTCTCTGGGCAAGGGTCTTGCCTCGGCGGCACTCGGCTCGCTGCTTCAGGCGCGGGGCTTCTCGGTCCGTCTGCGCAAGCTCGATCCGTATCTGAACGTCGATCCGGGCACCATGAGCCCCTTCGAACACGGCGAGGTCTTCGTCACCGATGACGGCGCCGAGACCGACCTCGACCTCGGCCACTACGAGCGTTTCACCGGCGTTCCGGCCCGCAAGACCGATTCCATCTCCTCGGGCCGCATCTACACCAACGTGCTCGAGAAGGAGCGCCGCGGCGACTACCTCGGCAAGACCATCCAGGTCATTCCGCACGTCACCAACGAGATCAAGGACTTCATCTCGATCGGCGAGGACGAGGTGGACTTCATGCTCTGCGAGATCGGCGGCACGGTCGGCGACATCGAGGGCCTGCCCTTCTTCGAAGCCATCCGCCAATTCAGCCAGGACAAGCCGCGCGGCCAGTGCGTCTTCATGCACCTGACGCTTCTGCCCTACATCAAGGCCTCGGGCGAGCTGAAGACCAAGCCGACGCAGCACTCGGTCAAGGAGCTGCGCTCGATCGGTCTCGCGCCCGACATCCTCGTCTGCCGTTCCGAGGGCCCGATCCCGCAGAAGGAACGCGAGAAGCTCGCGCTGTTCTGCAACGTGCGCCCCGACAGCGTGATCGCCGCGCAGGATCTGCCGTCGATCTACGACGCGCCGCTGGCCTATCACCGCGAGGGTCTCGACCAGGCGGTGCTCGATGCCTTCGGCATCACCCCGGCACCGCGCCCCAACCTCGAGAAGTGGGAAGACGTCTCGGAGCGCATCCACAACCCCGAGGGCGAGGTGAACGTCGCCATCGTCGGCAAGTACACTCAGCTCGAGGACGCCTATAAGTCGATCGCCGAGGCGCTGACCCATGGCGGCATGGCGAACCGGGTGAAGGTCAACGTCAGCTGGGTCGACGCCGAGCTCTTCGAGCGCGAGGACCCGGCCCCCTATCTCGAAGGCTACGACGCGATTCTCGTGCCCGGCGGCTTCGGCGAGCGCGGCACCGAGGGCAAGATCAAGGCGGCGCAGTTCGCGCGCGAGCACAAGGTGCCCTACCTCGGCATCTGCCTCGGCATGCAGATGGCGGTCATCGAAGCGGCGCGCAACGTCGCCGGCGTAGCCAAGGCCGGCTCCGAGGAATTCGACCACGAAAAGGGCGAGAAGCGCTTCGAGCCGGTCGTCTACCACCTCAAGGAATGGGTGCAGGGCAACCAGAAGGTCAACCGTTCGGTGGCCGACGACAAGGGCGGCACCATGCGCCTCGGCGCTTATGACGCGGTGCTGACCGAGGGCTCGAAGGTCGCCGAAGTCTACGGCACCACATCGATCGACGAACGTCACCGCCACCGCTACGAGGTCGACATCAAGTACCGCGAAGCGCTGGAAAAGGGCGGCCTGTGCTTCTCTGGCATGTCGCCCGACGGCCGTCTTCCCGAGATCGTGGAATGGCCGGATCACCCGTGGTTCATCGGCGTGCAGTTCCACCCCGAGCTGAAGTCGAAGCCCTTCGATCCGCACCCCCTCTTCAAGGATTTCGTCCGCGCGGCGAAAGAGGTCTCGCGGCTGGTCTGAGCCTCCACCCTACGACATGAGAAGCGCCCCAGCGTATCACCGCGGGGGCGTTTTCGTTCAAGGCGCCGGTCGTTGCGTGCTCAGCGCTCAGCCGAAGCGTGCCAGCCGGTCATACCCGGCAGGCTGCGCATGATCCTGCACTCCAGCGCAAAGACGCGCTGGCGCAGCTTCAGCGCCGGTCGCTCGATCCCCACCCAGGACAGATGCGCGACCAGCATGGTGACCGGCAGCGAGATGGCGGTGATCCAGTACCATTCGCGCATCCCGGGCAGCAGATGCGCGATCAACTGCTGAATGATGAAATGATAGAGGAAGATGCCGTAGCTCAGGTCGGCGCTCTTCAGCACCCAGAGGCGCGGCAGGTCGAGGACCCCGAGTCCCACGGTGACATAGGCAATGGCCACAAGGCCGATGTACTGCCCCAGCCCGCTTATGCTGAACGCGATGACCGCCACCACCGCGGCGATGGCCACGAGGTAGCCATGGACCTGCACCCGGTCTCGATAGGCATGCAGGCAGATGCCGAAGAGGAACGCGATCACCAGCGCCCTTCCGGTCACTGGCCCCACCCACGGATCGAAATGCCAGCCCGTCCGTAGCCCCATCTTGATCACCGAAAAGGCGATGAAGACCAGCAACCCGGCCAGAAGCACGCGCCGGTCCTTGCGCGCCCCGGCCAGCGCAAGCACGCCCAGACCGATGTAGCAGATCAGCTCGTAGGGCACGGTCCAGAGCTGGCCGTTCGCCATGCCGGGCTCGGGATTGGTCTCGAAGACGCCCGGCAGGTAGAGCGAGGCATTGCTCACGTGGCCGGTGACGTTGAGCAGGTAGCGCAAGAACGCCTCGCTGGTGAAATACTCGGGCCAGCTCAGGTTGGTGACCAGCCCGCCGATCAGCACCGCCGAGATTGTCACCTCGACGGCCAGCGCCGGGTAGATGCGTATGAAGCGCAACCCCATGAAGCTCAGCAGCGTGCGGCAGCGGTAGAGACTGCCCGCCACCAGGAACCCCGACAGGGTGAAGAACATCGGCAGCACGGTCATCGCGAGGCCATCGATCGGGAAATGCGCCCAGACGGCGTTCATGTAGGGTTTCTGCCCGTAGGCAATCTGCACGCTGTGGATCATCAGAACCAGCACAGACAAGGTCAGGCGCATGTAATCGAAGCCGCTTGGCCGGCCCCGGGCCGCTGCCATCAAATCATCAATGGTCACTATGTCACTCCTTTGCACAAGGCCGGGCTATCGCGACGGGACGACGCCCCACGCTTTTGCTGGGCCTGCGCGAACAGGTTGGAATATCACTTCGAACAATAGCGACGATGGTCGCGCATGGACCGGCGTTCGGCAAGCCTCAACTGCCCCCCGCGCCCCTCTCGGCGCACTCGCGCCACAGAGGCGCTGCGGACCGAGGCAATCGCCCATTCGGCGAGCGCCCGCGGCTGCGCTCGACTTCACTCCCGCCAGGCGCTATTTGCGGCGGCATGCGCGGGACGCGTGCATGTCATGCGCATGGCCCCTGCCCCGCCAATCCATCGATCCGACCATCAGCCGAGGCCGCGATGCTGTCCTACCAACACGCCTTCCACGCCGGAAACCTCGCCGACCTGCAGAAGCATGCGCTGCTGGCAGAGCTGCTCTTCTACATGACGAAGAAGGACAAGCCGCTCAGCTACATCGAGACCCACGCCGGGCGCGGGCTCTATGACCTGACCTCGGCGGAAGCGGTAAAGACCGGCGAGGCGGCGCAGGGGATCGAGGCCTACCAGGGCATCTTCCGCGACGGGCATCCCTACCTGCGGGCGCTGGCCGAGGTGCGCCGCGAGCACGGTCCCAATGCCTACCCGGGCTCGCCGATGATCGCCGCCAAGCTCTTGCGCCCGCAGGACAAGATCCATCTCGCCGAGCTCCATCCGCAGGAGCATCAGGCGCTGACCCGGGCGCTGCGCGCCCCCAATATCTCGATCCATCGGCAGGACGGATTCGATCTGGCGCAGAGTCTCTGCCCGCCCGATCCGCGCCGCGGCGTGATGCTCGTCGACCCGCCCTACGAGCTCAAGCAGGATTACGTCGAGCTGCCCAAGCTCTTCCGCCAGATCGCCAAGAAGTGGAACGTCGGCGTGCTGGCGCTCTGGTACCCGATCCTCAGTTCCGCCGCGCATGTGCCGATGATCGCCCAGCTATCAGAGGATTTCCCCGAGGCGCTCTGCCACGAGATCCGCTTCCCGCCGGCGCGCGAGGGGCACCGGATGATCGGCTCGGGCATGTTCATCGTGAACCCGCCCTGGGGCCTCGCCGAGGCCGGTGCCGAGCTCACCGATCGGCTGCGCGATGCCGGTGCCCTCGGCTGACCGCTTTCTGCCATTGCCCAGACCCGCAAGGTGACGCAGAGTAACCCCGTTGACACATGCCAACGGGAGACAGATGGCACCCCCCCCTCCTGCAGCGCCCGCCCGCACTCCGGCCGAGACAGCCATGGCGCGCGGGCTGAAATTCTGGATGGCGGCCCCCGAGGCTACGCCGCTGGAACCCTGCGACGTGCCGCTGGCGCTCGGGGCTCTGCTGCTGCGCGCCGCCGCCGAGGCACAGGGCGCACCGCCGCTGATCGGCGTGGCGCTGGTGGATGCCGTGCTGGCGCGGCGCCACGAGTTGACCCAGCGCGAGGCCGCCGAGATGCGGCTGTCCTGCCAGGCGGTCGCCGCCTGCGCCCCGGACACCGCCTGTTTCGCCGCCATGCTCGCCCGTGCCGTGGGGTACCGCGACCGCCTGGCGCTGGCGCATTGCCTCTGCGAGGTGATGGCCGGGAGCGATCCCGCCCCGGGCACCCGGCACACCGCGCTCTGGCTTGCCGAGCACTTGCTGTTCGTCGCGCCCTGCGATCTTGGTGCGAGCCGGGCGGGCTAGGGCATCGGGGGCGCTGCCCCCGTCCGCTGCGCGGCCCTACACGATCGCGCGCAGGGCGTTGGCGCGGCGGCGCAAGGCGGCTATATCTGGCGCATGTTCGCTGATTTCCTCAAACGGCTGGTCGATCCCGGCCCCGAGCTCCTGCCCGACGCCGATGCGCGGCTGGCGCTCTGCGCTTTGCTGGTGCGCGTCGCGCGCGCCGACGAGACTTACGACCAGTCCGAACAGGACCGGATAGACCGCATCGCCGCCACGCGCTACGGGCTCTCGCCCTTCGAGGCCGCGCGGCTGCGCCGTGATGCCGAGGCGCTGGAGGCCGAGGCCCCCGACACCGTGCGCTTCACCCGGGCGATCAAGGACGCCGTCGCTTATGAGGATCGCATCGCGGTGATCGAGGCGCTGTGGCAGGTGGCGCTCGCCGACGGCACCCGCGACGACGAGGAAGACGCGGTGCTTCGGCTGGTGTCGAACCTTCTGGGCATCAACGACAGGGATTCGGCGCTGGCCCGGCAGCGGGTGGAAGCCGCGGGCTGAACCCCGTCGCAGCGGCTGAAATCCGGGCAGATGCCGATTTACGCCGCGCAAAGCGTTCGACCGCCGCCGTTTTGCGCATGGACAATCGGGCCATTTTGCGCCCATTCTCGCCGCCAATATCAGCAACTGCCCAAGAAGGTTTGGCTTGACCGATCCAGCCCAAGCTCCAGTCATCGAGATCCGCGATCTGCACAAGGCCTACGGCGAGCTCGAAGTGCTCAAGGGGGTCAGCATCACCGCCAAGCGTGGTGACGTGGTCTCTCTGATCGGCTCGTCGGGCTCCGGCAAGTCGACGCTCCTGCGCTGCTGCAACCTGCTCGAGGACAGCCAGCAGGGCGAGATCCTGTTCAAGGGCGAGCCGGTGCGCTGGCACGGCAGCGGCCACCACCGCCGCCCCGCCGATCCCAAGCAGGTGCTGCGCATCCGCACGAACCTGTCGATGGTGTTCCAGCAGTTCAACCTCTGGGCCCATATGACCATCCTGCAGAACGTCATGGAAGCGCCGATCCACGTGCTCGGCCGCCCGCGCGACGAGGTCGAGGCCGCAGCCCGGCGCTACCTCGACAAGGTCGGCATCGGCGACAAGTCCGACGCCTGGCCGGCGCAGCTTTCGGGCGGCCAGCAGCAGCGCGCGGCGATCGCACGCGGGCTCTGCATGGAACCCGAGGCGCTGCTCTTCGACGAGCCGACCTCGGCGCTCGATCCCGAGCTCGAGCAGGAAGTCGTGAAGGTGATCAAGGATCTCGCCGCCGAAGGGCGCACCATGATCATCGTCACCCATGACATGAAGATGGCCCATGACGTGAGCGATCACGTGGTGTTCCTCCACAAGGGGCTCATCGAGGAAGAAGGCGCCCCGGCCGAGCTGTTCGGCGCCCCGAAATCGGAACGGCTGCAGGGCTTCCTGCGGTCGACCAGCCACGTCTGACGGGCGGCAGAGACCACCCCGGACATCTACCTAACCAGGGAGCAACTCCAATGAAATCCATCCTTCTCGGCACCGCCGCGCTGGCCATGACCGCCTCGATGGCGCTGGCTCAGGACGTCGTGCGCATGGGCACCGAGGGCGCCTACCCTCCGTACAACTTCATCAACGACAAGGGTGAAGTGGACGGCTTCGAGCGCGAGCTGGGCGACGAGCTCTGCACCCGCGCCGAGGTGACCTGCGAGTGGGTGACCAACGACTGGGATTCGATCATCCCCAACCTCGTGTCGGGCAACTACGACACCATCATGGCCGGCATGTCGATCACGCCCGACCGTGCGGAGGTCATCGCCTTCACCCAGAACTACACCCAACCCGATCCCTCGGCCTACCTGGTGCTGACCGGCAATGACGGCATCGACCTCGCAGGCGCGGTGATCGCCGCGCAGACCGGCACCATCCAGGCGGCCTTCGTCGCCGAGATGGGCGCGACGCTGGTCGAATACGCCACCCCCGACGAGACCGTCGCCGCCGTGCGCAACGGCGAGGCGGACGCGGTGCTCGCAGACAAGAGCTACCTCGTGCCGGTGGCCGACGAGAGCGACGACGTGATGCTGCTCGACAAGGACGAGCTGATCGGCGGCGGCGTCGGCATGGGTCTGCGCCAGAGCGACACCGCGCTGAAAGAGAAGTTCGACGCGGCCATCCAGTCGATGAAAGACGACGGCTCGCTCAACGCGCTGCTCGAAAAATGGGAAATCGGCGCCTCGTTCTGAGCGCCCCAAGACGAGGGGGCCCCTGCGGCCCCCTCGACGGCTGATACGACATGTTCTCCTGGTGTACCGACCCCAACGCGATCGACGGCCTGGCATGGCTGAGCTGCTACCTGACCACGGGCAAGCACCTGTCGATCTATGTCTCGGTCGGCACCGTGCTGTTGCTGCTGGCGATCACCGCGCCGGTCGCCCTGGCCTTTGGCTTCGGCGGCGCCATGGCGGCGCGCTCGCACTTCCCGCCGCTCTCGTGGCTCGGCAAGGCCTATATCGCCATCGTGCGCGGCGTGCCGGACATCGCTTTCTTCCTTTTCTTCGTGATCGCCCTCGACCAGTTCTTCGAGTGGATACGGCACGAAGTGAAATGCCCTGACTGGGATCAGCCGATCCGCCAGGGCAATGATTTCGTGGTCTGTCCCGAGGCCAAGCTGCCGCTCTCGACCGCCGCCCAATGGGTGCACGAGACCTACGGCTTCTCGCTCGCGGTGCTGACCTTCTCCATCGTCTTCGGCGCCTTTGCCGCCAACGTGCTCTTCGGCGCCATGCGCGCCGTGCCCCGCGCCCAGCTCGAGACCGCCGAGGCCTATGGCATGAGCCGCCGCCAGACCTTCTGGCGCATCCTCGTGCCGCAGATGTGGGTCTATGCGCTGCCCGGCCTGTCCAACCTGTGGATGGTGCTGATCAAGGCGACGCCGCTGCTGTTCCTGCTGGGCGTCGAGGACATCGTCTACTGGGCGCGCGAGCTGGGCGGCGCGAAGACCGCGAAGTTCACCGACTACCCGCACCCCGACTGGCGCATGTGGTACTTCCTGGCGCTGCTGGTCTTCTACCTCGCCTTTACCCGCGTGTCGGAAATCGTTCTGGACCGCATCATGAAACGGCTCACCCACGGGCAGGCCACCATGGGCGGCGAAGCGCAGAGGAAGGCCTCATGAGCTGCTGGGAAACCATCGCGGACTACGGGCTGCGCTCGATCGGCATCGGCGAGCGCCTGCTGCCGCGCGACAATTTTACCCTGTGCCAGCAGGTCACGCTGATCGGCTCGGGCATGCTGTGGAACATCTACTTCGGCGTGGTCGCGCTGGTCACCGGCTTCTTCCTGGCCACTGCGCTGGCGCTCGGCAAGGCGTCGAAGATCACGCCGGTGCGGAAGCTGGCGGAATGGGTGATCTTCGTCTTCCGCGGCTCGCCGCTGTTCATCCAGTTCTTCTTCGCCTACTTCCTGTTCCTCAGCCTCAAGAGCGTGTCGCCGGCCTTCGATCCGCTGACCTCGGCCTGGCTGGGCGCGGCGCTGGTGCTGTTCCTCAATACCGCGGCCTATACCGGCGAGATCTTCTACGGCGCGCTTCTGTCGGTGCCGCGAGGCGATGTCGAGGCGGCGGATGCCTACGGCTTCTCCGGCTGGCCCCGGTTCAGGCGCATCGTCTGGCCGACCATGCTGCGGCTGGCCTGGCCCGCCTATACCAACGAGGCGATCTTCCTCTTCCACGCAACAACGCTGGTGTTCTTCTCGGGCTTCCCGGCCTGGCAGCAGCGCGGTGACGCGCTCTATTACGCCAACTACTTCGCCGACAAGACCTTCAACCCCTTCGTGCCCTACCCGATCCTCGCGGGGTTCTTCATCCTGCTGACGCTCTGCGTGGTGGGGGTCTTCGGGCTGATCAACAAGCGGCTGAACCGCCACCTTCCGAAGGAGCGCCGCCAGAAGATGCGGATGCGCCCGCGGCTGCTGATGCGCTGAGCCCCGCCCGCGAACCAAGATTCCAAAGCCGGACGCCCTGCGCGCCCGGCTTTTTTCTTGCCTGCCGCGATCCGCGCCGGACACCGCCCATCCCTTCAGCTTTCCCAAAATACTCGCTTTCTTCCCCCCTGCCCCCGCTTGCCAGCCTGCATCCGACTCGCTACGCTGAATTTGATCAAATTCTTGGACAGAAAATGACAGACCCGAAAACCTGGCTCCGCAAGAACCCCCAGGTCCGCACCATCCGTGTGGCCGCATGCGACCTCAACGGACAGCCGCGCGGCAAGCGCGTCCCTTCCCGCTTCGCCCACAAGGTCGTCGAGGACGGCACCCGCTTCCCCTTCTCGGCGCTGAACCTCGACATCTGGGGCGAGGACATCGACGACAGCCCGCTGGTCTTCGAATCCGGCGACCGCGATGGCGTTCTGAAACCCACCGAGCGCGGCTTTGTGCCGATGCCCTGGCTCGAGGCGCCGACGGCGCTGCTGCCGATCTGGATGTTCCACGAGGGCGGCAAGCCCTACGAGGGCGACCCGCGCCACGCGCTGGCGCAGGTGGTCAACCGCTACAAGCGCCACGGGCTGACCCCGGTGGTCGCGCTCGAGATGGAATTCTTCCTGATCGACGACAGCACCAAGAAGCTGCAGGTGCCGGTCTCGCCGCGCTCGGGCAAGCGCCGAAAGGCCGCCGAGGTGCTCTCGATCCGCGCACTCGACACTTTCGACATCTTCTTCACCGATCTCTACGACGCCTGCGAGGACATGGACATCCCCGCCGACACCGCCATTTCCGAGGCGGGCCTGGGTCAGTTCGAGATCAACATGATGCATCAGGACGACGCGCTGCGCGCCGCCGATGACGCCTGGCTGTTCAAGATGCTGCTCAAGGGACTGGCCCGCCGCCACGGCTTTGCCGCCTCCTTCATGGCCAAGCCCTACGAGGATTACGCGGGCTCGGGCATGCACATGCACTTCTCGGTGCTCGATGAGGAGGGCAACAACATCTTCGACGATGGCGGGCCGAAGGGTACCGACGTGCTGCGCCATGCCATCGGCGGCTGCGTCGAGGCGATGCACGACAGCACGCTGATCTTCGCGCCGCACCTCAATTCCTACGAACGGCTGATCCCCGAGAACCACGCCCCCTGCGGCATCTCCTGGGCCTACGAGAACCGCACCGCCGCGATCCGCGTGCCCTCGGGCAGCCCGGCGGCACGGCGCATCGAGCACCGCGTGGCAGGCGGCGACGTGAACCCCTATCTTCTGATGGCCACGATCCTCGGCGCGGCGCTCAATGGCATCGAGGACGAGATCGAGCCGCCCGAGCCGATCACCGGCAACGCCTACGCGCAGGACCTGCCGCTGATCCCGACCGACTGGGTTTCAGCCATGGATGCCTTCGAGACGAGCGAGATCATGCCCCGCATCCTGCCGCAGGAACTGATCCGCAACCTGCTGCTGACCAAGCGCCAGGAGCAGCTCTACATGACCGAGCTCTCGCCGCTCGAACAGGTCGAAATCTACCTAGATACGGTCTGACCACGGCCTTGCCGCGCCGTCGCGGCAAGACTACCTTCGGGCCAGAAACCACATGTGTGATCCATGAAAATCGGCATACTGCAGACCGGCCTCGTCCCCGCGGAACTCGCGGATGAGACCGGTGAATACCCCGCATTCTTCGCCCGGCTCCTCGATGGCTACGGGTTCGACTTCCAAAGCTGGTCGGTGGTGAACGGCGAGTTCCCCGAAGGCCCCGAGGCGGCGGATGGCTGGCTGATCACCGGTTCGCGCCACGGCGCCTACGAGGACCATGCCTGGATCCCGCCGCTCGAGCAGCTGATCCGCGACATCTACGCCGCCGGCAAGCCGCTGATCGGCGTGTGCTTCGGGCACCAGATCATCGCGCAGGCGCTTGGCGGCAAGGTCGAGAAACACCCCGGCGGCTGGGTCGTCGGGCCGACCACCTACCGCTTCAAGGACGGGCAGGAAAAGGTGATCAACGCCTGGCACCAGGATCAGGTCACCGAGCTGCCGCAAGGCGCCGAGGTCGTGGCCAGTTCCGACTTCTGCGATTACGCCGCACTGCTCTACCCGGGCCACGCCTACACCGTGCAGCCCCACCCCGAGTTCAATGACGATTTCACCCGCGCCCTGATCCAGACCCGCGGCCCCGGTGTGGTGCCGCAGGAGCGGCTCGACGCCGCCGACAAGGCCCTCGGCATCCCGCTCGACCAGCGCGCCCTCGCCGATCAGTTCGCACATTTCTTCAAGCAAAAGGCTCTTGCATGACCGAAGACTGGACCAACCAGCTTCCCCTCCCCGCCACTGCCTACCTGGAGGGGCGACGGCTTGACGAGGTCGAATGCGTGATCGCCGACCTGCCCGGGATTGCCCGCGGCAAGGCGGTGCCGGCGTCGAAATTCGCCCGGCAGGATTACTTCCACCTGCCCGAGTCGATCTTCTACCAGACCATCACCGGCGACTGGGGCGAAGCCGCCGACGAGACCGTCGGCTTCATCGAGCGCGACATGATCCTGCGCCCCGACATGACCACGGCCACCGCCGCGCCCTGGACCGCCGACTGGACGCTGCAGGTCATCCACGACGCCTACGACCGCAAGGGCAAGCCGATCCCCAACGCGCCGCGCAACGTGCTCAAACGTGTGGTCAAGCTCTACGAGGAGCAGGGCTGGGATCCGATCGTCGCGCCCGAAATGGAATTCTTCCTCGTGGCGCGCAACGTCGATCCCGCCAAGGAGATCGAGCCGATGATGGGCCGCTCGGGCCGCCCCGCCGCCGCCCGCCAGGCCTATTCGATGACCGCGGTCGACGAATTCGGCCCGGTGATCGACGACATCTACGACTTCGCCGAGGCGCAGGGCTTCGAGATTGACGGCATCACCCAGGAAGGCGGCGCCGGACAGCTCGAGATCAACCTCCAGCACGGCGATCCCGTGAAGCTGGCGGACGAGATCTTCTACTTCAAGCGGCTGATCCGCGAGGCGGCGCTGCGCCACAACTGCTTTGCCACCTTCATGGCCAAGCCGATCGCCGACGAGCCGGGCTCGGCCATGCACATCCACCACTCGGTGATGGACCGCGAGACCGGCCGCAATATCTTCTCCGGCCCCGCCGGCGGAGAGACCGACGCCTTCTTCCACTTCATCGGCGGGCTGCAGGCCTATCTTCCCGCGGCCATCGCGGTGCTGGCGCCCTACGTGAACAGCTACCGCCGCTACGTGCGCGACAGCGCGGCGCCGATCAACCTCGAGTGGGGCCGCGACAACCGCACCACCGGCATCCGCATCCCGATCTCTGGGCCGGAATCCCGGCGCGTCGAGAACCGGCTCGCCGGAATGGACTGCAACCCCTACCTCGGCATCGCCGCCTCGCTGGCCTGCGGCTACCTGGGGCTGATGGAGGAGCGCCGCCCCTCCAAGCAGTTCCGCGGCGACGCCTACGAGGGCGAGGGTGACATCCCGCGCGTGCTCGGCCAGGCGCTCGACCTCTTCGACGAGGCCACCAAGCTGCACGAGGTGCTGGGGCCGGAGTTTGCCCGAGTCTACTCGATCGTGAAGCGCACAGAGTACGAGGAGTTCCTCGCGGTGATCTCGCCCTGGGAACGCGAGCACCTGCTGCTCAACGTCTGAGCACGCCCTAACGCCCAAGGTATCGGGGGCGCTGCCCCCGAACCCCCGGGATATTTCCGCCTAGAAGAAACCACGGGAGACGCCTGATGGACCTGCTGTTCTCCAACGACCGGCGCGGCGAGTATCCGCAGAGCTGGTACGCGGCGACCTCGGAGATGTTGCCGCCCTTCCCCAAGCTCGAGGGCGAGGCCCGCGCCGATGTCTGCATCATCGGCGGCGGCTACACCGGGCTCTCGGCGGCGCTGCACCTCGCCGAGGCGGGGCTGGACGTAGCGCTGCTCGAGGCGCATCGGGTCGGCTTCGGCGCTTCGGGGCGCAACGGCGGACAGCTTGGCTCGGGGCAGCGGCAGGACCAGGTCAGCCTCGAGAAGATGGTCGGCGAGGGCAACGCCCGGGTGCTGTGGGATCTGGGCGAGGAGGCCAAGGGGCTCTGCCGCGAGCTGATCGCCAAGCACGAGATCGACTGCTACCTGCGCGACGGCGTCGCCTGGTGCGGCTCGAACAAGGGCGACGTCGAGCACCTGCACCACTACGCCGCGCACATGGGCGAGACATACGGCTACGAGATCGAGGCCCTGGACCGCGACGCCTTTCACGCGCTCTGCCCCTCGCCCGACTACCGCGGCGGGGTGCTGGACATGGGCGCGGCGCATCTGCACCCGCTGCGCTTCGCGCTGGGGCTGGCGAAGGCCGCCGCCGACGCAGGGGCGCGGATCTACGAGACCAGCCACGTGGAAAGCGTCGAGCAGGGCCGCGAGGTGCTCATCCACACCAACGGCGGCACCCTGCGCGCCGGACAGGTGATCTTTGCCTGCAACGGCTATCTCGGCGGGCTCGAGCCGAAGGTCGCGGCAAAGGTGATGCCGATCAACAACTTCATCGTCGCCACCGAGCCACTCGGAGAGCGCACCCGCGAAGTGCTGACCCGCGACGTGGCGGTGGCGGATTCGAAGTTCGTGGTGAACTACTTCCGGCTCAGCCACGACGGGCGGCTGCTGTTCGGCGGCGGCGAAAGCTACGGCTACCGCTTCCCTGACGACATAAAGGCGCTGGTGCGCAAGCCGATGCTCGAGATCTTCCCGCAACTCGAGGACGTACGCCTCGACTACGCCTGGGGCGGCACGCTGGCGATCACCATGAAGCGCCTGCCGCTGCTGGCCCGGCTCGGGCCGAACGTGCTGACCGCCTCGGGCTACTCCGGCCACGGGGTCGGCACCGCGGTGCACGCGGGGCGGCTGCTGGCCGAGGCGGTGCGCGGGCAGTCCGCGGGATTCGACGCCATGGCGGCCCTGCCGGTGCCCGGCTTCCCCGGCGGTGCGGCGCTGCGCGCGCCGCTGCTGGCGCTGGCGATGAGCTGGTACGCGCTGCGCGATCGACTCGGGGTCTGAGACCGGCGACGGGCAAGTTTCCGCGAGGCCTCCCCCCCCGGGGAGGCCTTTTCACTTGGCTGTCACAGATCGGGTGTTTAAGTTTTTCAGAAGAAACAATTTGGGTTTAGTGATATGAGCAGCCTTCCCAACATGCATGATGCGGAGCCCATTCCCGAGGAGGCTCGCGCCGAGATCGACCGCCTGCTGCTGTCGGGCGATCTCTTTCGCTACACCGCGCCCGAGGATGCGCCCGTCGCCCTGCTCGAGCGCGAGTTCGCGGCGCTGCTGGGTGCCAAATACGCGCTGGCGGTGTCGAGCTGCTCGGCGGCGCTCTTCCTGTCGCTCAAGGCACTGGACCTGCCGCGCGGCGCCAAGGTTCTCATCCCCGGCTTCACCTTTGCCGCCGTGCCCTCATCGATCGTGCATGCGGATTGCGTGCCGGTGCTCTGCGAGGTCGGCGAGAACTACCGCATCGACATCGCCGACTTCGAGGCCAAGCTGGACGGTGTCGCCGCGGTGATCATCAGCCACATGCGCGGCCACACCTCGGACATGGACGCGATCCTGACGCTCTGCGACGCGCGCGGGCTGCCTGTGATCGAGGATGCCGCGCATTCGCTCGGCACCAAATGGGCGGGGCGCAACATCGGCACGCTGGGCCGGGTCGGCTGCTTCTCTTTCCAGAGCTACAAGCTGGTCAACGCCGGCGAGGGCGGCATCCTGATCACCGACGACGCCGAGTTCGTGGCGCGGGCGGTGATCCTCTCGGGCGCTTACGAGCACAATTGGAAGAAACACATGGCACCGGGGGACAATACGTCCGATCTGGAAGAGGCCTTTGCCCGCTGGCAGAACCGGCTGCCGCTCTACAACCTGCGCCTGTCGAACCTTGCCGCCGCGGTGATCCGCCCGCAGCTGGCGCATGTCGCGCGCCGTGTCCGCGACGGCCGGCGCAACCATGACCATGTGGCGGCGATCCTCAACCGCTCGCCCTGGATCGAGGTGCCCGAGAAGCTGGTTCCGGAAGAGCGCGCGCCGGATTCGCTGCAGTTCAACCTCACCGGGATGAGCGCCGAGGAGATGCGCGCTTTCCTCTCTGCCGCCGAGGCGGGCGGCGTGAAGGTGCAGCTCTTCGGGCTTTCGTCCGACAATGCCCGCGCCTTCTGGAACTGGCGCTTCCTCGAGGAGGTGCCCGAGCTGCCCCGGACCCGCGCCATGCTCGAGCGTGCCTGCGACACCCGCCTGCCTGCGCGGCTCAGCCTCGCAGAGTGCGAGGCTGTCGCCGAGGTGCTGGTGGGCGCCGCCGAAAGCGTGATGGGTCCGCTGCGTGCCTACGGCACCTGAGGCTCTTCGGCGGGCGGCTTGCGTCGCAGACGCGCGAGCAGCCGCCCGTCGGTCACCACAAGCCCGGAGGCGATGATCGCGAGGCCGAGGTAGACCCCCGCCGGAAGCTGCTCGCCCAGGACGACGCGGCCGATGAGGATCGCGAAGGCCGGGATCAGCAGCGTCACCAGCATCAGGTTCGCCGCGCCCGCCCGGGCGAGGATCGCGAAGTAGAGGATGAAGGCCAGCGCCGTGGCCAGCAGCGACAGGCCCAGCAACGCGGCCCAGACGCGTGGCGAATAATCGAGTGTCGGCAGCCCGTCCTGCCAGATCACCAGCGGCAGCATGATCACCGCAGCGCCCGCCAGCATGCCGAAGGCATTGGCCAGCGGCGGCTGCCCGGCGAGCCTCAGCTTGGCCCAGACGCTGGCCAGCGAATAGCTCAGCGCCGCCAGCAGAACCGCGCCCTGCCCCAGATTGCGCGGATCGAGCGTGGTCAGCCGGTCCGGCCCGATCACCACTGCCACCCCCGCGAGCCCGAGCCCCGCCCCAGCCAGCTTGCGCCAGCTCAGCCGCTCGTCACGCAGCAATAGCCCCGCCACCACCGCGCCCAGCACGCCGGTAGAGGCGTTGAGGATCGCCGCCAGCCCGCTCTCGATATGGGTCTGGCCCCAGAAGATCAGCGTGAAGGGCAAGGCATTGTTGAGCGCGCCCATGACAAGGTAGGCGCCCCAGAGCCGCGGCGAGCGCGGCACCTTGACCCCGCGCAGGCGCAGCACCAGCCAGAGCGCGAAGGCCGCGATCACCACCCGATGCAGTGTCACCTGCATCGGGCTAAGCTCGGTCAGGGCGATCTCGGCAAAAAGGAAGGTGCTGCCCCAGAGCGTTGCCAGGGTGAGCAGCAGCAGCGCCGAGCGGCGGTCGATGCGGAGGGAAGATGCGGTGTCCATGCCCTCCCTTTGCCGCAAGCCGCAGGCGGGGGAAATCCGAATCCTGCGCAAAGTCCCGGTGGCCCTGAAAGTCGCGCGTCCAGAGTCCCCCGAAACACATCGGGCCCCGAAGGGCCCGCCGCATCACTTGTCCATTTTAGAGAGCTTCTGCTGCAACTCGGCCAGCTGCTTCTTGATGGCCGCTAGGTCTTCCTCGCTTTCGCCGTTCGGCTCTTCCTTCTCGGGGCCAGACCAGCTCTTACCCATGTTCCCGGCCATCGCCTTGAGAAAGGCCTCCTGCTGCGCCTGCATCGCCTCGAGCCCCGGGATCTTCGGCATCATGGGGTTCATGTGGCTCATGCTGTCCGCCCATTTGCTCTGGCTCTCGCGGAACATCTCGAAGCTGGCAGCAAGGAACTGCGGCACCGCCGAGGTCGCCTGCGTGGTGTAGCTGCGCACGAGGTCGGTCAGCACGTTGATCGGCAGCACGCTCTCGCCGCGGCTCTCGTGCTCGGCAACGATCTGCAGCAGGTATTGCCGGGTGAGATCATCACCCGACTTCAGATCGACGATCTGCACATCGCGCCCGTCCCGGATGAAACCCGAGATATCCTCGAGCGTCACGTAGTCGCTGGTCTCGGTATTGTAGAGCCGCCTGCTCGCGTAGCGTTTGATGAGCAGCGGTTTTTCCTTGTCAGCCACGATGGACCCTCCCTCCACGCAGAGTTGAGAAAAAGCCTATGCGAGTGCAGAAAAAAAAGAAAAGCATCAGTTTCACTAGCACTTGCCGAGCGCGGGCAGCAATTTTGCTGCGCCGCGGCCCGTAAAATGCTGCGCAGCATCAGCCCCGCGGCGCCGCAGCGAAGATGCGGTCGACGAAGGCCTGGGTGCCACGACAGAACTCCAGCGGCAGCGGGTAGTCCGCCGCGCCCGTCGCCGACCGGTTGAAGGCCTCGACCTGCAGCACGTAATGGTTCTCGGCCGGCCAGCGCCAGGTCCGAGTTTCCAGCCCCGGCCCGTGCAGCTCGAGCCTAGCCTCGCCGAAGACCTGCACATTGAAGGGCACCGGCAGGCGCATCACCGCCCGGGTGCCATGCAGCACGATTTCCTGCCAGGGCGCGGCGCGGGTGGAGACGCGGCCGGTGTAGAGAAATCCCGGGAAACGCGCCATGACATGCGCCGAAGCATCCACCTGGTTCCGCCAATCGATCTCGGCGGCGAGGATCTCGCCCGGCTCCTGCCCGGTGATCAGCCGCACCGAGCCGAAGGCATAGACGCCCACATCGCGCAGCGCGCCGCCCCCGACATCCGCTTGATTGCGGATATTGCCGAGGTCGTCATTGTAGAAACTATGGGTGCTGTCGACCCGCACCAGCTCGCCGATCTCGCCCGCCTGCAAGAGCTCGCGCGCCTTGGCGAACTGCGGGTGATGCGCCACCATCCAGGCCTCGGCCACCAGCTTCCCCGTCGCCTGACGGACAGCAATCAACTCGTCGATCTCCTCGGCTCGCATCGCGATGGGTTTCTCGCAAAGAACGTGCTTGCCGGCCTGCGCGGCCTTGCGCGTCCACTCGGCGTGCAGGCTGTTCGGCAGCGGGATGTAGACCGCGTCGATCTCGGGATCGGCAAGAAGCGCCTCGTAGCTCTCGTGCACCTTCAGCCCCGGGGCAAACTCGGCGAAGGGCGCGGCCTTCTCCGGCGTCGAGGTCGCAATGGCACTCAGCGCACCGCCGCGCGCGGCGTGGATCGCCGGTCCCATGTGGTTCTTGGCGAAATTGGCGGCGCCGAGGATGCCCCATCTGACGTGGTCAGCCATGATCTTGTCCCTTGCTGTGTCGCGCCCGATGGTAGCGCCCGTAGCGCCCCCCCGCAAGCAAAACGCCCGCCGCAGGGCGACGGGCGTTCGTAGGACTTGGCCGGGAGCGGATCAGGCGTCGGTGAGCATCCCCTGCTCCATCGCCAGCTCGCGCATGCGCTTCTGCAGCTTTTCGAAGGCGCGCACCTCGATCTGCCGGATCCGCTCGCGGCTGACGTCGTAGATGCCCGAAAGCTCTTCGAGCGTCACCGCCTGCTCGGCAAGGCGGCGCTGGGTGAGGATGTCCTTCTCGCGATCGTTGAGCACGTCCATCGCCTGCGCCAGCATGGCGCGGCGCGCGTCCATCTCGTCGCGCTCGGCGTAGTCTGCCGCTTGGTCGGCGTCCTCATCCTCGAGCCAGTCCTGCCACTGCATGGACCCTTCGCCCTCGGAGCCGACGGTGGCGTTGAGCGAGGCGTCACCGCCCGACAGGCGCCGGTTCATCGAGATCACCTCGTCCTCGGAGACGCCGAGGTCGGTGGCGATCCTCTCGACATGCTCGGGCCGCAGGTCGCCCTCCTCCAGCGCGCCGATGCGGTTCTTCGCCTTGCGCAGGTTGAAGAAGAGCTTCTTCTGCGCCGAGGTGGTCCCGAGTTTCACCAGGCTCCAGGAGCGCAGGATGTATTCCTGGATCGAGGCACGGATCCACCACATGGCATAGGTTGCCAGGCGGAAGCCCTTTTCGGGATCGAAGCGTTTGACCGCCTGCATCAGCCCGACGTTGGCCTCCGAGATCACCTCGGCCTGCGGCAGGCCGTAGCCACGGTACCCCATGGCGATCTTCGCCGCGAGACGCAGGTGGCTGGTGACCATCTTGTGCGCCGAGGCGGCGTCCTGCTCCTCGACCCAGCGCTTGGCCAGCATGTATTCCTCTTCCGGCTCCAGCAGCGGGAACTTGCGGATCTCCTGCAGGTAACGGCTGAGGCCGGCTTCCGGCGACGGCGCCGGCAGATTCGCGTAGTTGCTCACGTGCCCCTTCCTCCAATGTTATGAGGGTTAACATGCCATATGGGCAGCCCCTCGATGGAATTCAACCACTCCACTGTGCAGGGATGCACCATGGGGTGTTCAAGGTTTTCACGTATTTAACGCATAGTCCCGCTCCGCGGATCCGGATTTCGACGATCTCACGCAGATGCGAAGGATATGTCACTCGCCGCGCAATGTCTGCAGCAGATGCGCCATGTCCGCGGGCAGCTCCGCCTCAAAGCGCAGGTCTTCGCCCGTCACCGGGTGCTCGAACCCCAGAAGCGCGGCATGCAGCGCCTGCCGATCGAAGCGGTCGACCTCAGCCACCACCTGCGGCGGCAGCGCCTTGGCGGCGATCTTGCGGCGCCCGCCGTAGACCGGATCGCCGATGAGCCCGTGCCCGGCATGGGCCATGTGCACGCGGATCTGATGGGTCCGCCCGGTCTCCAGCCGGCATTCCACCAGCGCCAGCGCCGGCGGCGCTCCGAAGGTCTCGAGCACCCGCGCGCGGGTGGTGGCGTGACGCCCCTGCCCGTCGAAGTAGACCGCCTGCTTTTGCCGGTCGGTCTTGTGCCGCGCCAGCCCGGACTGGATGCGGATCACCTCTCCGGGCTCGACCGACACGCCCTTCACCCCGCGCAGCCGCGGATCGGCGGTCGAGGGCACGCCGTGCACCAGCGCGAGATAGGCGCGCTCGGCGCTGTGCTTCTCGAATTGCGCCGCCAGCCCGTGGTGCGCCCGGTCGGATTTGGCCACTACCAGCAGCCCCGAGGTGTCCTTGTCGATCCGATGCACGATGCCCGGCCGCTTCATCCCGCCAACACCCGAGAGCTTGTCGCCGAAGTGGAACAGCAGCGCGTTGACCAGCGTGCCCGTGGGCGTGCCGGGTGCCGGGTGAACCACCATGCCCGCGGGCTTGTTGACCACCACGAGGTCGTCATCCTCCCAGACGATGTCGAGCGGGATGTCCTCGGGGCCGATATGGCTCTCCTCGGCCTGCGGCACGGAGATTTCCAGCACGTCGCCCTCCTCGACCTTCGCCTTGGGATCCGAGAGCACCTCGCCCGCGCGCATCACCGCGCCCTCGGCGATGAGTTTCGCAAGGCGGGTGCGCGACAGCGCGGCTTCCTCTGGCACATCGCGTGCCAGCGCCTTATCAAGACGCGGCGGCGGGGCTTCCCCGATGACGACGCGCAGAGGCTGCTCCATGTCCAATACTCCTGAAGATCCCGAAATCCTGCCCGAACCGGCCAACCTGCGCTTCCTGCGGCGGCTGGTCACGGTGCTCACGGCGGTGATGATCGCAGGGCTTGTAGCCATTGTGTCGCTGATTGTCATCCGCTTCACCGCGGCAACAAAACCTCCCGCACCGCTGCCCGCCGAGATCACCCTGCCCTCCGGCGCGACGGCCTCGGCCTTCACGCAGGGTGGCGACTGGTACGCCGTGGTCACCACGGACAACCAGATCCTGATCTTCGACCGCGCGACTCGGGAACTCCGCCAGACCATTGCGATCACCCCCGCCGACTAATCGCCGACGCGGGTCTTCTTCTAGGCAAAAAATATCCCGGGGAGTCCGCGCCGGCGCGGACGGGGCAGAGCCCCAAACCGGCACCGCACAGGTTAACCGGCGTTCTCGGCCTGTCACATACTGCGAGGGAGGAAGATGGTACCGCCTTCCCGGTTCGAACGGGAGACCTCTTGATCCACAATCAAGCGCTCTAACCTACTGAGCTAAGGCGGCACGCTCGGGGGGAATAACGCCAGCCATTTTCGATTGCAAGCCCCAATCCTGAGTTAAATTGCACGCTCCCAATGCTGCTCGACCAGCGGCACCCCGAAGCTGGTCACAGGTACCGAGGACACAAGGGAAAACCCGTTTTTCAAATAGAGTGCGCAGGCGGCGCGGTGGCTTTCATGGGTCCAGAGCGTCATCCGGGTGTACCCGACGTCACGCGCGAATCCCATGCAGGTTTCCAGCAGGCGCTGCCCAAGACCCCTGCCCCGCGCCTCCGGCAGCAGCAGGAAGAGCCGCAGCTTGGCAAGCGCCTCCCCCTCGCACGCCCCCGCATCGACGCAGAAGATGCTGCCGAGTCGATCCCCACCCTCCCAGGCGATCCAGCCGCCTTCGCGCACCGGGTCATGCTTCGCCTCGAAATCCCGCAGGATGCTCTCCACCAGCGGACCGAAGCTGTCGTCGAAACCCTCGTCGCGGGCGTAGAGCTCGGCGTGCTGACGCACCAGCCAGTCCCGGTCGCCGGGACCGTAGGGCCTCAGCTCGATGGTCTCCTCCGCCGTCTGCAACATGGACATCCCGGCCCCCTCGCTTGCAATATATCCGCCACGGGTCTAAGCCCGCGCAATTCCAGTTTCATGGGGACGATCATGGGGATCAACACCGAACGCGACATCGAAGCCAACCTGCAGATCGGCCCGACCGACCAGGGCATGGTGCGCCTCTACATCTACGCCGGCGATCTCGAGATCCCGATGGACTTCGACCCCGAAGAAGCCGAGGAAATCGCCGAGGAGCTGCGCGCCGCCGCCGCGACCGCGCGCAAGGTCAAGCGCTGAGCCGCCTGCCCTGCTGACATCACCCCCAGGCGTCGAGCCGCGCCTCGGGGTCCCTCAACGCGTGCAGCCGCCGCGCCGCATGGGTGGCAAAGCGCCGGATCAGCGCATTGCGCCGCGCGCCGCTGAGCTTCGCCTCGGGCGCCATGCGCAGGATCTCCGCGTCATAGGCGTCGGCGATGATCAGCCCGGTGCCCTCGGGCAGCAGATCGGTGGGAAACGCCTCGTCCACCGCCCAGAAATAGCGGTCACACCAATCCAGATAGCCTTGCCACTTGCCGTCCGACATGAAGTCGGCACGGCTGCTCTTGCACTCGACCACCCAGATTTCGCCCTTCGGCCCCAGCGCCATCACGTCGACCCGACGGCCGCGCTCGGGAACGAATTCCTCGACCGGCGCGAAGCCGAGGCTGGCCAGGTGACGGCAGACGCCGCGCGCCAGCACCTGGCCGGGCATCATCGGTGTTTCGCTCAGCATGCTCATGCACCCAGTATGAACAATGGGTGAACAAAGACAAGCCGCAGGCCGCTCACTCTTTTTTGCGCCGCCGCAGCGCCTATTTCCTGTCAAATGGTTGCAGGAGGCCCCGCCCATGACAGACGCCCGGACCGACGCCGCGCCGGCCGAGACCGACGACACCCGCTCCGCCCAGTCGAAGACCCGTGGCATCCGCCACGCGCGCGAGCTCGAATCCCACCTCGGCTGGCTCGACACCTTCTCGGGCACGGCGCTCGGCGTGCTCTCGGTGGCCTCGGGCATCTACACCTATCTCGGGGTGTCGTCGCTGCTCGAAGAGGGCGGCGCCTTCACCGTCTTTGCCGCCATCGCCTATTCGGTGGCGGTCTCGGTGGGCATTTTCGTCTTCTGGTCCTACCTGATGCGGCTGTTCCCGGCGATGCGCTCGACCCGGTCGCGCGTCGGGCTGCTGGCGGCCATGGGCCTGGGCTCGCTGGCAATCATCGCCATGTCCTCCTGGCTCAACGCCGCGGCGCTGGCGGGTTCGGCTGCGGTCGAGCAGCACCTCGCCAAGACCGTGCAGGACTACCAGGGCGCGCTGGAGCGCACCCATGAAATCGCGCTCACCGGCCAGTCGCTCGAGCGCGACGTGGCACGGGTGCGGCAGAGCTTCGAGGATCTTTCCGAGCAGGAGGCGCAGGGCTCGCTTTCCGGCCTCGCCGGGCGCGGCGCCGTGTTCCGCGTGCTGCGGCAAAAGGCGGCGGAACTCTCGGCGCTCGAGGCGCAGATCGCCGAGCAGACGCCGCTGGTCGACAGCGCCTTCGCCCAGGGCAACGCCATCCTGTCGCGCATGCGCGCGCTGACCGTCGAGCCAGGGCCGGTGGAGCCGCGCTCGGTGGAATTTTCCGAGGCCGCGGTGGAGCTGCAGGGCCTCATCGCGCAACTCCGCCAGCTCTCGGTCGCACCGCTGGTCGAGCGCGCCGCGCAGGACCTGGCCGCCTCGGTGGTGCTACCAGAGCTCGACGGCCAGAGCGACGCCGACCGCGGCAACCAGGCGGCGACCATCACCTCGGTGCTGGAAGTGCTCGGCCAGCGCGCGACCACGCTGGAGCGCGCCGCGCAGAACGTGCTGGCGCTGCAGCCCGCCGCCGAGGTCACCTACACGCCGGTCTCCGCCGCCGACGCGGTCATCATGTACGCCCGCAATTTCGTGCCCTCCTGGGCCGGGGCCATCGCCATCGACCTGCTGCCTGCGGTGCTTGTGCTGATTCTCGCCGTCACCCATGGTGCGATCCGCCACGGGCGCGAGGGCGCCGAGATCGAGGACACGCTGACCCTCGCCGAGCTGCGCGCCGCGCTGCACGCCATGCGCGATGTCGAGACCACGCTGCACCCGGCGCCCCCTGCCCCGGCATCCGCGCCGGTCCCGGCGACGGAGGAGACCCCCGAGGTCTCCCGTTTTACCGGGCGCACGCCATGAGGCACCTGACCGTCGCCCGCGCCCTCACCGGCGCGCTGGTGCTGCAGATCGCGCTCGGCGCCTTCCTCGTTTGGGGCGACCTGACCAGCAGCGACTTTTCCCTGCCCCGCTTCGGCCCTTCCGCCCCGCGCCTGTCGCAGCCGGTGCAGCCCGGTGACCAGCGACGCACCTTTGCGCCGAACCGCGACCTGCCGCCGCTCTCGCCGCTGCGCGATCCCGGCAAGCTGCCCAACCGGCTGGCGCTGACCCGAAGCGACGGCGCGACATGGCGGCTCGAAGGCACCATCGCCGAGGGCGACGCCGAGCGGATTATCGCCGCGCTCGACGAGGCCGCGCCACTCGAGTCGCTGGTCCTGCAAAGCCCCGGCGGCTCGGTGCCTGACGCGCTTGCCATCGGACGGCACGTTCGACAGATGGGACTTCAGACGCGTATGCTGAAGGGCGAGTTCTGCTACTCCGCCTGCCCCTACCTCCTCGCCTCGGGCACAACCCGGGACATTGCCGAGGGCGCCTCGGTCGGCGTGCACCAGCACTATTTCGGCGAAAGCACGATCCTGCCCGCCTTCATCGCGGTCGAGCAGATCCAGCGCGGCCAGGGCGAGGTTATGGAATACCTCGAGGAAATGGGCATCGATCCGATGCTGCTGCGCCCCGCGCTCGCCACACCCGCCGACCAGATCTACATCCTGCTGCCCGAGGACTTGGCCCGATACAAATTCGTGACGGCGGAAAGCTGACAGACCACCGCTTACCCCTTGTCGAAGGGCCTCTCTGCCACTATCTCCGGCTCAGGCGGGTTCTGACCTTTGCGTGCATGGTTGCATTCCGGTGGCCTTAAGCAATTCCGAGGGAGTTGGCTCTGTCCGGGCCCTGGTCCGGTTACCTGACGCCCACCTGTATATACAGGTCCTCGGGAATGAGATAACCCCACGGAAGGACCGGTTCCCGCCGCTCCCACCCCCAGATGATCGACAGCATGAGCGGTGCGCCCCGCACCGCGCGCATGAGAGCCGCGCATGAAAAAAAGCGCCCCGCGAGGAGGCGCTTCGACTCATTTCATCCGGTCGTCCGCTCAGAGAAGCCGGCGCGGCTTCTGCTCGACGGGGATGCGAACCGGCATCGGCTCGAGCGCCATGCGCTTGCCGCCCGAAGGACGCGAGACATCGCCAGACAGGCGCATCACGGTCATCGCGAATTGCGCGCCGGCAAAGACCAGGCCGTTGAACAGCCACAGGAGAAACACTGCCAGCATGCCCGCGTCGCTATGGGTCACCAGGTGCTGCAGGTTGGCGACGTTCTGCCAGAGCAGCAGCGCGACGAAACCTGCCGACAGGCCGAAGCCGATCGCGCATTGGGTGATGTAGAGGCGGACGAGTTTCGGCATGTGACTCTCCTTCATCAGGTGAATGAAGCGTAGCGGACTCGCACCAAAGCGCAAGACCCGCGGAAACTTCCGCTTCGTCACATTCAGATTTAGGGATGCCGAAGCGAAACGCAAGCCCCGCTGCCGCCAGGGCAGCGGCCACCGGCGCAAAAGGGCCGGTCACGACGCGCGCGACCGGCCCTTTCTTCTAGGTCCAAATATCCCGGGGGAGTCGCGCGCAGCGCGGCGGGGGCAGCGCCCCCTTTCCCGCAAGTCGTCAGAACGCCTCGGGCTTCGCCTCGCGCGCCATGTGGTCGAGCACGGCGTTCACGAACTGCACCTCACGGCCCTCGTTGAAGAAGGCGCGGGCCACGTCGATGAACTCGGTGATCACCACTTTCGGCGGCGTGTCGAGCGCGATCATCTCGGCGCCCGCGGCTCGGAACAGCGCGCGCAGGATCGGGTCGATCCGGTCGATCGGCCATTTCGCCACCAGCGCGCGATCGGTCATCTGGTCGATCTTCGCCTGCCAGTTGACCGCCTCGCCGATGATCTTGCCGAAGAGATCGACGTCCCCGTCCACCAGCTCCACGCCCTCTTCGACTTCCGCGCCGAAGCGGTAGTCGAGGAATTCGCGCATCGTCTTCTCAGCCGTCGTGCCGGAGAGCTCCATCTGGTAGAGCGCCTGCACGGCGTAGAGCCGGGATGCGGATTTCATACGGCGTTTCTGATTGCCGGAGGGAGGGACCGGGGTCGTCATGCGCTATGCTTTCCTTTGGAAGCGCCCGCGATCTGGTATTCATCCTGGGCGGGCACGAATCCCACCCCCTTGCGGGCGCCGCCCCACCTACGGGCCAGCGCGACAAGATGCAAGGCTGCAGCCGCGGCACCGCCGCCCTTGTTCTGGCCGGCCGATTCGGCACGCACCCGCGCCTGCTCGTGGTTCTCAACGGTGAGGATGCCGTTGCCGATGCAGAGCCCCTGCAGGCCGAGCAGCGTCAGCCCGCGCGAGCTGTCGTTGCAGACGGTTTCGTAATGGGTGGTTTCGCCGCGGATCACGCAGCCGAGCGCCACGTAGCCGTCGAAGTTCGACATGCGCTCGGCGATGCCGATGGCGGTCGGCACTTCCAGCGCGCCGGGCACTTCGACGATCTCGTGGAAGCCGCCCGCCGCCTCGATCTCGGCGATGGCGCCGGCGATCAGCTCGTCGGCGATATCCTTGTAGTAGGGCGCGACGACGATGAGGATTTTCACCGGCTTGTCGAACTCGGCGCGCGGCAGGGTGTAATGGGTTTCGCTCGAGGCCATCGTCAGTCTCCGATCTTGCGGGTGCCCACGATCTCGAGCCCGTAGGCCTCGAGCCCGACGACGCGCGGGGTGGGCGAATTGGTCAGCAGCACCATCTTCGACAGGCCGAGCGACGAGAGAATCTGCGCGCCGAGCCCGTATTGACGCAGGGTGCGCGGAGACACGTCGTCATGCAACTCAAGCTTCATCGAGGTGTCACGCAGCAGCACGACCACGCCGCGCCCCTCTTCGGCCACCGCCTGCATCGAGTCGCGGAACTCGTCCGAGCGACCGCCGTGGCCGGTGCCGATGATGTCGAGCATCGGGTCGAGCGCATGCATCCGCACCAGCACCGGCTCGGGGCCGGAAATATCGCCCTTGGTCAGCACGATATGCTCGTCGCCATGGGACTGGTCGGTGTAGATGCGCATGTGCCAGTCGCCGCCGAACTCGGAGCGGATCACCTCCTCGGAGCGCACGCGCACAAGGTTGTCGTGGCGGCGGCGGTAGGCGATGAGATCCGAGATCGTGCCGATCTTCAGCCCGTGCTTCTGGGCAAAGGCCACCAGCTCGGGAAGGCGCGACATGGTGCCGTCCTCGTTCATGATCTCGCAGATCACGCCCGCGGGGTTCAGACCGGCAAGGCGCGAGACGTCCACCGCGGCCTCGGTGTGGCCGGCACGCACCAGCACGCCGCCGTCCTTGGCGCGCAACGGGAAGACGTGGCCCGGGGTGGCGATATCGGCCGCGCCCTTCGAGGCATCGATGGCCACGGCTACGGTCTTGGCCCGGTCGGCAGCGGAGATGCCGGTGGTCACGCCCTCGCGCGCCTCGATCGAGATGGTGAAGGCCGTCTCGTGGCGCGAGGAGTTGTTGACCGACATCAGGTGCAGGCCCAGCTCGTCGATGCGCTTCGAGGTCATCGACAGGCAGATCAGGCCGCGGCCATGGGTGGCCATGAAGTTGATCGCGTCGGGGGTCGCCCATTGCGCCGGGATCACGAGGTCACCCTCGTTCTCGCGGTCCTCGTGGTCGACGAGGATGAACATCCGCCCGTTGCGGGCATCCTCGATGATCTCCTCGACCGAGGAAATCGCGTCTTTCCAGTTTTCTTCAACCGGGCCCGGGTTTTCGTAATCCGCCATGTCGCCTCGCATTTCGTCCCCCGCCAAATAAGACAGGAGGGCAAGAAAGACTAGGCCGGTTTTTGTGCGGCACTGTGCTGCAGCCTGTGCATGGCAGGGCGCGCCGCCTCAGTCGAAAATGTCCTCGAGCAGATCGAAGATCCCCTTGGCGGCCCGCTGCGCCGGAGAGCGCCGTTTCCTGAGGTGCTTCTTCGCCATCTTGCGCGCGGCCTTCTCGACCTTGCGCTGCGTTTTGGAGGGATGCGGCATCGGCCTCGCCTGCGCCGGGGCGGGACCGGTGGCGCCGCGCCCGGTCTCGGACTTGAGGTTCTTCAGCTGGCGCAGCGGCGCCCCGCAGGAGGCGCAGCTGAGTTCATGGCGCTGTGTGCCGTTCAGCACGAGGGCGGCGCGGCTTCCGCAGTAGCAACAGGTGGCAATCGTCTGGACCATGCCCCCGATATGGGTCCGCCGCTGCCGCCCCGCAAGTTCGCCCCCGGATCAGGGCCTTGCGGCGTAGAGGGCCACCGCCGCCGCGTTCGACACGTTGAGCGAGCCGAAACCGCGCGCGAAGTCGATCTTCACCAGTTGGTCGACGGTCTCCTTGGTGCGCTGGCGCAGCCCCGGCCCCTCGGCGCCGAGCACCAGTGCCACGGCGCGATCGCGTTTGCCTTCCATCGCCGTGTCGATGCTGACCTCGGCCTCACCGTCGAGGCCGAGCACGATGTAGCCCATCCCCTGCAGCGCCACGATGGTGTCGGCGAGGTTGCGCTCGCGCAGGTAGGGCTGGCGCTCCAGCGCGCCCGAGGCGGTCTTTGCCAGCGCGCCGGTCTCGGGGGCCGAATGGTGCAGCGTGCCGATCACTGCCTGCGCGCCGAAAACCTCGGCCGAGCGCAGGATTGCCCCGACGTTATGCGGATCGGTCACCCGGTCGAGAACCACCAGACGGGGGGGGCGTATCGCCATCTCCGAGCGCGACATCCTCGAGTCGGCCCCAGTTCAGCGGTTTCACCTCCAGCGCCGCGCCCTGGTGCACGGACTGCGGGTCGAGCGGTGCGCCGAACTTCCGCGGATCGTGGATCTCGGGCTCGATTCCGCCGGCCTCCAGCGCGTCCTCGAGCTTGGTTTTAGCATTTAAAGTCAAGATCAAGCGCAGTTTCTCGCGCTTGGGGTTCATCAGCGCATCACGCACCGCATGCAGGCCGAACAGCCAGACGGTCTCGGCCGCCTTGGCCTTCTTCGACTGTTCCTTCTCGACCACCCATTTCGGTTTCTTGACCATGGCACGCGTCCTTTTTTTCCTGAGCTTCGGTCTCTGCATCGCCCGGTGACGCGCTGCAAGATATTTTCCTGTTGACGACCCTTTTGAGTGCTTGTAGTCAGCGCCCCACGACGCCGGTCATACGGCGCCGCACGCCAGAGACTGGCGGAAAGTGGGCGACAGGCCGCAAGGTGTGGCAGGGGACTGTAACTCCCTCGCGGAGACGCACGCCTGGTTCGATTCCAGGGTCGCCCACCACTTTCCCTCTTCGGAAACATCTCCTTATATATCAAGCTTCCGGCAGTGCGGCAGTCCCGCGCCTCCGAGTGTTGCAGCGCTTGGCCCTTCGGCCTAAGTGCCGTTCTGATATCACGATCCTGCCCTGAGGACCCAGTCCCGCCAATGCTGCGTTACCGCCTGCTCCTGTCCCTCTTCGCGGCCGTCGTGCTGGGCCGCGCCGCGCTCAAGGGCGACTGGGACGGGATTCGCGCGCGGCTCGGCCACGGCAAGGCGCTGCCCGGTGCGCACGTCTGGCTGCACGCCGCTTCGAACGGCGAACTGGCCTCGGCGAAGCCGGTGATCGAAGCGCTGCGCGCCGCGCGGCCCGAGATGAAGCTGCTGGTCACCTGCAACTCCGAGTCGGGTGTGGCGCTGGCGCAAAGCTGGGGGCTCTGCGCGCGACTCGCGCCACTCGACCTCGCGCGCGCCGCAAAGCGCATGCATCGCCGCTGGAACGTGACCAGCCATATCACCATGGAATCCGAGCTCTGGCCGAACCGCCTGCTGAGCTGCCCCGGTCCGGTCTTGGTGCTGGGCGGACGGCTCACCGAGAGCACCGCCAAGGGCTGGCGTCTCTTCGGCGGGTTGCAGGCACGTGTGCTGCGGCGCATCGCCTTCCTGTCGGCGCAGGACCCCGACTCGCGCGACCGCTTCGTCGCCGCCGGGCTGCCCAAGGCGGCGCAGGGGCCAGTGGTCGACCTCAAGGCGCTCTACACCCCGCCCGAGCAGCACGACGCCGCGCTCGAGGCCGAATTCCCCCGCGCCCGCACCTGGCTCGCCGCCTCCACCCACGAGGGCGAGGACGAGACCGTGCTCGCAGCCCATGCCGAAGCGCGGCAACAGGACCCCGGCCTGCGACTGATTCTCGCTCCGCGACACCCGCGCCGGGCCGAGCAGATCGCCCGGCTTGCCGCCGCGCAAGGGCTGAGCTGCGCGCGCCGCAGCCTCGGCGAGTCGCCGAGCGGTGCCGATGTCTATCTCGCCGACACGCTGGGCGAGATGGCGCTCTTCTACCGCCTCGCCGGCCGCGTCTTCATCGCAGGAACGCTGACCGACCGCGGCGGCCATACGCCCTACGAACCCGCGGCCTTTGGCGACGCGCTGATCCACGGCCCCGACGTGCGCAACTTCCGGGTGCCCTTCCGCCTGCTCGACGACGCCGGTGCCGCCCTGCCCATCGAGGATGCCGCGGGCCTTGCCGCCGCGCTGCTTTCGCTGGCCGACGAGAAGTCCCAGCAGCGCGCCGGGGCCGCGGCGGGCGCGCTGCTCGAACCGGAGGCATCGGCAGGCGAACTTGTCTCAGAACTGACACAACATATGGACGCAGCATCCAAATAGGCGCATCCTCCTCGAAAAAGAGCAGGACAACAGGATGGGCGCTTCACTGGACATCGTTTCTCGCGGACCGGGCATCAGGACCCTGCCCAAGCGCACCCACGTGCAATATGCGGCGCTTTGCTATCGCGTCCGCGACGGCAAGATGCAGATCCTCCTCATCACCAGCCGGGGCCGCAGACGCTGGACGTTGCCCAAGGGCTGGCCGATGCAAGGCCGCAGCCCGGCCAGGGCCGCCGCGCGCGAGGCCTGGGAAGAGGCCGGGGTGAAGGGGCTCGTAAACGAGCTTTGCGTCGGCGGCTACACCTACCAGAAGCGCAGCTCGAACCGGCCGCATCTCGCGCTGGTCTACCCGCTCGAAGTGATGGAGCTCGACAAGAAGTTCCCCGAGCGGCGCGAACGCAAGCAGCGCTGGGTCAGCCCCAAGCGCGCCGCCGAGATGGTCGAACACCCGGAACTGGCCAAGCTGTTGCTCGGCTTCCGCCCCTATTCCCTCAAGCACTGACATCGGCTTGAACCTGCGCGGAATTTGACTAGGTAAAAGAGATCATTTCGGAACAGCCGCATGATCCAATACTCGCTCAAATGCACGCATGACCACCGCTTCGACAGCTGGTTCCAATCGGCCAGCGCCTTCGACAAGCTGCATGCTGCGGGCATGGTGGCCTGCGCCGTCTGCGGCTCGCCCAAGGTGGAAAAGATGCTCATGGCCCCACGCGTGAACAGCGGCGCCGCGCGCCCCGAGAGCGCGCCCGCACCCGCCAAGGAAAAGCACAACCTGTCCGAGCCGTCTTCGCCCGCCGAGCAGGCGCTGCGCGCCCTGCGCGAGCATGTCGAGAAGACCTCGGACTACGTTGGCCGCGACTTCGCCCGCGAGGCGCGCGCCATGCACAGCGGCGACGCTCCGCACCGCCCGATCTGGGGAGAGACCCGCGGCGACGAGGCCAAGGCGCTGATCGAGGACGGTGTGCCGGTGGCCCCCCTGCCCTTCATGCCGACACGAAAATCCAACTGAAAGAGCTCCCATGACCCTGCTGATCACCGGCGCGAACCGCGGCATCGGCGCGGCGCTTGCAAAGACTCTCACCGCGCGCGGGCAAGAGGTGCTGGGCACGGCGCGCAACACCCCCGGGCTGCTGCCGCTCGACGTGAGCGACCCGGCGTCGCCGAGGGCGCTGGCCGAGCAGCTCGGGCAGACCACGCTCGACGCGCTGATCTGCAACGCCGGGGTCTATTTCGACCGGCACGAGCCGCTGGGCACCGGCTACCCGCCCGAGATGTGGGCCGAGATGTTCGCGGTCAATGTCACCGGGGTATTCCTGACGGTGCAGGCGATGCTGCCGCTGCTGGCGCGGGCCGAGACCCCGAAGATCATGATCATCTCCTCGCAGATGGGGTCGAACGCGCTGGCCAAGGGCAACGCGCTGATCTACCGAGCCTCCAAGGCCGCGGCGCTGAACCTCGGCAGCAATCTCGCCGCCGCGCTGACCCCGCAGGGCATCGCCGTGGGCATCTACCACCCCGGCTGGGTGACCACCGACATGGGCGGCAGCGGCGCCGAACTGACCCCCGAGCAATCCGCCGAAAGGCTCGCCGACCGGCTCGAGGCGCTGAGCCTCGAGACCACCGGCTGCTTCGAGACCTGGGATGGCCGCGCGCACGCCTATTGAGCGCCGGGCGTACCTCTGCAACCCGGGGCCCCAACCCTCGGACAGGCGGGAATGAACAACTGCGAAGCCCCGGCGCTTTCATCTTTTCGAAAATGCCACGATGCCTCCGGCTCACGCAGCGATCGCTCGCGGTGGGCGCGCAATCCCCTTGCGCAGCCCCGCCCCCCCCAAGTAAAGCACCGCTGATTCAAAGGACCATGCCGGGGAGGCGCCATGCCCGTTCTCGTGATGAAATTCGGCGGCACCTCCGTCGCCACGCTTGACCGGATTCGCCGGGCGGCCAAACGCGTCGGCGTTGAAGTGGCCAAGGGCTACGACGTGATCGTCATCGTCTCGGCCATGTCGGGCGAGACCAACAAGCTTGTCGGCTACGTCGAAGAGACCTCGCCGCTGTTCGACGCGCGCGAATATGACGCCGTCGTTTCCTCGGGCGAGAACGTGACCGCCGGCCTGATGGCGCTGACGCTGCAGGAAATGGATATCCCCGCGCGCAGCTGGCAGGGCTGGCAGGTGCCGCTGCTGACCACCTCAGCGCATAGCGCCGCGCGGATCGAGGGCATCCCCACCGAAAACATCAACCGCAAGTTCGACGAGGGCATGAAGGTCGCCGTGGTCGCCGGCTTCCAGGGCATCAGCCCCGAAGGCCGCATCACCACGCTCGGCCGCGGCGGCTCGGACACCACCGCCGTCGCCTTTGCCGCCGCCTTCGAGGCCGAGCGCTGCGACATCTACACCGACGTCGATGGCGTCTACACCACCGATCCGCGGATCTGCGAAAAGGCCCGAAAGCTCGACCGCATCTCCTTCGAGGAAATGCTCGAGCTGGCCTCGCTGGGCGCCAAGGTGCTGCAGACCCGTTCGGTCGAACTCGCCATGCGTTACAAGGTGAAGCTGAGGGTCCTCTCCAGCTTCGAAGAACAGTCGGACGACGCCGGGACGCTCGTTTGCGACGAGGAGGATATCATGGAATCCAAAGTTGTGGCCGGTGTGGCCTTTTCGCGGGACGAGGCCAAGATGACCCTCGTCACCATCGCCGACCGTCCGGGCATCGCCGCCGCGATTTTCGGCACGCTGGCCGATGCCGGCGTGAACGTCGACATGATCGTGCAGAACGTCTCCGAGACCAACTACAAGGGTCACGAGGGAGGCGTCACCGACATGACCTTCTCCTGCCCGGTCAACCAGGTGAAGCGCGCCGAGAAGGCACTGGCCGACGCGCAGGAAGCCGGCAAGCTGACCTTCGACAAGCTCGAATCGGAAACCGAGGTCGCCAAGGTCTCGGTCGTCGGCATCGGCATGCGTTCGGCCGCCGGCGTTGCCGCCAAGATGTTCAAGGTGCTCTCGGACGAGAACATCAACATCCAGGTCATCACCACCTCCGAGATCAAGATCTCCG
Source organism: Alloyangia mangrovi (assembly GCF_002300555.2). Lineage (GTDB taxonomy): Bacteria > Pseudomonadota > Alphaproteobacteria > Rhodobacterales > Rhodobacteraceae > Salipiger > Salipiger mangrovi. Next base: position 14,201 of record NZ_NTHN02000018.1, on the reverse strand, counting down.
TGCTGATCGAGCGCAAGTACATGGAGCTCGCGGTGCAGGCGCTCCACGACGCTTTCGAGCTCGAAAAGGCCGACTGACCGGACCCGCGCCGGGGCCTTCTGGTGCTGCGCGATCCCCAGACATCTTGTATGACGGCGCCTCTCGGGGCGCCGTTTCTTTTATTCGTTAAAGCCGCCAATTCTTTTCCGCGCCGATATGCGCGACGATCTTCCCGGAAATGCCCTCCCGCCGCGGCGATCCCTTCTCAAAGGCGCGGAAACGCGCGGCAAATGGTCGTCTAGAGGCGCCGGAATTCAACCGTGCTATTTGATCCCGTTTCCTTTCTCCGGGCAAACCGCATATAGCTGATCCCAGAGCGGAACGATGAAGACGGGCACGAAAATGCCGGATGGCACGGAAAGCGAAAGCCGCAAGCTTCTGGGGCGGCTTAGGGACACGATGGCCGAGGATGCCGCCGGGCAGGCGCGCCTCGACAAGATCATGCATCTGACCGCCGATTCCATGGGCTCCGAAGTCTGCTCGATCTACCTCTTCCGCGACGAGGACACGCTCGAGCTCTGCGCCACCGAGGGCCTCAAGAAAGAGGCCGTTCACCAGACCCGCATGCGCATGGGCGAGGGCCTCGTGGGCCGGGTCGCGCGCAGCGGCAAGGTGGTCAACACCGCCGACGCCCCCTCGGAGCGCGGCTTCCGCTACATGCCGGAGACCGGCGAAGAGATTTACTCCAGCTTCCTCGGCGTGCCGATCCAGCGCCTCGGCGAGACGCTGGGCGTGCTGGTGGTGCAGACCAAGCAGAAACGCGAGTTCACCTCCGACGAGGTCTACGCGCTGGAAGTGGTCGCCATGGTGCTGGCCGAGATGACCGAGCTCGGCGCCTTCGTAGGCGACACGGCGGCGCTCTCGGCGCGGCACACCCAGCCCACCATGCTGCGCGGCGGCACCGGGCAGGAAGGCACCACCGAGGGCCACGTCTGGCTGCACGAGCCGCGAGTGATGGTCACCAATCTCGTCGCCGACGATCCAGAGCGCGAGCTGGAGCGGCTCGCAACCGCCATCGAACAGCTGCGCGTCAGCGTCGACGAGCTGCTCGCCGGCGCGGTCGAGGACGCCGAGCAGCTCGAGGTGCTCGAGGCCTACCGCATGTTCGCCAACTCCAAGGGCTGGCGGCGACGCATGGAAGAAGACATCTCGCGCGGGCTTTCCGCCGAGGCGGCGGTGGAAAAGGAACAATCCGCCGCCCGTGCCCGGATGAGCCAGGTCGCCGACAATTACCTGCGCGAACGGCTGCACGATCTCGACGACCTGTCGAACCGGCTGCTGCGCATCCTCACCGGACAGGGCAAGGACACCGGCGCCTCGATGCCCGCCGATCCCATCCTCGTGGCGCGCAACATCGGCCCCGGCGAACTGCTGGACTATGGCCGCCAGCTCCGCGGCATCGTGCTCGAGGAAGGCTCGGTCGGCAGCCATGCCGCCGTGGTCGCCCGCGCGCTGGCAATTCCGCTGGTCATCAACGCCCCGCGCATCACCACAGAGGCGCTGAACGGCGATCACATCATGGTCGACGGTGATCAGGGCGTGGTGCACCTGCGCCCCGACGATACGGTGGTCACCGCCTTCCGCGACAAGATCGCCATGCAGGCCGAGGCGCAGGAGCGCTACGCCTCGATCCGCCAGAAGCCCGCGGTCTCGCTCTGCGGCAAGCGGATCAGCCTCTACATGAACGCGGGGCTGCTGGCCGACCTGCCCTCGCTGGAGAACTCCGGCGCCGAGGGCGTGGGCCTCTTCCGCACCGAGCTGCAGTTCCTCGTGCGCAACAAGATGCCCTCGCGCACCGAGTTGGTCGCTGTCTACAAGCGGGTCATCGAGGCCGCCGAGGCCGCCGGCGGCAAGCCGGTGATCTTCCGAACGCTCGATATCGGCTCGGACAAGGTGCTGCCCTACATGAAGCCCACGGACGAGCCCAACCCGGCGCTCGGCTGGCGGGCGATCCGCGTCGGTCTCGACCGGCCGGGCGTCATGCGCATGCAACTGCAGGCGCTGCTGCGCGCTTCCGAGGGGCGACCGCTGACGCTGATGTTCCCCTTTGTCGCGCAATGGGAAGAATTCCGCGCCGCCCGCGCCGAGGTCGACAAGGCCATCGCCACCGAACGCAAGCTCGGCCACGTGGTCCCCGAGAAGATCTCGGTCGGCACAATGCTCGAGACGCCGAGCCTCGCCTATGCCTCGAACAAGTTCTTCGAGGAGGTCGAGTTCGTCTCGATCGGCGGCAACGATCTCAAGCAGTTCTTCTTTGCCGCCGACCGCGAGAACGAGCGGGTGCGGCGGCGCTACGACACGCTGAACGTCAGTTTCCTCACCTTCCTCGAGCAGATCGTGCAGCGCTGCTCGGCCACCGGCACGCCGCTGAGCTTCTGCGGCGAGGACGCGGGCCGGCCGATCGAGGCGATCTGCCTTGCGGCCATCGGCCTGCACCGGCTGTCGATGCGCCCGGCCTCGATCGGGCCGGTGAAGAGCCTGATCATGCGTACCGACCTTGATGCGCTTTACGACGTGATCTGCGACGCGCGAGAGCGCGGCGAGCAGTCGGTGCGCGGCGCGGTCATGGAGTACATGCGCTGGCAGGGATAAGGCGGAGCTCAACGCCCGCCGGGCCCTCGCGCCCGTGCAGGTGCCCGTCAGGCCAAGCAGGCTCGCCCGGCGCATCGGTCCCCCGCACCCCGGGCGATAGTGGTCGTGCGCGCATCTCCGGCCGTTCTGACACGGGACGCTTCCCTCGCCTTCTGCGCGGGTGCTGCGGCGCGGATTTCACCGCGCCCCGCGCACCTGATAGACCATTAACCTTGCGAAGTGGTTAAGCGCGCAGCGCCAGCTTCTCCTGCAACGCGGCGACCAGTTCGGCGCGCGGACGCCCGGTCTGCTCGGAGAGCCGCAGCAGGCCGAAATGCACATGCGCCATCTGCTGGTAATAGCTGGTATAGGCGTAATTTGTCGCCGCCCCTGCTGCGGCGCCCAGCACGGGCACGGTCTGTGCCGCCAGCTTCTGACCCATCGCGGTTGCCAGCCGCGGCGCGACCTTGCCGATCAGCCCGTGGACCGTCGCGCCGGTCAGCGTGACACGGGTGGCAAGGAACCCAAGCTCCGCCCCGTCATCCGCCTCGAGCGGCCCGGCCGAGGCAAAGACGCTGAGGCATTCTCGCTTGATCTCGGGCATCTCGGGGTCAAAGCCGTATTCCGCCGCGATCCCCTGGATCGCCCGCAGCAGCACGGTCACGGTGACCGGCAGCTCGGCCATGGCCGTCGGCAGCCCGCCTGCCCCGCCCGCCGCGCCCATGGCGGTGGCAAGCGCGGTGTTCAGCCAGCCCTTCTGGTCGGGCACCGCCCGGCGCGAACCCGAGGCGGCCTTCAGCGCCAGCTCCAGGGCCTTGGCCGTTGTGCCTTCGAGCCGCTCCTTGACTCGGTCGGGCAGCCGCTCGAGCAGGTTCTCGGCCTTGCCGCCGATGATGTTGAGCACCTGCAGCCCGACCCCGCCCGCGGCGCGGTGACGACGGGCCAGCGCAGCAATCTCGGCGTCGATGCTGAGGGGAACGAGCTGGGTTCCGGAAACGGGTGCGGTCATGGGCGGCCTCCTAGGGTCTTCCCTAAGAGATCGGCTCGTCCGGCGGGAATTCAAGCCTTGCGCGCGACCTCGCCGGTGACACCCTGCCAGGCGCCCGGGTGCAGCTCCAGCGCCAGAACCCGCTCGGGGTTGGTCGGCGGAGGCATCTGGACCCCTTCGATCTTGGAAAATCCGAAGCGGCGGTAATAGGGCTCGTCGCCAACCAGCAGCACCCGGCCCCATTCCAGCGCCCGCGCCCGTTCCAGCGTGTCGCGGATCAAGGCCGCACCCAGCCCTTCGCCCTGCGCCGTGGGATGCACCGCGACCGGCCCCAGCAGCAGCAGCTGCGCCGAGCCGACGCGCACCGGCCAGTAGCGGATCGCCCCGCCGATGCTGCCGCCGTCGTCCTTGGCGACCCGGCAGAGCTCGGAGACCGGCGACACACCATCGCGCAGGCGGTAGGAGGACAGGAGTTCGCGACCCGGCGCGAAGCACAGGTCATAGAGCGCCTCGACTTCCCAGAGATCATCCGGGCGTTCCTGGTGCAAGCTGTACAGAGACCCGTTCTCCCCGTGGCGTTTCGGACGAATCCGCCCTATCACGGGTCCGACAGTCGCGCAAACACCTGAGAGGACAGGCATGTTCTATCGCCCCGAAGACGGCCACGGCCTGCCGCACAACCCGTTCAACGCCATCGTCACGCCCCGGCCCATCGGCTGGATTTCGACCCGTGGCACCCTCGGGGACAACCTCGCGCCCTACTCGTTTTTCAATGCCGTGGCTTATGTGCCGCCGCAGGTGATGTTCGCGTCGACCTCCGCCAAGGAGGACCGCGAGGGCACGAAGGACAGCGTCGCGCAGATTCGCGAGAGCGGTGTTTTCTGCGTGAATATCGTGGAATACGCGGCGCGCGACGTGATGAACCTCAGCTCCGGCCCCTGGCCCGCGGGCGAGGACGAGTTTGCCCTCGCAGGGATCGGGAAGGCCGAGTGCGAGACCATCGACTGCCCGCGCGTCGCCGGCGCTCCGGCCTCGCTGGAATGCAAGGTGACGCAGATCGTGAAGCTCGAGGGTGCCGCCAATTTCGCGGTCTTCGGCGAGGTCACCGGCGTGCACATGCGCGACGACTGCCTTGTGGACGGGCGGTTCGACGTGACGACATTCCAGCCGCTCACCCGGCTCGGCTACCGCGACTATTCGGTGATCCGCGACGTCTTCGAGCTCAAGCGTCCGGGCGAGTGAACGGGCGCCGGCTCAGCCCCGGCGGCGGTAGCGGAACACGCCCGAGCCCTTGGCGATCAGCTCTCCGGTCTCATCGGTGACCGTCGCCTCGGCGAAGAAGGTGCTCTTGCCACCGCCGGTGCGCACCCCCTCGACGATGAGCCTGCCGCCCCTGGGCCGCGACAGGTACTGGACGTTGAGCGAGAGCGTCAGAGCCATCAGCCTGTCGTCCGGATCGCCGGTCCAGCAGCCCGCGTAGCCCATGGCCGTGTCGAGCATCGAGGCATGCACCCCGCCATGCGGGTTGTCGTGGCGGTTGAGGTGCTCCGGCCCAAGCACCACTTCGAACCGCGCGAAATCCTGCCGCCAACCGGTCATCTCGATGCCGAGGTGCGACAGGTACCCAGAGGGCGTTTCGGTGATGGGCATCTCCGCGCTGTGCTTGTCCATGGGGCTCTCCTGCTGCGTCGCGCCGTTCTCGGCGCTGCGCCGCCCAGCGTCAAGCCATGCGCCGCCCGGTCCAGTCAGTCGCGTAGCTCGAGGAAGGTCACCCATTGCGCCACCAGCGCCGGCTGGTCGCGCCCCTGCCCCTCGATCTCGATCTCCACGTCCCAATGCACGGTCAGCCGCTCGTCGCCCTCCTCGACCCCGCCGACGGTGAAATGCCCCCGCACCCGCGAGCCCACCGGCACCGGGGTGACGAAGCGGACCCGGTCGAAACCGTAGTTGACGTTGGCAATCTGCCCGGGAAAGGGCGGCACCGCGTCGGCGCACATCGCCGAAAGCAGCGAGAGCGTCAGGAACCCCTGCGCGACGGGTGCACCGAACAGGAAATCGGCCGAGCGCTCCGGGTCCGAATGGAAGAACTTCAAATCTCCGGTCAGCTCGCCGAAACGGGCCACGGTCTCGGCGTCGAGCGTGAACCAGCGCGAGACCTTCGGCTCCATCTCGAGAATCGCCTCAGCCGGCATGACGTGCCCCCCCCGTCCAGTGCTCTGTCGCGCTGCATCCCGTCTCCCGATCTGTCCGAAATCCCGAGGCAGAGTGGCGGATCGCCCCTGCCGATGGCAAGTGCAAATCCCGAACGCCCGTCCGGCGAGCGGCTCAGCCAGCCGCCTCCTCGCCCTGCATCTCCAGCTCGAGCGGCACCGGCGCGCCGCCCAGGTCGTCCACTCGCAGCGGCCCCGAAGGGCGCGAGAGCCGGTTGCGTACCACCCAGTAGAGCCGGTCCGAGGCCCGGGTGACGGCGACATAGGCAAGCCGCTTCCACAGCGGCTGCCCGGCCTCGACCCGGCCCATGCGCGCGGCGGCATAAAGGTCGGGGCCGAAGACCTGCACGTTCTCCCACTGCGAGCCCTGCGCCTTGTGGATGGTCACCGCCGCGCCGTGCAGGAAAGTCGCTCCCATGCGGGCGGCAAAGGGGATGAAGGGCTCTTCCTCGTCGGGCTTCTCGATCTTCACGATCGAGGCGGCCGAGACCTGCGGGTCGGGGGCGCCGATGACGTGCAGCCGCGAGAAACCGGGCTTCTTCCCCGGCCCGAGGTAGACCACCTGCGCGCCCTTGATGAGGCCGCGCGCTTCCAGATCGAGCCGCTTCTTTCGGTGCTTGAGCGGCAGCTCGATGCCATCGCAGATCAGCGGCTCGCCGGGCAAAAGCTCGGTCTCCGGGGCGCCATGCACGGCCCGGAAGGCGTTGATCAGCCGGATGCGCGTGGCGTTGCGCCAAACCAGCACCGGCGAGCGCGCCATCAGGTCGACCTCGACCCGCTGGCCCCAGACGACGCGGTCGTCCTTGGCCGCCATCTCCTCGACCAGCCGCTCGAAACGGTAGAAATCCACCTCCGGGTCGGCCAGCGCATGTGCGAGATCGAGGATCGGGCTCGAGGCCTCCTGACGGTGGATGCGGCTCAGCTCCATCTTGCGGTCCTCGGGCACCGCGTCGAAGACCATCTTCCCCGACTGGTTCACCGGCGCCAGCTGCGCCGGATCGCCAAAGAGCAGCAGGTTGGGGAAGATCTCCTGGAGATCCTCGAACTGCCGATCGTCGAGCATCGAGGCCTCGTCGACGAAGCCGATGTCGAGCGGTTCCTCGCGGCGCTTCCAGCCGGTGATGAAATCGCTGCCGCGCAGCCCCGCCGCCGCCAGCGCCGCCGGCACCGAGCTGTGGCTCTGGTAGGCTGAATAGGCGCGGTCGAGCGCCTCGGGGGTCAGCGTGTCGATCTCCGGCCGTTCCTCGTTGCCCATCAGCCATTCGGCGATACGCTCGTAGACTGGATCATAAACCGGGGTATAGAGGATACGGTGGATGGTGGTCGCCGGCACGCCGCGCATGCGAAGAACCGAGGCCGCCTTGTTGGTCGGCGCGAGGATCGCCAGCGTGCGCTTCTCGCGCTTCTTGCGGCTCTCGAAATCACCCGAGACCACCTCGCAGCCCGCCTCCTGCAGCGCCTTGCTGAGCTCCGCCAGCAGCAGCGTCTTGCCCGAGCCGGCTTTGCCCATCAGCGCCATGACCTTCGACAGCCCCTCGCGAGCGGGCTCGGTGGTGCCTTCATCCAGATCGACGCCGGCGCCGCGCAGCATCTCGGCCACGCGGTCCCAGGCTTCGGCCTGATCCTCGGAGAAACTGATCGCGGGCGCCGTCATGCCGCGACCCTACTAAAGCCGCGCGGCGCGCACCAGAGAGGCCCGCGCATTTCCGCGCCGCCGCCGGAGCTTTCTGCCGGCCGAAGCACCGTCGGCACGGGCAGGACCGCCTCCGGCGGGCGTATTTTTCAAAGAGAAGAAGGGGAGGACGCGCACCCTCCCCCCCAAGTTCTTCTAGGGTTAAATATCCCGGGGGTGAGGCGCGCAGCGCCGAGGGGGCAGCGCCCCCTTCCCTCACTCCAGCTCGATGAGCAGGTCCTTGGCGTCGATCTGGCCGCCGGGAAGCACCTGCACCGCCTTGATCGTGGCGTCGCGCTCGGCGTGAAGGCCGGTCTCCATCTTCATCGCCTCGACGGTGCAGAGCAGATCGCCCTCCTTGACCTTAAACCCCGCCTGCACCGCGACGGTGGCGACGACGCCCGGCATCGGCGCGCCGATGTGGTTCGGGTTGCCGGGCTCGGCCTTGGGTTTGGCGCCGCCCGCAGCCTTGGCCTTGCGGTCGGGCACGCGCACGGTGCGCGGCTGGCCGTTGAGCTCGAAGAACACCCGCACCTCGCCGTCGTCCTGCGTGTCGCCGACGGTGATGAGGCGGATCTCCAGCGTCTTGCCGGGGTCGATCTCGGCAGTGATCTCGTCTCCGGGCTGCATGCCGTAGAAGTAGGTCAGCGTCGGCAGCACCCGGACAGGGCCGTAATCCTCGTGCCGCGCCACGTAGTCGGTGAAGACCTTGGGATACATGAGGTAGCCGTTGAAGTCCTCGTCGTCGAACTCGACGTCCTCGAACTTGGCCTGCAGCTCGGCGCGGAGTTTCGCGAAATCGGCGGGCGGCAGGTGCTTGCCCGGGCGCTCGGTGTTCGGGGTCTCGCCCTTCAGCACCTTCTTGACGATCCCCTCGGGGAAGCCGCCCGGCGGCTGGCCGAGGTTGCCGCGCATCATGTCGATCACCGAGTCGGGGAAGCTGACGTCGCTTTTCGGGTCCTCGACCTGCGCGCGGGAAAGCCCCTGGCTCACCATCATCAGCGCCATGTCCCCCACCACCTTCGAGGACGGGGTCACCTTGACGATATCGCCGAACATCATGTTGACGTCGGCATAGGTCTTGGCGACCTCGTGCCAGCGCTCTTCGAGCCCCAGCGAGCGCGCCTGCGCCTTGAGGTTGGTGAACTGCCCGCCCGGCATTTCGTGCAGGTAGACCTCGGAGGCGGGCGCCTGCATGCCCGATTCAAACGCCGCGTATTGGCCGCGCACCGCCTCCCAGTAGTTCGAGACCTCGCGGATCACACCCACGTCGAGCCCGGTGTCGCGCTCGGTGTGGCGCAGCGCCTCGACGATGGAGCCGAGCGTGGGCTGCGAGGTGTTGCCCGAGAGCGCGTCCATCGCCGCATCCACCGCATCGACGCCCGCTTTCGAGGCTTCCATGATGGTGGCGATGGCGGCGCCCGAGGTGTCATGGGTGTGGAAGTGGATCGGCAGGCCGACCTCTTCCTTCAGCGCCCTGACCAGCGCGCCGGCGGCCGAGGGCTTCAGCAGGCCGGCCATGTCCTTCAGGCCGAGCACATGCGCGCCCGCGTCCCGGAGCTCCTTGCCCATGGCGACATAGTACTTGAGGTCATACTTGGCGCGGGCCGGATCGAGGATGTCGCCGGTGTAGCAGACCGTGCCCTCGCAGATCTTGCCGCTCTCGATCACCGCGTCCATCGCGACGCGCATGTTCTCGACCCAGTTCAGCGAGTCGAAGACGCGGAAGACGTCGACGCCGCTCTCGGCCGCCTGCGCGACGAAGCTCTGCACCACGTTGTCGGGGTAGTTGGTGTAGCCGACGCCGTTGGAGGCGCGCAGCAGCATCTGCGTCAGGACGTTGGGCATCTTGGCGCGGATGTCGCGCAGCCGCTGCCAGGGGCATTCCTGCAAGAATCGGTAGGCGACGTCGAAGGTCGCGCCGCCCCAGCATTCCACCGAGAAGAGGCCGGGCAGGTTCGCCGCATAGGCCGGGGCCACCTTGATCATGTCGAGCGATCGCATGCGGGTCGCCAGCAGCGACTGGTGGCCGTCGCGCATGGTGGTGTCGGTAATCAGCAGCTGTGTCTGTGCCGCCATCCAGTCGGCCACAGCCTGCGCGCCCTTCTCTTCCAGCAGCGTGCGGGTGCCCGGCGGCGGCGTCTCGGCGCGCAACTGGGGCGCGCGGGCAGGCTTCAGCTCGGCATGGGGCTTGGGGCGTCCCTGCACCTCGGGGTGCCCGTTGACGGTGATGTCGGCGATGTAGGTCAGCACCTTGGTGCCGCGGTCGCGGCGCTTCTTGAAGTCGAAGAGCTCGGGCGTCGTGTCGATGAACTTGGTGGTGTACTGGTTGGTCAGGAAGGTCGGGTGCTTGAGCAGGTTGATCACGAAGTCGATGTTCGTGCTCACGCCGCGGATGCGGAACTCGCGCAGCGCGCGGTCCATGCGGGCGATGGCCTTCTCCGGCGTCGGCGCCTTGGCGGTGACCTTGACCAGCAACGAGTCGTAATAGCGGGTGATCACCCCGCCCGCGTAGGCGGTGCCGCCGTCGAGTCGGATTCCCATGCCGGTGGCCGAGCGGTAGGCGGTGATCCGTCCGTAGTCGGGAATGAAGTTGTTGGTCGGATCCTCGGTGGTGATCCGGGTCTGCAGCGCGTGACCGGTGAGGCGGATGTCGTACTGGCTGGCCTTGCCGGTGGCCTCGGCAAGGCTCTTGCCCTCGGCGATCATGATCTGCGCCTGCACGATGTCGATGCCGGTCACCTCCTCGGTGACGGTGTGCTCGACCTGCACGCGGGGGTTGACCTCGATGAAGTAGAACTTGCCGCTGTCCATATCCATCAGGAACTCGACGGTGCCGGCGCATTCGTAGTTCACATGGGCGCAGATCTTGCGGCCGAGCTCGCAGATCTCCTCGCGTTGCGCCTCCGAGAGGTACGGCGCGGGGGCGCGCTCGACGACCTTCTGGTTGCGGCGCTGCACCGAGCAGTCGCGCTCGTAGAGGTGGTAGATATTGCCCATCTTGTCGCCGAGGATCTGCACCTCGACGTGGCGGGCGCGGGTGATCATCTTCTCGAGATAGCCCTCGCCGTTGCCAAAGGCGGCCTCGGCCTCGCGCCGGCCTTCAAGCACCTTTTCCTTCAGCTCCTTCGGCCCCTCGATCGGGCGCATCCCGCGCCCGCCGCCGCCCCAGCTCGCCTTGAGCATCAGCGGGTAGCCGATCTCCGCCGCCTCCTTGGCGATGGCGTCGAAATCGTCACCCAGCACCTCGGTTGCAGGGATGACCGGCACCCCGGCCTCCATCGCCACCTTGCGGGCGCTGGCCTTGTCGCCGAGCGCGCGCATGGTCGCCGCCTTGGGGCCGATGAAGGTGATCCCCGCCGCATCGCAGGCATCGACGAATTCGGGGTTCTCGGAGAGCAGACCGTAGCCCGGATGGATCGCATCGGCGCCACTTTCCTTGGCCACGCGTATGATCTCGGGAATCGAAAGGTAGGCCGCGACCGGCCCCAGACCCTCGCCGATGCGATAGGCCTCATCCGCCTTGAAACGGTGGAGCCCCAGCTTGTCCTCTTCGGCGTAGACGGCAACTGTCTTCTTTCCCATCTCGTTTGCCGCACGCATGATGCGGATCGCGATCTCGCCACGGTTGGCGATGAGGATCTTCTGGAACTCTGGCATTTCTTTCCTCCGTCACTGGCCTGCCGGGCCGGGTGACGTGGAGTGAACGCCATGCTGCGTTGCAGCGCAAGGTCTCTATGCAAACTTAGCATTACTGCCACAAATCTTTGCAAACTGTCTCGCGTGCCGGCGGCGGCGGGTCCGAAAGCCTGAAGGAAAGTGATGAACAAAAACAGAACGCACCTTTCGCAATGCAACATGGCGCGCTAGATTTGGGGCATGAGCAGTTTCGACGACATGGATGCATTCGAGGGGGCCTCGCTGTCGCAGCGGGCCATGGCGGCGCGTCCCGCGCCCTACCTCGACGATCTCAACCCGGCGCAGCGCGAGGCGGTGGAGCGGCTCGATGGCCCTGTGCTGATGCTCGCGGGAGCGGGCACCGGCAAGACCAAGGCGCTCACCTCCCGCATCGCGCACCTGCTGACGACGGGACGAGCGCGGCCGAACGAGATCCTCTCGGTGACCTTCACCAACAAGGCCGCGCGCGAGATGAAGGAGCGGGTCGGCCGCCTTCTCGGCCATGCGGTCGAGGGAATGCCCTGGATGGGCACCTTCCACTCGATCTGCGTCAAGCTGCTGCGCCGCCACGCCGAGCTGGTCGGGCTGAAGACCAACTTCACCATTCTCGACACCGACGACCAGATCCGCCTGCTGAAACAGGTGATCGCGGCCAACAACATCGACGAAAAGCGCTGGCCCGCGCGGCAGCTCTCGGGGCTGATCGACAACTGGAAGAACCGCGCCTGGACGCCCGACAGGGTGCCCGCGTCGGAGGCCTCGGCCTTCAACAACCGCGGCACCGAGCTTTATGCCCAGTACCAGACCCGCCTGCGCGAGCTGAACGCCTGCGACTTCGGCGACCTCTTGCTGCACGTGGTGACGATCTTCCAGCAGCACGCCGACGTGCTGGAGCAATACCAGCGCTGGTTCCGCTTCATCCTCGTGGACGAGTACCAGGATACCAACGTCGCCCAGTACCTCTGGCTGCGGCTGCTGGCACAGGGCCACACCAACATCTGCTGCGTCGGCGACGACGACCAGTCGATCTACGGCTGGCGCGGTGCCGAGGTGGGCAACATCCTGCGCTTCGAAAAGGACTTCCCCGGCGCCCATGTGGTGCGGCTGGAACAGAACTACCGCTCGACCGCGCATATCCTCGCCGCCGCCTCCTCGGTGATCCGCGGCAACGAGAACCGGCTCGGCAAGGAGCTCTGGACCGAGGCGCAGGGCGGCGAAAAGGTCCGCCTCATCGGCCATTGGGACGGCGAGGAAGAGGCGCGCTGGATCGGCGAGGAGATCGAGGCTGCGCAGCGCGGCTCGCGCGGGATGCACGCCTTCTCGCTGGACGACATGGCGATCCTCGTGCGCGCCTCGCACCAGATGCGCGCCTTCGAGGACCGCTTCCTGACCATCGGCCTGCCCTACCGGGTGATCGGCGGCCCGCGCTTCTACGAGCGGCTCGAGATCCGCGACGCCATGGCCTATTTCCGGCTGGTGGTCTCGCCCGAGGACGACCTTGCCTTCGAGCGCATCGTCAACACTCCCAAGCGCGGGCTCGGCGACAAGGCGCAGCAGAAGATCCAGCTGAAGGCGCGCGAACACGGCGTGCCGCTGCTGGTGGGCGCGCGGCTGCTGCTGCGCGACAAGGAAATCACCGGCAAGGGCGCGGCCAAGCTCGCCACCTTCGTCGACCAGATCGAACGCTGGCACGAGATCGCCCGGCAGCAGCTCGGCCTGCCCTCGGAAGTGCAGCAGGACGACGACGACCTTGTGCTGATCGACGAGGACAAGCCGCTGAGCCGCGCAGTCAGCCACATGGAGCTGGCCGAGACCATGCTCGATGAAAGCGGCTACACAGAGATGTGGCAGCTCGACAAGAACCCCGACTCGCCGGGACGGCTCGAGAACCTCAAGGAACTGGTGAAAGCGCTCGAGAGCTTCGACAACCTCCAGGGCTTCCTCGAGCACGTCGCGCTGATCATGGACAACGAGACCGAGGAGACCGGCGCCAAGGTCTCGATCATGACGCTGCACGCGGCCAAGGGCCTCGAGTTCCCGGCGGTCTTCCTGCCGGGCTGGGAGGACGGGCTCTTCCCCTCGCAGCGCTCGATGGACGAGAGCGGGCTCAAGGGACTCGAGGAGGAGCGGCGACTCGCCTATGTCGGCATCACCCGCGCCGAGGAGCTCTGCACCATCTCCTTCGCCGCGAACCGCCGGGTCTTCGGCCAGTGGCAATCCGCCCTGCCGTCGCGCTTTATTGACGAGCTGCCCGAGGCGCACGTCGAGATTCTCACCCCGCCCGGGCTTTACGGCGGCGGCTACGGAGCGGCGGGCATGAGCGGCGGCTTCGGTGGCGGCTCCGGGCTGGAGACCCGCGCAGCCGAGGCCAATGTCTACAACTCGCCGGGCTGGAAGCGGCTGCAGGAGCGCTCGTCGAGCGCCCGGTCGGTCAGCCAGCCGCGCGAGAGTCGCAACACGGTGATCGACCTGCAGGCGGTCTCGGCCTTCGAGATGGGCGAGCGGATCTTCCACCAGAAATTCGGCTACGGCGAGATCATCGGCCTCGAAGGCGACAAGCTCGAGATCGATTTCGAGAAGGCCGGGGTGAAGAAGGTGGTGGCGCGATTCGTCGCGGCGGCGGATTCGGCGGGCGACGTGCCCTTCTGATCTTGCCGCGCTGGATGGGGGCTCCGCCCCCGCCGCCGCCGCCGCGGCGCCTCCCCCGGGATATTTGAGCCTAGAAGAAAGCCCGGTGCAGCGCGCTCCGGGCCTCTTCTCTTTGCAAAACGCCCGCCGGAGGCGATCCTCAGCGGGCTACGGAGACCAGCGCCGCGAGGATCGCCGCCTCGTCGCGCCCCGAGGCCTCGGCGATGGCCGAAAGGGTCTCGTCCTCGGTGTCGACGGTGAAGCCCGCCCGGACCAAGCCATCCGCGATCTGGTCCGCTGGCGCGTCGACGAGCGCGGCGATCTCGGCGACGCTCCCCCGGAGCAGCAGCTGCGCGGCGGACATCCTCGATCTCAAGCCGCAGAACAGCCTGATCAAGTACATCGTCGATCAGGG
>NZ_NTHN02000017.1 GCF_002300555.2 Alloyangia mangrovi | reverse complement strand
GAGCTTCTGGAGCTTCTGGAGCTTCTGGAGCTTCTGGAGCTTCTGGAGCTTCTGGAGCTTCTGGGGCTCCTGTGGAATGTCAGTGCAGCAACCACTGCAACGGTTGGGTCACCAGCGCGGGGAAGAGGATCAGCAGGAAGAGCACGGCCACCTGCGCGAGGAAGAACGGCAGCGTGCCGCGCACCAGCGCCTCGTAGTCGAGGCGGCCAACGGCACAGACCACGTTGAGCACCGTGCCGACCGGCGGCGTGATCAAGCCGATCGAGCAGTTGATCATGAAGAGCACGCCGAAGTAGATCGGATCGATCCCCGCTTCGATCACCACCGGCACCAGGATCGGGCCGAGCAGAAGGATGGTCGGGGTCAGGTCCATCGCCGTTCCGACCATCAGGATCAGCAGCATCAGCACTAGGATCAGCAGCGTCTGGTTGTCCATGAGAGGCGCGATCAGGTCGACCAGCTGGCCGGGAATGTCGGCGACCGAGATCATCCAGGCAGGGATCGCGGCGGCGGCGACCAGGAACATCACGCCCGCCGCGGTCTTGCCGGCGCCAAGCATCAGCTCCGGCAGATCGCGCCAGCTCAGCTCGCGGTAGACCACCAACGCCACGAAGAGCGCGTAGACGGCGGCGACGGCGGCGGCCTCGGTCGGGGTCACCACGCCGAAGCGCAGCCCGACGATGATGATGACCGGCAGCATCAGTGCCCAGAGGCTCTGGCCGAAGGCGCGCAACCGGTCGCGCGCGCCGACCTTGGGGGCGGTCGCGACGTCATCGCGGCGCGAAACGAAGAACCAGGCGACGCAGAGCGCAAGCCCGATCAGCAGCCCCGGTGCGATGCCGGCCATGAAGAGCTTGCTGATCGACAGGTTCGTTGCCACGCCGAAAACGATGAAGCCGATGCTCGGGGGGATGATCGGGCCGATGATCGCCGAGGCCGCGATCAGCCCGCCGGAGCGTTCGCGGGCATGGCCCGCCGCCACCATCATCGGCAGCAGCAGTGCTGAGAGCGAGGCCGCATCCGCCAGCGCCGAGCCCGAGAGGCTGGAGAGCAAGACCCCGGCGAAGATGGCCACGTAGCCGAGGCCGCCGCGGCGGTGCCCGACGAGCGCCCGCGCCAGGTCGACGATGCGGCGCGACAGGCCGCCGGCGTTCATCACCTCGCCGGCAAGGATGAAGAGCGGGATCGCCACCATGGGGAAGCTGTCGACCGCGTTGAGCAGGTTCTGCGCGATGATCTGCCCGTCGAAGAGGCCCATCTGCCACATCAGCGCCGCGCCGGTCACGATCAGCGCATAGGCGATGGGGGCGCCGATGCCGATCACCGCGAGCAGGGTTCCGAGGAAGAGTCCGATGGTCATTTCCGGCCCTCCTGCGCGAGGGTGCCGACGTGGCGCTTTGCGTCACTCTCCTCTTCCGAGGCGCCGGGCAGCAGCGCGCTTTGCGTCAGGCGTCCGGTCAGCAGCAGGAAGATCTGGTGCAGCAGGAAAAGACCGCTCATCGCCGCGAAGAACACGCCGGCAGCATAGAGCAGCGCCACCGGCAGACGGGTGCCCGGCGAGATCACCTTCAGGTTGATGAACATCTGGTGCCAGCTGCCAAGCAGCATCTGGTAGGTGACGTAGAGCATCACCGCGTGCGCCAGCAGAAACAGCCCGCGCTGCGCCGCGACCGGAACCCGCCGCACCAGGGCATCGACCCCGATGTGCCCGCCGTCATAGAGGACGAGCAGCGCGCCCGCGAAGGTCATCCAGACGAAGAGCAGGCCGGAGAGGCCCTCGGTCAGGAAGATGCCGCTGTTGAAGACGTAGCGCAGCACCACGTTGAGAAAGACCATGGCCAGGATGCCGCCAAGGCACAGGACCACCGCCCCGCGCAGACCGCGCAGGTAGACTTCCCTTAGGTAAGACATAAAGCCCCCTGGTTGAATGTGAGCGCAGTCGGTGCCGGCTCAGCGTTCTCGTTGCAGAGAGGCATCTGGCTCGGGATGGCCGGGCCCGGGATTTGAGGTCCCTAGCCCGAGGTCAATCCGGAGCACGCACGCAGAATCGACGCGGCGGCCTCTCTGCGGTCTTGAGTATGATGTTGTATGATGACTGTCAACTGATGACTTATGATTCAACCAGCCTTTTCCGGTACCGCTCGAGCGAGGTCGACAGGTGCATCCGCATCGCCTCCTGTGCCGCGACGGCGTCTCCAGCCGCGATGGCATCGAGGATGCGGCGATGCTCGTCGACCATCTGGCGCAGGTAGTCGCGGGTGATCTCGGGCTGCGAGGCGTGCAGAAGCTGGCTGCGCGGGATGATCACCGGCCCGATGAAATCCATGAACTTGGCCATCCAGCCGTTGCCGCTCGCCCGTGCGATCGCCAGGTGAAAGGCGTAGTCCAATTCACGCGGCTGCTCGGCGAAAGCGTCCAGATCGCAGGCCTTGTCGAAGACATCGCGGATCGCGCGCAGGTCGTCCTCGGTGGCCCGCCGGGCGGCAAGCCCGGCCGCCTCGACCTCGACCCCAAGCCGGAGTTCGAGCAACTCGAGCACTTCCGAAAGCTCGCCAGCCGCCTCCTTGGTGATCGAGAGCGCCGGGTTGGCCCGCTCTTCCACGAAGACGCCGACGCCATGCCGCGATGTCACCAGCCCTTCGGAGCGCAGGGTCGCGATGGCCTCGCGCACTACGGTGCGGCTGACGTTGAACATCTCGCACAGCTGCGCCTCGATGGGGATCTTGTCGCCCACGGCGTAGTCGCCACGCTCGATGCGCTCGGCTAGGTCCTTGGCGACGACGGAGGCCAGGCTGTCACGGCGTTTTCTCATGGAGTTCCCCTGTATTGCGCAGTCATCAGACAACTGATGAGGCGCCATGTACAGGGCAGAACGGCGGGCGGCAACCGCCGCTCCGGAGCGGGCGCGACCGCCCCCGCTCCAGCATGGTCCCCGAAGGCGGGGTCAGTAGCCGTAGTGGCGGTCTTCCTCGCGCGCCTCCGCGCTGCGGTCTTCCACCGGCCCGTAGCCGCCGCCGCCCGGCAGTTCCAGCACCAAGCGCCGCTCCGGCGGCACGAACTGCCGGCCCTTGGCGGCAAGCTCGGTGCCGTCGTCCAGCCGCACTGCGCCCGGCGCCCCATCCTCCCCGCCTTCGCGGCCGCGCGGTGCATGCGCCACGCGGTCGAACATCGCGTTGAAGTGGAATTCATGCCCGGCGCTGGCCGAGATCTCGACCACCTGTCCCAGCCCGCCGCGTTGGCGCCCGCGCCCGCCCGATCCGTCGCGCAACTCCTTGCGCCAGAAGATCACCGGCCCGACATGCTCGGTCGCCTCGATGGACATGGAGTGCACGCCGCTCGGAAAGGCCGTGGTGCTCGGCCCGTCAAGCCCCGGCCGCGCGCCCATGCCGCCGCTGTTGAACAGCAGCACCTCGGCGCTGCGTGTGTCCGGGGCAGCGGCAGCCGCGCCGCCGCGGGGACGCACCGAGACGTGCAGGTTCCACAGCGCCCCCGCCCCTTCCGCGGGGATCTGTCCGGGCAGCATCCGGTGCACGGCACCCAGCACCGCGTCCGGGACGAGATGCCCCAGCACGTGCCGGACCGAGACCGGCGCGGGGCGTTGCGCGTTGAGGATGCAATCCTTCGGTGCAGTCACCCGGAAGGGCTCGAGCGAGGCGTGGTTGTTGGGGATCTCGGGCGCGATGGCGCATTTCACCGCATAGCAGGCATAGGCGGCCGAATAGATCATCGGGCAGTTGATGCCCTTGGGGCTGGGTGCCGAGGTGCCGGCGAAATCGATCCCGATGTGATCCTGCGCGACGTCCAGCGCTACCGCGATGTCGATCGGCGCGCCGTAGCCGTCCACCCGCATGACATTCTCGTAGCGCCCCTGCGGCAGGGCGGCGATCGCCGCGAGCGTCGCATCGCGCGAACGGGCAAAGACGAAATCGGCAAGCCCCTCGAGATCGGACAGGCGGAACTCGTCCATCATGTCCATCAGCCGCCGGTGGCCGATCTCGTTGCACGCGGCCAGCGAGTAGACATCGCCGACGACCTGCCCGCTTTCGCGCACGTTGTTGTGCAGGATGTTCACCAGGTCGCGGTTCACGGTGCCGCGGTCGGCGAACTTCATGATGGGCACGAAGATGCCTTCTTCGTAGACCTCGTTCGCATCGGGGCCGAAGCCGCGCCCGCCCACGTCGACCACATGCGCGGTACAGGCGAAGAAGCCGGTCAGCACGCCGTCGCGGAAGCTTGGCGAGACGACGGTGAAATCATGCAGGTGGCCGGTGCCCTTCCAAGGGTCGTTGGTGATGTAGACGTCGCCCTCGAAGATGTTCTCGCGGCCGATGTCGGTGATGAAATGCCCGACGGCCTCGGACATGGCATTGACGTGGCCCGGCGTGCCGGTGACCGCCTGCGCGATCATCAGGCCCTCGCGGTTGAACACGCCGGCGGAGAGATCGCCGGATTCGCGCACCGAGGTCGAGAAGGCGGTACGGATCAGCGTGACCGCCTGCTCCTCGACCACCGAGATCAGCCGGTTCCACATAATCTGCATGTGGACGTCGGAGAGAGAGTTGCCCATCGGGTCCTCCTTCAGGATTTTGCTTGCAGCAGCAGGCAGCCGTCTGCCTGCTGGATGGCGATGCGGCTTGCGGTGACGACGGTTGTGGTCTCACGCTCGGTGATCACCGCCGGGCCGGCGACAAAGTCGCCGGGCCTCAGCGCGGCGCGCTCGACAACGGCGGCGGTCTCGAAGCGGCCCGATTGGGCGTCGAACATGCGGCGGCTGCCGGTGCTGACCGCGGCCCGCTCCGGCCGCTGGCGCGGGCTGGTCGCCGGCGGCGGCACCTCGGAGGCGGCGCGCAGCGACCAGCTGACGATCTCGACCCCGAGCCCGTCGATGACCCGGCCGAAGAGCCGGGCGTAAGCCTCGTCGAAGAGCGCTCGCAGCGCGTCGCCGTCGCCTGTCCGGTAGTCGCGGATCTCGATCTCGACCGGCACCTCCCAGCCCTGGCCGACATAGCGCATGAAGGCGGTGCACTCGATCCGCAGCGGCCCCTCGCCCGCGCTCTGTCGGACGAAGGCGGTGGCCTCCTCGCGCAGCTCGGTCAGGATGCCGTTGACCTGCGCGGCGTCGAAAGCGTCGAGCCGGGTATAGGCGGAGCGCACCGACTCGAAACCGAAGGGTGCGCGCAGGAAGCCGATGGCAGAGCCGACCCCCGCGCCGGGCGGGATCAGCAGTGCGCCGATCCCCAGCTTCTCGCACAGCCGCGCGGCGTGCAGCGGCGCTGCGCCGCCGAAGGCGATCATCATGTGCTCCGCCAGGTCCTTGCCGCTTTCGACGGCGTGCATCCGGGCGGCGTTGCTCATGTTCTCGTCCACCATCTCGGCAAGTCCGTAAGCCGCCGAGGTCTCGTCGAGCGCCAGCGGCTCCGCCAGATGAGTGGCCACGGCTGCGGTCGCCGCGGCGCTGTCGAGCGTCATGGTACCGCCCGCGAAGCCCTGCGGGTCGAGCCGCCCGAGCAGCAGATCGGCGTCGGTCACCGTCGGCCGCGCGCCGCCGCGTCCGTAACAGGCCGGGCCCGGCTCGGAGCCGGCGCTCTGCGGCCCCACGCGCAGCTGGCGCAGCCCGTCCACCGAGGCGATCGAACCGCCCCCGGCGCCGATCTCGACCATCTCGATCACCGGGATCGAGATCGGCATGCCCGAGCCCTTCTTGAAGCGCCAGGTGCGAGCCACCTCGAATTCGCGCGCGGTCTTCGGCACGTAACGGTCGATCAGACAGATCTTGGCGGTGGTGCCGCCCATGTCGTAGCTGACCACCTGCTCGGCACCGTGGCTCTGCGCGATCGAGGCAGCGAAGATCGCCCCCCCCGGCCGGGCCGGATTCCAGCAGCCGGACCGGGAACTCGATCGCGCTCTCGACGCTGATGATACCCCCGCCCGAGTGGATCATGAACACCGGGCAGTCGGTGCCCTCCTCCTTGAGCCGCGTCACCAGCCGGTTGAGGTAGCTTGCCATCAGCGGCTTGACGAAGGCATTGGCGCAGACGGTGTTGAAGCGCTGGAACTCGCGCATCTGCGGCGAGACCTCCGAAGAGATCGACACCGCGAGATCCGGTGCCAGCCGCGCGAGGCAGTCGCGCACCTGACGCTCGTGCTGCGGGTTCACGTAGGAATGGATGAGCCCGACCGCCACACTCTCGTAACCCGCCTCGACGATCTCGGCGCAGAGGAGCTCGAGGTCTGCCGGATCAAGCGGCTTGAGGATGCCGCCATCCGCGCCGATCCGCTCGTCGAGCACGAAACGGTCCTTGCGCGGCACCAGCGGCGGCGGCAGCACGATATCGAGATCATATTGCTCGAAGCGACTTTCGGTGCGCATCTCGATCACGTCGCGGAACCCGCGCGTGGTAATCAGTGCCGTCTTGGCGCCCCGGCGCTCGATCAGCGCATTGGTCGCCAGAGTGGTGCCGTGGATGATGAGGTCGATCTCGGACAGCGCGACGCCGGCTTCAGCCGCCACGAGGGAAATCCCCTTCACGATGGCGGCTTCGGGATAGCTGTAATCCGTCAGGACCTTGGTGGAATGGAGCGTCGAGCCGGCCTCCATCGCGACATCGGTGAAGGTGCCGCCAATGTCGACGCCGACCCGGATTTTCTTGCCATTGCGTATCATCTGTCTGCCTGTGGTGGTGCGGCGGATCGGGCGCGCGGCATGCGCTGTCCCTCGTGCCGCCCGGCGCGGGCGGCACATGCCGGGGTTGCAAAAGGGTGAGGCGAGGAAGGGGACCCCGCGCGCCGGGGAGGAAGCGATCGCGCGCGGGGCGCCGGGTCAGTTCCCGGCGCTGCCGGTGAAGTCGACGCCCGGCATCTCGGTGGGCAGATCGGCCCGGTCGAGGCCGATCCACTTCTTGTAGAGCGCGTCGAGCGAGCCATCCTCGCCGTGGCGGGTGACGAAATCGTTCAGCCAGTCGAGCATCTCCTGGTCGCCCTTGCGCACCGCCATCGCCTGGATGTTGTCAGCGACCTTGTACTTGCGCTCGAAGGCCTCGCCCTGGCCCGCGCTGGCGATCACCAGCCCGTAGGTGATCGAGCCGACTATGGCATCGACCTGGCCCGACAGCAGCGCCTGCACGGTCGTCGCATCATCGTCGAAGCCCTTGATCTCGGTGCTCTCGGGCGCTGCCGCCCGCAGGATCGGCTCGAAGGCGCTGCCGCGGTTGACGCCGATCGCGAAGCCACCCAGATCGTCATTGCCCGCGATCTCGGCATCCGCGCGCGCCCAAACGGTGATGTCGTTCGAGCTGTAGGGCAGCACGTATTGGATGACCTTGGCGCGCTCTTCCGTCACCGTCATCGACGGCACGAGGAAATCGACCATGCCAGTGGTCAGCGACGGGATGCGGTTCTGGCCGGTGATGCGCACGAATTTGGGCTCGACCCCCAGCTCCTCGGCGATCATCCGGGCGATCTCGATGTCGAAGCCGTCATTTTCGCCCTGCGCATCGATGAAGCCCCAGGGGAACTGGTCCATCTGCACGCCGATCACGGCAGTGCCCTTCTGCTCGATCTCTTCCGGGGTGACGGCACCCGAAGCTTGCGCCTGCATCATCGTGAAGCTGGCCCCGGCCGCCAGTGCCAGACCGGCGCGGCGCATGAAGGAAGTGAACGTCGTCATTTCAGTACCTCATTCCTGTTGGTTGGTTTTCTTGGGGATGGCCCCGGCGCTCAGCCCCGCCGGAGAAGACGCCGCTCCAGCCGCGCGCTCCAGAGCGTGAGCGGCAGGCAGATGGCGAAGTAGACGAGCCCCACGGCGCTGTAGACGCGCAGCGGCTCGAAGGTGATGTTGGACATAAGCTGCCCTGCGCGGGTCGCCTCGGTCAGCCCGAGCAGCGCTGCCAGCGCGGTGCCCTTCACGAGGTTGACGAGGAAGCCGACCGTTGCAGGCAGGCTGATCCGCAGCGCCTGCGGCAGAACCACGTCGATCATCACCGATCGGTACCCCAGCCCCAGCGCCCGCGCCGCCTCGACCTGGCCGGCGGGAACCGCCTGGATGCCGCCACGCCAGATCTCGCCAAGATAACCGCTGGCGTGCAGCGCCAACCCGATGGTCACCGCCAACCAGACATTGAGCTGCAATCCCAGCAGCGGCAGGCCGAAGAACACGAAGAACAGCTGGATCAGCAGCGGCGTGCCCTGGAAGATCTGGATGTAGACGGTCGCGCCCCAGCGTAGCTCGCGGCTGCGCGCGGTCCTTGCGAGGGCAACGGCCAGCCCCAGCGCGCCGCCGCAGACGAAGGCAAGGGCCGACAGGAGGATCGTCCAGCGTGCGCCTTCGAGCACGAAGAGCAGTTCGGGAAAGCCAAACTCACGGATCATGATCTGTCCTCACTTGCTGGGGTAGCTGAAATAGGCGCGGCCGATCGCGGCCAGCACGAGCGACAGACATTGCGACAGCGCCAGATAGAGCAGGCCGACCACCGCGAAGATCTCGAAGCTGCGGAAGGTGCGGTTGTCGATCATCTGCGCCGCATAGGTCAGTTCTTCGGCCGAAATCGCCGCGACCAGGCTCGAGTTCAGCATCAGCAGCACGAACTGGCTGCAGAGCGAGGGATAGATCGCGCGGATCGCGGGGCGGAACACGATGAAGCGGTAGATGTCGGCGGTGCCCAGACCCAGCGCCCTGCCCGCCTCGACCTGGCCTTTCGGCACGGCCTGGACGCCACCCCGGACGATCTCGGCCGCGTAGGCCGAGCAGTTGAGCGACATCGCCAGCACCGCGGCCTGGGTCGCGTCGAAGCGCAATCCGAGGGCCGGCAAGCCGAAGAAGATGAAGAAGATCTGCACGAGAAAGGGCGTGTTGCGGACAAGCTCGATGTAGCTCACCGCAAGCCAGCGCAGCGGCCGCGAGGGGCTCATCCGCAACGCCGTGAGTGCAATCCCCAATACCAGCCCCGCGACCATTGCGATGCAGGAGATGCGCAACGTCTGGACAATGCCGGCGGCAAGCTCGGGCCAGTAGGTCAGCAACGGCGAGAAATCGAACTGATAGCTCATGGCGATGCCCCTCTCAGTGGTTGAGGATCTGGCCGAGGAAGGTCCGGGCGCGTTCGTGCCGGGGGGGCGCTGAAGAATTCCTCCGGCGGCGCGCTCTCGAGAATCTCGCCCCGGTCCATGAAGATCACCCGATGCGCCACGGCGCGGGCAAAGCCCATCTCGTGCGTGACGCAGATCATCGTGATCCCCGCGTCGGCAAGCTCGACCATGGTGTCGAGCACCTCCTTGACCATCTCCGGATCAAGTGCCGAGGTCGGCTCGTCGAACAGCAGGATGTCGGGGTTCATGCACAGGGCGCGGGCGATCGCCACGCGCTGTTGCTGGCCGCCTGAAAGCTGTGCGGGGTATTTCTGGGCATGGTCGGCAAGGTGCACCCGCTCGAGATGACCCATGGCGCGCGCGCGGGCCTCGTCCTTGCCGATGCGGTGGATGCGGCGGGGCGCCAGCATGCAATTCTCGAGCGCGGTCATGTGCGGGAAGAGGTTGAACTGCTGGAAGACCATGCCGACGTGGCGGCGGATGTCCTCGGCATTGCGGCCATCGCCGCGCAGCTCGACTCCATCAACAAGGATGCGCCCCTCCTGCACTTCCTCGAGCCGGTTGATGCAGCGGATCAGCGTCGATTTCCCCGATCCGGAGGGGCCGCACAGCACGATATGCTCGCCCCGGTTCACCGTCAGGTCAACGTCCTGCAATACCTTGAGCTTTCCGAACCACTTGCTGACATGCTCAAGACGAATGGCGGGGGCTGCAGACTGCTCCATGGCTCAGTCCGCCACCTGGAAGATCGCGTCGAGCTCGACGGAAAATCCGCGCGGCAGGCTGCCCGCGCCGAGCGCCGTCCGGGCGTGCTGTCCGCGCTCACCGAGCACCTCGACGATCAGGTCCGAGGCGCCGTCGACCACCGCGGGATGATCGGCGAAGTCCGGCACGGCCCGCACGAAACCGCGCAGTTGCAGACAGGCCTCGACCCGGTCGAGATCGCCATCCACCGCCGTCGCGAGCTGGGCCAGGAGATTGAGCGCGGCGGCGCGGGCGGCGGCCTGCCCCTCCGCGACGGTCATGTCCTCGCCGAGACGCCCCTGGAACGCGTCTTTTCCGTCGACGCGGGGCACCTGCCCGGACAGGATGACAAGCCCACCGCTGCGTCGGAACGGGACATAGCTGCCACTCGGTCCCTTGAGGCTTGGCAGCGCGAGGCCGAGTTCGCTGAGGCGGCGGGCGGTTCGAGACATGGCATTTCTCCCGGTTGCGGCGCCGAGATGAGATCTCGTCGCTCGTTATATCGTTTTTCTGGAATCACTCGTACGAGTCATCACATCTCATATCAAGAGATTCGATGAGATATGACCTCAAGAGGCGCGGAGTCCGCTGAACTCGACGATATTCGCCCAATATTTGTGCAAACTCCTGTCGCGATGGACGCAGTTCAGCGTCAAGTGAGGTTGTAGTGCAGATCTCTTTGGCCTATAGAGATACTATCTCTTATCGCCCCCCTTCGGAACAGGACAGCTGCGTGCAGACCAGAACCGCCCAGACGATCGCCGCGCTGCAAGCGCATCTTGCCGACAACCATCTTGTCGAGGGCACCAAGCTCGGAACCCTCAAGGAGATTGGCGAGACGCTCCAGGTCAGCCGCACCGTGGTCCGAGAAGCGGTCGCGATCCTGCAGGCCCAGGGCAAGCTTGAGATGCGTCACGGCGTTGGCATCTTCGTTGCCGGAGACCAGCCAAGGCCCGAGGCGGCCGGAACCGCGGTGATGCGCAGCTTCGCCGGGTACGACGGCGCCTTCATGGACTTCCTGGAGCTTCGCATGGCCTTCGAGGTGCATGCCGCCGGGCTTGCCGCATTGCGCCGCAGCTGGGCGCAGGAAGAAGCGATCTGGAGTTGCTGCCACGCGTTCGAGACCGGGCTCGACGAGGACGACACGCTCGATCAGCTGGATTTCGACTTCCATTCCGCGATCGCGCGGGCGACGAACAATTCGGCCTTCATCGAGTTCTTCGAACTGATGAGCGCCAAGCTCCTGCCAAAGCCGGCGCTGCAGCGCCGGGCCTACCCAAGCCTCGTGACGTCCGACTATCTTCAGCAGTCCGTGGCAGAGCACCGGCAGATCTGCGAGGCGATCAGCAACGCCGATCCCGAAGCGGCGCGCGGCGCGATGGCCGCCCACCTCTCGCGCAGCCACGAGCGCTACCGCGCCCATGGCAACGCCTCCTGAACACTGCGCGAGGCGGGAACCGAGCCTGCGCCGTTGAAAGGGCCGCCAGTCAATTCCAAAATCTCGAAGGATTTCGGCTGGCGGGAGCAGCCCATCATGCGTGGAAGGCTAGAGGAACCGGAAGACTGTGTCACGAAGCCGCGCCGGGTCGGGATGTTGCATGGCCAGAGTCTGGCGATGCCGGTCCAATTCGGCAGATCGGGTTATCGCGGCACCGTATTCGCCCGCCAAGGGCGGCTTTTCCGGTTGCAGATGCGAGGGTGACGTGGCTGCATAGGCGCGATGCGAACATTAGTCGAGCGTCAGCTGCGCGAAACCTGTGCGCCCGATTGGCTTGTCCCCTTGCGCGCACCCCGGCAAGGGGACGGTCTCGAAGGCTTTGCGGCAGCAAGACCGCCTCGAAGACACGGACGCGAGGAACCAAAAGCCAGTGACCAGCCTGCCAAATTTGAAGACAGCTCGGATAAGGCCAAAGTATATATAATGGATGTAGCGCAATCATTCCGGACGTTCTGACGCGGGCCCCTGGCGCAAATCAATCTCTAGTGCATTTCCGGAAAACAGCTGAGGGTGGATCTCCAGGCCGACCTGATCGGCATCGACGCGTTGCGGATCGTTGCCTCCTGCCCGAAGTTGGGCGCTGTGCGGCGGTTCCGGGCAGGGAATTGCAGCAGCCCGTCGGGAAGCTGGCACCGCTGCGCGGCGCGCTGAACATCCGGTTCGACGCGATCTCACAGCGAGGGTCGGCTGCATTCGGGCATTCAGTCGCGGGACAGCTGCGCTCCAACCTCTGCGGAATAAGGGCGAGTGCGTCGTTGGAGGTGGCAGGCCGCTCTCTGTTCCGCGGCCACGCGCCATGGTGCGCGGGCACTGCGCGGATCGGGCGCGCAGTGCCTGGCGGCCCGATCTGCTTGTTTGACCGTCATCGCAGCCCGGATCAGGCGGCGGGGGCCTCTGTCCTTTTTACGCCCTCGGTCGCCACGAGCGCGGCGAGCACGTCGCGCATCGACAGCACCCCGACCTGCCGGTCGCGGTTCATCACACGGAAGGTCAGGTCGGCGTTGCCGCCGCCCTGGGTGATGACCTCTTCCAGCGTCGCGTTGGCCGACACCTCACTGTCGACCGGGACGGGATCGGTGGTCTTGGTCATCACGGTCCCCGCCCGCAGCACCCGCGCGCGATTGATGTCGGCGATGAAGTCCACGATGTAGGGATCGCCCGGATGCATCAAGATGTGCTGCGGCTCGCCCTGCTGCACCACCTCGCCGTCCTTCAGGATGACAAGGTGATCGGCCAGCTTCAGCGCCTCGTCGAGATCATGGGTGATGAAGACGATGGTCTTGCGCAGCTCGCGCTGCAGTTCCAGTAGCAGGTCCTGCATGTCGGTGCGGATCAGCGGGTCGAGCGCCGAGAACGCCTCGTCCATCAGCATGATGTCCGAATTCGAGGTCAGCGCCCGTGCGATGCCAACGCGCTGCTGCATCCCGCCCGAGAGCTGGTGCGGATACTGCGCACCTTGCCCCTGCAGCCCGACCCGGTCGAGCCATTTGGCCGCCTCGGTCTCGTAGTCGTTCTTCTTCGCGCCTTCCACGATCATCGGCGTGGCGACGTTTTCCAGCACGCTGCGATGCGGCAGCAGGGCGAACTTCTGGAACACCATGGACATGTTGCTGCGCCGCAGCCGTCGCAGGCGGGCATCGCCGTAATGGAGGATGTTCTCGCCGTTCACCACCACCTCGCCGGCGGTGGGCTCGATCAGCCGGTTCAGGTGACGGATCAGCGTCGACTTGCCGGAGCCCGAAAGGCCCATGATCACTGTGATCTCCCCTTCCTGCATGTCGACGTTGATGTCGCGCAGGCCAAGCACGTGGCGGTGCGCCTCGAGCAGCTCGGCTTTGTGCATCCCGGCCTTGGCATGGGCCAGCGCTTCCTGCGGGGCCTCTCCGAAGATCTTGAAAAGGTTGCGGATGGAAATCTTGGCGTCGGTCATCTCCGGTCTCCTCATCCCTTCTGCACGGCGTTGACGCGCGCCAGCGCGGCCTTGGTGGAGCGGTCGAGCACCACCGCCAGCAGCACGATGCCGAAGCCGGCGACCAGCCCGACACCCAGTTCGAGGTTGCGGATGCCGCGCAGCACCAGCACGCCGAGGCCGGGGGCTGAGACCATCGAGGCGATCACCACCATGGCGAGGCTCATCATGATCGTCTGGTTCACGCCGGCCATGATGTTGGGCAGCGCCAGCGGGATCTGCACGCCATAAAGTTTCTGCCGCCG
Organism: Alloyangia mangrovi; assembly: GCF_002300555.2. Taxonomy (GTDB): domain Bacteria; phylum Pseudomonadota; class Alphaproteobacteria; order Rhodobacterales; family Rhodobacteraceae; genus Salipiger; species Salipiger mangrovi. The sequence goes on along the minus strand of NZ_NTHN02000017.1, from coordinate 80,848 downwards.
GGTCATGCCGAAGGCGTCGGCGGCCTCGATGACCTCGGGGTCGACCATGCGGATCCCGAGATTGGTCAGCCGCACGACCGGCACGATGGCGTAAAGGATGACCGCGATACCGTAGAGCTTGGGCTCGGTCACCGAGAACAGGAAGATCAGCGGGATCAGGTAGACGAAGGGCGGCAGGGTCTGCAGCATGTCGAGCACCGGGATCATGATCCGCTCAAGCCGGTCCGAGCGCGACATGGCAATGCCGACGGGCACCCCGAAGAGCACCGCGATCAGCGCGCAGACCGTAATGATCGCCAGCGTCTGCATCGCATAGTCATAGTAGTTGATGAAGGCTAGCCCGCCGAAGGCCGCCAGGATCAGCCCGGTCAGCCGCGCCGAGCGGCTGATCACCGCCACGATCAGCGCCAGCACCGGGATCATGACGAACCAGGGGGTGGTCTGGAAAAGCCAGAGCGCGGCTTCCAGCGCCCAGGACAGCGGCTGCGTCAGCGGATCGAGCACCACGGAAAGCGAATCCTTGATGTCGAGAAATCCGCGCTCGAGCCCGCGGGTCAGGTCGCGGGCTTGCGGAAAGCTGGCGCAGGCGTCGTTCAGGGCGTCCATCGAGGGGAAGGGCGTCTGCCAAACCGAGGTGTCGGGGGCGTTGCCGGCCTGGCTCATCAGGTCTGCCATCGACATGGGCGCGCTACTGCCGCCCTCGCCGTCACACCAGTCGCGCAGGCCCGTACTGTCGAAGAGCCAGTCGTAGGTAGGCATTTATCGTCCTTTCTGTCGGGGAAGGAACGGCCGCCCCCGCGGATGGGGGACGGCCGCCGATGTCGCGGCGGGGCGTGCCCCGCCAGTCCGCATCACTGCTGCAGGAGCTGCGACAGGTTCTGCGTCGCGCGCTCGTCTAGCCAGCCTGACCAGATGTCCTTGTGGTTGGTGAGGAAATAGACCGCGCCTTCCTCGCCCGAGGCGGCGTTCTCATCCATCCAGCTGAGCGTGGCGTTCATGACGTCGTTGGGGAAGGTCATCTGCGACAGGAAGGCGACCAACTCGGGGTGCTCGTCCTCGAAGTCGGTGGTGACGGCGGTGGCCACCGGGGCCGGCGGGAAGGAGGTGCGGCCGACGTCGGTCGCGTCCTGGTCCTGCGAAGCCTCGTGCGCCGCGGCGTCATAGGGGCCCATGTCGACCTGTACCATGTCGTAGCGGCCGATCACCGCCGTCGGGGCCCAGTAATAGCCGAACCAAGGCTCCTCGTTCTCGAAGGCCGAGGCGATGGAGGTCGCCAGGGTCTCGCCCGAGCCATGGTTGAAGATCTCGATGCCGGCCTCTTCGATACCAAAGGCGGGCAGCAGGTTGTCGTTGAACACGCGGCAGCCCCAGCCCTCGGGGCAGTTGTGGAAGCGGTTGCCGACCCATTCGGGATGCGCGAGCACGCCGTCGATGGTCTTCAGCTCGGGGTGCTCCTCGGCTAGATAGGCGGGGATCCACCAGGCATCGACACCGCCCGGATCAAGCACCGGGCCAAGCTCGACGATGCGGCCTTCGTCCTTCAGGCGCTCGTAGACCTGGCCGGTGGCGTTGGTCCAGAGCTCGGTAACGATGTCGGGTGTGCCGTTCTCGGCGACCGAGGTGATCGCGGGCACGGTGTCGGACGGCACGATGGTGACGTCGCAGCCATAGCCCTGCTGCATGATGAAGCTGGCAACATTGGTCACCACGGAGGCCGAGGCCCAGTTCATCTGCGTGATGGACACCTCACCGCAGGTGTCGTCCTGGGCGAAGGCAGGAGCGGCGAGCAGCGACAGGGCCGCGCCAGCGAGCAGCTTGTTCATGGAAGTCTCCTTTTGGGGAAGCAAGACCAATCGCCGGGAGCGCGCGTCGCGCGAAAATAATTCGCATAGCGAAGCGTGTTCATGTCTGGTCGGATCGGTCATCGCGGGGACACTTAGCAGGAATCCGCCGAAAGAAAACCGCAATCCCGCAATTTTGACTAATCAATAGGGGAAATGACAGGATTTCGATCTAGAGAATGATTTGCATATCGAAGCAATCCGTAGCGATGCCGGGGATGCCGGGGCCAGGCCCCGCCGGAGCCGCGCATCGCGCCTGCGTAATAACAAAGTGCCCGCAGCCGGTCCGCGGGTGCTTCATGTGAGTAGAGCGGACTGCCGGGCCGAACTCGCTAAGTGCACGTTCTGCCGACGCCACACCGCGTAGAATGGGCCATACTTCTCTTCGTTATCGCCCAGCACAGAGTGAACCCAATGATCGGCTCGCCAGCCTCCACCTGATCGACGACGGTGTCCTCGTAGACGGTCAACTCCAGAACCTCGGCCGCGACTTCCTCGGCCAGATGCGCTGGGATCACGATGACCCAGTCGCATCGCCGACGATGAAGTAGCTGGCCGACACCGGGGCATGGGTATCGTTGAGCGCGTGGTCTCGCCGCGCGCGGAAATCATTGCGCGGCTGCACGAGGTCCTTGCCAATCTCTCCGAAGAGCACGGAGTCCATCGCAACACCTGAGCCGGCTACGTGCTGCGGCGGCCCTCAGCAAGGCAACTGCGCTGCCTCGAGCACGGCACCCGACACTTCGCCCGGCGACATCAGCCCCAGCAGGCCGATGTCGCGGTGCAACTCGCGCTTGAGGATGCCGATTGCCTTGGTCACGCCCGCCTCGCCAGCGGCAACAGCCGCATAGAGCATCGGACGCCCGACCCAGACGAAATCCGCCCCCAGCGCCAGCGCCTTGACCACGTCGGTCCCGCGCCGGATACCGCCGTCGACCATCAATGCCATGCTGCCAGCTTCCTCACGCGACACCGTAAGAGCGCGCACCCCGCTGATCGCGTAGTCCAGCTGCCGCCCGCCGTGGTTCGACAGGATGACGCCGTCGCAGCCCAGCTTGCGCGCCTCGGCGACATCGAGCGGCGAGAGCAATCCCTTGATCACCAGCCTCCCCTTCCAGAGATCGCGGATCAGCGCGACATGCTCCCAGTTCAGGTGGTCCTTGCGCCCGAAGTCGCGCGCCGCCCTTTGCGAGATGATCGGCGCGCCCCGCTCGGCGAAGGAATTCTCGAAATGCGGCATGCCGTGGGTCATCAGGCCAAGCAGGAAGGTGCCGAACACCCAGCGGGGATGCAGACCAAAATCCCAGAGCAGGCGCGGCGTGACCCGCAAAGGCGTCGAAAAGCCCGAGCGGATGTTGTTCTCGCGGTTGGCCAGAACGGCGGTATCGGCGGTGAGCACGAGCGTCTCATGGCCCGCCTTGCGCACCCTCTCGATCAGCGCGCGGATACGGTCATCCTCGCCCGGCAGATAGGCCTGGAACCAGCCATCGGGATTGGCCTCGCGCACACGCTCGAGCGGGGTCAGCGACGAGCCACTGAGAACATAGGGAATGCCTTCGGCCTGCGCGGCCCGGGCCATGGCCACGTCTCCATCTCGCGCCATGAGGGCGACAATCCCCATGGGCGCGATGCCGAAAGGCGCCTGCCAGTCGTGGCCGAAAAGGGGATGCATCAGGCTGCGACCCTCGACGCCACGGAGCACGCGGGGCACCAGCCGGTATTCCGAAAACACTGCGTGATTGTCGGCGCGGGCGGCGGTCGTCTCGGTGCCACCGGAGATATAGCCAAAAAGCGGTCGCGGCAGGCGCCGCCGCGCCGGCGTTTCAAAATCGTTGAGGCTCAGCAGCTTGGTCATCGGGTTTCTCCATCGCAGCGGAACCTAGGCGGGTTCGGAAAGCGTGAAAACTGCAAATCGAGGTCGGCTTCCTTTCGTGCCACGCGGCACTTGGCTGGCTTCAGCACGTAGCACCGTCGTGCACCCAAGGCCTTTTGCGTGCGAAACCGGCCCTGCATCGTCTGATAAGGTCGAATGATGTATATACGTCTTACGTCACTGCTGTGCGCGAAGCGGCGATCCGACGTTTCTTCGATCCTCGCACTCTTACAAAACCCGGGCTGGCCACCTCTGCTTTTTCATCGCCATGACGCCCTATTTTTGCGGCGTGATGATCGCGAAAGTTTTCAGGCACCACCGCGGCAAACCGTCATGCCTCGACTGGGCGAACGGCGCCTTCTGGCTGCTGCCCGGAGACGTGCAAGGGTTCATCCCGATCGCTGAGGATTTGGACCGCACCCGCCCTTGAGACCGCGGGGCGTTTCTTCCATGCCAGCCGAGTGTGTCCTGACCGCGCGCCGAGACGTGCTTCCCGCTCCCGGCGACAGACTCTTGTTCGCTCCCAGAGATCGGGCGCGAGGTCACTTCGTGGTCATCCTTTCCCTTGGTCGCGACGTCCCTACCGCGACCAAGGGGATCGCCATACCAGAAGAACTGGCTCAGAAGGTCATCTGGAGCCCGAGGTAGTAGGTGCGACCGGGTCCATTGGCGGTGGCGGCGTAGGGCAGGTATTCCTCGTCGCCGAGGTTCGCGATCTTGCCGGTGATCAGCAAGTTGTCGGTTGCCTCGTAGCTCGCGAAGACATCCCAGAGCCCATAGGCATCGCTTTCCGCCTCGCTGTCGATCGAGACGCCCGCGGCGGTGTAGCTGTAGGTCGCCCCCACGGTCAGATCGCCACCGAGGAAATGCCGCGCCAGCGTGGTCGAGAAGGTCTCGGGCGGTTGCAGCTCGTAGCCCTCGTAGCCCGAAGGCGGGGTCGAGTCCGAGTTGGTGTAGGACAGCGCCGCCGACCACAGTTCGGACTCGTAGGCCGCCTCGAGTTCGAAGCCCTGTGTGACCGTGGTGCCGTCGATGTTGTCATAGTAGGCCAGCGTCGTCGGGCCGACGGAGGTGTAGGTGTCCTCCATTACGTAGGCGACGTAATCCTCGACGTTCATCTTGAAGTAGGCAAGCCGCGCGGTCAGCCGGTCGCCCGAGCTGATCAGGTTGCTGCGCGCGATGTTGACGCCGATCTCGCCGCCTTCGGTGGTCTCGGTCTGCAGGTCGGGGTTCGGCCCGAGGTAGAGATTGAAGAAGCCGTAGCCGTGGAAGCTTTCCTGCAGCGTCTCCTGCAGCGAGGGCGCACGGGTGCTGCGCGAGTAGGACATATAAGGCTGCAGCCAGTCGTTGACCTGATAGGCCAGCGTCAGCTTGGGATCGAGGGAGTTTTCGTCGATGTCGACGTCGCCGGACTCCAGCTCGTTGTCGAGCCTGCCGTGCAGGCTGTAGTCGCTGTAGCGCAACGCCGCGGTGATCTCCCACGGGCCGTTCGAAAAGATGTTCTCGGTGAAGATCCCCAGCGTCTTCGCCTCGCCGAAGGTCGGGTTCGCGCCGCCCTCTGCCCCGCCCAGTTCATCCTCGAAATACTCGAAGCCGTTGGTCGAGGTCAGCATCCAGCTTCCCAGCGCCAGCTCGGAGACGTTGGTGACGTCGAGCCCGGTGGTGATGGTCCGCATCTGCCGCCCGACATAGGAGCCGGTGCCGTCGATTGAGCCGGTATATTCGTTGTCGGTGATCGCCCGGTAGACATTCGCCGTCAGGTTGACCGCCGGGCTGTAGTTCAGGCTGTAACCCAGCTTGTAGAGGTCGGTGGTCATCTCCTGCTCGTAGGAGTTCGAGGCATAGTCCGCGTTCATCCGCGTCGCCAGGAACTCGAGGCTTTGCGTCTCGGTCAGCGCATAGCGACCGCGCAGCAGGTAGCTGTCGCGGTCCTTGTCGGTGTTCGCCACCTCTTTGCCCGCGCCGTCCTCGAAGGCGTCAGCCGTGGTGCGCGCATAGGCGCCGACGATCGAGCCACGCTCGCCGACATAGGCCGCCGCGCCCATGCGCCCGAAGTCGTCGCCATTGTCGCCGTAGCTGAGCTTCACCCGCCCCCCCGGCACCCAGCCCGTCGACGATGTCCTCGGCCTCGAGCAGCCGAAAGTTCGCGGCGCCAGCCGAGCCGCTTCCGCCCGCGGTCACCACCGCGCCTCGGGTGATGTCGATGCCCTGCAGGAACAGCGGCTCGAAATTCGCGTAGCCCTCGGAGGCGTGCCCGTTGAAGCGGAAGGTCTGCGGCACGCCCTCGACGGTCATCGCAACCCGGCCCTGTCCCTGCAGGCCGCGGATCGACACGGCGACGCCCGGCTGCCCCGGGTTGAGCCGGGTCGAGACGCCCGGGGTCTGGCGCAGCACGTCATCGACCGTCGCGGTGCCACCCTGCGCGGTCACCGAGCTGCCTTCGAGATGCGAGCTGTTCTCGCCCGCGTAGACCGGCGTGCCGTCGGCCGAATAGCCGACGACGATGCGCCCGAGGAAAGTCGCCTCGGCGTCGGTCGCCTCCTGCGCCGCGGCGGTTGTCCCGGTCGCCGCCAGCGCCAGCGTGATCGCCGTTGCGCCGCGGAGGAATGCTGCAAGTCTCATCGTCTGTCGTCCTTGTCCCTTCGCCGGCGAAGCCACGCCCGCAGACGCAGGCAGGGCCCGGTCGCGGCGGCGCGCCGGCGCACTCGTTATCGAACGGTGCGGGCCCTTGCCGACCGTCCTTGGGTTCATGATCTGGGATGTTCGCTTGCGCAGGCGTCCGGGGTTCCGGGACACGCTCAGCTGGCGCTCGGCAAGGGCTAAGCCCGGGACTGGGTGAAAGTCAAGTGTTTTAGTATGGAATTATCTACCAAGGGGTTCCGCCCCGAAAGATTGCGAAAACTTGCATCCTTACAAGGCACTGGGCCGAGGCATCCGGCTGGGAGCAGACGAAACTCTTGCACCGCCCCCACTACCTGAGTAGATGAGTCGGATATAGAAAACCTTTTACCGCTCCAGCCGATGCATCCGCCGGGTGCAAGCCAGACATCGCGTCCCCCTACATGGCCAGGAGTGACTTATGGCTCAAACCCCGCCGCTTTCCGCGCAGGACATCCGCGCCGCGCGTCTCGAGAAATCCACCCTGCGCGAGCGCGATCTCGCGGAGCAGCTTGGCATCAGCGAAGCGGAGTTGATGGCCGCCCACGTGGGTCACGGCGTCACCCGCACCACCGCTAATCCCGACCGGCTGATGGCCGCCGCCGAGAAGCTGGGCGAGGTTCTCGCCCTGACCCGCACCCCCTCCTGCGTGCACGAGAAGCTCGGGCGCTACGCCAATTACCATTCCGGCGAGCACGCCTCAATGGTGCTCAACGAAGAGATCGACCTGCGGATCTTCCCGCGCCACTGGGTGCACGGCTTCGCGCTCGACCAGCAGACCGAAAAGGGTCTTCGCCGCGCGCTGCTGGTGTTCGATGCCGCCGGGGATGCGGTGCACAAGATCCACCTTCGCGACGGCTCGGACCACGAGGCCTGGGCCGGTGTCGTCGCCGATCTCGCGCTCGAGATGCAGGACGACACGCTGCGGACCGAGCCGCGCGAGGCCCCCGAGCCCGCGCGCGCCCGCGCCGACCGCGCCGGGGAATTGCGCGAGAACTGGGACAAGCTGACCGACACCCACCAGTTCCTGACAATGGTCAGCCGGCTCAAGATGAACCGCCTCGGCGCCTATCGCGTCGCCGGCGCGCCCTACGTTCGCCCGGTCGCGCCGCAGAGCCTCGAGGCGCTCTTCACCGAGCTCTCGGCGAAACAGGTGCCGGTGATGGTCTTCGTCGGCAACAATGGCTGCATCCAGATCCATTCGGGCCCGGTCACCAACATCAGGATGATGGGCCCCTGGCTCAACGTGCTCGACCCCGGCTTCGACATGCACCTGCGCAACGACCACGTCGCCGAGGTCTGGGAGGTGCACAAGCCGACCCGGCGCGGCATGGCGGTCTCGGTCGAGGCCTTCGACTCCGAGGGCCGGATCATCCTGCAGATCTTCGGTGTGCGCAAACCTCAGGACCGCGCCGCCGAGTTCGAGGCGATCGCCAGCGCCCTGCCCGAGGCCGCGCCCGCCGAGGTGCTGTCGTGAGGCTCGCCACCTGTCGCCGCCTGACGCTGGCGGCGCTTCTCGTCCTGCCGCTCCTGCCCGCGCCCTCGCGCGCCGAAGAGCCGCAGCGCATCGTCTCGATCGGCGGCTCGGTGACCGAGATCGTCTATGCCCTTGGCGAAGAAGACCGGCTCGTCGCCCGCGACACGACGTCGACCTACCCGACCGAGGTCGCCGCCCTGCCCGACATCGGCTACATCCGGCAGCTTTCGCCCGAAGGTGTGCTGTCGGTAAACCCCACGCTGGTCCTGACCGAGGAAGGTGCCGGGCCGCCCGAGGCGGTGGAGCTGCTGAAGGAGGCCAGCATCGAGTTCGTCGAGATCCCCGAGGGCTACGACCGGGCCGCCGTGCTCACCAAGATCCGCCGTGTCTCCGAGGTGTTGGGCGTGCCCGAGAAGGGCGAGCAGCTCGCCTCGGACGTGGCGGCCGCCCTCGACGACGCGGGCAGGATCGTGGGGGAGGAGACCTCGGGCACGCCGCCGCGCCGGGTGCTCTTCGTGCTGTCGATGCAGGGCGGGCGCGTCATGGCGGGTGGTGCGAACACCGCCGCCGACGGAATCATCCGCCTCTCCGGCGGCGTCAATGCCGTCGCCGGGTTCGACGGGTACAAGCCGCTGTCGGACGAGGCCATCATCGAGGCCGCGCCCGACGTGATCCTGATGATGGCGCGGGGCGGTGATCTGGCGGTCAGCGACGAGGCGCTCTTCTCGCATCCGGCGATCGCCTCGACCCCGGCGGGCGAGACCCGCGCGGTGCTGCGCATGGACGGGATGAAGCTGCTCGGCTTCGGGCCGCGCACCGCCGAAGCGGCAACAGAGCTTGCCCACGCGCTCGCGGGTGGCTGAGATGGTGGCGATCCATCCGGAGGGCCACCTCGTCGGCGACCGGCGCGGGCTAGCCCGCCGCACGAGCTGGGTTCTCGCCGCGCTGCTGCTGGTCGCGGCCTATGCCAGCCTTGCGGTCGGGGCCTCGGGCGTCTCGCTGCCCGCCGCGCTGGCGGACCTGCTGGCGGGCAGCGAGATCGACGCACGCACCCGCATCATCCTGTTGGACATCCGCCTGCCGCGGCTGCTCACCGGCATGATGGTCGGCGCCTCGCTCGCGGTGGCGGGCGCGGTGCTGCAGGGGCTTTTCCGCAACCCGCTGGCCGATCCCGGGCTGGTCGGGGTCAGCGCCGGGGCCGGGCTGGGCGCGATCTCGGCCATCGTGCTCGGCGGGCTGCTGCCGGCGGGGCTGGCCGGGCTGTTCGGCCCGGCGCTGGTGCCGGTGCTGGCCTTCGCGGGAAGCTGGCTGTCGGTCAGCCTGCTCTACGTGATCGCGACCCGCGGCGGGCACACCTCGGTGGCGACGATGCTGCTTGGCGGCATCGCCCTGGCGGCGATGACGGCGGCCTTCTCTGGGCTGCTCATCTACATGGCCGACGACCAGCAACTGCGGGATCTCACCTTCTGGAGCCTCGGATCCCTCGCGGGTGCATCTTGGAGCAAGACCCTCGCCGCCGCGCCGCTGATGCTGGCCGCGCTGCTCGCGGCCCCGGCGCTTTCGCGCGGGCTCAACGCGCTGGCGCTCGGCGAGGCGGCGGCGCATCACCTCGGCATCCCCGTGCAGCGCCTGAAGACCGGCGCGATCGTCGTCGTCGCGGCGGCGGTCGGCGCGGCCACGGCGATTTCGGGCGGCATCGGCTTCGTCGGCATCGTGGTGCCGCACCTGCTGCGCCTCGCCACCGGGCCGGACCACCGCGCACTGCTGGTCAACTCGGGCCTGCTGGGGGCGAGCCTGTTGCTGCTCGCCGATGTGGTCAGCCGCAGCATTGTCGCGCCGAGCGAGCTGCCCATCGGCATCGTCACCGCGGTGATCGGAGGCCCCTTCTTCCTATGGATCCTGCTGCGCCGGCGCGGCAGCCTGGAGATCTGAGCCATGCTCGACGCAACTGATGTCACCGTGACCCTCGGCCGTCGCCGGGTCCTCGACGGCGTGAACTTCCAAGCCGCTCCCGGAGAATTGACGGCGATCGTCGGGCCGAACGGCTCGGGCAAGACGACGCTGCTGCGCGCCGTTACCGGCGATCTCGGCTACCGGGGGCGCATCACCCTGGCCGGCGAGGAGCTCTCGGGCATTCCTGCCTGGCGTCTGGCGCCCCGCCGCGCGGTACTGGCGCAGTTCACCCCGCTGGCGTTTCCGTTCACCGTGGCCGAGGTCGTCCGGCTCGGGCAGATCCGCAAAGGTCCCGGCAGCGCAGCCGATCTCACGCCGCGCGCGCTGGCGCGGGTCGGTCTGTGCGGTTACGCAAGCCGTCCTTATCAAGAGCTGTCCGGCGGCGAGCAGCAGCGCGTTCAGCTGGCCCGTGTCCTCTGTCAGGTGTGGGAACCGGTCGAAGGCAGCGAGGCCCGTTGGCTGTTCCTCGACGAACCGGTCTCGAGCCTCGATATCGCACATCAGCTGCAGGTCATGCAGATCGCCCGGGACTTTGCCGACGTCGGCGGCGGGGTGGTGGCGATCATGCATGATCTGAACCTCACCGCGATGTTCGCCGACAGCGTCGCACTCCTTGCCGAGGGGCGCCTGCTCGAACAGGCCAGCCCAGAGGTGCTGCTGCGCGATGACCTGCTGTCGCGCGCCTATGGGTGCAGCCTCCGCGTGAGCACTCCGCCGCCCAGCGGTCCCTATGTGCTGCCGCATGCAGCACGGCTCGGCTGAGCCTGACTGACCGGCGCTAAGGGCGCCCTACCCCGAAACTAATAGCCGCCAAGCCCGGTCGAACCATTGGCGCGGTTGGATAAATCAGCTGTCGCGCGCGATCCCCCTTTCCCGGGCACACTTATCCTGCGGCCACGGCCATAGGGATGCCGAGTGCCGTGAAGCGGTTGAGGACCGCCGCGCGGATCTGGACTTCTGCCAACGGGCGGTCAAAGTCCCGTGACATCAGCCGCTGGCCGAGCAGCTTCCCGAAGTTCATTTTCGTTTCGACCCTGCTGCGGCGGTGATACCCGCTCCAGTTCCGCCAGAGCGCCCGGCCCAGGTGCTTCGAAGCTTGCCGGAACTCGTTGTGTATACGAGTTCCTACCGTGTCTGGCTTCCAAGGCCGAGCGTTTCGGCGGAATTGAATGAGCGCTGCTGCTCCGCGGTCCGCGATGGCATCATTCCAGGCGCGTATGTCGTAGGCACCGTTCGCCGTAATGATGGCGATGTCCTCGTTCACCGGGATTTGGGCGAGCAGGTGAAACGCGTCCTTGGGGCCGCGATACGGGATGGTCACGTCCAAGGTCGTCGGCCGCAGGAATAGGATGCTGAAATCCGGTACGGCCCAGTCGACTCCGGACTGCTCCAGAAGGCTCACCACGGAAACAGTAGTTTGCCGGAGTGGCATGACGAGCAGAACCTTGATGGTCAGACATGCCTGGATCGCGTTCTTCGGGGAATCGAGTTCCCCTTACCGCTGTATGCCTGTTGGCGGCCGCGACGACCGGAGGGTGTCGCTTTCCATTCCATCGAGAGATCGAGCCAGACGGTCAGTGATCCGCGCCGCCTCAGCGCCTGTTCGTAGGTATCCCGGTTGGTGGTATGGTATTTGGTCTGTGCCGGTCTGGTCATGACCGCCAGCTATCCTACTAGATTCGCGCAGTGAAGCCGTAGCCGCATTTGCGCGAAAAAAACCGTGGTGTAGCGTTGGTCGACCAGTGCGCGCAGATTGCCGCCCATCATCTACGTCTCACGTGTCTCGGCCCCTCTCCACTTCTCCAAGTGCAATGTTGTTCAGAAGGTCTCGCAGCCAGATGTGGCGTGCGTCGCTCCGGTTATGTGGGTGCCAAGCGACCTGCGTCGGGAAGGTGCCCAGGTTCAGTGGGACCGGCATGTCTCGGAGACCATAAGGTTCGGCGATCATCGCCGCTATGCGCGCAGGGACCGTGGCGATGCCTCCGACGCGGGCGACTGTCGGGGCTGCCGTCAGGAAGTGCGAGACGATCACCGCGGTGTTGCGGCGCAGGCCCGTGTCGGCGGTTAGTTTATGCAATCCGGTGCGCCATCTTCCGGGCGGCGCCACCACCACATGCGGAAGCCGCTCATAAAGGTCGCGATCCAGGGTCGCGCCGTCTGCCAAAGCCTCGGGGGCTACAATGCAGCGGAATCCGTCACTGAAAAGTTCCGAGACGACCAGGTCCTCCGGTGGAGGGGAGAACCGTCCGATGGCGAGATCGAAGCTTTGCCCGGCAAGGGAGCGCGGATCCAGGTCCGGGCCGATCGGGGCGATTTCGAGCTCGGCCTCTGGGGCGTGACGCGCGAAGGCGGCGGCCAGAAGCGGGGCGAGCACGACCTCCGCGTAAGGACCCAGCAACAGCCGGAAGCGCCGCGTGCTTTGAGCGGGGTCGAAAGGCTCGGCGGCACGGAACGCCCGTTCGAGCCGGTCCAGCCCGGCCGCGACGTCCGGCGCGATCTGCAACGCTTTCTCGGTCGGCTCGACGCCATATCTGGCACGCAGGAAAAGCTCATCCCCCAAGGCGACGCGCAGCCGCGCAAGCGCCGCGCTGACAGTGCTTTGCGACTGGCCGAGGCGTCGCGCCGCAGCCGTGACATTGCGTTCTTCCATCACGGCGTGGAAGACGCGAAGAAGAGATATGTCTGGGGGCATGTGTCCAGCTTACCGATATCTGACATGCTGCGCATCAATTTCTCGATTTGCAAATTCGTCCCATATCAGTGCGGAGACGTTCCTGCAGTGACCCTCGCGGGACGTTCCGAGACAACGCAAGGAGGCCTGAAAATGGCACATATTTTGATCCTGTCCACTGCGGCCGATGTTCTTGGCGATACCGGCAACCCCACCGGCGTTTGGTACGAAGAGTTGGCGAGTCCGTATTACGCTTTCCTTGATGCGGGCCACGAGGTCACGTTGGTGACGCTTGGCGGAAAACCTGTTCCCATTGACCCGAATTCCGACCTGACTGGTGAGGAGGCCCCGGCCTCGGTCACGAGGTTCCGCGCAGATGCGGAGGCAACGGCGCTTCTGTCCAACCCCGGCCGCCTCGAGGACGAGGACGTCACAACCTACGACGCGCTCTACATACCGGGCGGCCACGGCGCGATGTTCGACCTCGCGGAAAGCGCGCTTGCAGCCAAGGTCATTGGCAAGGCCTGGGATAGCGGCAAGGTCGTCGCCTCGGTCTGTCATGGTCCGGCGGCCTTTGCCAAAGTCGTGGATGCGAATGGCGATCCCATCGTGAAGGGCCGCAAGGTCACGGCCTTCACGGACAGCGAGGAAGAGGCCGTGGGGCTGTTGGAGGCGGTGCCGTTTCTGCTGGAAACCAAGCTGCGTGAACTCGGGGCTGACTTCGAGAGCGTCGGCGACTGGCAGCCTCATGCCGTGGCCGATGGCCGGCTGGTGACCGGGCAGAACCCGGCTTCGTCGGAGGCGGCGGCGAAGAAGGTCCTTGAGCTTCTGTAACCTCATGTGGCGCTGCCCGGCGACGGGCGGCGCCTTTCTGCCCTGCGGGTCAGGCCCAGGGCGTGACGAGGTATTTCTCGCCCGTGCGCATGGCGCGGTAGTCCAGCACGGCGTCCTTGGTCAGCATTTCCTCCAACGTGACGCGAGATTTGTAGCTGCTGGCAAAGGTGCTGGTGAGGTTATCACGTACGCGCTGACGCATCCGGCCCATGGTCTCCTGCCCAATCGACTGCAGGAATGGGAACAGAAGCCAGCCAGATAAGGTCCAGCCGAACCCGTAGCTGGGTGTCAGGATGGTAGGGCTGGTGTCGAGGCGGCCGTAGATGAACATGCGTTTCGGCTGGTTCGATCCGTAGCGCGAATACTCGGCCATCTGCTCCCTTGCGACCCTCTCCATCGCCCGAAATGCGGTATCGACCAGCGTGCCGCCCCCCACGGGATCGAAGCCGTAGAAGGCGCCTGTCTCACGAATTGCGTCGGTCAGCTTGTCCATGAAATCGTCTTCGGAAGAGTTGACCACATGCTCGGAGCCAAGCCCCTTCAGCAGCTCCACCTGATCGCTCTTTCGCACGATGTTCACCAGCCGGATGCCATCCTCTGCGCACATGCGCGTCAGCATCTGGCCGAGGTTCGAGGCCCCGACAGTGTGCAAGATGGCGGTCTGTCCGTCGGCCCTGGCAGTCTCCACAAAGCCGAGGGCGGTCATCGGGTTGACGAAGGCGCTGGCGCCTTCTTCGGCGGAATGCTTGCCCAGCGGGAGGCACATGTCCGCGGCGGAGAGGCAATACTGGCTGTAGGCGTTGCCCGGGACGCAGGAGACGCGCTGCCCCACCAGCGCCTGCGCAGCGTCACTGTCGCCAGCGGCGATCACCGTGCCTGCGCCTTCGTTACCAGCGGGCAATTTCAAACCGTGACGGGCCTTCGATGCGGCATTTGCCGCCTCGGGCATCCGGGCCACGAATTTGCCCGGCGTGTAATCCGCGTTCTCCATGTCGGCGCCGCCGACGAGAATGGCAAGGTCCGAGGGATTGATCGGCGCGGCTTCCATCCGCACCAGCACTTGGTTTTGGGTGGGGTCGGCAAATGAAACGTCTTCAAGCGCGACGGTCAGTGTGCCGTCGGCCTCGAGCGTGGTGAACAGCTGTTTTCCAGTGGTGGCCATGCAGGCGCCTCCTTCGCGTTTCATCGGGTGATGTGGAGCTAGGGCCAATTCCGACGCATCCAAAAATTCTGCATCCGGCACAAGGCTCACACTCAAAACGACTGTTGTGGGCTCAGATCGGACCTGAGGCACTGCTCATGCTCATCGCGCAAACCTTGTTGAAAGCCGCCAGTGTAGAGGGCGACGCACCCGTCACAGGTCAGCCGCAGAAGGACATATCCCCTTGCCTCTCGGCCCAATTGTATGTGTCGGCTGCTATTCGCAATCGAGAATTCGGCACGATTTCGGAAATCGCTCATATGTATCCGGCCTGTTGATCGGCTCGCGGGCCGTGGCCTTGATGGGGTTACGCACGCGCCGTGGTCTCATTACCGGCAAGGTCCATGATGACCATTTGGGCCGTCAGACTCTGGGGGCGTATCTTCTCCGTTCCATGCTGTCCTCTCAATCGCTAACTCCTTGGTGACCTTGGAAGGCGTCAGATCGCTTCCATTGCCGGGTCTTTTGGCGCGTCGAACCGGGTGCCGTGCCGCAGAAGGCTCCAGGCAGTTCGAGCGAGTTTGTTGGCAAGCGCGATGGCCGCCTTGTTTCGCGGCATACGGGCGACCGCCTCGGTCAGCCACGGGCCGAAGCTGAAGTCAGACCATCGGTATGGGCGCATCATGATCACTTTCGCCGTCTGCACAAACAACATCCTCAGATAGCGGCTGCCGCGTTTAGTGGTCCTGCCGAGAATGGTGCGGCCGCCTGTGCTGAATTGTCGGGGCACCAGGCCCACCCATGCCGCGAAATCGCGCCCTCGATCGAAGGCTTCACCTTTGCCGACGGACGCGACCATCGCCGTCGAGATCATCGGGCCAATGCCTGGGATCGTCATGATGTTGGCGCAGTTCTCCTCAGTGCGGCTGATCTCTTCGATCTCGCTAGAGACATCCTCGATCCGTTTGTCCAGCCAGAGCCAGTCGCCATAGAGCCCGATTAGAATGCCGCGCTTCCGTGGCGATATCTCATCCCGTCGCTGTTCGAGGATCGTCTCGAAGGAATTCTTCAGCGCCCGCAGCCCCGACCTGACGGTGATCCCCTGCTCGATGAGAAAGGCCCGGAGCTGGTTGATGGTGGCCGTGCGTCGCGAAACCAGCCGTGCCCGGACCCCATGCAGAGCCTGAAGGTCGAGCTGATCCTGGTCTTTCTCTGAAACGGTCCGGAGGTTTGGATGCAACGCGGCCTCGGCGATGGCCTCGGCGTCGTTGTAGTCGTTCTTTTGGCCCTTGTTGAAAGGCTTTACGTAAATCGCCGGGATGATCCGCGGATCGAACCCCATGCCCCGCAGCGTTCGGCTGACAAAATGGGCGCTGAGGCAAGCCTCCATTCCCACGATGCAGCAAGGGATTTTTGCGAACGTGGCATTCAGGTCAAAGCGCTTGATCTGCTTGCGCATGACCAGTTGGCCGGACCGGTCGAACGCGACCAAGTGAAACGTATCCTTGCCGATGTCGATCCCGACGACGGCGAGATCTTCGATCCTTCCTGTCTTCTTTGCACACATGGCTGCTTCTCCTTGTTGCGCGGTTGATCCCGGTTCAGGATAACTCAACGGTGGGGAAGCAGCCGACACATCCAATTACCTGCCGCTCAACAGGGAAACTAATGCTGTGATGCAGCATCACTCGGTCGGCCGTTCGACCATCGCGCAGCACTTTCATAGAGTGAAGGCCGGCAGTGCGGAGATCCGGTCGCGCAGCCAACCGGGCCGCGGCTGACGCGACGCTCGCGCGCCTTAGCGCCCCCGCCGGCCGCGGCCCGCCCGGCCGCATCGCGCACCGGCGCCAGAGCGGCCTGGTTGACCGCGAAGGTTTCGGACAGGGGTGACAGGGTCGAATGAAGCACGGCCATCAGCGCATCGCCCCCATCAATTCGCGCCCGATCAGCATGCGGCGGATCTCGGAGGTGCCGGCGCCGATTTCCATCAACTTCGCGTCACGGAAGATTCTGCTGACGGGCGTTTCGTTCATGAAGCCCGCGCCGCCCATGGCTTGCACGGCCTGATGCGCAACCGTCATCGCCTCCTCAGAGGCATAGAGCACGCAGGCTGCTGCATCCTGCCGGGTTACCTGTCCCCGGTCGCAGCCACGGGCGACCTCGTAGACGTAGGCACGCGCCGAATTCATCTTGGTGTAGATGTCCGCAATCTTGCCCTGCATCAGTTGGAAATCCCCGATGCTCTGGCCGAACTGCTTGCGCTCGACCATGTAGGGCATGATTTCGTCCAGGCAGGCGGCCATGATGCCAAGCCCGATGCCGGACAGCACGACGCGTTCATAGTCGAGCCCCGACATGAGAACGCGCACACCCTTCCCTTCTTCGCCAAGGATGTTCTCGGCGGGCACTTCGACGTTTTCGAAGATCAGCTCGACCGTGTTCGAACCGCGCATCCCAAGTTTGTCGAAATGCGGCGATTGGGAAAAACCGGCCATGGTCTTCTCGATCAGGAAGGCCGTAATGCCCTTCGAGCCTGCATCTGGATCGGTCTTGGCGTAGACCACAAGCGTATCGGCTTCGCCGCCGTTTGTGATCCAGAACTTGTTGCCGTTCAGAACGAAATGATCGCCCTTCCGTTGCGCGCGCAGTTTCATACCCACCACATCGGAACCGGCACCGGCTTCGGACATTGCAAGCGCACCGACATGTTCACCGCTTATCAGCTTTGGCAGGTAGCATTCCTTCTGCGCTTCCGTGCCATTCAGCTTGATCTGGTTCACGCAGAGGTTCGAATGCGCGCCGTAAGACAGCGACACGGATGCACTGGCCCGCGCGATTTCCTCAACGGCCACGACATGGGCGAGATAGCCCATTTCAGCGCCACCATAAGCTTCGGGCACCGTGATCCCTAGAAGCCCGAGGGCGCCGAGTTCCTCCCAAAGCTCGGCGGGGAATTCATTCTTCTCGTCGATGTCCTTCGCCATCGGCTTGAGCCGGTCCTGCGACCAGCGATGCACCATGTCGCGCAGAGCGTTCACATCCTCGCCCAAGCCAAAGGCCATTGATGCCGTGAACATGTCGTCTCCTCCTCACGCCGCCGTGGCGGTCTTCTTGCCGTTCAGCAGTGCCGAGCGGATCTGATCCCGTCTGTCTGTCTGTTTTTCGTAAGCGGCCTGCTTGACCGGACCGTAGCCGCGCACCTGCTGCGGCAGGGCAAGCAACTCGGACATCAGCGAAGGCTCGGCCTCCGCGCCAAGGTGCTGCGCCAAGTCCAGATCCGCCTCGTGCAGGTCGATCAGCGCGCGTTCGATCCTGCGATCTGCGCCATGCCCGAAGGGATCGGCCCATGTTCCGCGCAGGCCCTTGAGCCGTGCCAGCAGACGGAAGACGGGCAGCACCCAGGGGCCGAACGCGCGCTTCCTGGGTCGCCCCGTGGCGTCTTCGCCGGGCAGGAACGGCGGGGCGAGGTTGAACGAGATGCGATAATCCCCGTCGAACGTTGCCGCCAGCCCCTCCCTGAATGCCGGTTCCGAGTAGAGGCGCGCGACCTCGTACTCGTCCTTGTAGGCCAGCACCCGCGCATAAGAGATGGCCGCCTGCCGCAGCGTCTCGGGCGGCAGGGCTGTGCTGAGCGCCGTCAGCCGCGCGGTATACCGTCGGGCCAGTGCCGCGTTCTGATAGGCCGTCAGATGCGCCGCACGCTGCGCGATCAGCTCTTCCGTGCTCAGCTCATCCTGGGTCTTCCGGGTCGCCTCGGCAGGGGCCACCCTGTCAAGAACGGCCTCTGCGTCATCCGCCAGCAGCCGCCCCCAATCGAAGGCCGCGAGGTTGAAGGGGATTGCGACACCGTTGAGCTCGATTGCCTGGGCAATCGCCTCACGGCCGACGGGGACAAGCCCCTGCTGCCACGCATAGCCCAGCATCATCATGTTGGCGCCGATCTCATCGCCGGTCAGCTGCGCTGCCAACTCGGAGAAGTCATGGTAGTGATCGCGGTTGCGCACGTTTTTCTCGACCAGCCGTTCGACGGCAGGCTCCTGGAAGTCAAAGTCGCGCAGACGGACGAAATCGGACACCGGGGTGATCTTGGTATTCAGCAGCGCGTCGGTCCGCTCGGGGCTGCACAGCAGCAGGCTGTCCTTGGAGGCCGCCACAACGCTGTCCGCGCCGATCAGCAGATCGGCCGTGCCGGCCGCGATCCGCGGCGCCGTTGCGGGACGCTCGCGGCGCGAAATGCGCACATGGCTCAGCACAGCGCCGCCTTTCTGTGCCAGCCCTGCCATGTCGAGGATCATCGGAACCCGGCTCTCGATATGCGCAGCCATCCCCAGGATCGCCCCGATGGTCAGAACGCCGGTCCCCCCCGACGCCGGTCAGGGCAAGGTTCCAGGCGCGATCGATGTCGGGCACCTGCGGCTCGGAAAGAGCGGACACATCGGCCCCCCCCCTGCGCGCTGCGCTTCTTGAGGCTGCCCCCGCGCACCGTCACGAACGAAGGGCAGAAGCCTTTCAGGCACGAATAATCCTTGTTGCACATCGACTGGTTGATGCGGCGCTTGCGGCCCATCTCGGTCTCTTCCGGCTCGACCGCGATGCAGTTGGACTTTTCCGAGCAGTCGCCGCAGCCTTCGCAGACGGCCGGATTGATCCAGAGCCGCATGTCAGGGTCTTCCATCTTGCCCCGCTTGCGACGGCGCCGCTTCTCTGCGGCGCAGGTCTGCTCGAAGACGATGACGGTCACGCCCGCCACCTCGCGCAGGTCCAGCATGACGGCGTCGATCTCATCCCGGTGGCGGATCTCGGTGCCCGGCGCCAGGTCGGACGCCTTGTAGACATCCGGGCGATCAGACATCAGCACGATGCGCGCGACACCTTCGTGGTGCATCTGATGCGTGATCTGCTGCGGTGTGAGCGTGCCATCGACGGGCTGCCCGCCAGTCATGGCCACAGCGTCATTATAGAGGATCTTGTAGGTGATGTTCGCGCCGGCGGCGACGGACTGCCGCACGGCAAGGTGGCCGGAATGGAAATAGGTGCCATCCCCCAGGTTCACGAAGCGGTGCTTTTCATCCGTGAAGCGCCCGATGGCCGTCCACGGCACGCCCTCGGCGCCCATGTGGGTAAACGTCTCGGTCCGGCGATCCATCCACTGCGCCATGAAGTGGCACCCGATGCCCGCCATCGCCTTGGACCCTTCGGGAACGCGCGTCGACGTATTGTGCGGGCAGCCCGCGCAATAGTGCGGCAGACGGGTCACCGGGGGCGTGTGGCTTGCGACCTTGCCCTCCGCAGACTTCAGCTGCTGCGCACGCGCCTGAATATGCGCGGCCAATCCTTCGGGCAGATCCAGCTTCAGGATGCGTTCGGCCAGCGCATCGGCGACCCGGCCAACGGTCAGTCCCTGGCTGAGCGACAGGAAAGGGCGGTCGCGTTCATCGAACTTCCCGACGATCCGCGGGCGGACATCGGCCCGCCAGTTGAAGAGTTGCTGCTTGATCTGGTTCTCGATGATCTCGCGCCGTTCCTCGACGATCAGGACCTCTTCGAGCCCCTCGGAAAACGCGCGGATCCCCTGCGGCTCCAGCGGCCAGGGCATGCGGACCTTGTAGAGCCTGAGACCGATCGCCCGGAGTTCGTCGAGCCCCAGACCCAGCTCGGCCATTGCCTGCCGGACGTCTTCGTAGGCCTTGCCAGAGGCGACGATCCCAAGCCGCGCGTTCGGGTCCTCGATGGTGACCTGATCGACCTTGTTCGCGCGGGCAAAGGCGATGGCGGCAAAACCCTTGTGTTCTTGCAGGCGTTCGTCCTGAACCAGCGGCGTGTCGGGCCATCGCAGGTTCAGCCCGCCCGGAGGCAGTGAAAAATCCTCTGGCAGAACAAACTGCCGCGCCTCTTGGGCCAGATCGACGACCGTGGTCGTCTCCACCGTTTCCGAGATCACCTTGAAGCCGACCCAGCAGCCCGAGAACCGGGACATGGCCACACCAAGAAGTCCCATCTCGAGGAATTCGTGAACCGAGGACGGATACAGCATCGGCATGAGCGCCGACATGAACGCATGATCGGACTGGTGGGGGATCGACGAGGATTTGCAGGTGTGGTCGTCGCCCGCGAGCGCCAGAACGCCGCCATGCGCGGCCGTCCCGGCAGCGTTGGCATGCTTCAGCACGTCGCCCGAACGGTCCACGCCGGGCCCCTTGCCATACCAGATACCGAACAGACCGTCCTTTCTGGCGCCCTGCGACAGATGCAGCTGCTGGCTGCCCCACACGGCCGTTGCGGCCAGGTCCTCGTTCAATCCGGGCTGGAACACCACGTCGTGTTTCGCGAGGTGTTTGCGCGCGCTCGTCAGCTGCTGGTCAAAACCACCGAGCGGGGAGCCGCGATACCCCGAGATGAAGGCGCCGGTGTTGAGGCCGGCAGCCCTGTCGCGGCGCATCTGCGTCATCGGCAATCGGACCAGGGCCTGAGTGCCGGTCAGAAAGACATGACCCGTTTCAGCGGTATACTTGTCGTCGAGTGTGATGGACATGGGGGACCTCCGGAGACGGATGGTCACACGGAACGTCGGGCACGCGGTTGCTATCTTGAAGCTATATGATGGTATGATAGGTTACAATGTAGCGCGCGAGGCGCCCTTTTGGCTCTCTTGTTCCAAGTTGGTGCGAATCCCGCGATCTATGTCTCAGGGGAGGAGGCAGGATGTTGGATGAAGCGGATCGACGGATCCTGAGGTGCATTCAGGCGAATCCTGACATCACCATGCGCGAGCTTGGCGATGCGACCGGGTTGAGCCACTCGCCATCCTGGCGACGCTTGCAACGCCTGAAGGAAGACGGCGTGGTCGGCGAAAAGGCCTACTACATCGACCCGGAAAAGGTCGGGTATGAGATCCGGGTTCTCTGCTTCGTCCGGATCGCCGCCCACAATCGCGACCGGCTACAGGCCTTCGAGGACGCTGTTCAGAGGGTGCCTGAGATCTTGCAGTGCTATTCGCTCAGCGGTGACCACGACTATGTCCTGCACGTCGTGGCCAAGAGCGTTCGCAATTATGAGGAGACGGTCAAGAACGCGATCGTGGA
The DNA here is from genome assembly GCF_002300555.2 of Alloyangia mangrovi. Lineage (GTDB taxonomy): Bacteria > Pseudomonadota > Alphaproteobacteria > Rhodobacterales > Rhodobacteraceae > Salipiger > Salipiger mangrovi. The sequence continues at coordinate 59,318 of NZ_NTHN02000017.1, read as the reverse complement.
ACTGCCGAATGTCCAGTCGATCAGCACCAGCTTCACGCTGAAAAGCGTGAAGGACACCCGCGTGATACCGGTCTGATACCAATACAGCTCAAGCGGTTCGGGCCTCTTCGCTTTCGCGGTTCTCGTCACGCACGGCCCAATAGGCGTCGATTGATTCCTGAAGGTGGGCCCGCATCGCCTCTTCGGCGGCATCCGGGTCATGGGCCTGGATTGCCTCGAATATCTCGAGGTGCCGCTTGAAGGCGCGCTCTGCGGCCCCTGCCCTCTTGATCGCGACGCGACGATGCTCTTCGAGCCACTTCTGGACCGCGCTATGCAGTGAATCGAGAAACACATTCCCCGACACCTTGGCGATGGCCAGATGGAACGTGATGTTGGTCTCGACAAAGGCTTCATCGTCGCCGATGCTGGCTTCATTGGCGTCGAGGGCCGACTTTATCGCCGCAATCTGTTCATCCGTCGCATCTCGCGCAGCGATCCTTGCAAGGAACGCTTCGAACATCATGCGCGCCTCTTGAAGCTGGCGAAGCCTGTCCGGGCGGGACAGGACGAACCGCGCCGGACCAGCCAGATCGTCAATCATCTTTTCGGCACTTGGCTCAATGACGCGGGCCCTGCGACCATTCTCGAGATCTATCAATCCGCTTTGATGCAGCGCGAAGAGGGCCTCTCGCACCGCCGTCCTGCTTACGCCGAAGCTCTCGCACAGGTCGCGCTCTGCCGGCAGAAAATCCCCCGGTTTCAGATCACCGCGAACAAGGGCAGACTCGATCTGCTCGACGACGTTTTCGTAGAGCTTCTTGCGGCGGACCTGTTCAGCTTTCAACATTATCGTGTCTCCCTCCCCTGCAGGATACTTTCATGCTCGGTTGTGTCCACCTGTAATTTGGTATAATAGGTAGACAGCCGGTTGAGGAGTCGGCGACCAAGGGAGGAAATAACATGTCAATTTGCTTTAAGAAGCACACGTTGGCTGGCGCAACTTTGATGCTCTCGAGCGTCGCGCTGCCGGCGCATTCGGAGACCGTCCTGCAGCTCGCCTCGGTTGAGACACCCCAGACAGTCTGGGGTCAGGTCGCGCAAAAGTTTGCGGACGGCGTAGCTGAAGCATCGGGCGGCGACCTGGAGATCGAGCTGGCGCTCTCCGGCACCACCGGGTCCGTGCGCGAGACGCTGGAAGCGCTCGCAATCGGCACGAACGACATCGTCATGACAGTGGTCGCGTCGCTGAACTCCTACGATCCGCTCGCCGCCATCGAAAGCTATCCCTACCTGATCCGGGACGAGGACCACTTCAACACGGTCTACAATGGTGAGATCGGCGCGGAACTGTTCGATGTCCTGGCCGAAAAGACAGGTCTGCGCCTTGTCGGCGCCGGCTCGCGCGGACCTCGGGAAATGGCTTCGACCCGCCCGATCAACTCGGTCGAAGACCTCGCTGGTCTGAAGATCCGCGTGCCGGGAATAGACGTGTTCCGCGCGACGTGGGAAACGCTGGGCGCTTCGCCGACGCCGATGTCTTCCGGTGAAGTCTATACCGGCCTGCAGTCCGGCATCATCGATGCCGTGGAGAACCCGCTCTCGGCCCACATCCGCTCGAAATACTACGAGGCGGCGGACTACGTCATTATGACTGATCACGTCTATGGCGCCTATACCTTCGTGTTCGATGATGCGCGATTCCACCAGCTCTCGGACGAAGAGCAGACTATCGTGAACGAGCAGGCCAAAATCGCGATGGAATGGGGTACGGAGCAGGCGAAGGCTGAACTCGCCGATCTCGAAAAAGAACTCGAAGGCTTCGGCGCAGAGTTCATCCGTCCCGATTTGTCTGAGTTCCGCGCCAAACTGGAACCGATGGCAGAGAAATTCCCCGAGTTGGAACCCTGGGTAAAGAAAATTCAGGCCGCCAACTAACCCACGAGCACTCAGTCCCGCTCGGCACCGCTCGAGCGGGATGTCCTATGTTAAGGTGCCGATCCAGTGGTCGCGCACAATGAACACATACGTAGCGGCTCGGGGGCCGGGATATGAAACAGAAATTCGCCAGGTTATCGCACATTGTCGCGGGAGGGGCGGGTCTTGTTGCCAACCTCCTCCTGCTGGCCATGCTCGGCGCCATTGGAGTGCAGGTCGTCGCAAGGTTCGCGATCGGCGCGCCTACGGTCTGGGCCGAAGAGCTTGCCCGCTTTCTGCTTGTCGCCATCACCATGATCGGGTCAGCCGCGCTGATCGAGAAGAACCGGCATATCTCGATCGATGTCGTGGTCGATGTCTTGCCCAAGGGCGCACGGATCGCCGTTGGCTGGCTGCGGGATGCCATCACTCTGACGGTCTGCGGTCTGCTTGCACATTACGGCTGGCTCCTGGTCGGGATCGGCGGCCGGCAAACCTCGACCGGGCTTGGGGTGAAAATGTCCCTTCCCTATCTGGCGATACCCATCGGCGCCGCCCTCATCGCGCTCGTTCTGGTGCTGTCCCGCCTTGGCCGCGTGTCGGAGGAAGGCTGATGGAACTCGCTGAACTCGCACTCATCCTCATCGGCGGCATCGGCTTTTGCATTCTCATCGGGGTACCGCTCGCCGTGTCGATCATCGCCGGCTCGATGCTCGCGATCATCGCGCACGGAGGCGCTAACCCTGTCATCGCGCCGCAGCGCCTATTTTCGGGTATGGACAAGTTTTCCCTCATGGCCATCCCTGCCTTCCTGTTTGCAGGCGCCCTGATGTCAGGCGGCGGGATATCCGCCCGGCTGATCGACTTTGCCAACGCCCTGGTCGGACGTTTCACTGGGGGGCTCGCCATATCGAACGTCCTGTCGTCCATCCTGTTCGGCGGCATTTCGGGATCGGCCGTGGCAGACACCGCCGCGATTGGCGGCACCTTCATCCCTGCCATGGACAGGTCTGGCTATCCGACCCGCTATTCGGTCGGCATCACCGCCGCCTCTTCGCCGATCTCGCCCCTGATCCCGCCCTCCATCGCCTGGATCGTCTATGCCTACCTGACGGACCAATCGGTGCTGCGGATGTTTATCGCGGGCATCGTGCCCGGGCTTCTCTGGGGGGTTGCCCTGATGGTTGCCGCCTGGGCGATTGCCCGTCGCAATGCCTACCCCGTCTTTCCCCCGGCCCCGATGAGCGAGCTGGCGCATAAGTTTGTCGCCGCCCTGCCGGCGCTGGCAATGCCCGTCCTGCTGCTCGTCGGCATCCTGTCGGCCCTGTTCACGGTGACCGAAGCTTCGGTCGTGCTGGTGGTCTATGCCCTGTTCGTTTCGGGGGTGATCTACCGCGAGCTGACCTGGAAGGTCTTCTGGAACGCCCTGACCGAAGCATCGCGCCTGACGGCGGCCGTCATGCTGATCCTCGCGGGTGCATCGCTTTTCGCCTGGATGCTGGCCTGGGTTCATGCGCCCGAAACCTTCGGCGCCTGGATGCAGTCCTGGGTGACGTCGCCCCTGATGTTCCTGCTCGTCATCAACGTCCTGCTGCTGGTCGTCGGCATGGTCATGGAGGTGAATGCCGCGAAGGTCATGCTGCTGCCAGTCCTGTTCCCGATCAGCCAGGAACTGGGCATCGACCCGATCCATTTCGGTGTCGTCATCACCGTGAACCTCTGCATCGGACTAGTGACGCCCCCGATCGGTATCGTCCTGGCTGTCGCAAGTGCGATCGGCAAGATCTCCATCGGAGAAGGCACCCGCGGCGTGATGCCCTTCGTGCTCGTCGCTTTCGTTGTCCTTGCCGCGCTGACGTTCTTCCCGGTGCTGTCGACCGGCTTGCCCGACCTGCTGCTGGGAGAACGGCCATGACCAATATGTTCGAACGGTTCAAGGCTCTGGGCACGGCTCTGGTCAGCGATGTGCTGGACGAAGCGGGGTATCACAGCCAGACGCTCGACCCCACCCTCGGGCCCGTTGGTGCCTTCGAACCCGCCTGTGGGCTGGCAATCTGCGTATCGGGTGAGCGGTCCGTCGCGACGCGCACGGCGGCGGGCCCTGACGCGACACTGCCGCTCTACAACCTGCCGACGCTGGCGCAGCCTGGCGGGGTTCTGGTCTTCGCAACCTCCGGCTTCCGGGGCGGCGGCGTGACAGGCGAGTTGCTGGCACTCGATCTGAAATCGGCAGGCGTTATCGGTCTGGTGACGGACGGCATGGTGCGCGACAAAACGGCCTTGGCACAGATTGGCCTCAACGTGGTCGCGGCAGGGGTCATCCCCACGAATGGCGCGCGTCGCTTCCAGATCACCGGATGGGGCCAATCCGTCACGCTGCCCGGCCCCGAAGGAGGCAGGGTGAGGATTGCCCCCGGCGATCTGGTCCTTATGGATGCCGATGGCGTGCTGATCATTCCGAACGATGCCGCCGCGCGCGTGCTGGAGATGGCGGAAGAGCTGGCGCGCAAGGAAGAGATTCTTAAATCAAACACGAACACGCAGTCCGCCGAAGTCCGCGCCAAGGCCCGGGCGGAGCGCATGTCACACATGGTCTGGCTGCGACATCCGGAGGTGAGCCGATGAAATTCGATGGACGCATTCTGTTCCTGGGAACCGAACCCGGGGCCGTCGCCGCGCAGTTGCAGGGGCAGGACCTGAGCCATGCGGAGGCAGGCCCCCTGCGGTCGGATATCTCGACCGACGAGATCACTCCCCTGCCGATCCTGCTGAACTACGACGCCCGCCTGGCGCGCTATGCCCACACCGGGACGATGATCGGTGACGAAAAGCCGATCTATGAGAACGCCATTGCCGACGGCGGATTTGCCGTCATCGTTGCAGGCAAGCGCTATGGGAAAGGCTCCTCGCGCGAACATTCGCCTCTGGCGGAAAAATCAGCTGGTATCCGGCTTGTGATCGCTGAAAGCTTCGAACGGATCTATCGGCAGAACTGCGATAACCTCGGGATCTTCACCTCCACCGACTTCGGTCTGATCGAGCGTATCCGCGCGGACGAGGATATTGCGCTGGAGGAGCTGGTCGCAGGCCGTGACACCCTGGCACAGGCGATCCTGCGCGCCGGGGGGCTGCTGGCGTATGGACAGGACAAGCTGAAGGGCGCCAAGCTGCGCGGCGTGATGCCTGACGGTCCCTTGACGCTGGCCCAGAAAATCGTTGCCCGCCACGCACTCGATGTCGAAGGGATAGACTGGGACCTTTCGCCCGGCACGGGCGGCTTCGTGCGCGCCGGCCATCGCTTCATCCATGAATACTACACGGCCATGGCCGCGCACATGCTGCATGACCGTTTCGGCCAACCGCTCACGCTTTTCGATCCGAAGACCATCGTCCTGTTCGAAGATCACCTGTCATACGCGCATCGCTCGCCGACCCACCTCAAGCTAGGGCTGCTGCCCCAGGTCCGCGAGTTGAGCGAGGCGCACCGGGCCTTTGGCAAGGAATACGGGCTGACTGATCACGGTTACCTGCTGGGCGAGGATGGGTCTGAAGGCATTTCCCACGCCATGATGGCGGAATCCTACGCCCTGCCCGGGGGGGATCGTGGTTGGCACGGACAGCCATACGCCCCACTCCGGCGCGGTCGGATGCTTTGCCTATGGCGTTGGGACAACCGACATGGCCAATGCCTTCATGACGGGCGCCATCCGGCTGACAATGGCAGAAAGCCTACGTGTCCGTCTTGAGGGCGTTCTGCGACCCGACGTCATGGCGAAGGATGTCGTACTGAAGCTCCTGTCTACCGATCTGATCCGCTCGGGCGGCGGTCTAGGCCGGATATTCGATTTCACGGGTCCCGTTGTCGACGCGATGTCGATCGACGAGCGGGCCACCCTGACGAACATGGTTGCCGAGCTGGGCGGGCTGACGGGCCTCTGCGCTCCGGACGCCGAAACCGTTCGCTTCCTCAAGGAGCGCCGCGGGCTCGACTTTGCTCTCGAGGATTGGATGCACTCCGACGAGGGCGCATCCTACGCCGGGGAAGTGACGCTTGACTGCTCGGCAATCGGCCCCATGCTGGCGCGCCCCGGCGATCCCGGCAACGGTGTTCCGGTTGACGAACTTGATGAGCCGATCAAAGTCGACATCGCCTATGGCGGCTCGTGCACGGCGGGCAAGCGCGAGGATTTCGACAGGTATTACGAGGTCGCCAGATGGGCCGCGGATCGCGGGCTGAAAGTCGCACCGGGGATCGAGCTCTACCTCCAGTGCGGAACGGTACAGGTTCGGGACTACTGTCTTCAGCAAGGATACCTGCAAGCCTTTGAGGCCATCGGAGCAGAGATGCTTGGTCCGTCTTGCGGTGCCTGTGGTCAATGCGGGCCCGGTGTCTCAAGTCGCGACGACCAGGTCACGATCTCGGCCATCAACAGGAATTTTCCAGGTCGTGGCGGCCCGGGCAAGACGTGGCTTGCCAGTCCACCGACCGTGGTTGCTAGCGCAATCGCCGGACGGATCATGACCTTTGAGGCGCTGATTGCCTCACTTCCCTGAGATCTTCAGTGGGCGTCGCATTGGCGGGTCATGGTCGCCTCGGCCTTGATGTACTACCCGACGCGCCCTCGGCGGTCCTACGAGTTTTCGCGCAATAGGCCGCGGTAGCGACCGAGGCTGCCCTCGAGGTGCGCCTTCATCGCGGCCTCCGCCGCCTCGGGCGCGCCGTCGATGATCGCTTCAACGATGCGCGCGTGCTCCTGCACGAGATCGGGGTTCGGCGTGTAGGCGCGCGGCGTGCCGCCCTTGCCCGCCTCCAGTTCGACCCGCGGCACGATGCCCGGACGGATCAGCGCAAGGAACTCTGGAAACCGCTTGTTCTGCGTCGCCTGCGCAATCGCGTAGTGAAAGGCGAAATCCGCCTCGCGGGTGTTGCCGCCCTGCTCGAAGGCGACCGAGACCGCGGCATTGGCCCTGAGGATCGCCTCGATCTGTTGCGCCGAGCGGCGTGTCGCGGCAAGCCCCGCGGCACGGATCTCGAAGGCCGAGCGCAGCTCGAAGAGTTCGATCACCCCTGAAAGCCGCTCCATGTCGAGATCGGCGAAGGGCTGCGCCCGCCGCGCCTGGGCCGGATCGAGCGCGAAGACCCCCGAGCCCTTGCGGGCCTCGACCAAACCTTCCGAACGCAGCAGGCTGAGCGCCTCGCGCACCACGGTTCGGCTGACCGAATGGGTGCGGGTAAGCTCGGATTCGCTCGGCAGGCGGTCGCCGGGACGAAACCGTCCGGTCTCGATCTCACGGCGCAAACCTGCGGCGATCGTCTCGGCCCGCGTGCGCGCCGGGTTAGCATCCGGCGCCTGGCCTGTCGGCGAAAATAGCGTGGTCCCGTCGGTCATGTCGTTGCACCTGCGGATTTCTGTACAACAGGAAGGATAGCCGGTTCTCGGCCGTATACACCAGAGAAAACAATCCACTTCGCCACGCGACATCGGCAGTCGAGGCAAAGAGACCGCAAAACTCGTTGACCGCGCGTCGCGATGTGTCATACGTTCCTGTTATACAGATTTGCCGCGAGGCTTTGTGGCAGCGCGGAGAGGAGGAGACCACCCGTGATCATCACCGACGTGTCCGTGCGCGTGTTCCGGCACAAGACCCGCCGCCATTCCGACAGCGCGGGCCACGCCCACCCCGGCCCCGAGCACGAGGTGCAACAGGCCATCCTCAGCATCCGCAGCGAGGATGGGGTCGAGGGGCATTCCTTCTGCCCGCCCGAGGTGGCGCGGCCGCATGTGATCGAGAAGTTCGTCAAGAAGGTGCTGATTGGGCAGGACCACCGCGACCGCGAGCGGCTGTGGCAGGATCTGGCGCATTGGCAGCGCGGCTCGGCGGCGCAGCTCACCGACAGGGCGCTCGCGGTGATCGATTGCGCGCTCTGGGACCTCGCGGGTCGTACGCTGAACCAGCCGGTCTACAAGCTGATCGGCGGCTACCGCGACAAGGTGCTCGCCTATGGCTCGATCATGTGCGGCGACGAGATCGAGGGCGGGCTCGCCACGCCCGAGGATTACGGCCGCTTCGCCGAGACACTGGTGGCGCGCGGCTACAAGGGCATCAAGCTGCACACCTGGATGCCCCCGGTCAGCTGGGCGCCCGACGTGAAGATGGATCTGAAGGCCTGCGCCGCCGTGCGCGAGGCCGTCGGCCCCGACATCGCGCTGATGATCGACGCCTTCCACTGGTACAAGCGCAGCGAGGCGCTGGAACTGGGCCGCGGGCTGGAAAAGCTGGGCTTTGCCTGGATCGAGGAGCCGATGGACGAGCAGTCCATGTCCTCCTACCGCTGGCTCACCGAGAACCTCGACATTCCCGTGGTCGGCCCGGAGAGCGCCGCCGGCAAGTACTGGCACCGCGCCGAGTGGATCGCCTCGGGGGCCTGCGACATCCTGCGCACCGGGGTCAACGACGTCGGCGGCATCACCCCGGCGCTGAAAACGATGCACCTGGCCGAGGCTTTCGGCATGGAGTGCGAGGTGCATGGCAATACCGCGATGAACCTGCATGTCGTCGCCGCCTCGAAGAACTGCAAATGGTACGAGCGCGGGCTTCTGCACCCGTTCCTCGAGTATGACGACGGGCTCGACTACCTCAACACGCTGTCCGACCCGATGGACCGCGACGGCTACGTCCATGTCCCGGACCGCCCCGGTCTGGGCGAAGATATCAATTTCGACCTCATCGAAAACAACCGCGTCTGCTGAACCGGCGCGGGTCTCTAGAGCTTTGGGAGGAGAACCTATGAGACATTTCCTGACGGGCGTGGCGCTTTCGGCGCTGCTGGCGGGGGCGAGCCCGGTGCTGGCCGAGACGCCGGACGACCAGCTGATCGTCGCCTTCACCATGACCAACGTGCTGACCATGGACCCCGCCGCCATCACCGGCGGCGAGGCGGTGCAGGTGCTCAACAACGTCTATGACGCGCTGGTCGAGCTCGACCCCGAGACCAAGGCGCTGATGCCGCGTCTCGCGGAAAGCTGGGAGGTCGGCGAGGACAACCTCAGCATCACCTTCCACCTGCGCCCGGATGCCACCTTTGCTTCGGGCAACCCGGTGACGGCGGCGGACGTGAAATACAGCTTCGACCGGGTCATGACCCTGGGCCAGTCGCAATCCTCGGGGCTCAATTCGCGCGGCTTCACCCCCGAGCGGCTCGACGAGCAGTTCCAGGTGGTGGACGATCACACCTTCCGCATGGTGATGCCCGAGCCGGGCGACCCCAAGATGATCCTGATGTACATCTCGCAGGCCGGCATCGGCTCGATCCTCGACAGCAAACTGGTCGAGGAGCACGCCGGCGACGATCACGGCCAGGGCTGGCTGACCAACAACTCCGCGGGCTCGGGGGCCTTCACGCTGGGCCAATGGCGCGCCAATGAATACGTGATCCTGACCCGCAACGACGGCTTCTGGGGCGAGTCCCCGGCGATGAAGCGGGTGCTGATGCGCCACCTGCCGGAAAGTCAGAGCCAGCGGCTCGGGCTGCAGCAGGGTGACATCGACGTCGGCTTCAGCCTTGCCGCGTCCGACCTGCGGGCGCTCGAGGCGGACGAGAAGATCACCGTCGAGACCGAGGCCAGCGCCGGGTTCTATTACCTCGCCGCCTCCGTCGCGGACGAGAAATTCGCCGATCCCAAGGTGCGCGAGGCGCTGCGCTACCTGATCGACTACAAGGGCATCAACGGCGCGATCATGCCCTACTTCGGGGTCGAGCGGCAGCGGGTTATCAACTCCACCGCCTTTGGCGCCCTGCCCGATCCGGGCTACGCGCTGGACGTGGAGAAGGCCAAGGCGCTGCTGGCCGAGGCCGGATATCCCGACGGGTTCGACACCACGCTGCGGGTGATCTCGACGCAGGAATTCCTCGACAGCGCCACGGCGATCCAGGGCACGCTGGCGCAGGCGGGGATCAAGGCCGAGATCATCACCGGCGACGGCGGGCAGATCTACGGCGCGATGCGCGACCGGCAGTTCGAGCTTCTGGTCGGGCGCGGCGGCGGCGGCCAGCAGCCGCACCCCGACAGCAACCTGCGCGCGCTGGTGTACAACCCCGACAACAGCCAGGAGGCGGGGCTGACCAACTACCAGAGCTGGCGCACCTCCTACCAGGATGCCGAGCTGAACGGGCTGATCGAGAGCGCGCTGGTCGAGAGAGACGCCGACGCGCAGATCGCCCAGTACCAGGAGATCCAGGAGCTGATCGACCAGAAGGTGACCTCGATCCAGCCCTTCTCGGAGCGGGTGGTGACGGCGGCCTTCCAGAACGATGTCTCGGGGGTGGTGATCGACCCCTGGGTGTCGCGCTTCGAGGACGTGGTGAAGTCGCGCTGACCCCGGCCACAGCGGACGACAACAGGGCGCATCCCGCGGGGTGCGCCTATTCATGTGCACTGGCGCTTGCCCGGACCGCGGCGCGCCGTTGCTGCCAGGCGGCGCCGCCCACTCCCCTGCCGGCGCACATGAAAACCCCTCCCTGCCGCCCGGCAGGAAGGGGTCGCCATCCCGGTCCCGAATGACCCTTACGCCGCGCCCTCGTAGGCCAGGCTCGCGGCGATCAACTCCTGCGCGTAGGGGTGCCGGGCCGAGCCATCGAGGATCGCCTCGCGCGGCAGCACCTCGACGATATCCCCCGCCTTCATCACCGCGAAGCGCTCGCACATGTGATCGATCACCGCCAGATCGTGGCTGACCATCACGCAGGTAAACCCCTTCTCCTCGCGCAGCCGGACGAGCAGGTTGAGGATCTCGGCCTGCACCGACACGTCGAGCGCCGAGGTCGGCTCGTCGAGCAGCAGAACCTCGGGCTCGAGGATCAGCGCGCGGGCGATCGCCACGCGCTGCCGTTGCCCGCCCGAAAGCTGGTGCGGGTAGCGGTCGAGGAAATCCACCGGCAAGCCAACGTCGCGCATCGCCTGCGCCAGCCGCTCTTCGGTGTCGCCAAGGCGGTGGATCTTCAGCGGCTCCGACAGCGTGGTGCGCACAGAGTGGCGCGGGTGCAGCGAGCCGTAGGGGTCCTGGAACACCATCTGCAATGTGCGGCAGCGCTCCATGAGATCCATCTCGCGCACCGAGCGGTCCCCGACCTTCGCATCACCGCTCCATGTGCCCAGCAGCATCGAGGCGCAGCGCAGGACGGTCGACTTGCCCGAGCCGCTCTCGCCGACCAGGCCGAAGCACTCGCCCGGCGCCACCTCGAAGCTCACCTCGGGCAGGATCGTCACCGCCCCGAAGCGGATCGACATCTTCTCTATGCGGAGCGGTTTCATGCTGGGGCCTCCATGGTCCAGGACGGGTCACGCTGAAGCACCGGCAGCGGCGCGCGCGGCCCGCCGATGCGCGGCTGCGCGGCCAGCAGGCCGCGCGTGTAGGGGTGGGTGGCGCGGTCGAGGTCGCGCGCGTCCAGCGTCTCGACCACCCGGCCCGCGTACATGATCAGCACCCGGTCGCAGAAGTTGCGGACGAGGTTGAGATCGTGGCTGATCATGATCAGCCCGATGCCGCGCTCCTTGACCAGGTCGTCGAGGATCTTCAGCACCTGCAGCCGCACCGTGACGTCGAGCGCCGAGGTCGGCTCGTCTGCGATGACAAGGTCTGGATCGGTGAGCAGCATCATCGCGATCATGATGCGCTGGCCCATGCCGCCCGAGACCTCGTGCGGGTAAAGCCCGTAGACCCGCTCGGGATCGCGGATCTGCACCGCCGCCAGCATCGCCACCGCCTTGTCGTGCGCCGCGCGTTTCGAGCAGCGCACGTGCGTGCGGTAGGCCTCGGCCACCTGATCGCCGCAGCGGCGGATCGGGTTCAGCGAGTACTTGGGGTCCTGCAGGATCATCGACATGCGCGCGCCGCGCAGCTTCAGCATCTGCGCCTCGGAGGCACGCAGCAGGTCGACCCCCTCGAAGCGCATCCGCTCGGCGGACATCTCGGCGTCGGGCAGCAGCTTCATGATCGCGCGGCCGACGGTGGACTTGCCCGAGCCGCTCTCGCCGACGATGCCGAGCCGCTCGCGCCCGAGGGTGAAGCTGACGCCGCGCACCGCCGGCTCCGCCGCGCCGGGGTAGCGCAGCGACAGGCCCTGCACATCGAGAATGGGATCGCTGGTCATGGCCGTCACCTCTTCATCATCTGTTTCGGGTCGAGCGCATCGCGCAGCCCGTCGCCGAGCAGGTTGAACGCAAGGCTGACCGACAGGATCGCGAGACCGGGGAAGGTGACCAGCCACCAGCTGTCGATCATGTAGCGCCGCCCCGTGGCGATCATCGCGCCCCATTCCGGCATCGGCGGCTGCGCCCCGAGCCCGAGAAACCCGAGCCCCGCCGCCGTCAGGATCACCGTCGCCATGTTCAGCGTCAGCCGGATCAGTACCGAGGGCAGGCACATCGGCACGATGCTCTTCCAGATGATCCGCGCCGGGCTCGCGCCCTGCAGCCGAGCCGCCGCAATGTAGTCGGCGCTGCGGAAGGTCATCGTCTCGGCCCGCGCAAGGCGCGCGATCGGCGGCCAGGCGGTGAGCGAGATGGCGATGATCGCGTTGTTGAGGCTCGGCCCCAGCGCCGCGACGAAGGCCAGCGACAGGATCAGCGAGGGGAAGGACAGGAAGATGTCGGTGACCCGCATCAGCGCCACGTCGGTCTTGCCGCCGAAGTACCCCGCCACGGTCCCCACCAGCAGCCCCAGCGGGCCGACGACGATGGTCACCAGGAAGATGATCGTCAGGGTGATGCGCGATCCGTGCACGAGCCGCGAGAAGATATCGCGCCCCAGCTCGTCGGTGCCGAAGAGATGCGCGCTGTCCGGCGGTGCCAGCGTGTTGGTCAAATCCTGCAGGTAGGGATCATGCGTGGCAATGAGCGGCGCGAAGAGCGCAGTCAGGATCAGCACCGCCAGCACCAGCAGCCCGAAGGCCGAAGTGGGGGTCTTGGCAAGGAAGCGGAGGATGTTCCCGGCGGCGATCAGCGATTGCGGCCTCCGACGGCGGGTCTCGGCCGCGGGCGTGGTCTCGGACATGGTCATCGGGTCCTCGGGTCGAAGATGCGGTAGAGCAGGTCGGACAGGATGTTCAGCGCGATGAAGATCACCCCCACGATCAGAACGCAGGTCATCACCGCGTTCATGTCGCCGATCAGCAGGTTGGAAGTCAGGTACTGACCGAAGCCGGGCCAGGCGAAGACCGTCTCGATCAGCACCGCGCCTTCCAGAAGCGCGCCGTAGGCCAGCGCCACGATGGTGACAAGCTGCACGCGAATATTGCCGAAGGCATGGCGCCAGACGGTCTGGCGGCGGCTCAGACCCTTGACCCGCGCGGTGGTCACATATTCCTGCCCGAGCTGGTCGAGCATGAAGCTGCGGGTCATCCGGGTGATATAGGCCGAAGACGAGTAGCCGAGCAGCGAGGCGGGCAGCACGATGTGGTTGAGCGCCGAGCGGAACACCTCCCATTCGCCGGCAAGCGCGCTGTCGATCAGCAGGAAGTTGGTCCGCTCGGGCACGAGGCCGATGTAGAACTGGCTCATCCTCCCCGAGCCGCCGACCCAGCCGAGCGCGGCGTAGAAGATCAGCAGCCCGATCATCCCGGTCCAGAAGATCGGCATCGAGTGGCCCATCAGGCTGAAGATGCGGATCAGCTGGTCCTGCCAGCGGTCCTTCTTGACCGCCGCGAGCACGCCGAGCGGGATGCCGACCCCGGCGCCGAAGAGAATGGCAAAGGTCGCCAGCTCGATGGTCGCGGGCAGCACGTGCACGATGTCCTGAAGCACCGGCTGGCCGGTGCGGATCGAGGTGCCGAAATCGAAGCTGGCCACGTCGCGCAGGTAGACGAAGAATTGCTCCCACATCGGCCGGTCGAGCCCGAGCTGACGATAGACGGTCTCGTAGACCTCTCGGGTCGCGTCTTCGCCGACGATGGCGCGGACCGGATCGGTGGGCATGATGCGACCGATCACGAAGGTCAGGATGAGCAGGCCGAAAAGCGTGACGAGGATGGATCCCCCCCTGCCCGGCCAGCGCCGCCCATCGGCGGCGGGTGTCGTAGGTCATGCCAGCTCTTCCTCCCTGATCCGGCACAGGGGCGCGCGGCGCCCTCATGATGTGCGACAAACCTGTTATACAGGATGGCGCTTGTCAAGGATACTCTATCCCCTGACACAAAGGGGCCTGAGGTGCTTTGCGGCAGGACAGCGCTCAGCTGCATCTACGAAAGTCTGTTCGGACGCGCGCGTTAGGTTCACTCACGGGAGGATGGCACCATGAGCGAACGACACACGTCGAGGAGATTGAGCAGGTCAAGGCGGCGAGCCGATCATCGGGCTCTACCCGCAGGTCGACGAAGAGAAATACGTGCCGCTCTTCCCGGTCTGGCGCGCGATGAAGGGTCGCTGAGCCGCCTTCCTGCCCCCGAAGCAGACGAGCCCACAGCATCGATGCGAGCGCTTTCGCCTCCAGTGCCCGGACGTCTCAGGTGACCTGATCCGGAACCTTGCCGCCGCTGAACCAGGCATCGAGGCTGTCCAGAACCCGGTCGCCCATCGCCCGGCGGGTGACTTCGGTTGCCGAGCCCACATGCGGCAGCAACACCTTGTTCTGCAGCTCGATCAGCGCCTGCGGCACCTGCGGCTCGTATTCGAACACAGCCAGCCCAGCCGCGCCGGGTTTGCCCGTCGACAGCGCCGCGATGAGCGCGGCTTCATCCACCACGGACCCGCGCACGACGTTGACCAGGATGCTCTGCGGCCCCAGCGCCTCGATCACCTTTGCATCGATGAGGCCCGCGGTCTCGGCGCCGCCCGGCACGATCACCACCAGCGCGTCGCAGACCTCGGCAAGCGCCAGCGCATCGGGCTAGTGGGCAAGTGGGCAAGTGGGCAGATCGCGCGGCCTGCGGGTGCAATAGGCGACCTCGAGCTTCATCGCGGTGATCCTCTCGGCAATCGCCTGCCCGATCCGGCCGAGCCCGAGCGGGCCGATCCTCCACCCCGCAGCGAGAAGGTCAGCGGATAGGGCTTTGCGGGCAGTGCCCGGCGCGCAGGTAGGCAGCGGCCTGCGGCAGCTGCCGCGACGTGGCGATCAGCAGGCCGAGCGCAAAGTCGGCAACCTCTTCGGTCAGCACGTCGGGCGTGTTGGTCACCACGATCCCGCGCGCCTACGCCGCGGCCACGTCGATGCTGTGGTAGCCGAGGCCGAACTTCGCGGTGATTTCCAGAGCGGGGAAGCGATCCATCAGCCTGGCATCGACCTTGCCGGTGCAAGCGACGGCCATGGCCCGCACCTCGCCGTCGCGGCCGGTCAGATCGGGTCCGGTGAGCTGGTATCTGTCGAGGCGTCCCTCGCTGGTGGCGAAGGCGCGGGGCATGTAGAGCATGGGCCTGTTCATGGTCACTTCAGAAAATGTCGGGGTCACCCGCGGCGCGGCCAAAGTAGCGCTCGAGGAAATCGAAGTCGCAGCCCTTGTCGGCCTGCGTGACGTGGCGCGAGAATATGTAGCCCCAGCCCGTTCGAAGCGCGGCTCCGGCGGCGTCCATGCGGCCTTGCGGCGGGCGATCTCTTCCTAGTCGACCAGCATGTCGAGGCTGCGGTTGGGCAGGTCGAGCCGCACGATGTCGTCGATCTTCAGCAGCGCCAGTGGCCCGCCGACGAAGCTCTCGGGAGGCAGCACCGCTCAGGGAAACGGGCTCGGCCTTTCCATCATCTAAACCATCTCCGGCTGCTGCGACAGACATCTGCGCATCGTGTCTCCGCGCCTTAGGGCATGCTATTGGGAACCTCAGCCCCCCCGCTCGATAGAGACAATCGAGCCGGAGGCGGCGCACAATTGCGCGCACTCACGTATCCTGTTTCTCAGGAATTCGGTGAGAAGATCGACCAACGGATTTGGCTCGTCATCGCGGTGACGGATGATACCGAATTTGACCCAAGTTTGTGGGAGCAGAGGCCTACTAGTCACAACGCGATCGTCTGTAGCGAAGGTGGATAACCTATCCAGGATCGTCAGTCCTGCTCCTTCGGCGACAAGTTGCTGCGCCATGCCTGAGGTTGTGGCAAGTATTTCATGTTCGATCCGAATGCCCTGAGTATCAAAAAGCACATCCGTCTGCCGCCGCAGCATCTGACCGGGGTGGTTCTGGATTAGCACGTAGCTGGTCAGATCCTGTAGTGTGACCTCGCCCTTCGCTGCCAAGGGGTGTCCTACCGGCATCAAAACCTCAAGCGCCGCGCGCGCAAGCGGCACGCTGGTCGCCGTTGCAACGCTGATCGGGACATTCCCGAAACTCATGTCGTATTCTCGCCCCGCGATCCAGCTCTCGAGCTCGCGCCGCGACCTCACATCCAGCGACACCTTGACGTCAGGATGCGCCTCCGAGAAACGCGCAATAGCTGGCGCGACGACGGACAGCGAGGTGCGCGGCATGCTGACGACCCTGAAGATCTTGCTCCGACGGTTCCGAATTTCTTCCGCAATCGCAGGGAGCTCGCGGACTCCTGCCAAGATTCGACCTGCCTCACGTGCAAACTCCTGACCATGATCTGTCAGGCTCAGGCTACGACCCTCCCTTCGGAACAGCTTCAATTTCAGCTCAGCTTCCAGAACAGAAATCAGACGACTGACAGCCGGCTGGCTCAGGTTCATAGCTTTGGCTGCCCCGGTCACGGAGCCCTCACTTATGACCGCAGAGAAGGCGTGCAAGGCGCGAAGGTTCATAGCTCATCCATCAGATAATTCGATTCTACCATAACAGATATGCATAAATGTCATACTTATAGTCTGCTAGGGCTTCCTGACCACAGAATCTGGACAGCGCGCAACTCCCGTTGCGCTGCGCAAGGCCCGCCGAACAGGGTCGGATTCACAACGACAGGAAGAAAATATGCTCGGGTTCATCATTGGCCTGGCGGTGACGCTTGCGGCCGCTTGGCTCATCATCAAGAAATTTCAAGCTCACACAGTCCTGCTTCTGGCGGGTATGCTGTTGCTCGCCTTGACGCTGGTCGTGCAGCCGGAAACTTCGATCCTCTACAAAAAGTCTGAGTCTACCGGCCTCTCGCTCCTCGATATCTTCGACTACTTCAGCGACAACCTCGCTGGCCGCATCGCAGGGCTTGGCCTGATCATCATGTCAGCGGGCGGCTTCGCGAAGTACATGAACCATATCGGCGCTACCGACGCGATGGTGAACATGGCGATCCGTCCGCTGGGGCGGCTCAAGGCGCCCTATCTCGTCCTCGCCTTGGGCTATGTCGTCGGACAGGTCCTCAACATTTTCATTCCCTCCGCCTCGGGTCTTGCGATGCTGCTGCTGGGCACATTCTTCCCGACCCTGGTTCGGCTTGGCGTGAGCCCTGCGGCAGCCGCGACGATGATCGGCATGACCTCGGTGCTCGACCTCGGTCCTGGCTCCGCCAACGCAAACCTCGCGGCCACGACCGCTGACCTCGATGTGGCGATCTACTTCAGCCAGTATCAGGTCCCAACTGCCCTCGTGACGATCCCCGTGATAGCTATCCTCACCTATTTCACCGCACGGTATTTCGACAAGCGCGCGGGCCATGTGGCGGAGCAAGAGGCAAACGCCAATGCAAGCACGGCCGAGAAGGTCGACGTGCCCGCATTTTACGCGCTGCTCCCGCTGGTGCCGCTGACCTTTATCCTGATCTTCTCCAAGCTGCTCATCAGCTGGATCAGCGTCAGCGTGGTGACCGCCATGTTTATGGGTGCGCTCCTTGGCTTGGTCTGCGAGTTCTTCCGCAAAGGTGATCCGCGCCAGGTCTCCAAGGACTTCATGGCCTTCTTCGATGGCATGGGGGGCATGTTCTCGCGCATTGTCTCGCTCGTTGTCTGCGCCGAAGTCTTCGCAGCAGGCCTGACAACCATCGGCATGGTCGGTTTCATGATCGATCTAGCTCAAGGTGCTGGCTTCGGCCTCACGGCGATGACGGTCCTGATGTGCATCCTAGTGATCCTCGTCACCATCGTGACCGGTTCCGGCAACGCGGCGTTCTTCTCCTTCGGCCACATGGCACCGGCCCTTGCCGGCGGCCTGGGCGCATCGCCCGTGCTGATGCTGCTGCCCATGCAGCTCATCGCGGGCCTGGGCCGCTCCCTGTCCCCGGTGGCAGGTGTGATCATCGCCGTCAGTGACGCGGGGCAATGCAGCCCGATGGAGATCGTGCGCCGCGGCGCCATCCCCCTCGCAGGCGGCATCGTCGCCGTGATGCTCAGTGCAGTGATCTTCACCTGACGAGCAGCGCTGCCCCCGATACCCGGGGGCAGCGTATCCCCAATTCACGAAAGGGACACCCAATGAACACTTTCGGGTTTGATCTGACAAGCTACCTCTCGGACCTGGAATTCCTGGTGAACATCGACAGCGGCAGCTATGATCGCGAGGGCGTCTGCAAAATCTCCGGTTTTTTCGCCGCGGAGTTCGCCAAGCTCGGCTGGTCCAGCCGCGAGGTCCATGTCCATGACGATCTCGCGCCCTGCCTTGAGGTCTTCAGCCCTGGCTGCGGCGACACGATCGACTACCTTCTTCTGGCGCATGCGGACACCGTCTTCCCCAAGGGCACAGCGGCCGAGCGCCCATTTTCGACGAAGGACGGGCGCGCCTACGGTCCCGGGGTGATGGACATGAAGTCCGGGGCGCTCTTCGCGCTCTACCTCGCGCGAGCCTACCATACCGCCGGAAAGGTGCCGCCTTCGATCTGCGTTGCCGTGAACAGTCACGAGGAGATCGGCTCGCGTCATGCCCGCAGCTGGATCGAGGACCTGGCCAGACGCACTCGCCGAGCCCTTGTGCTCGAGCCCGCACGATCCAACGGCGATCTTGTTATCGCCCGTAAGGGATCATGCCGGTATACGTTCACCTTCAACGGCAAGGCCGCCCATTCAGGGGTCGACCCGCAAAACGGGGCCAGCGCGATCAACGAACTCGCCCATTGGACCCTCGAGTTGCACAAGCTGACCGACTTCGTTCAGGGCATGAATCTCAATGTCGGTCTCATTGAAGGTGGAACCTCGGTGAATGCCGTGGCCGACGCGGCGCGAGCAGAGCTGGATGTGCGGATCTCCACGCAAGAGCAGGCAGACGCGGTTCGTCGCCGGATCGACGAGTTGCAGTCCAGCCCCTCTACCGCAGGTGTGACCGTCGATGTGAGCGGAGGAATGACCCGCCCGCCCATGCCTGCCTCCGAAGCCAATCGAGACCTCGCCACAGTTTTCGACGAGGCTGCTCTCGGGTTGGGGATGAAGATAGGATGGCAGCATACCGGGGGAGGATCCGACGGGAACTTCACGGCCGCCTTGGGAGTTCCGACCGTCGACGGTGTTGGACCAGTCGGTGGCGCCGCGCACAGCAGGGACGAGTACCTTGAGATCGCCAGTATCTCTGAGCGTTTCGCCCTACTTATGGCTGTTGTTGGGAAGTCCAACCAGAACTGATCCGACAACCAAGGGCTTAGGGCAGAATGCTTGAAAGTCCCATGAAAAGTGACCCCCCGCCCGAAGGCGGGGGCCCGGGTCACCCGAGGGAGATCCCCGTGAAGACCCAATTCAGTCCCTTCGTGAAGCTGGCGCGCAACGCATGCCGCAACACCGGGTTGTCAACATCGAGTCACATGAAAGTCGCTTCTGCGCGAAGACTATGGCGGAACTGGCTGCTGAGTACGGCTAGAAGAAGAACCTGATGATTGACGCCACCTACCTAAGGGATCTCCGAACGGCGTCCTGCGCGATCATCGCACTTCCGGTCATCGAAGAGGTTAGGGCCCTGGGGTGGCCGGATACCTTCTCACAGCCATTTGAGGAGCGAAATGTCACAGGCGGTATCGCCTAGGTCGGAAATGAGAACCTCAGGGTTGCCTTGTGCCAGGCGGCCACGGTCACGTTGAACCGGCGGCGCAGCAATACACTCCGGACATAGCCATCCCATGTTGCCAGATGCCGCGGCGCGACTGGGCGATGGTTGCTCTGGCTCGCCGCATTGCCGTCTTTCTGCATCTCTTCTGGGTCTACGAAATAATCTTAAGGTGGAAGCTGCGCCGTCCACACGAATCTGACGGATTCGTCAGTCTGTATCGCAGACCGACGAGGCCCCAAAGGGACGCGGACCCAGCAATCTCGTGGTCAGGACCGTTGCCAGCCACGCTGAGCACGGCAATTCATCCCGAGCCTGAGCGCGCTTCATCTCTCTTGATTAAATTTTTGCGGTCATTAATTATACTACAATAAGGGAGGATTCGTAGTGCATATAACCAAGATTTCGGCCGTCGTATGCAATGCCGAGATGCGCAACTGGGTATTCGTTCGCGTCGAAACCGACGTACCCGGCCTCATCGGCTGGGGCGAAGCGACATTGGAATGGAAGACAAGGGCCGTCGTCGGAGCCATAGAAGACATCCAGCCCTTGTTGGTCGGGCAGGACCCTCGCGACATCGAGCAGTGCTACCAGATCATGACGCGACACAGCTTCTGGCGGATGGGCGTCATTGGCATGTCCGCGATAAGCGGCATCGAAATCGCGCTTTGGGACATCCTGGGGAAGTCCCTCGACACACCGGTGTGGCGCCTTCTTGGCGGTCAGGTACGTGACCACCTGAGGACCTACACTCACCTCGGCATGGGCAACATGAGCTCGGTATACGAAACCGGTGCAGACGAGCTGGCCGAACGCGGACGTGCGGTTGTCCAGGCCGGCTACAGCGCAGTAAAAGTCGTATCGATCCCCTACACCCACTACATCGCCCCAAACCGGGCTATCGACCAAGTCGGAGAATCCATGGATGCCCTGCGCTCCGCGGTGGGCCCTGACATTGACATCATGGTGGACTTCCACGGCAGACCGGCCTCCGCCTCCCTAGCGCGTGAATTCCTCAAGGTTCTGGAGCCATCTCGGATCCTCTTCGCGGAAGAGCCGGTGCCGCCGGAAAACCTTGATGCACTGGCGGAGCTCACAAGGACCTCTCCGATTACGATCGCCGCAGGCGAGCGGATTGTGGGTCGCGCTGGGTTCGATGCGGCGCTGAAAGCCGGCGCTTTCCACATCGCCCAACCTGATATCGTGCATGCTGGCGGGCTCTGGGAAACAAAGAAAATTGCGGCAATGTGCGAAACCGCCGGGATCGGCGTGGCTCCCCACAACCCGCTTGGCCCGATCGCAGGGATCGCCGCGCTGCACTTCGGCATCTCGACCCCGAACCATATCATTCAGGAAGAGATGGTGGGCGCCGTGCCTTGGTACGACAGCGTTGTTGAATGGCCCATCGACAAGATCCCCGGACGTTGGGATCGACCGGATAAGCCGGGTCTAGGCCTCGAGGTCAATGAGAAGGAAATTGCCGATCATCCCTTCCGGCAAGAAGTCCTTCACACGCGCAACGCGGTCCTCGCCGACGGCACCGTCGTGGATTGGTGAGACGTATGCCCGGACGCCTTCATGACAAAATCGCTCTCGTAACCGGTGCTGGCCAGGGCATTGGCGCTGCGATAGCTCGTGCCTTCGCAAATGAAGGCGCCCAAGTGATTGTCGCGGACATCAACGAGGCGACGGGACGAGCGACCGCCGAGGAGTTCTCTGGCCTGTTCTGTCGTTGCGATGTCACCAACCAGGGCGACATCGACGCAACTGTCGCAGCTGCAATGGAAAAGTTCGGCCGTATCGATATTCTAGTGAACAATGCGGGGGCCAATGTTTTCCACCGCCCACACGAGATGCCGCGGAATGAATGGGCCCGCTGCATGGCACTGGATTTGGAAGCCTGCTGGGCCATGATCGAGGCCGTGCTTCCAGGCATGCGGGACCGGCGCGAAGGTGCAGTCGTCAATATCGCCAGCACGCATGGCTTCAAGATCATTCCACACACCTTCCCGTACCCGGTTGCAAAGCACGGGCTGATCGGGCTGACCCGGTCTCTAGGGGTCGAATACGCCGCCGAAGGAATCCGGGTGAACGCCATCGCGCCCGGCTACATCGATACGGAGATCGCACAGGCCTACTGGAACGATTTCGAGGACCCGGTCGCGGAACGTCGCAAGGCTGAGGATCTGCACCCGCCCCGGCGCATCGGGCAACCGGAAGAAGTGGCCATGACCGCCGTCTTCCTGGCCTCGGACGAAGCGCCTTTCATCAATGCGGAGACCATTGTGATCGATGGAGGGCGCTCCGCGATCTATCACGACTGACTTGGTAAATGGGAGGAGAAACCATGAAAAAACTGACATCTGCCGCAAGCGCCATTGGTGCGCTGCTGCTGCCGCTTGCGGCACAAGCTCAAGATTTGAAAATCGGCTACATTAACAAGATGGGTGACCACCCCTGGTTCGTTGCCGAGGTCGCGGGCGCAAGTGAGGCCGCAAAGGCCGGCGGTGCCGAATTCGTCAGCCAAGACGTCCAGTTCAACGCTGACCTGGCTATCACCACGCTCGACACCATGATCGGCGATGGAGTCGATGGTATCGCCATTGTCGTGCCTGATCGGGCCCTCGGACCGGTCGTAGCGGCCCGCGCGGCGCAAGCGGGAATCCCGCTGGTCGCCGTCGATGACGACATCCAGGACGAGAACGGTAATCCCGTCCCCTACGTCGGCCTGAACGCATTTGCCATTGGCGAAAGCGTAGGAGCGGAACTGGCCAACTTCTACAAGGCCGCGGGCTGGGACAAAAGCTCCGTCGGCATCGTATCCATCGAGGACCGCAAAGCCGACACCTGCATGCAGCGCAACGGTGGCGCGGAGAAGGCACTTTTGGAGAACTCCGACCTAACCGAGGACCAGATCGTCCGCGCGGCCTATGACAACACCATGGTCAACGCGATCGACGTCATGACCACGACCCTGACGGCCAATCCCCAATACGAGAACTGGATCTTCTACGCCTGCAACGACGACGGCGTATTGGGCGCCGCCCGCGCAATGGAGAACTCCAGCTATCCGGCGGACGCAGGCATCGGGATCGGGATCGACGGGAGCCGCGCTTGCGACGCCTTCGGGAATGGTCGCGCGTCGGCCTACAAAGGCACAATGTGGCTCAACTCCGCCAACCATGGGCGCGATGCTGTGAACATCCTGCTCGCTGCCATCAAAGACGGGACCGAACTGCCAAAAGAGACCTTCTCGGACCCCGAGTTCATCACGATGGACAACTTCGGCGGCTACCAGGCGCAGCTCTGCAACTGAACTGCACGGCCGGGCAGTTATGACTGGCCGGCCCCGACCCAAAGGGACGGGAGGAAACAATGACCACGCCATTTCTCAGGACGGAAGGGCTGACCAAGCATTTCGGCCCGGTCCGCGCCTTGACAGATATCTCGATCGACGTTCACGCTGGGCAAGTCCTTGCGCTTGTCGGCGAAAACGGGGCAGGAAAATCAACACTGATGCGCCTGCTCGAAGGTGTCTTTGCTCCGACACGGGGCAGGATTTACATTGACGGGCAGGAAATGCGGTTCTCCCAACCGAAGGAGGCCCATGCCGCCGGGATCCGCGTCATCCACCAGGAACCTGAGATCGTACCGGATCTCACCGTGGCAGAGAACATTTTCGCCGGTGCCTTGCCCCGCCGTGGCCGGTACTTCCTCGACTGGTCGACGCTCTTAACCGAAACGACCAGGCTTCTGAAGACCTTTGGCATGGCCAGTGAGCTTCATCCGCGGCAGCTGTGCAGCGGCCTCGGCCCGGCGCAGCGCCAGATGATCGAAATCATGCGCGCAGTACAAGCCGGGGGGGCGGATGATTGCCTTCGACGAGCCCACATCCTCGCTAACCGAGGAGGAGACGCGCCGCCTTTTCAAGATCATCCGGCGGCTGAAGGCAGATGGCGTCGGCATCATTTATATCTCACACCGTCTACCGGAAATTATCGCGCTTGCCGACCGCGTGGTGGTCCTTCGCGACGGCACCTTGGTCGACGACCTTCCGGCCGAGGGCGTGACGGAACAGCAGATCACCCGCATGATGGTGGGCCGACCGCTGTCTGAGATGTTCCCGCATCGCGATCCCGCCACCGGCGATGTCGTGCTTAAGGTTCAGGGCATGACAACAGAGTACGTCCATGACGTGTCCTTCGAGCTTCGCCGCGGGGAAGTCTTGGGCATCGGCGGCCTGATCGGCGCCGGCCGATCCGAAGTGGCCAAGGGTATCTTCGGCTTTCACCGTCGCTCGTCCGGAACAGTCTTGATCGACGGCGTCGAGTTGCCTTCAGGCAATACGGCAGCCGCGATCACGGCTGGAATCGGTTTCGCGCCGGAGGATCGCAAGGACGAGGCGCTGCTGCTCATGCAGACGATCCTCGAAAACGCGGTACTCTGCGTACCTCAGAAGGTCTCAAACGGCGGCTTCTTCAGCCGATCCAAAGCCTTGAACCTGATATCCGGCATCTCCAGCCAGATGCGCCTCAAGGCGGCATCGCTCGACGCGCCGATCACTTCGCTGTCGGGGGGCAATCAGCAGAAAGTTGTCCTGACGCGCTGGCTGGCGTGCGACCTCAAGGTTCTGATTCTGGACGAACCGACCCGCGGCATCGACGTAGGGGCCAAGTCCGAGATTTATGACCTGATCCGCAAACTGACCGACGAACAGGGTCTCGGCGTGATCGTCATCTCTTCCGAGATGCCGGAACTTCTGGGCCTCTCGGACCGGGTGCTCGTCATGTCCGACGGACGGGTCCGGGCACATTTTAACCGCAGTGAAGCAACCGAGGAAGCCGTTATGCAGGCGGCCATTCCCCACGGGCAATCCTTTGACGGTGCCCTCCAACACGAAGGAGCCGGCGCATGACCGCCCAGACCGCAACCTCCGAAAAGGCTGGATTCTCCATGCACCGAACGATCGAGCGTATCGGCATCCACAACCTGAGCCTTCTGGTCGCCCTGGTCGGGCTACTGCTGATCTTTGGAATCTTGCGCGGCGACGTTTTCTTCTCCACTCGGAATCTGCTCAACATCGGCATGGGTGTGGCCATCCTCGGGGTACTCGCGATTTCGCAGACCGGCGTCATCGTCTCCGGCGGCCTGGACATCTCAGTCGGCTCGATTGTTGGCCTGACCACGGTGGCAACCGCGATGACCATTCAGTCGACCGAAGCTGCGGGAATGGGCATCCTAGCCGGTGTCATGATCGGCGCGCTGGCCGGCCTGATGAATGGGATTTTGGTGACCTATGGGCGCATCAACGCTGTGATTGTAACGCTCGGCACCATGGCGATCTTCCGCGGCATTGCCTTCATCCTGTCCGATGGCCAGTCCATCTCGATATTCAACGACTCCTTCCGCTGGATTGGAACGGGGCGGATCATCGGCCTGCCCGTGCCGCTGTGGATTCTCGTCGCAGTTGCCATCGGCTTTTACATCTTCATGCACAAAAGCATTGTCGGACGGAACTACTATGCCATTGGCGGCAATCCGATCGTCGCGCGCCTTTCCGGCCTTAACATTCCGCGTTATAGGGTGGCCATCTACGTGGTATCCGGTGTCATGGCGGGCGTCGGTGGCATCCTTCTTGCCGCGCGGACCGGTTCCGGACAACCGATCTCAGGTTCCGACGGGCTCGAACTCGAGGCGATCACCGCGGCCTTCCTTGGCGGATGCGCCATGCAGGGCGGTCGCGGGACAGTAATTGGGGCACTCTTGGGCGTCGCTATCATCGGTGTTCTGAACAACGGTATGATTCTGACGGCAGTTCCGACCTTCTACCAAATGCTTGCCAAGGGCACCCTTCTAATACTCGCGGTCTTCCTGGCAGAATACCGCCTTAACAAGAGCTAAGGTGAACATGGCTGACATCCGACAGAGAGCGCTGCGACCCGGATCCCCGCGACAGCGGGAAATCGTAACCAGTACGCTGGCCCGTCGCATCCTTTCAGGCGAATTCGCGCCCGGCAGCCGCTTGCCCACAGAAGCGGAACTCGGCTTGGAGATGGATGTCAGCCGCACTGCCCTGCGCGAAAGCGTCAGGATGCTTGCCGGCAAGGGGCTGATCGAGAGCCGACCGCGGATCGGCACCGTCGTTCTGCCTCAGGAACAATGGAACCACTTAGACAGCGACATTCTTGCTTGGCGGGAATCCCTGCCGCCCGATGTGGGTTTCATCCGGTCACTGACCGAGGCACGGCAGGTCATAGAGCCGGCCGCGGCCGAAATGGCGGCACGCCGGGCAGACGGTACCGACCTCGGACGAATACAGGCGGCCTACGACCGGATGTGCGCCAGTGTCGACGGTGACCTCGAAGAAAAAGTCGATGCCGATGAGGCTTTCCATGTCGCGATCCTTATCGCCTCGAAGAACGATATTTTCGCCAACTTCGGCACAGTCACAGGTTCTGCCCTCCGCATGAGCTTCAGGATGACGACCCGAGCCTCGGAGAACTTTTCCGCGACGCTCGAAAAACACGGCGCTGTATTGGAAGCGATCCGCATGCGCCAAGCCGATCAGTCGCGAAAGCTGATGTCCGACCTGATCAATGTAGCGGCGCGCGATCTCGCCCGCGCCCAGACCAGCGATGCAGAAACCCTGACCAACTGTTAGGCGCGGCTCAATTGAACATGGCACGTGATTGAAGTGTGGTCCCAAATGCTACGTCTCGTCCTCGATCCAGCGACAGAAGCAGCGGTCCATGCCCATTCCTCTGACCTGCCCCGCAAAGTCAGCCGCGTTGCTGGGTGCTGCGGATGCAACTCGTAAGACGCTGCGCAACCAGCCCCTTCCCTTAGTATCCCGTCACCACAAGAAAACACTCCGTCGTCGGCGTCAAAATAATATGTCGTTACCCATGCTGGCGCACGCTCAGACCACCATCGATCGTCAGGCAAGTGGCATTCATGAAGGGGCATTCGTCCGACACCATGAACACGGCCGCGCTGGCGATCTCCGAAGGTTCGGCGATACGGCCGGACGGGTGCAGCGTCATCGTTTCAGCTCGCGCTGCCTCGGGGTCGGGAGCATCGTTCCACCAGTCGATCACCTTCTGGGTCGCGACATAGCCTGGCGCGATGGCGTTCACACGCACGCCCTTGTCTGCGTATTCCAGCCCGAGCGACCTGGTCATGCCAAGCAACGCGTGTTTCGCCACCGGGTAGGGGAATGTCTGCGGAATAATTGTGAAGGCATGGGTCGAGGCGATGTTGACGATCGCCCCGCCGCCGCCCTCGATCATCCCGGGCAGAACTGCGCGGCAGGAGTTCCAGGCGCCTTCAAGGTTGATCCCGAAACAGCGTCGCCACTCGTCCTCACTGGTTTCCAGCGGGTCGTGGAAGACATTCACCCCGGCGTTGTTGATGAGCCCGTCGAAGCTGCCGATCTCCGCCGCACCTTGCGAAAACACCCGCGCCACATCGGCACCGCGCGAGATGTCCAGCTCTGCTGCGGCGAACCGCGCCGCAGGGTAGTCAGTCGACAACCGCGCCGCGACCGACGTGACGCCTTCTGCATCGAGGTCCAGAAGATACAGCGACGCCCCCTCGCGGGCGCAGGCGTCGGCAATCGCCGCACCGATGCCCTGCGCCGCGCCGGTGATGGCGATCCTGCGTCCGTCGAGCCTGCCTGTCATCGTTCCGGCCTCCTTACCATTCCGCGACCGAGCCGTCGGCGTGTCGCCACAGAGGATTGCGCCAGCGATGGCCGGTCTCGGCGGCACGCTGCACCGCGGCCTCGTCGATGTCCACACCCAGCCCCGGCCCCTGCGGGATCGCGACGCTGCCGTCCTGGTATCGGAACACCGACGGGTCCACGAGGTAATCGAGGATGTCGCTGCCCGAATTGTAGTGGATGCCGAGGCTCTGTTCCTGAATGAAGGCATTGTGGCTCACCGCATCGATTTGCAGACAGGCGGCCAATGCGATCGGCCCCAGCGGGCAATGCGGCGCCAACGCCACGTCGTAAGCCTCGGCCATCGTCGCGATCTTGCGGCATTCGGTGATGCCACCGGCATGGCTGACGTCGGGCTGGATGATGTCGACGCAGCGGGTCTCGAACACCCGCTTGAAATCCCAGCGCGAGTAGAGCCGCTCGCCAAGCGCGATCGGGGTTGACGACCCCCGGACCACCTCGGGGATGCTCTCAAGCTGATCCGACAGCAGCGGCTCTTCGATGAACATCAGCCGGAAGGGTTCCAACTCGCGGATCAGCACCTTGGCCATCGGACGCTGCACCCTGCCATGAAAGTCGACGCCGATGCCCACATGCGGGCCGACCGCCTCGCGCACGGCGGCGACATTGGCGACAATCTCGTCAACCTTGGCGTAGCTGTCGACGATCTGCATTTCCTCGGCGCCGTTCATTTTCAGCGCGGTGAAGCCACGAGCAACCGCGTCGCTGGCGTTCTGCGCGACATCCGCCGGGCGATCGCCGCCGATCCACGAATAAACCTTGATGCTGTCGCGGCACTGCCCGCCCATCAGCTGGTGCACCGGCTGACCGAGCGCCTTGCCCTTGATGTCCCAAAGCGCCTGATCGATGCCGGCGATGGCGCTCATCAGGATCGGGCCACCGCGATAGAAGCCGCCGCGGTAGAGCGCCTGCCAATGATCCTCGATGAAGGCCGGGTCGCGGCCAATCAGGTAGTCGGCCATCTCGTGCACACAGGTCTCGACGGTGTGGGCCTTGCCCTCCACCACCGGCTCGCCCCAGCCGCAGATACCCTCGTCTGTCTCGATCTTCAGAAATAGCCAGCGCGGCGGCACGATAAAGGTCTTGAGAGCGGTGATCTTCATGCTGGTTCCGTTTTCCGCCGTTGGGGCGCTGCGAGTATGCGTTCGACGGCGCGCGAGGCAGAGGCCATCACCGCGGCATTTGTGTTGCCCGACACGATGTTGGGCATGAGCGAGGCGTCGATCACCCGAAGCCCCTCGGTGCCGCGCACCCGCAGGTCGGCATCGAGCACGGCCATCGGGTCGGCGTCATGGCCCATGCGGGCGGTGCCAACCGGGTGGTAGCCGGTTTTCACCGTGCGTCGGCAATGCGTCGCGAGGGCCTCGTCCGAGGTCACATCCGCGCCGGGGAAAATCTCGCGCTCGATTAGCTCGCGCATCGGCGTGGCGTCAAGGATCGTGCGGGCAAAACGCAGCCCTTCGATGGTGCGGTCGAGGTCTTCCTGTTCGGCGAAGATCTGCGTATCGACCACCGGCATGGCATCGGGATCAGCCGAGCGCAGCCGCACCCGGCCCCGCGATTTGGGCCGCAGCAGCAGTGAGTTGATGGTCACGCCGTGGCCCGGATCCGCGCCCATGACGTCGCGGTCGAGGTAGACCGTGGGCACGCAGAACATCTGGATCGTTGGCCGCGCATTGTCGCCGCGCGGATCGAGGAAGGCGCAGGTCTCAACACCGGTGGTGGTCACCGGACCGGATTTGAACAGCAGGTACTGAATCCCTGCCTTGAGCATCTTCAGCCCGCGGTCCTGACCGTAATAGCCATAGGCGCCGTTGGTGGTGGCGACGACCGGACATTCGTAGTGGTCCTGCAGGTTTTCGCCCACGCCCGGCAGGGCGATGCGGGTGGCGATGCCATGTGGCTCCAGCGCTGCCTCGCCGCCGATACCCGACAGCATGAGCAGCTTAGGCGTCTGATATGCCCCGGCGGCGAGAAGCACCTCGCGCCCGTGCGCGGTCTGGGCCGCACTGCCGCTGCGGTAGGCGACGCCGACGGCTCGGCTGCCCTCGAAGACGATCTTATCCACCAGCGCGCCAGTGATGACCGTCAGGTTTGCCGCCCCTCGCCGCGGTTTGAGGAAAGCGTCATCTGCCGAGCAGCGTCGCCGCGTTTTCCAGTCCAGAGTATGCTGCATCAGGCCGACACCATGCAGCGTGCCGTCGTTGAAATCGGGCGTGTAGGGAATGCCCATGTCCTGCAGCGTCTTCATGTAGGCGCGGGTCATCTCGCTGGTGTGACCGAGATGCGAGACCTTCAGCGGCCCCGAGGTGCCATGCGCCGCGCCGCCGAGGCTGTCGTTGTCCTCCTGCGCCACGTAATG
The DNA here is from genome assembly GCF_002300555.2 of Alloyangia mangrovi. Taxonomy (GTDB): domain Bacteria; phylum Pseudomonadota; class Alphaproteobacteria; order Rhodobacterales; family Rhodobacteraceae; genus Salipiger; species Salipiger mangrovi. Next base: position 29,425 of record NZ_NTHN02000017.1, on the reverse strand, counting down.
CGGCAGCAGCGCGTCCCAGCCCCAGCCTGGATCGCTGTTGCCAGCACCGCGCAGCGCCGCGTTCCAATCCTCGTAGTCCCCCGGCTGGCCGCGCATATAGACCATCGCGTTGACGGCGCTGCCGCCGCCCAGAACCTTGCCCTGCGGCACGATCGGCCCGCGCCCGTCCAGCAGCGGCTGCGGCTCGGTCTGATGCATCGCGAGGTAGGTGTCCTTGGCGAGGAACTTCATGTAGCCCGCCGGGAAATGCATGATCGGATTGGTGCGGGCGCCGCCGCGTTCCAACAGCAGCACCTCGGCCCCGGCGTCGACAAGCCCTGCCGCCGTCACGAGACCGGCGGAGCCACCACCGACGATGATATAGTCATAAGCCTTCGCCATAGCGGGTCCTCACAGGCTCCGTGGGGTCAGCACCACGCCGCCGCTCAGGGTCTCGCCGGGCTCCAGCACCCGCAGACCGCCGAGGTCGGGCATATTGTGCCCGTCGGCGAGGTGGCTCATCGGCTCGAGCGCGAAGAAGTCGCGCTTGTAGCTTGGATCGAAACTGGTGTCTGACACGAACAGGAACATCGCGTCGAACAGCGGATCGGCGGCGATCTCCAGCGCGGCGCCCCGCTCGGGCCAACAAATTTCGGCCCGCCCGGACCAGCTCTCAAAGCCGTTGTTCACCCAGCGGTGCGGCAGCGGCGCCGGCTGCGAAAAGTCGAGATCCGCCGGCACCGGGCCGGGCGCGCCGGGCAACCAGCCCTCTTCTTCCGACCACATCGGGCCGCTCCGGGTTTGCAGCACGGTCTGCGGGGTCATCGGGAAATAGGGATGCCAGCCGAGGCCGAAGGGCATCGGGCGCGCGCCCGCGTTTGTTACCGAGAGCTGCATCTCGAAGGCGCCGTCGCGCAGCGCGAATTTCTGCTCGGCGCGATAGCTGTAGGGCAGCGCGCTGCCGTCATGGGTGTGCGCCAGAACCACCGCATCGCCGCTGGCCTGCTCTACGCTCCACTCCGAGAGCCAACCCTCCCCGTGCAGATAATGGGCGTCCCACTCGGTGTTCGGGGTCAGCGTGAAGCGACGGCCATCGAAGTCGAAGCCGTTGCCGCGGATGCGGTTGCCGAAGGGAACGAGCGGGTAGCAGCCGCTGTCGATCGCCGCCGCGTCGTCCGCCGCAGGCCGCAGGAGCGGCACCTCGCCCCGGTCGAGCCGGAGGATGCTGCCGCCACGGGTGGAAACCCGTGCCGACAGATCGCCGTTGGAAAGCAAGATGATGGTCATGTCAGCCCTTCTTCGCCGCGCCGCGCTTGATCGCGTAGATATTGGCAAGAACCGCCGCGACGATGATGATGCCGCGCACCACTTCCTGGATGAAAGCGTTGATACCGAGCAGGATCAGACCGTTGCCGATCAGCGTGATGACCAGCACCCCGAGCAGCGTGCCCAGCATCGAGCCCCGCCCGCCCGAAAGCGCGGTGCCGCCGACAACCACCGCCGCGATCACATCGAACTCGAGCCCCGAGGCGGCAGTGGCGTTGCCCGACCCGAGACGCGCGAGCAGCAGCATGCCCGAAATCGCCGCCATCATGCCCGCCAGCACGAAAATCGTGACGCGGATGCGGCGCACGTTGATGCCCGACAGGAAAGCCGCCTGCGCATTGCCACCCACCGCAAAAACCGAGCGGCCAAAGGCGGTGCGCTTGCTGACGAACCAGAAGACGGCGAAGAGCACGATCATAATGATCGCCGCCGGCGGCAGGCCAAAGATCGGACGGTCGAGCATGTCGACAATATCGTTGCGGCCGATCGACACCGGCAGCGCATCGGTGAAGTAAAGCGACAGCCCACGCAGTGCCGACCACAGACCCAGCGTCGCCACGAAGGACGGCACGTCGAAATAGGCCCGCAGCACCCCGGCGATGGAGCCAAGCAGTCCGCCGAGCACGATCGCCAGCACGAAGGCGCCGACGGTCGGCACGCCCCATTGGATCAGATAGGCCAGGATCACCGAGATGAAGGCGACCATCGGACCGGTCGAAACGTCGATGTCGCCGGCGATAATGATCAGCGTCGCGGCCCATGCGGCGATACCGATGGTGGCCGCGTCGCGCAGGATGTTGGTCTGGTTGTAGAACGACAGGAACCCATCGGCGGTCAGGCCGAAGATGATGTAAAGAAGCACGATCGCCGCAAAGAGGCTGAGCTCGTTCATGTGCTTGCCAAGTCGGGACATCGGGGAACGGCCTCCGGTTGCGGACGGGTTTGTGGTGGCTTCGGTCATATTGGAAACTCCGGTAGTCAGGCCGCGTCGGACGCCAGGCAGGCCGCGAAGATCGCGTCCTGATGGATGTCCGGGGCCGCCATTTCCTCGGCGATGCGCCCTTCGCGCAGCACCAGAACTCGGTCGCAGACCAGCGGCAGCTCCTCGATCTCGGAGGAGACGAAAAGCACCGCCTTGCCCTCGGCGGCGAGCTCGCGGACGATCTGATAGATTTGCGCCTTGGCCTCGACGTCCACGCCGCGCGTCGGCTCGTCGAGCAGCAGCACCCGGCTGCCGGCGTGCACCCAGCGGCCAATGACAACCTTTTGCTGGTTGCCCCCCGAAAGCGTCGAGATGGCGCTGTCAGTACGGGCAGTCTTGACGTGCAGGCGCTCGATCACCCGGCGCGTCGCCTCGGCGATCAGCCCCGGTTGCAGCACACCACTGCGGGTTACGCTGCTCCAGTCGGTGGCGATGGTGTTCTCGTCGACCCCCAGCAGCGGCACAATGCCGGCGTCCTTGCGGCTTTCGGGGGTGAAGCCGAACCCAAGGCCCTTCATCTTGCGGAAATGGCGCCCGGAGATCGGTTTGCCGTCGACGCTCACGCTGCCGCCCGAGGCCGGACGCACGCCCATGATCGCCTCGAGGATCTCGGTCCGGCCCGAGCCAAGCAGCCCGGCGATGCCCAGCACCTGGCCAGCGCGCAACGAGAAGCTGACGTCGGCGATCTTGGGGTGTACCGAAAGCGCATCGACGCGCAGGATTTCCGGGCCCGGCTGGGCCGGAACCACCGCGGCGTGCTCTTTGCCGCTGGCCCCCAGCATCAGGCGGACGATTTCCTGTGTGTCGGCGCCCTCGACGTCGACGGTCTCGATGATCCGGCCGTCGCGCATCACGGTGACGCTGTCGGCGATCTGGCGGATCTCGTTCATCCGGTGGCTCACGTAGACCACGGCGATCCCGGCGGCAGAGATACGGTCGACCGCGGCCAGCACCTTGCGCGCCTCGGCATCGGCCAGCGACGAGGTCGGCTCATCAAGGATGACCATGCGCGGCTTGCCGGGCAAAACGCGGGCGATCTCAACCAACTGGCGCTCGGCGGGAGAAAGGCTCGAGACGGGTTGGTCCGGGTCAATGTCGAGCCCGAGGCTGTCGAGCGCCTCCCGTGCTTCTTGGTGCAGCGCGGTCATGTCGATCATGCCGCCGCGTCCGGGCCAGCGGCCAAGAAAAAGGTTCTCGGCCACAGACATATCGGGCACGAGGCTAAGCTCTTGATAGACCACCCGCACGCCGTGGCCATAGGCTTCGGCGGCCCGTTGTGCGCCGCTGGCAGAAAGCGGTGTGTCATCGATGGTGACGGTGCCGGTGTCGGGCTCTTCGGCGCCGGTCAGCAGCCGGATCAGCGTGGACTTGCCCGCGCCGTTCTTGCCCAGAAGCGCGCGGACCTGTCCTTCGCGCAACTCGAAGTCGGCGCTGTCGAGCGCCAGAACGCCGGGATAGCGTTTGGTGCAGCCCTCGAGCCTGGCGATGACCGGACGGTCCTTGGGAATGGGGTGTTTCATGGGCTCTCCTCTCTGCGACCGCGTGGGTCGCCCGGCAGGGCCGCGCGGGGCGCCCCTGCCAATTCCTCCGGCAGCGCGGGGCAGGCCCCGCAGCTCATAAGATCAGGGGATGCCGTCGGGATGCGCCTGAAGCCAGGCCGCACCGCCCTCCGAGGTGTCATAAAGGGCGATCTCGGCAGGGGCCTGGATCTCGCCATCGGTCTCGCCGGCGATGGCCTTGACGGCCTCGGCAAAGGCGAGCCGGCCCATGCCCTGCCCCGAGATGTCGACAACGCCCTTGATGACGTCGAAATCTTCGAGCTCGCGGGCGATCTCGGTGGTCATGTCGCCGCCGAAGACGACAACGTCGCCAACCCGGCCCTGCGAGCGCACCGCCCGTGCCGCACCCAGCGTCGCGCCACCCGCCTCGCCGAAGATCGCATCAAGATCATCCAGCGACGACAGCATGGTCGAAGCGACCGACACGGCGTTGTCGAGGATAGCGCCCTCTTGGTTGGCCACGATCTGGTAGCCCGGCACCTTTTCGCCAAGCGCCGCCTCAAAGCCTTCGCGGCGGGTGATGCAGACCTCGACGAACTCGCAGTTCAGCACCGCGATCTTGGGCTCTTCGATACCGGCCTCGATGAAGTAGTCAGCGGCGGCATCGCCCAGCTTGGCGCCGAACTCATACGGATCGCCGACGGCATAGGCCGAGACGAAGTCCTGCTGATCGGCCTCGGACAGGCAGGTGTTGTAGCACACCACGGGGATGCCCGCGTCATGCGCGCGGCGGATCGCCCGGAACGAGCCATCTGCCGAAACCGGCGAGACGATGATCGCCTCGACCCCGGCGGAGATCAGCGAGTCGATGAACGAGCTTTCCTTGCTGACGTCACCCTGCGCATTGGTTTCAATGATTTCGAGATCGCGCTGCGCCTCGCTTGCGGCGTCTTGGATGCCCTTGCGAACGCCGGCGTAAAAGCCTTGCGCGTCCATATAGATCGCACCGACCTTGAGCGCATCCTGCGCGGCCACGGGTGCCGCGACGACAAGCGAAGCCGCGACCATCGCGGCGGTAAGTGATTTCATGGTTTCCTCCCAACGAATCCTCACGTCTCAGGATATAATAGTAGGTATCCCATCCGTAAATAGTATTTATTAACCTCATTTGTCGTATACAGTCGAAAGGCGCCGCGCTAAAGTGCGGTGCACCCAAAAGTTGAAGGAGCCAAAGACCGTGGAAGGTTCAAAGCCAGCCAGCACATCCCTCATGACCCTTTCGGCCGACGCTGGCCGTCAGGGCCGGCGCGTGATGTCGAATTGCCTGCGGGAATTCGTCAACGCGGTGGTGTCGGGCGATCTTCCAGAAGGCTCCACCCTGCCGAGCGAGGCCGAACTCATGGCCCGCTTCGGGGTCAGCCGCACCACCCTGCGCGAGACCATGCAGCACATGGTGGCGCAGGGGCTGATCCGCTCCCGGCCCCGCGCTGGCACCACTGTCATGCCGCGCGAACAATGGAACATGCTCGATCCCGTGGTTCTCGACTCGGCGCTGGCCCATGCGGACGATTTTGCCTTCTACAACGCGTTGATCGAGGCGCGCGAAGTGCTGGAACCCGCCGCCGCCGCAGCAGCCGCCGCCAGCGCAGACAACCGCGCCCTGATGGAGATCACCCGCCATTTCGAGGCCATGCGCACCTCTGGCGGACGCGACGAAGAAGCGTGGAGTCAGGCCGACCTCGGCTTTCACACGGCAATCATCGAGGCCAGCGGCAACTGGGTCTTCGCGCAGTTCGGCATCGCCATCCGCGCCGCGCTGCTGGCCAGTTTCCGCAAGACCAATCGCGCCAGCCAATCCTTCGAGGAGGCATTGGCGATGCACGGGCGGGTGCTCGAGGCGATCCGCATGCGCAAGCCGGAGGAGGCGCGCGCCACCATGCAGGCGCTGCTTGGGCACGCGCGGCACGACATGGAAACCGTGCACCCCCGGCCCTGACCCGGTTCGCGATCCGCTTCAGATGATCAGGTCGGGCGCCTGAAGGCCGGGTACCGCAAGCGGCGCAAGGTGGGTCAGCCCGTCGGCCTCGCCGCCCCGATCCAAGCCGAGCGCCGCTGTGGTAATCAGCAGGCGGTCGGCCTTCGGCCCAACGAAGGCCGGGCAGCTCGGCTGCGACGCCGGCAATCCGATCCGCGCCACATCCACCCCTTCCGGGCTGTAGCGTACCACGGATGCGCTGCCCCAGACCGCCACCCAGAGGCAGCCCTCTGCGTCCACCACCGCGCCATCGGGACCACCGTCGAAACGGTCGCGCCAGATCTGCGGGGCCCCGGTCGGCAGGCCGGTTGCGCGGTCGAGCGGGACGCGGAAGATCGTGCCCTTCGCGGTATCGGCGAAATAGCCAAGCGCGCCATCGGGCGAAAAGCAGATCGCGTTGGTGATGGTGATGCCATCGAACAGCCGGGTCAGCACCCCGGCGCGGTAGTGCCATATTGTGCCTGCACCAGGCTGCGCATCCCAGCCCATCGTACCCAGCCACATCGCGCCGCACGGATGCACCCGCGCATCGTTGCTGCGGGTCTCTGGATCGTCCGCTTCGATGGCCTGCAGCGGGGTGAGCGCGCCGCTGGCGACATCGCGCAGCACCAGCCCCGTTTCGGTGAACAGCGCCTGTCGCCGTGCATCGACCCGCGCCAACGCCGACGCGGCGAAGGGCAGCGCATGTACGCGCGAGAGCCCTTGGGAAAAACTGTATTCATGCAGCGCCCGCCCGGTGATGTCGAACCACCAGGCGGTATCGGTGTGCGGATCGTAGGTCGGCCCCTCCCCCAGTTCGCAGCGCGGATGATCCAGCGCGGTGACGGCTTCGCTCATGCCCCGGCCCCCTGATCGTAGGCCGCGACGGTGCGCCGCGCGCGCTCGGCCACATCCGCCGCGCTCATCCCCGGCTTGTAGAGGCTCGAGCCCATCCCGAAGGCCGAGACCCCAGCGGTGCGATAGGCCTCGAAGCTGGTCTCGTCGACCCCGCCGACGGCGCCGATGACGGTCTGCGGCGGCAGCACTGCGCGCATTGCCGCAATGCCCGACGGGCCGATCACCGCCGCCGGGAAGAATTTCAGCGCGGACGCGCCGTGGCGCAGCGCCAAAAAGGCCTCGGTCGGCGTCAGCACGCCGGGCATCGACACAAGACCCAGCTCGGCGGCCGCATCCAGCACCTCGGCATCGACGTTGGGGCTGACCAGCAGCCGCCCGCCAACCTCTGACAGGCGGCGCACGTCGGCGGCGGTCAACACGGTCCCGGCACCGATCAGCACCCCCTCGGGGGCCATCCGCGCAGCCCGACCGATGGACTCGAAAGGATCAGGGGAATTCAGCGGAATTTCAATCGCCTCGAAACCGGCCTCGATCAGCGCCGCGACGATGGGCTCAACCTCTTCGGGGCGCACACCGCGCAGGATCGCAACGAGGTTGCGGGTCAGTCTGGGCCAGGGGCTCATGCTCATGTCAGTCTCTCCAGATGTCTTGCGCGGCCCGGATCAGGCCATTGCGGGTCACCTCTTCGCCGTCGCGGAGGTGCACGTCGAACCCTGCGGCCCGCAGGGCCGTGTCATAGGCTTGCGCCATCGCGCCGCCTGCGATCAGGGTGATCTTGCCGGGCCCGTGTTGCGCCCGCGCCGCGGCACACTCGGCGCCGATCAACAGCCCCGAAAGCCGCGCCCGCGACGAGGCCGCTTGTCCGGCCCCAAGAACAACCGAGGCGCGCAGCCCAAAGAACGCCTGCCAGACCCGCACGGGATCGGCCAGCGCCTCGTCCACCGCAGTGCGGAAATCGGAGGCATCCCACGCCTCATCAAGCGTCTTGGCCAGAATGCTGTGCTGCGAGACGACCTCGAAGAGCTCGCCGGTCATATAGGTGGTGAAGCCGGTCAGCCTGTCTTCGTCCAGAGCCACCCACTTTGAATGGGTGCCGGGCAGGCAGACCAGCGGGGTCTGCGCGCCGCCGCGCAGCCCGAGGATTTGCGTTTCCTCGCCACGCATCACGTCGGGCGTAGGGCTCCGCGTTGAGACGCCGGGCAGGATCCGCACGTCCCGCTCTGGCAGATCGACCCGGCAGGCACCGGCCCCGAGCTCCGCGAGCCCGAGCGGCGCCTCGAGATAGCCAGCCTCCTGCCAACCGCCGGCAGCCCCGGCCATGCCGCAGATCAGCACTGGCACACCCGGCGGCACCGAGAGCTTTTCGAGCCCCTCGGCGAGCACCTGCGGGTAGTCGGCGGGCGCAAGGAACTTCATCCCACGCGGGTCGGTCACAGGGGCGGATATCTCAGTTCCCCCGGACCAGGCCCACATCCTCAGCTTGCTTGTGCCCCAGTCCGCAAGGACCGCGCGCACGGCAGACGTCTCGTGCATGTCAGACTCTCCCCAATCGTCTGACACCGCGATACGCGATTGCCGCGCATTATTGTAGTATTTTTTTCTTTATTTATACTATCTATAACGTATCTGTACTTTAGGCGAAGTGCGCCCGCGGTGCGCATTCGTGCGAGGCACGCAGTCGGAGCGACGGCCGAAGCGAACCTGTGGATATAGTTCGCAAGCAATACTGGACCCTGAAACTCGTGGTCTCCCCGATTGCGAAAAAGTGACGCCCGACGGCGCTTTCTCTGCCGCCCTTTCCCTCGACGCAGCCAATAGTGCGCCATCCAAGCTCCAGAGACGAAAGCGGGCAATCCACGTACTGATATCTAGCCTGGCGAGCCACCATGCTCGAAGGTCGAGTCCAGCTAGGCTGGCCATACTAGTGCGTGCACGGCGACATTAGGATTGGCGTCGCCGTGCTGCGGAATAATCGTGGGAAGCTCATTGTCCGAGCAGAAGGTTCGGGAGGAAGAGGGAAAGCTGCGGGAAGAAGCTGAGCAGGAACAGCAGCAGGATCAGGGGGATCATCATCGGCAGGACCGCGATCGTGATGCGTTCCACCGGCACGTTGGAGATCTTCGAGGCAATGAATAGCCCGACCCCCATGGGTGGGGTCGCGATACCAATGGAGAGCGCCAGCGTGAGCATCACGCCGAACTGGATCCGGTCGATGGCGAAGTGATCCAGGATCGGCAGCAGAACCGGCACCAGGATGATCTTGGCCGGGACGCTTTCGATGAAGCAGCCGATGATGAGCAGGAAGAGGACCAGGACCACGGTGAAGGCGGCCTTGTTCTCAACGAACTGCATGGTGAATGCGGCGACCGCCTGGGGCAGCTGCTCGATCGCGATCAGCCAGCCGACAAGCGCCGATACGCCGGTGATCATCAGGATGAAGACGCTGGAGAAGGCGGTGCTGACAAGGGCGCGGTAGAGGCCCTTGAGGTTCAGCGTCCGGTAGGCCAGCCCGAGGAACAGCGCGTAGAAGCTGGCCAGGACGCCGGCCTCGGTCGCGGTGACCCAGCCGGTGAGGATGCCGCCCAGGATGATGGCGGGGGTGACCAGTGCGCCGATGCCGTGCAGGCCGGCATTGACCACTTCGCGCGGCTTGGCCGGAGCCTGCTTGGGGAAGTTGTTGTGGCGCGAGACGATGGCCACGTAGATCATCAGGAAGACCGCCAGCAGGACCCCGGGAACCAGGGTGGCCATGAAGAGGCGCGCAACCGAGGTTTCCGACAGGTAGGCATAGACGATCAGGCCGATGGAGGGCGGCAGCATCGGGCCGAGCATCGAGGTTGCCACGGTCAGGGCGGCCGCGAAGGTCGCCGGGTAGCCGCGTTTGCGCATGGCCTTGATCTCGATCGTGCCCATGCCAGAGATATCGGCCAGGGCAGAGCCCGACGCGCCCGAGAAGATGAGCGAGGCCAGGACGTTGACCTGTGCCAGCCCGCCCCGGAAACGACCGACCAGCGTATCCGCGAAGGCAAAGATGCGATCGCTGACGCCGGTGATGTTCATCAGGTTGCCGGCCAGGATGAAGAAGGGGATCGCCAGCAGCGTGTCGCTTTCGACCCCGTCCAGGATCTGCTGGGGCAGGATGAAGAGCATGCCGCCGAAGCCCGCCCAGAGAACGCCTGCCAGGGTGGCGGCGAGCAGGGCGAAGATCGCGGGCACGCCGAGGATCATGAGGGCGATGAAGCCGCCGAAGAGAATCCATGCCATTGGGTCAGACCTCCGGGTGACGGCGTGCCGTCAGGTTATTGGCCTTGTCGACAAGGATCAGGGCGCAGGAGAGGAACAGGGGGATGGACATCCAGTAGCGGTCAAACCCGACCATCGGGATCGGCCCGACCTGCATCGAGATGGCGCGCGGCGCCTGCCACAGGATCACGGCGCAGACCGCGATGATCAGCAGGTCCACCAGCACGTCCAGAACGCGCACCACACCCTCGGGCATGCGCGTGCGGAAGTATTCCAGCACGACGTCATGGCCCAGGTGGGTCAGCGGGAAGAACCCCAGGAAGACCGTCCAGACGAAGATGACGACGGTCCAGGGAATAACCGCTCCGACGTCGGTCCCGAAGAGGCCCCGCCAGGTGATATTGACGCCGTTGAGCAGGGCCATGACGGTGATGCCGATGCAAATCAGGACGGTGCAGACCTGGGACAGTCTATCCAGACCGGCCGACAGCCTTGTTTGTATGCGGTGCATGTTGTCTCCAGGGGGGTAGGTCACGAGCGGAGCGGCTCTTGGGAAATTGCGGCGTTCGGCGGCGTCCCGTGAGGCGCGCCGCCGAACGCTGTCTTGTGAGGGCTCAGCGCTTACTGCGCGGTGCGGGTCGCGTCGACGGCGGCGAAGAAGCCATCGGGCAGATCGCCGGAATGCGCGTCATAGAAGGTTGCCATGGTCTCCACGAAGGGCGTGAGGTCCATGTCGTAGAAGTTCACGCCTTCGGCCTTCATCCGCTCGACCGATTCCGCTGCGGCGGCCTCGACCTGCTCGGTGCCATAGGCGGCGGCATCGGCATAGGCGCGTTCCAGCGCGTCGCGGGTTTCGGGCGAGAGGCCCTCCAGGACGCGGGTGTTCACCATGAAGCCGACGCTCTGCCAGTATTCATCCTGTTCGGTCACGTGCGGCGCGACCTCCTGGAAGCGGGTGCTTTCGACCAGGGCGATGGGCGAGTTCACCGCGTCGACGGTCGATCGCTGCAGGCCCTGGTAGACGTCGCTCCAGGGCATGACGCGGACGTCGGCGCCCAGGGCCGTCCAGGCGGCAACAGCCAGGTCGTCCGAGTGCATCCGCAGGCGCAGGCCCTGCAGGTCCTCGAAGCTTTCGACCGGCTTGGAGGAGACGATCACGCGGTAGGGCCCGCGCAGGAAGGTCGTGGGATCACCCAGGACGGAGATGCCTGCCTGGTCCTCGACCCGCTGGAACCATTCGCCCACAAGATCGCTGTGCATGAAGCGGACCCAGTGCTCGCGGTCCTCGAACAGGTAGGGGGCGTTGATGTACTCCACCTCGGGCACCCATTTCGCCAGCCGGACCAGGCCGGCGGACTGCATCTGGATCAGCCCAGCCGCCAGCTGTTCGCCCACGGCATCGGAAGAGCCGAGCTGTTCGTAGGGGAACAGCTTGATGGTGAGATCGCCATCGGAATAGTCGTCGACCAGTTCGACGAAGCGCTGGATGCCGCGGCCTTCAGGGCTTTCGAGCCCAACATCGAGCGCCATGCGCCAGGTCTCTGAGGCTGCGGGACTGACCGCCATCACGGCACTGAAGGCGCCTGCAATTACCGCCTTGGGGAGTTGGAAGTTCATAAAGTGTCTCCTGTTGGGATCAAAGGAAGATTGAAGCCCGTTCTCGGTTGGCCGCTGGGAATCTTCTGGCCATCCTCACCGGGTGCGATTTATTGTTCAGAGAGTGCATAGCACATGTATTAGTCAGATCGTGAAGCCTATTTTGCGTCAGTTTCAAAGTTTCGTCCCCTTCCTCGGTGAGGATGCCATGCGCCGCCTAAAATACGGGCAGCGTTGCATGGTCGAGGGACGGTCGTGACTGTCGAGCGAACTAAGTGCCGAGCGATTCCGATCAGACCAGAGCAGGAGCCACAAGTGAGCGAACAAACGAGCAAGGATAAGGTGTTGGCAGATCTTGCTTCGGTCGGTTTTTCCGACCTTGAGGCTAGCGTCTATCTGGCGTTGGTGCAGATGCGCGACGCTGCCACCGCCTACGAGATCGCGAAATCCGCCAATATCCCGGTTGCCAACACATACAATGTGATGCGCGGCCTCGTGAAAAAAAGACGCGGCGCAACAAGTTGGAGGCAAGCCTGCGCGCTACGTGGCTACCCCTGCCGACACGTTCTTTTCCAAGATGGCGCAGAACACCAAGACGCGCTGCGACTCTCTCGTCGAGAGCTTCCGCTCGCTCAGCCCAGGGCCCTCGAAGGAATTTGTCGAATTGCTGAACGGCGAAGAGACCGTCGAGGAGCGGATACTGAGCATGTTCGATGCGGCACGGGACCTGATAGTCATCAAGGCGCCGCTTGGCCTGTCTACGAAGCTGATCGCAGGGCTGAACGTGGCGATCACCCGCGGGGTTCGCTGCTACCTTATCTTCTACGGAAAGCCGCCCGAACTAGCCGAAGGCGACGTGACGCTCTGGCCACATGAAGGCAACGCCTGTGACATGGGCAAAGATCTCATCCTGGTCTCCGTGGACAAGACCATCGGTCTGTCCTGCATCACCGAGGACTTTACGGCGACCTTCTCGGAGAACAGCAGTTTCGTCTACCTGGCTGACATCCTGCTGCGCCACGAGATCTACCTTGCCGAGATCATGACGGCCTTCAAGACCGACATCGACGCGCATTTCGGTCCGGCCCTCTACAAGCTGCGCGAACGCTACGCGCTGCTGCCGCTGGCGGAAAGCACCCGCGAATACATCGAGGCCGAACTGACGAGCAAGGCGCGCACCGGCGCGGACTGACCGCGCCGGTGCGTCCCGGTTCTCGGGCCGATCGACAGAGGCGCTTCGCTCAGGCCGCACGTGCTCGCGGCACATCGTGCGCAGCGCAGGCGGCGTCCAAAGCGGCATGGATTGCCGCCTCGTCCACCGCGCAGCCTCGCGCGCCAAGGCTGGCATAGGCTGCATCCATGACATTGCGGCGCGCCGATTTCGGCACCTTAAGCACCTCGGTCGCCAGAAGCGCGCGCATGCCCTGCGGCCAGATGGCGTTGTAGGCTTCACGCTCGGGGCCGAAGTTGAAATGCCCCTGCGGCGCGGCAGCCGCGGCGCGGCGTTCGTCACGCAGCGCCCGGGTCGCGTCCATGTCGACGGCGCCTTCCGTATCCAGCACCACGCCGTAATCCGCGCGGGCCCTTTCCGGGCTGAGCATCTCTGCGCGCAGGTCGGCGGCGACGCGGGCGGGATCGCGCTCAAGCGGATCGCCGAAGCCGCCGCCTGCGGGGCTGATAATGCGCAGCACCTCGCCCTTCTTCATGATCAGTACCTTGATCTTGCCGATCGAACGCTCGTCCTCGGTGCCGGGGTTGAGGATGACCTCGCAGGGGCGGCCGGGGTTGCCGCCGCGCGTGCCCCAGGGGCGGAAGCGGAAGCGATCCATGCCGCGCACGGTGAAGGTGGCTTCCTGATCGGTGTTCTCCATCTCCAGCAGCAGGGAGGAGCCGCTGCGATGCATGCCCGGCGACTGGGTGTCGGGCACCAGCGTGCAGGAGCGCATGTGGATCATCGTCTCGACCTCGATGATCTCGGTCGGGATGTTGCGCAGCGCGCCCGAGCGCCCGTCGGCACCGTCGATGCCGTCGACCCCGTTGCGGCCGCCGCCGCCGCCCATGATCGGGTTCAGCGTGCTGACCCGGCGGCGCCCGGTGATCCGGTCACGCGCCGTGCAGACGATGATGCCGACCATGCCGGCGCCCGCGCCCATCAGCCCGCCGTTCAGCGCTTGGTCAAGGCAGCCCAGCAGCGTGTCATAGAGGCGCGTGCCGGCCGCAACCCGCGATCCCATGGCCGCGGGCGGTTCGGCATTCACCACCGTGCCGCGCGGCGCGACCGTGGTGATGGGCCGCAGTAGGCCGGCGTTCATCGGCATGTTGGGGTCCTTGGTCAGCAGGTAGTAGGTCAGGGCCTGCGTGACATAGGGGTGGGTGCGATCGCCGATGATGAAGTTATAGGCCGCGGCCACCTGCGGATCGGTGCCGGTGAAGTCCAGTTCCAACTCATCGCCCTTGATGCGCATCGTGGTGCACAGGTGGATGTGCTGATCACCCTCGATCGCCTCGACATAGTCGGAGAAGGTGAATTCTCCGTCCGGGAGCTCTCGGATGATGTCGCGGGACTTCTCCTCGCCGAAGGCGATCACGTCCTGCATGCCCTGCTTCACCGTGTTGGTGCCGTAGCGGTCGCACAGCTCGTTCAGGCGCCGGTCCATGCTGCGCATGCCTGAGATCATGGCGGTGAAATCGCCCCACATCTCGTCGGGGATGCGGCTGTTGTCGAGGAAGATGTTGCGCGCATCGTGGTTCAGTTCCCCGCGGCGGAACAGCTTGATCGGGCGCACCCGGAGACCTTCCTGGTAGAACTCCTTGAACTCGGGAGAGATGGAGCCGGGCACGGCGCCGCCGATGTCGGAGGCATGCACGAAGGACCAGCCGAAGGCGATCAGCTCTCCATCGCGGAACACCGGGTAGAGCATGGTGACATCCATCATGTGGGTCACGAGGCCGTCCGTGTAGAACGGGTCGTTCATGATGTAGATGTCGCCTTCCTCGAAGTTCTCGCGCCCGATGCGGTCGAGCGTGGTGTGAAGCGGCATGCCGACGAAGACGGTGACGCCCGACTGGGTCGGGTAGGCGAAGATCTCACCCTCGGGGGTGGCCAGGGCACATTGGTAGTCCTGGATCAGCTTGACGAAGGTCGTGTGGGCCGTGCGGTGCACGATGGCCGAGGCTTCCTCGACGATCGCGCTGAAGCGGTTGCCCATGACTGCGGTGCGAACGGGATCCATGGCCGTTATTCCTTTTCAAGTTCGAGTTCGAGTTCGCCTTCGGCGTTCACGGTGCAGGAGAAGCCGATGGGAACGAGAATGGTCGTGTCATGCTGTTCGACGATGGCCGGGCCGGCCAGGATCGCCCCTGCGCTGAGGCGCGCGCGGTCATAGACCTGCGCCAGGTGTTCGCCGCCTTCCAGCCGGATGTTGCGGCTGCCGGTGAGGGCCTGCGTCGCGTCCGCCGCGCGGCCGATCGGCTCTGCCACCGGGGCCGGAAGCGCACCCAGGACGCGGGTGCGCAGCTGCAGCACCTCGACCTCGCCCTCCGGATCGGAGTGGCTGTAGAGCCGCTGGTGCTCAGCGTGGAAGGCCGCGCGCAGGGCCTCCATGTCGCCTTCGGCCACCGCATCGCCGACCGGGATGAGGATCTGGAAGGACTGGCCGCGATAGCGAGCCTCGACGAAGCGGTCATAGTTCGTCTCGACGATCTGTTCCGCCTCGACCTGCTGGGCAAGCCAGTCGGCGGAGCGCGTCTGCAGTTCGGCGAAGCCGTCCTTCAGGAGCTGGGCCGTCAGTTCCATGCCATGCACGGTGATGACGGCGTCGTTGACCAGGCGGGTCACCAGGCCGCCGGACGCGCAGAAGACGGACGGCGTGGTGGGGATGACCACCTTGCGGATGCCCAGTTCGCGCGCCAGCAGGGGCCCATGCAGAGAGCCCGCGCCGCCGAAGGTCACCAGGGTGACATCCTCGGGGTCGACGCCGTGGCGGGCAAGGTAGGGCATCACCCGCGCCACCATGTTGGAGGTCGCAACGTTCAGCGCCGCCTCCGCGCTGGTGCGGATGTCGGTGTTCATGGCTTCCGCGACCGGGGAAATCGCCCGTTCAGCCGCCGCCGCGTCCAGCTTCATCCGCCCGCCGAGGAAGTTCTCGGGGTCGATCATGCCGCACAGGACATAGGCGTCCGACACGGCGGGCTGGGTGCCGCCATGGCCGAAGGCCGCAGGCCCCGGACGGGCGCCCGCGCTTTGCGGGCCGACGCGCAGGACGGGGCCGTCCATGGTGATGATGGAGCCGCCGCCCGCGCCGATGGCCTCGATATCCGTCACCGGCATGGAGACGGGGAAATCGCCGACCTCTGAGGTGGTGGAGGTCATCTGCTGGTTGTTGCGGATCAGCGAAACATCGGTGGAGGTGCCGCCCATGTCGAAGGTCAGGCACTGGGCGATGTTGCCCAGGCGCTTGGACATGTCGATGGTCGCGGTCACGCCGGAGGCCGGGCCGGACAGCAGCGTGTGCACCGGGAAGCGCCGTGCCTCCTCCGTCGACATGGCGCCGCCGTTGGAGCGGGTGATGAAGAGGCGGGCCTTGGGCAGGTTCTCGGCCAGGTAGCCTTCGATCTGGGTCAGGTAGCCCGCCATCTTGGGCTGCACGAAGGCGTTCAGCACCGCGACCATGGAGCGTTCGTATTCCCCGACCTGGGGCCAGATCTCGCTGGAGATGGAGATTTCCACATCGCCGGCCACTTCGCGCACGGCCTCGCGGGCGATGCGTTCATGTTCGTCGTTGCGGTAGCTGTGGTAGAGCGCGATGGCAAAGCCGGTAGCGCCGCGGGCCAGGGCCTCGCGGGCGCAGGCCTTGACCTGCTCGGGGTCAATCGGCTTGCGGATGGAGCCGTCGAAGAGCGTGCGTTCCTCGACCTCGAAGACCAGTTCGCGGGGGACCAGCGGCGGGGTGCGCTGTTCAAAGAGGTTGGTGGGCTTGCGCAGGCGCAGGCGCTGGATGTTCAGCACGTCGCGGAAGCCTTCGGTGGTCAGCAGCGCGATCGGGTCCGCCTTGCGTTCGATCACCGTGTTGGTGCTGATCGTGGTGCCGTGGACGATCATCAGATCCTCGTCCGCGACATCGCCGAACTGTGCCAGGACCTGTTCCAGGCCCGAGATGAACCCTTCGGCATAGTTGCCGGGGGTCGAGGGAACCTTGAGGTTGACGGACTGGCTGCGGCCGTCCTTCAGGCGCCAGGCGATGAAGTCGGTGAATGTGCCACCGATGTCGATACCAACTCTGAGCATGTCTAGTTCTTCCTTCACTTCCGGCACGCGTGGCCGGCGGGTCAATTGGGACGGGATCGGGAGAGGGGCGCGGCCTTAGAGCCGCTCGACCGTCAGCCAGATCTCTTCCTTGGTGCGATAGGTCGACTCCCAGACGGCAGCGCCGACGGCGGCGAGCTTCGCCACGTCTTCCGCAAGCACCGATCCGATGACGGGGGCCATGATGTTCTCTGTCGTGCGGCCGTATTGGACAATGAACTTCTGCCCAGTGCCGGCATTGAAGCGCAGGCGGCCCGCGGGGGCCTTCAGCAGCTCTTCCTTGTAGGGGGTCGGCGCCGAGCTGGTCAGCGGCGTGAAGGCCATCAGCGACTGGCCGGCGACCATGGCATGCGTCTGCAGGCTGCGGAAGGGCATCGCCTCAAGCAGCTCCCGGCAGAGCCGGGAGTTGCCCTCTGTCGCCAGGAAGGCGCGGACCTCGATCCCCAGCGGCTCCCACCGCAGCTTGATCAGCGTCTCGGTCGGCGTCAGCGTGTCCTGGACGGGGGGCAGGTCCTTTTCCGGCGCGCCGGCTTCGTAGCGCAGCTGGTCCCCCAGGTCCCAGGGGAAGGTGTGATAGGCCCAGGAATAGAGCATGTTCACGTAGCGCAGGAGCGCGGTCAGCAGCTGGTCCAGTTGCCCGGCATCCAGCTGCGGGGCCAGGGCCACGACCCCGGCGCCGACCCGCTTCAGATCCTCGAAGCCGCTGTAGCCGAGGAAGTTGAACAGCTGCGGATACATGCTGTCGATCATGACGCGGGTCGTCTCTGGCTGCATCCGCTCGCGGTGCTGCTTCAGCGTCGGGTAGATGATGTACATCGCCAGGTCGCGCAGCATCCCGTGCGCGATGTCCAGCGTCGTGAAGTAGCTTCCCGCACCACCCGCCCTGCTCTCCAGCTTGCCGGTGCGCAGCTTCTTCAGGCCCTCTGGCTCGGCAAGCTGAGCGTCATGAGCCAGAGCGTCCAGATCTTCTAAAAGTTCGGAGAGAACTAAGACCATCGCAAACTTCCTTATTCAGGCATTGACTATTAGTCAGACTCTGAACTCTTATGTGGTCGTCGCGTCAAGGACCAATCTGAGACAAGCCCGGAAGCACCAGTGACGAGCGGGAAGAGAACCGCTCGCAGAGCGATAGTTTTTATACCTTAAAATCCGCATCTTAAATGATCTTAGGGTAGTCAGCGAACCCTTGAAGCAAGTTCCCGTCACCAAGAAAGAAATCAAACTGGCTTCCTAATTGTCTAACTCTTACGCACTCGCTCACGCATCGACGAAGACGGGAGTCGGCATAGGGAGGTTTGTCGGTGCGATGCTGATGGTTGTCGCTTACAGCGTACGGCGAGGTGCGCGCCTCGAAACCGCGGGAAGCTAAGACCGGATATAAGTAAGAGAAAAGGACCTCTATCGGTTGGGCCGTCCGAGGGCGCAGCCATGGTTTCAGGCGACACGGCAAACTAACCCCCTGTCGACATGAGGAACTGCCCCCTCCTGTGGAGAGGAGGTTTCAAGATGACCGAGTTGAGGAATGGTCTTTCACCGACGGTGGTGTCGGGGAGGATCGAGATGCGGACGCCGGACGAAGTGTCGGCCATGCTTGCGTTGAAGGCGTGCGGTTGCCCGATCTGCCCGACCATCTGGACCGGATGCTGACGCGCCTGAAGCTGACAGCCATACGGGATCAGCTCGACAGCTTGCTCGACGAAGCCGGGCGCCGCGAGCTCACGATCCGCGAGGCGCTGACCATGCTGTGTGAACGCGAGATCGCGCGCAAGGACCAGCGCCGGATCGAGATGAGCTTCGGCCTGGCCCGCTTCCCGTTCTACCGCGATCTCGCCGGGTTCGACTTCGCCGCGCAGCCCTCCATCGACCGCGGCCAGATCCGGGACCTCGCCACGGGGCGCTTCATCGCCAATGGCGAGGCGGTGCTACTTCTCGGGCCTCCCGGTGTCGGCAAGACGCATCTGGCCGTTGCCATCGGCCGTGAGGCCATCGTCGCAGGCTACACCGTGCTGTTCGTGCCGGCGACGACGCTGGTCGCGACGCTGGCCAAGGCCCACACCGAGGGGCGACTGGAAGAAAAGCTCACCCATTACCCCAAGCCGAAGCTGCTGATCGTCGATGAGCTCGGCTACCTCCCGTTCGAGCCAGATGCCGCCCACATGTTCTTCCAGCTCGTCAGTCGCCGGTATGAACGTGGCGCCTTGCTGGTGACCTCGAACCGGGCGGTGGGAGAATGGGGCACCGTCTTTGACGACTCCGTGGTTGCCACCGCGATCCTCGATCGGATCCTGCACCACAGCCACGTGGTCACCATCCGCGGCGAGAGCTACCGACTACGCGAAAAGCGGCGGAGCGGCCTTCTGCAGAAGGCCGCTCCGAGGCAAGACAAAACCAATGTTCAGCCCAGAATGGAGGGGGGCAGTTCTTCGTGACGCCGAGGGATCAGTTCCTGATGTCGTTTGACACATGGCGAGCCCAGGAGAGTGCGAATGCTAACCCATGACAAGTGGGAACAAGGCGAATGGTCGAACCGGCTATCTTGGCCTGACGCCGCGCCGTTATGAGTCGGGCGAGATCAGCCGGAACGGCCGCGTCTCGAAGCGCGGCTATGCGTTCACCAGGAAGTGCCTTTCGAGGCGGCAAACGCGATCTACTGCCGGAAGCTGGGTGGCGGACGCCTTCGCGACTGGGCAAAGGCAATTGCAGAACGCACCGGACCGCGGAAGGCAAAGGTCGCGATGGCAAGGAACCTGGCTGTCACGCTGCACGCCATTTGGCGCACCGGCAAACCCTTCCGGGAGGATGCCGTCCTCTGAACAAGCCAGATCCATGACGCTAACTTCACTACTCCCGAATGCGTCCAGCCGGGACGCGCGGCGAGGGCAAGATCGCTCCCAGGACAGCGGCATTGACCGCGCACACCACTTCGATCTGCCCGACCCTGAACGCAAACATGCGGCGCCCATCGCGGTGATCGCGAAGAGAACCCAAGAGCCCGGCACGCAGAAGGACCAGCAATACGATCAGCACTTGACCAAAGCGATTAATGAACCACCCGGAACATCATCAGAAATGACCTTTTTATTGAATTTATCCGGCTTGCACGGCTTCTCTCAAACCTTCTTTGATGGCATCTACCAAGGCAGCGACCCTCTGCGGAACGTAGCGCCGCGAAGGATAGACAGCATGAATGGGCAGTTGAGGCTGCCCCCACGAAGCCAGAACTTCAATCAGGGCGCCTCGAGAAATGTCTTCCTCGACCAGATGCAGCGGGACTTGGACTATACCCGCTCCGGCAAGTGCTGCCATCCTCTGCGCCTCGTCATAGTCGAGTTCTATTGCCCCCTTAACCTCGGCGATCACTGGCTGACCTGATGAGTCCAAGAAGCGCCATTGATCTCGTGGCTGCAGATTGAGATTGAGAATACAGGGCAACCCAGACAGGTCTGCTGGAGTAGTCGGGGCAGTATTGCGCGAAAGGAAATCTGGGGACGCACAGCAGACAAAGCGGTACGTCCCAATCCGCCGCGCGACAAGCCCACTTGGTTGGAGATTCCCCACGCGAATAGCACAATCGTAGCCCTCGCTGATCAGATCAACCTTCCGGTCATTAAGCGACAGCTCGACCGTCAACATGGGCGCAGTCTCGATCAGCCCGGCAACAATTGTGGCCAGCTTCTTGGTGCCGAGCGTGGTCGGAGCCGAAATCCGCACTCTGCCCTTCAGAGCCGCCTTCGTCTGACCAATATCGGCCAGAGCCTCGACGCCGTCGAGAATCCGTTTGGTTTGAGCGAGGAATTCCTGACCCTGATCGGTGAGCCGCAGCGAGCGCGTGGTGCGTTCGACAAGCCGCACGCCATAGCGATCCTCTAGTGACTGAACCCGTCTGCCGACCATAGCGGGTGACAACCCCAGACGGCGAGCCGCTGCTGCGAAGCTTCCGGCATGGGCAACGCAAACGAAGGTCTCTAGTTCGGGGATGTCACTCATTCGATACTTTCCTGCAATTCAGAAACGCGCATTCACTCACTACACGTAATATGAGATCAACGATAGCTTGCAGTCAGAACATGATCCGCATCGAAAGGGAGTTCATCATGACTACGGCAATCATCGGTCTCGGCAACATGGGCAAAGGCCTTGCGCAGCGCCTGTCCGGGCAGACCCCCCCTCCTGCTGGCCAGCCGCAACCCTGACGACGCCGCCGCGCTGGCGACCACGCTTTCGGGCGCGCAGGGCGTCAGCGTCGAGGCCGCCATCGAGGGCGCCGACATCGTCGTTCTGGCCCTTGGCTACGACGCGGCGCTGAGCGTGGCCGCCCTGCCCCAGCTTGTCGGCAAGATCGTCGTGGACCTAACCAACCCCGTGCTGCCCGACTTCTCGGGCCTGCAGATCGGGCACACGACTTCGGCCGCCGAGGAGATCCAAAAGGTCGCGTCGGGCGCCAGGGTGGTCAAGGGCTTCAACACCATCTTCGCCGGACTGTTCGCAACCGACCGCGCCGCGACCTCCACTGTGCCGGTCTTCCTCGCAGGTGACGACCATGACGCCCTGTCCGCCGTCGCGGCACTCGTCGAGAAGGCAGGCTTCGTACCCGAGAGCGTGGGCGGTCTCGATGGTGCCCGTTTGCTGGAGCCGCTGGCCATGCTGAACATCCGCATGGGGTACGGCCTTGGCAAGGGCACCTCGCGCGCTCCGACTTGGACCGAGGTCGCCGCCTGACGTTGTCGGTTTGCCGCGGTACGCAATGTACCGCGGCAACTTCAGGCTAAATTACGGCTCCGGGGCCGTAATAGTTCAGGAAAATCTCAACTCCGGCCCTGACCCGAACCTGAAGCTCGGCTTCGGCAAGCGGTTTGCGAACCCCAAGCTTCACCTCCAGATTGGCGAAACCGAGCCACAGACCGGTCAGTTGGTCCGCCGCAAGACGTGTGTCGGTCGTCTGGATCAATCCGTCGGCCAGAGCCTTGTCCAGAAGTGTTTCGAGCAGCCTCTGCGCGCGTCCAGGCCCCAGCTCAAAGAACCTGCCAGGCAGGTCGGAGCGAGCCGCTTCAGCTTCAAGAGAGGCGATCACCCGGTCCCAGCCCACAAGATCTAAATTGTTAACGAAGCCCGCATACCTCAGCCCGAATGAAACGAGCGTTTCGGCTGTAACAATCTCATCGACGAGCGAAGCGAAGTCCGCTTCGGCGATGGTCCCTTCGGCTTCGCGGCGGATCACGGCCTCTACCAGATCTTCCTTGCCGGCAAAATTTGCGTAGACCGTACTCTTGGAAACGCCCGCTTCTGCTGCGATCTCGTCGATAGTCACATCAGGTCCGCTTGTCAGAAGCAGCCGCCGTGCCGCCTCAAGCACGGCGGCCTTTTTCGAAGCATCCCTAGGGCGCCCTCGACGACGTTTCTTCTGGTCCATGGGCACCCTCTCCGCCTTCAGTAAATCATGGAAATTGCGGCCGCGATCATCAGCCCGCCCACCATCGCAAAATGCTCCAGCGCCACCTGAAACTCATGCATGCCTTTCTCTCCGTCAAATCTCCAGAACGCGTGGCCGATCGGAATACACAGCAAGGTAAAGACCCCAAGCGCGCCAGCGCCGAGCCAGGCAAGATCCCGAAAATCGGTGATCAATAGCATTGCGCCCCCTAGCTGGCACACGATCGTTGCGACCGCGAAGGCCACTGGCCGCGGAAGGTTGGCGTCGATCATCTCTTGGACGATAACCTTGAAGTTGAAGACCCCAAATAGCCCCGCCATCCAGAAGAAGGAGGTGAGGATCACCTTCATGACGATGATCGCGTGTGGGTGGGTGAGGACGGTGTGAAGTAACTGTTCCATGAAGCTCTCGATGATTTATCGCACTCGATGTTCTGGTATATAATTTTCAAACTGTCCAGTACGGTATTTTTGGGAGTCTCGTGCGTGTCGCCTGACGTTCTGTCCCTCAGCGGCCATGCCGCGAGCTTACGGAACAGCCCTGCCCCGCGCGGAGATTACCGAGGTTCAGGTGGCAAGGAAAAAGGCCTGTTAGAGCCGAAGCGTCTCCGTGTTTGCCCGTGCCGATCACCTAAAACGCAGAGCATGCTGACCTACCCCTTGCTGGTATCACTACCGGCAAGGGGTAGGTCTCTGAACCGTCAGTCTACAGTTCAAAGGCCGCCATTGTTGGCCCTATAGCGGGTCAACCAATGGGCATAGGGCGCGGGGAGCGTCCAGGCCGGGCGCGTCGCACCAAGAGTCAAGGCCAAATGGTAAGGGTAGTGCGGGTTAGCCAAGAATGCGCGCGCCATCATCACGATGTCGATGTGATCGTCGGCAATGGCCCGTTCCGCGTCGGACGGAGCATCCAGAAGCCAGGCCGAGCTGACCGGGATCCCGGCTTCGTCGCGCAGCCGCGCAGCCGTTGGCATCAGGAAGGCCGGACCCCAAGGCACCCGGCCGACGGGTGCGGAGAAGGCCATGCTGGCGCTTACTAGATCTAGTCCGCCCGACTTGAGCTTTTCAACGGCGCCAACTGTCTCGTCCCAGCGGTCCTCGTCCTGACCGTCGAACTCCATCAGCCCCATGCGCGCGGTGAGGGGTAGGCGCTCCGGCCATTCCTCTCTGACGGCTGCCAAGGTCTCCACCAAGAACCGGTACCGACCCTCCGCGTCACCGCCGTAGGCATCTGTCCGGTGGTTGGAATAGGCCGATGCAAAGCTGGAGGCGAGGTATCCGTGAGCGAAGTGCAATTCTAGCCACTCGAAACCAGCAGCGCGTGCCCGCCTCGCGGCGGCTGCAAAATTGCTTTGAACGCGGACGATCTCCGACAGGTCCATCTCATGTGGGACCTTCGACAATGCGCCCCCGAAAGCCTGGGCGGAGGGCGCAATTGTCTGCCATCCGCGCGGGTCGCCTTCCAGAATGTGATCGTCGCCCTCCCATGGAAGATTGGCGCTAGCCTTGCGTCCGGCATGACCGATCTGAATGCCGGGCACAGCCCCGGCATCCCGGATTGCGGCTGCAATGCGGGCCAGCCCTTCGATCTGCGCATCCTCCCAGAGGCCGGTGCAGCCAGGAGTAATGCGACCCTCGGGCGAGACCGCGGTCGCTTCGACGATCACCAGCCCCGCCCCGCCACGGGCAAGCGAGGTGTAGTGAGCCAGGTGCCAGTCAGTCACGTGACCCTCGATTGCCCGATATTGGCACATAGGCGCCACGGCAATTCGGTTGCGAAGGGTGACATCCTTGAGCGTGTATGGCGTAAACAGCTTTGACATTCTGTGTCCTTTGGAGTCGAGTTCTGTCGCATCTGATGTGCGACCTTTTTCTTCATAAAAGAGTGAGAAATCAGCCTTCAGAAATCAGATGGTTGCGACTGCACCCGTAGCCGAAAGCCAGCGATAGCAGGCCGAGAGCCGCGAAGAACCAGGATACGACCGTCCAGTCACCTGACATATCGTGCAGCGCGCCAACGGCGAAGGGGCCGATGAGGCCTCCCCCAACATAACCGACGCTCTGCACTACGCCTGAAAGCCGCGCGGCGACATTTTGCGTTCCGGAACGCAGGACGATCAGCGTCAGCGCAAGCGCAAAGCCTCCGCCCTGTCCGATACCCACGATCACTGCGACACCGGCCAGCGACCAGGTTGGTGCGAAAAGGAATGCGATCAGTCCGAGTGTCGAAAGCAGCACCATGACCGAAGTGATCAGCCGCTGGTCTCGCATGCGACCGGCGAAGATCGGGGTCAGGAATCCACTCGGCATCTGCGCAAGGAAAAAGAGCGACATGATGAAGCCGCTGGTTTCGGGATCGAGGCCCCGATCAGCAAGCATGCTGGGCCCCCAGCTTATGACCGCATACGCCGAGGACGCGATCAATGCGAAGAAGATGGCAAGCTGCCAGGATATTGGGTCATGCAAGATTGCCGCTTTGTGCGTCGGCTGGGAGCTTTCGGCCCCTTCGCGTAAGAGAAGCATCGCCAGCGCGATCACAGCTGCAAGGATGATCGGCAGAACCCATACCAGCAAGCTCGGCTGCCAGCCGCCCAGGACATTCCGGATAGGGACCGCTGAGGCGGTCGAGACGGCGGCCCCGAGCCCGAGCACCATGGCAAATACGCCCATCATCAGGCCGACCTTTTCGGGAAAGTCGCGTCGGATCAGGACCGGTGTCAGCACGCTCAGGATCGACATGCTGCCGCCGATCAGGATGGTTCCAAGGTAGAGCGGAACAACGCCAAAGGACCGCAGGGCTGCACCGACGAAGGCCGTGGCAAGTGCGGTCAGAATGACAGACTCCAGCGCCATGCGGCGGTTCAGAACCGCCGCGAACGGCCCGAAGATTCCGAGGCAAATTACCGGGATGGTAACGAGGACGCTCATCCAGAAGTTGGACAAGGAAAGGCCTGCGCTGATGTCGGGCACAAGCGGCGCGACACTGGTGAGCAAGGGGCGGAGGTTCATGGCGACGAACACTACGAGCAGCACGCTCAGAGCAGGCAGAACTCTTTCACGCGTTGCAGCCACCTTGTGGTTTTTTGGGGGTGACATTTTCATCATGTCTTGAGTCTGTGTCATCTGAGCAAGTCCTTGGTTGGGCTCGCTGGGATGACGCAAATCATAAATCGGATGAAGTGAATTTCTTAGATGCTACATATCTCTCCTAGAGATGAATTGCAGACGCCCGCTTGAGTGTCCTGACTTCGCCAACGGGGCAGCCCGACGATCTGTGCGCATCTCGTGTCGGGTGTGCCAACGGTTCCGGGAGAGCGAAGCCGCGCTTTTAGCCGACCTCGGGGCGGAGCGATCGAAGACACAACATATCTCCGCGTGAGATAAACGTGATCCATAATGCATGTTTGTTGAATGAGTGGGGCGGCGATAGCAGCCTCCGTGAGGCCGGTTGGGTGGAGGGTCTCCAATTCAGATCAATCGAGCCCGCTTCTCGCCCCGCTAAAGCCACCCGTCGGGGCTTTCGGGCATGAAGAAAGTGTAAAAGGATGAGCGAAAATCATAGGTCGTTCCGCGGAGTTGGAACGTTGCTCATAGCATATGCAGTGTTATCAATACTCACCGGAGTGGCGCTGCTCTATCTCGGGGCGCGCCTAGTGGTGGTCGGCGGCAGCGCCTACTACCTCTTCGCCTCTGTCGCCGCGATCTTTATCGGTGCCCTGATCTTCCGCAAAAGCGTCTGGTCGGTATGGGTTCTCTGCGGATTGTCTGTCGCGACGCTGATCTGGGGACTGATGGAAGCCGGATGGAACGGCTGGGCACTGATCCCGCGCTTTGACTGGCTTGTCGCAATGGGGGTGGTCCTGGCCGCCCTGTGGCCGGTGTCCCGCCGTGTCTTCGCGTTCCACAAAGCCGGCCCCTATTTTGCCGCAACGCTTGTTCCGGCAATTGTCATGCTGACATGCATCATCGTTCCCATCTTGGACAATCCTGCCGTAAACACCGCGGACCATGCTGTTCTGAAAGAACGCGATACCGCGATCTTCAGTCGGAACGCTCCGGATCGAGCGGTTGGAGTGTCGTCATCGCATGACGCCAGCAACTGGACGGCTTATGGCGGCTCCAACCTGAGCCAGAAATTCTCTCTAGCCTCGCAGATTACGCCGGAAAATGTCGGGGATATGGTCAAGCTCTGGGAGTTCCACACCGGAGACCTGAGGCCAGCCGATGCCAGATATGGCTATGCTGCGGAAAATACGCCGCTGAAAGTGGGGGACACGCTGTATCTGTGCAGCCCCAGCCACGCCGTCTTTGCGATCAACGCGAGCACGGGTGAGGAGAAGTGGCACTATGACCCCCATGTGGACAAGGCGGCAGGGTTTACCAACGGGGTAACGATTTGCCGTGGAGTTGCTTATTACGAAGCGCCCCAACAGCTGGCGCAATGTCAGAGCCGCATCATCTGGGGCACTATGGACAGCCGTCTGCTGGCCGTTGATGCCCAAACCGGTGCGCTCTGTGAGGACTGGGCCGATGGTGGCGCATACGACCTGAAACAGAATACCGACACGGACGTCCCCGGGTTCATTTCTGTGACCAGCGCCCCCACGATTGTCGACGGCGTCGCGGTGGTTGGTCACATGGTCGTCGACGGTCAGGATTACCGTGCTCCTGCGGGCGTGGTGCGCGCCATCGACGCGGTTACCGGAAAGCTTCAGTGGGCTTGGGATCTTGGTCGTGAAACGCCGAATGCACCGCTGGCAGAGGGGGAGCATTTCACGCACGCGACGCCCAATGTATGGTCACCGATGTCAGCCGATTCCGACTTGAACCTTGTCTATGTCGGAACGGGCAATGCCTCGGGGGATTTCTACGGCGGCAATCGTTCCGAAAAGGATGAAGAATACACCGACGCGGTTGTCGCGCTTGATGCACGCACTGGCGAGGAACGCTGGCATTTCCGCACCGTCCATCATGACCTTTGGGACTTCGACATAGGACCAGCGATGAACCTCGTGGACTGGCCAACGGAAAATGGCATGCGTCCAGCTCTAATCCAGGCGACGAAGGCCGGCTCCATTTTCGTCCTCGACCGCGAAACCGGCGAGCCCCTAGAGCCGGTTGAGATGTACGATGCCCCCACGGTCCCCGGTGTTCCCGGAGAGCGCGTTTCGGCGCAGCAGCCGATGTCGCCCAACATGCCGAACACAATCGGGGCGCCGAACAAGGGCGAGATCGAGATGATTGCCGAAGCGGACGCCTGGGGCATTTCGCCCTTCGACCAGTTGCTCTGTCGCATCCAGTTTCACCAGATGCGTTATGATGGACTGTTCACGCCCCCAACCGTCGGCATCGGCTCCATCAGCTTTCCCGGCAACCATGGTGGCATGAACTGGGGTGGGGGTGCGATCGATCCGGACCGGGGTCTGATGCTGATCAATTCCGAACGTATCCCCTACCAGATCTATCTCATCCCACGCGATGACATCGCCGACGCAAAATCCGTGGTTGATGATCGGGACCACAAGACCCCCTTCATGCCGCAGATCGGTCTGCCCTACGGTGCGAAGAAGCAACCGTGGATGGGGCCGCTTAAAATGCCCTGCATCGCGCCGCCTTGGGGGTATGTTGCCGCGCTAGACCTGAAGAGCAAAGATGTGCTGTGGCGGCGCCCGATGGGAACTGCCGCGGATTCAGGCCCGCTTGGCATCAAAACGGGGCTCCCGGTCACCGTCGGCACGCCCTCGAATGGCGGCCCCCTCGCGACCGCGGGCGGCCTGATGTTCATCGGAGCTGCGCTGGACAATTACTTGCGCGCCTATGACAGCCTGTCAGGCGAACTTGTTTGGGAGTATCGCACCGACGCGGGCGTCAACGCGAACCCGATGAGTTACGAGATCAATGGGCAACAGCTCATCGTTGCGCAGGTCGGTGGTCATGATGGGATGGGTACGACTTCGGGTGATGGCTATGTCGCCTGGGGTCTGCGACCTGAGGGCTATACCGGGCCGAAAGTCGTGCGTTCTGATATGACCAGGTGACATCGTTGCACTGCCCCCATCTAGGATTCTGTCGTCAGGGGGCAGTGCGATGCAGCAGATTTTCGTCTTACTTCGTTACAGCAAGAATGCCCTGTGAAGATTAGTCAACTAAGGATATATCTCTCTGAGGGATACCAACAGGGTGGCCATGGAGATACGTCAGATCGAGATGTTTGTCGCCGCAGCTGAAGAGCAGCACTTTTCACGTGCGGCTGAGCGCTGCAACATTGTCCAGTCTGGCCTATCCACCGCAATAAGAGCGCTTGAGACAGAGCTGGGCACCTCTCTTTTCATCCGCAATACCCGCCGCGTGGAACTGAGCGCAGCTGGTGAGGTCTTCTTGCCAGAAGCCCGGCGCATCCTGTCTGCACTTACGGCCGCAAGGCACGCGCTCTCGGCGGTAAAGACCGGCGTTTCCGGCCGTATCGTTGTCTCGATGGTACAAAGCCTAGCATCCCTCCTAAATCTTCCTCGTATCCTCCAAGATTTCAGTTATGCGAATCCCGATGTCGAGATTCATGTCCGCGAGACGCGGCCCGGTGACCTGACCTCCGAATTGAAACGCGGTTCTGTCGATGTCGCGTTTATGCCCCATTACGGCGTGTCTCATCCCGGTCTGGACGTGCAACCCCTGCTCGACGCCAAGTTGGTTGTTGCCGCATCACTAGACCATGAACTTGCAAACAAGCGCGCCGTCTCCGCAGGCGACCTGTTGCAAGAGCGGTTTGTCGATGTCTCTGTTCGATGGGAACTGCGCAAACTCGTAGATCAGGTTTTTCTGAGCCACGGAATACGGCGGAAATCCTCTTTCGAGGTCGAGGACGTGGCCGTGCTTCTGGAATTTGTCGAACGCGGACTGGGGCTGGCTATGGTCCCGGAAGTTTTCATTCGTGACATGCCGATCAAGGCACTGGATGTAGACCTTGGCGGCGCACCGTTGCCTAATTGGGGCTTGGGCATGTACTGGGCCAGTCAGAGTGGTACGTCTACGATGAACCCCGCCGCCGATCTTTTCCGCGATTCAGTACGCCGCGCACTTCAACTGTAATTTCAAAGCGATGACTGGTACATACGCTTCGTCCTAGGTATAGTGTCGTGGGTGACCTGCTCCCCTTTAAGTCCGCGTTTATAGGTTAGCTCTGTTCAGGGTTTGGT
>NZ_NTHN02000016.1 GCF_002300555.2 Alloyangia mangrovi | reverse complement strand
CACCGGCGCGGGCAGGATCGACAGCGCCGAGGCCAGCGCGTCGCGCCCGACCTTGGCGCCGCAGCCGCCGCACATGGGCTTGCTGCCGAGCGCCTCTTCCATGCCTTCCGCGTGGTGGCGGGGCAGGGGCGGCGGCGTCATCTGCGGCAAGTCGTTGAACTTGCGCATGAAGGTGCGGTCGATGTGGTCCTTCCAGCGCCACATGAGCGGGCCGGAGAGGGCCAGCCCCGCCTTGTCTGCAAGCGCCGATTTGCGGCCCAGAGAGATCAGCTTGAGGTAATCGCGCTGCGGGCGGTAGGCGCGAAGGTCCGTGCGACCTTCGAGCGCGGCGCGCAGGTTGTGCAGCAGGATCGGCGCCTCGCGCACCGCGAAGACCCCGGCCTTGGGGCGAGGGGTCTCGGTGAGATGCGCACAGTCACCTGCGGCAAAAATCGCGGGGTCAGAGCTTTGCAGGGTCGGGGCGACCTTGATGAAGCCATCCTGCAGGTCGAGCCCGCTTTCTTGCAGCCAGCCCTGCGCCCGGGCACCCGCCGCACCGGTGACGAACGCGGCGTCGACCTCGCGGTCGTCGGCAAGGCGCAGGCCGCGATCGGTCACCTCGGTGACCTCGGCGTTCTCGATCAGCGTGACGCCCTGCGCGGCAAGCGCGTTGCGCAGCCTCAAAGCGGCGCGGGGCCGCAGGGCGGTGACTGCGGTGGCCCGCTCGATCAGGTGCACCTGCGCCGGGCGGCCGCGCTGTTGCAGGGCAAAGGCCATGGCACAGGCAAGCTCGGCCCCGGCCACGCCGCCGCCGATCACCGCCGCCGAGGCAGCGCCGCTGCCGTCCCGATACGCCGCCCAGGCCGAGGCGAAGGGGCCGAGCGGCTTGGCGGGCAGGGCGTGTTCGGCAAAGCCCGGCAGGTCCGGCATGGCCGAGGTGACGCCGATGTTCACCGAGGCGAGGTCGAAGCCGATGGGCGCGCGGCCCGCCACCTGGACCTGCCTTGCGGCGCAGTCGAGGCCGGTCACCGCGCCGAGGATTACCCGCGCCCCGGCGAAGCGGGCGAGCTTCACCAGGTCGATGTCGAGTTCGTCGCGCGCGTAGTGCCCTGAAACGAACCCAGGGAGCATGCCCGAATAGGGTGCCGTGGGGCCGGGGTTGATCACGGTCAGCCGCGCGCCCGGCAGTGGCTTCATCCCCCACATGCGCAGCAGCAGCGCGTGCGAATGGCCGCCTCCGATGAGGACGAGGTCGCGGGTGAGGGGCAGGCTGGGCGCGCGCATGGAGATCTCCGGCTGGTCGGCCCGGGATGTAGCACGGCTCGTGCCGGGAGGGGGAGGGGGGATGCCCACCTCCGGGGTCGGCCCGCGTGTCTGCAGCCGCGCGCGAGGGGGCGCTGCCCCCTCTTGGCCTTCGGCCAATTCACCCCCGGCGTATTTGCAAAGAGAAGAAGGGGCCGGGCCGGTCGCGTGAGATCAGACGCGGTTGCCCTGTGCTCTCGCGACCTCCGCGACGATCCCGGCGGGGCCGGCCGGGATGATGCGCGGGGGGGTTGAGCGCCTTGATGCCGTAGTAGCCCGCCTTGATGTGGTCGAGGTCCACGGTGCTTGCGATGCCGCCGGTGTTCAGCATGCGCAGCATGTGGGCGTGCAGGTGGGGGTGATCCTCGAGCCGCTTGATGTTGCACTTGAACAGCCCGTGGTAGGCGGCATCGAAGCGGATCGAGGTGACGAAGATGCGGATGTCGGTCTCCGTCAGCCGGTCGCCGAAGTAGAAGGGCCGGCCATCTGACAGGTGCTGCTCCATCCGGGCCATTTCCTCGAAGAGCTGGGTGACGGCCTCGTCATAGGCCTCCTGCGTGCTGGCAAAGCCGGCCTTGTAGACGCCGTTGTTGTAGCGCGGGTAGATCTGCGCATTGGCCTCGTCGATTTGCGCGAGCAAATCCTCTGGGGCGAGACGGAGGTCCGACGGGGCGATCGCCTCGAAGGCGGTGTCGAACATGCGTACGATGTCGGCGCTCTCGTTGTTCACTAGGACGCCCTGTTTCTCGTCCCAGAGCACCGGCACCGTGGCGCGGCCCGAGACGTGCGGGTCGGCACGGGTGTAGAGTTCGTGCAGGTAGCTCGCGCCGTAGAGCGGGTCTTCCTCCGCGCCGGGAAAGCCGCCGAAGCTCCAGCCCTGGTCATCGAGCCGCGGGTTCACCACGGTGACCGGGATGATCTCTTCGAGGCCCTTGAGTTTGCGGGCGATCAGCGTGCGAGAGGCCCAGGGGCAGATCAGCGCCACGTAGAGCCGGTAGCGACCGGACTCGGCCTTGAAGCCACCGGTCCCGGTGGGACCGGCGCTGCCGTCTGGGGTGATCCAGTTGCGAAAGCTCGACTCCTGCCGCACGAAGCGTCCCTTTTCGTCTGCTTTCTGCACCGGCTGCCAGTTGGCGGTCCATTTTCCGTCGATCAGCATGGGGTCAGTCCTTCTGGCTCAGGGTGAAAGTGGTGCCCCAGGGATCGGTCAGCGGGGTCTCGGCGGGGGCGCGGCTGCGGATTGCGGCGATCTCTGCGGCGGTGCCGCGCAGCTCGATCTCGGTGAGCCCGGTGGCGGGGCCATTGCGCGGCCCGGCGCCGCGGCTGTTCCAGATGTTCGAGGCGAGGTGGTGGTGATAGCCGCCAGAGCCGTAGAAGGTGGCGCCCGGGTAGTGGTTGGTCACCGCCATTCCGAGGGTCTCGGCATAGAAGGCCTCGGCTGGGTCGAGTCGTCCGACCTGCAGGTGGACGTGGCCGACCACAGTTCCCTTGGGTGCGCCCTTCCAGCGGGTCGTGGCACTGCTTGCGACATCCTGCAGGTCGAGGTGGTTGGTGGCCATCTCGATCTCGCCGCCGCGGTGGGTCCACTGGTCGCGCGGGCGGTCTATGTAGATCTCGATGCCGTTGCCCTCGGGGTCGGCGAGGTAGAGTGCCTCGCTGACGAGGTGGTCCGAGGCGCCCTGCAGCGGGATGCGGGTCTCGGCGGCGTGGTGAAGCCAGGCGCCGAGATCGGCGCGCGAGGGCAGCAGGAAGGCGGTGTGGAAGAGCCCGGCCTCGCGCGGGGAATGGCGTGGCGCGCTTTTGTCCTGACGCAGCGCGATGAGGCTGCGGCCGGACGCGCCGAAGCGGGCCTCGGTGCCGTCATCGCTCAACTTCTCGAGGCCGAGCGCGGTTTGGTAGAAATCGCCGACCCTGGTCAGGTCGTTCACGGTCAGGCTCACCTGGCCGATGTCGAGGGGGGGCGTCGCTGGTTGCCATGATCTCTCTCCAGATGCTGTCCCGCGGGGCGGGAAGGGGGTGGCAGCGCTCGCTGCCGTTGAGGGGAATATGCGGTCTGGCCTTTCGGAAAGAAATGGCGAGTATGTGGTAATACTATCCTCGCTACGTTCGGAATATGCCATGGACATCGTCGACCAGATCCGCGCCTTCGTCGCCACGGCGCAAACCGGATCCTTCACCGCTGCAGCCGAGCGCATGGGGGTGTCGAACCGGCTCACCTCGAAATACGTCGCCGAACTCGAGGCGCGGCTCGGCACGCGGCTCCTGCAGCGCACCACCCGGCGGGTCGGGCTGACGCCGGCGGGAGAGAAGCTGCTGGCGCGGGCGCCGGCCTGGCTGGAGGAGTTGGAGGAACTGCTGGGCTCGGTCGAGGATGAGGCGCGGGGCTTTTCGGGCGTGCTGCGGGTGGCGGCGCCGCTGACGTTTGGCGAGATCTACGCCGCCGACCTGTTGAGCCGTTTCGCCGTGCCACACCCGGAGCTGTCGGTCGAGCTGCGGCTATCGGATGCCTATACCGATCTTGCGTCGGAGGGGATCGATCTGGCCTTCCGCATCGGAACGCTGACCGACAACACTCTGAAGGCGCGGCGATTGTGCCGTTTCAGCATGAAGCTCGTGGCCTCCCCCGCCTATATCGCCGAGGCTGGGGTGCCCGACGGTCCTGAAGCGCTCTCTGCCCATGCCTGCATCCACGACAGCAACCAGCGCAGCCCGCGCTGGCGCTTCGGTTCCGAGGGCGCGCTGCGCGAGGTGCAGATCGCCAGCCGTTTCGCGGTGAACAGCGCCCGCGTGGCGCGGGACATGGCGCTGGCGGGGCGGGGTATCGCCTATTGCCCGGAATTCGTGGTCACCGCCGACATCGAGGTCGGGCGATTGGTCGAGGTCCTGGCGGAGGTGGAAAAGCCCGTGCACGACCTGCACGCGGTCTATCTCGAGGGCGCCGTGCTGCCCCGCAAGGTGCGTGCGCTGGTCGATTTCGCCGCCGAGGACGTGAAGACTCACCTGCTGGCGGGGTAGCTCAGGCCTCGCAAGGCAGGGTGCCGAAGGTCTCATCGAAGCTGCGGCGCAGGGCGACGTCGAGATCGTCCATGGTCACCGGCAGGCCGAGATCGACCAGCGACGTCACGCCGTACTCGGTGATGCCGCAGGGCACGATGCCGCCGAAATGCGACAGGTCCGGCTCGACGTTGATCGAGATGCCGTGGAAGCTCACCCATTTGCGCAGGCGGATGCCGATGGCGGCGATCTTGTCCTCGGTCACGCGGCCGTCCGCCAGCAGTGGCTTGTCCGGGCGTTCGACCCAGACACCGACGCGGCCCTCGCGGATATGGCCGGTGACGTTGAACTCGGCGAGCGCGGCGATCACCCAGGCCTCGAGCTGCTGCACGAAGCGGCGCACGTCGCGGCCACGCTTGCCGACGTCGAGCATGACGTAGACCACGCGCTGGCCGGGGCCGTGATAGGTGTACTGTCCGCCGCGCTTGGTGTCGAAGACGGGGAAGCGGTCCGGCTCGCGCAGATCCTCGACCTTTGCCGAGGTGCCGGCGGTATAAAGCGGCGGATGCTCGACCAGCCAGATGAGCTCCTGGGCCTCGCCAGCGGCAATCGCCGCGGCGCGTGCTTCCATTAAGGCAACGGCCTCGTCGTAGCCGGTCAGCCCGTCTGTTGTGATCCATTCAACCATACCCGAGCGAGTAGGAGCATTCCCCGCGTCGGTCAATAGAGCGGGCCGCGGCGGCGCGTGCGGTCCCGACCGAGGGGCGAAAAGCGGGTCTTTCGCAGGTTGCCGTAAGGTCGTGTGAAGTTTTCGCAAAAAGGTTCAATTTTCCTCTTCACATCCCCCGCGGGCTTCGTTAGAGACCGCTTCACCAAGTCAAGACAGTGCGGTCGTGGCGGAATTGGTAGACGCGCAGCGTTGAGGTCGCTGTGGGGTAACTCCCGTGGAAGTTCGAGTCTTCTCGACCGCACCATCTCTCTCCTGAGATTGAAGAAAAGCCAACCCCGTTGGGGTGTTGAGCGCCCATAGGGCACTTGGAAATCCCGTTCGAAATATCCGGCTGTCGCGTGAGCCGCGGTCTGCTCCGCGTCTTGGGTGCGCGTCTTTCTATCCACCCGCGGATCGGCTAGGCCGGGCACAGCTCTTACGACAGGACCTGCAGATGCTTCCCTGGGATCTTCTCGCCACCGCCACCGCCCCCGAGGGTGACACGCTGCGTCTGTTCCGGCGCGGCGAGGAGTATTCCATCCGCCTCAGCGACGGGAACGAGTTGATGAACAGTCGGCTCGGCGGCTCCGAAGAGGCGCTGGCGACACTCGCCTTCGAGCGGCTGACCGGCCGCCCCGCGCCGCGCGTGCTGATCGGCGGGCTCGGCATGGGCTTCACCCTGCGCGCCGCGCAGGCGGTCGCGCCGTCTGGCGCGCAGCTCATCGTCTCGGAGATCGTGCCGGAGTTGATCGCCTGGGCGACGGACCACATGCGCGCGGTTTTCGGGAATTGCCTCGAGGATTCGCGGGTCGAAGTCCGGGCCGGCGACGTCGTCGCGGAGATCCGCTCCGCGCAGGGTGTCTATGATGCGATCCTGCTCGATGTCGACAACGGTCCCGGCGGGCTGACCCGTGCAGGCAATGACACGCTTTACGGCGAACGCGGCCTGCAGATGGCGCATCGGGCGCTGACCCCGGGCGGGGTCCTCGCGGTCTGGTCGGCGCATCCTGACGAGGGGTTCACCCGCCGGCTCGGGCGCAACGGCTTCGAGGCCAGGGCGCATATGGTGCGGGCGGGCCGAACCAAGCGCGGATCGCGTCACACGGTGTGGATCGCGCGGCGCAAGGGCGCCTGAGGGCGTTCCGCGGCGCACGCTCTCGCGGGTCTGCGCCGGGAGGCTTCGGCCATGCGTCATGTGCTGGACTGTTGGAGCGGGCTGCCGGGAGGGTGACGCGCGATGCGCGATGCGAGCCGGGTGTTTCGCCGGAATGCCGTGCCATGTTGGGTGAATGGCGGAGACGAAGGGATTCGAACCCTCGAGACGGTTTCCCGCCTGCACCCTTAGCAGGGGTGTGCCTTCGACCACTCGGCCACGTCTCCGCTGACGCGTATATCCAAGCGAACATGGGGACCACAAGGCGAAACTGGCCTGTCGGGAAAAAATTTCCACGCGGCGGAAAACCGATTGAAATGATGCGTTGAACCGACGTGGGAAAACCAGCCGGGGCGGCGCCTCCGGGGCAGTGTCGGCCAGTTGGGTCGGGGAATCCGGCCCTTTCGCGCCCGCCGCGCGTGCAGGCACGGGCAGGGCCCTCGGGGTGGGCGCACCAGAGGCGGCAGGGCGCGCACCCTCGCCCTGTGGAGCGCGCCTGCCGCCGCACTGGCAAGCCCGGGCAACATCCGCTAAGAGCGCGACAACTCCAGATTCATTCGCGGGACGAACATGGCACGTCATCTGATCACCTCGGCGATCCCCTATATCAACGGGATCAAGCATCTCGGCAACCTCGTGGGCAGCCAGCTTCCTGCCGACCTCTTCGCGCGCTACCAGCGGGCGCGCGGCAATGAGGTGCTCTTCCTCTGCGCCACCGACGAGCACGGCACCCCCGCCGAACTCGCCGCCGCCAAGGCCGGCAAGCCGGTGGCCGAGTATTGCGCCGAGATGCACGAGGTGCAGTCGAAGATCGCCGAGGGCTTCCGCCTCAGCTTCGACCACTTCGGCCGCTCGTCGAGCCCGCAGAACCACAAGCTCACCCAGCATTTCGCCGGGGTGCTGGCCGAGCGCGGCCTCATCCGCGAGGTGTCGGAGACGCAGATGTACTCGCCCACCGACGGGCGCTACCTGCCGGACCGCTACATCGAAGGCACCTGCCCGAACTGCGGCTTCGAGGACGCCCGCGGCGACCAGTGCGACAATTGCACCAAGCAGCTCGACCCGGTGGAACTGATCAACCCGCGCTCGGTGATCTCGGGCGCGACCGACCTCGAGATGCGCGAGACCAAGCACCTCTACCTCTGCCAGAGCCAGATCAAGGACGAGATCGAGGCCTGGATCGACAGCAAGACCGACTGGCCCGTGCTGACCACGTCAATCGCCAAGAAATGGCTGCACGACGGTGACGGGCTGCAGGACCGCGGCATCACCCGGGACCTCGACTGGGGCATCCCG
This sequence comes from Alloyangia mangrovi, assembly GCF_002300555.2. GTDB lineage: Bacteria > Pseudomonadota > Alphaproteobacteria > Rhodobacterales > Rhodobacteraceae > Salipiger > Salipiger mangrovi. Next base: position 87,780 of record NZ_NTHN02000016.1, on the reverse strand, counting down.
GTCAAGAAGGGCGACGCGGACTGGCCCGGCATGGAAGGCAAGGTCTTCTACGTCTGGTTCGACGCACCGATCGAATACATCGCCTGCGCGCAGGAATGGGTCGATGCTGGCAAGGGCGATGACTGGGAACGCTGGTGGCGCACTGACAAGGGCGCGGAAGACGTGACCTACACCCAGTTCATGGGCAAGGACAACGTTCCCTTCCACACGCTGACCTTCCCCGCCACGATCCTGGGCAGCGGCGAGCCGTGGAAACTGGTCGACTACATCAAGTCGTTCAACTACCTGAACTACGATGGCGGCCAGTTCAGCACCTCGCGCGGGCGCGGCGTCTTCATGGACCAGGCGCTGGAGATCCTGCCGGCGGACTACTGGCGCTGGTGGCTGCTCAGCCACGCGCCGGAAAGCTCGGATGCCGAGTTCACCTGGGAGAACTTCCAGGCCTCGGTGAACAAGGACCTCGCGGATGTTCTGGGCAACTTCGCCAGCCGCGTCACCAAGTTCTGCCGCTCGAAGTTCGGCGAGGTGGTCCCCGAGGGCGGCGCCATGGGCGCGCTCGAGACCAAGCTGATTGCCGACCTCGCCGAGAAGATCCGCGAGTACGAGGCGCAGATGGAAGCGCATGAGGTGCGCAAGGCCGCCGGCGCGCTGCGCGCCGCCTGGGTGCTCGGCAACGAGTACCTGCAGGAAGCCGCGCCCTGGTCGACCTTCAAGACCGACCCCGAGACGGCGGCGATGCAGATCCGCCTCGCGCTGAACATGATCCGCCTTTACGCGGTGATCTCCTCGCCCTTCATCCCCGATGCATCGGCGCAGCTGCTGGCGGCGCTGAAGACTGAAGACGACGGCTGGCCGGGCGATCTCGATGCGGCGCTGGGCGTTCTGCCCGCGGGCCACGCCTTCGAGGTGCCCGAGGTGACCTTCCGCAAGATCACCGACGCCGAGCGCGAAGATTGGCAGGAGCGCTTCGCCGGGACACGCTGAGCCGGCTGCGGCTGGCAAATCTGAAGACCTGAAAGAGGCGCGGTCCCGAAGGGCCGCGCCTCTTGTCATCTTGGCCTCACTTGCTCGGCACGCCGCCTTCCACGATGCCGGTGGGGGTCGGGCTGAGCCAGCTGTAGAGCAACCCGCCTAGTGCCCCGCCCAGCAGCGGCGCCAGCCAGAACAGCCAGAGCTGCCCCAGCGCCCAGCCCCCGACAAAAAGCGCCGGGCCGGTGCTGCGCGCCGGGTTGACCGAGGTGTTGGTGACCGGGATGCTGATCAGGTGGATAAGCGTCAGCGCGAGGCCAATGGCCAGCGGCGCGAAGCCGACGGGTGCCTGTCCATGCGTGGTACCCATGATGATGAAGATGAACATCATCGTCAGCACCACCTCGGCGACGAAGCTCGAGACCAGCGAATAGCCCCCGGGACTGTGCTCGGCGTAGCCGTTGGCGGCAAAGCCAGAGGCCACCACGTCGAACTCCGGCACGCCGCTGGCGATCACGTAGAGCACCGCGGCGCCGAGGATCGCGCCGATAACCTGCGCGATGATGTAGGGGAGGATGTCCGAGGCCGGGAAGCGTCCGCCCGCCGCAAGTCCCACGGTCACCGCTGGGTTGAGATGGCAGCCCGAGACGTGGCCGATCGCATAGGCCATAGTCAGCACCGTCAGGCCAAAGGCCAGCGAAACGCCTAGCAGGCCGATCCCCACATCGGGAAAGGCCGCGGCCAGCACCGCCGAGCCGCAGCCGCCCAGCGTCAGCCAGAAGGTGCCAATGAGCTCGGCTGCGTATTTTCGGGAAGTCGCCATCGCAAACTCCTAAATTGAAATGTGTTTTGAAAAATCACTCAGCCGAATACTGGCACCGGATGCCGGGCGCGCAAAGCGCTTTTGCGTCTCGCTACGCGCAGCAGGCGACGCGGCATGCAGTGCCTGCGTGCTGCGACGGCAGAGCTGTCGCGCGTTTGCGGTGCCCAGCGGCGCTGACCTGCCGCAGGGCGCCTGCGCCGGGCGCGCCCGCCCACGCAGTGAGCATCGGGCCTGCCGCTGGGGCAGGCCGCGCCCCGGGGGCTTGGCATCCCCGCTCAGGCCACTAGTGTCGCGCCGAGCGCTAACAGGAGACAGCCGATGAAGAAAAACCCGCTGGGCCGCACAGGCATGTCGGTGACCGAGCTCTGCCTCGGCACCATGACATACGGCAACCAGACGCCGCCCGAGGATGCTTTTGCGCAGATCGAGCGCGCACTCGATGCCGGCATCAACTTCATGGACACCGCCGAGATGTACCCGGTGAACCCGGTTCGGGCCGAGACGGTGGGCCGGACCGAGGAAATCCTCGGCGACTGGTTCGAGAAGTCCGGCCGCCGCGGCGAGTGGATCCTCGCCAGCAAGCACACCGGCCCGTCGAAGCTGGTGCGTGACGAGGCGCCGATCAGCTCCGAGACGATCCCGGTGGCGGTCGAGTCTTCGCTGAAGCGGCTGAAGACCGATTATATCGACCTCTATCAGTTCCACTGGCCCAACCGCGGCAGCTACGCCTTCCGCCAGAACTGGACCTTCGCGCCCTGGACGCAGGACCGCGAGGCGACCCGCCAGCACATGGCCGACGCGCTCGGCGCGCTGCAGCGCGAGGTCGACCGCGGCACCATCCGCGCCTTCGGCCTGTCCAACGACAGCGCCTGGGGAACCGCCGAATGGCTGCGCATGGCGGCTGAAGTGGGCGGCCCGCGCGTCGCCTCGGTGCAGAACGAATACTCTCTGCTCTACCGCATGGCCGATACCGACCTCGGCGAGCTGATGGTCAACGAGGACGTCGGCCTGTTGCCCTATTCGCCGCTTGGCGCCGGCCTGCTGACCGGCAAGTACCAGGGTGGCGCGCTGCCCGAGGGCTCGCGCATGGCGATCAACGGCGATCTCGGCGGCCGCAAGACCGACCGGGTGTTCCCGGCGGTCGCGGCCTATCTCGAGCTGGCGCAGGAGTTCGGGCTTGATCCGGTGCACATGGCGCTGGCCTGGTCGGCGCGGCGGCCCTTCGTCGCCTCGTCGATCTTCGGGGCCACCACCCTTGGCCAGCTCGAGCATCTGCTCGGTGCCGCGGAGGTGACGCTTTCGGACGAGCTGCTCGAGCGCATCGACGCCACCCACAAGGCGCATCCGCTGCCCTACTGACGGCTCGGGGCCGCGCCGGCCCCTGCACAAAAGGGCGCGGAGAGGATTGCTCCGCGCCCGCTTCGCCGCTACATCGCGGCGCATGACCAGCTCGAACAAGCATCCCGGCGCCCCCTGGCGCAATTTCTACGGCCGCGTGAAGGGCAAGACCCTGCGCCCGAGCCAGGAGACCTACCTCGAAGAGGATCTGGCGAAGCTCTCGCCGGGTGCGGTCGACTGGGAGGTGAACCCCGAGCGCGAGAACCTCGATCTCGAGGCGATGTTCGGCGGCAAGCCGGTCTGGCTGGAAATCGGCTTTGGCGGCGGCGAGCACCTGGTGCATCAGGCCGCCACGCATCCGCACGTGGGGATCATCGGCTGCGAGCCCTATATCAACGGCGTTGCCATGCTGCTGGGCAAGATCCGCGAGGCGGGGGTCGAGAACCTCAAGGTCTACCCCGGTGATGCGCGGAACATGTTCGACGTGCTGCCCGACGAGAGCCTCGACAAGGCCTTCCTGAACTACCCCGACCCCTGGCCCAAGACCCGTCACCATCGCCGCCGCTTCGTCACGCAGGAGCATCTCGAGCCGCTGGCGCGGGCGCTGAAGCCGGGCGCCGAGTTCCGCGTGGCGACCGACATCCCCGACTACGTCCGCCAGACGTTGCAAGAGGTGCCAAAGGCAGGCTTCGAGTGGCTGGCAGAGGGGCCGGGCGACTGGCGCGAGCCCTGGGACGACTGGATCTCGACCCGCTACGAGCAGAAGGCCCTGCGCGAGGGCCGCACGCCGCACTACCTTACCTTCCGCAAGCGCTGAGCCACTCCGGCACGTGTCGCGAAGGCGGCTTTGCAAGGATTGAACGGGCAGGGCGAAAGTCCTGCCCGATGTCTTTTGCGTGCAGGTCCGGTCGGTGCCCTGGTTCAGCCGAGCTGGGCCAGCCCCGCCGCGCGGCCCAGCACGGCCGCCGCGAGCAGGCCGTTGCCAGAGAGATAGCCGCTGTCGCCCGCGCCCGAGACCCCGCAGGCCGCGCCGCCTGCGGCAAAGAGATTGGGAAAAACCGTGCCGTCCGCGCCTTGGACGCGACCGCTGCCGTCGGTCACGAGCCCACCTTGGGTGTGGAACAGCGCGCCGGTGACGCGCACCGCGCAATAGGGTGGGGCGAGCGGCGCCTCTCCCCAAAGGCGGCCGAAGCGGTCGGTCTCGCCTGCGCGGATCGCCGCGATCTCATCGCGCAGGGCCGTGGCGGGCAGGTCGAACTGCCTGGCAAGGTCCTCAAGCGTCTCGGCGCTACGCACCGCGCCCTGCGCCTCGGCATTGCGGAAATCCTCGAACTGGCGCGCGATGTCGGCGATGCGGGCGTCGAAGACGGTGACCGCCTCGCCACCGGGTTGCGCCAGCACCACCCGCGCGGCCTCGGAATAGCCCTGCGCCTCGTTCCAGAAACGCCGGCCTTCACAATTCACCTGAATGCCGCCCTCGGTGATCGTTGCCCAGGTGATCAGGATCCCATGAGGGTGCGCCACGTTGCCGTGGCCTTGGTAGGCACCAAGATGCCGGGTGGCCGCGCCGAGCGCCGCGCCCCAGTCAAGCGCCTCGCCGCGGTTGCCCTCGTGACCGAACCACAGCGCCCCGGCGATGGCCGGCATGTGCTCGGCCACCTTCGCGCGGTTGCCGCCAAAGCCGTTGCAGGCCAGCACCAGCTTGGCGCAGCCGACGGTCTCGAGCGCGCCGCCCGGCGTGCGCAGCCCGGCGCCGGTGACGGTGCGGCCGTCATGGTAGAGGATCTCGGCCCGGCGTCCGCAGAGCAGGTCGATGCCCTGTGCCTCGACGGTGGCACGGAGTCGGTCGATCAGCTCCCGGCCCGAGCGGCTCGGCAGCCCGTGCATCCGCCGGCGCGAATGGCCGGGGTAGTCGAAGTCCGTCACCACCGAGAAGGGCAGCCCGTGGCGCGTGCTGAGCCAGTCGATGACGCCGGCAGAGCCCGCCGCCAGCGCCTCGACGAAGGCTGGGTCGTTCTCGCCCTTGGCCTTCCGCTGGATGTCGGCAGCGAAGCGCGCGGCGGTGTCCTCGATGCCCGCCGCGGCCTGCAGCGCGGTTCCGGCGGCGGGGATCAGCCCCGCCGAAAGCGCCGTCGAGCCCTGCGGCAGCGGGTCGGCCTCGATCATCAGCACCTCCTGTCCCGCCTCATGGGCGGCGAGCGCGGCAACCAGCCCGCAGGCCCCGGCGCCGATGATCAGGGTCTCGACCTCGACGTCGAAGGCGGCAGGAGTGGGCGCGATCTCAGCCATCGCGGCCTTCCCATTTTTGCCCGGCGGCCAGCATCTGGGGTGTGCCGATGACCTCGTTGAGCCCATCGAAATCGAACATCCGCTCGGCGAAGGGCCGGTTCGAGCCATTGGCCTGCAGGCTGGCGTAATAGTCCTGCGCGGTGCGCGCCAGCGCCCGGACGATGCCGCCGGGGAAGATCACGATGGAAAAGCCCATCGCCTCGAGATCGCTGGCATTCGAAATCGGGGTGAAGCCGCCCTCGACCATATTGGCCAGCAGCGGGATGCGCTTGCCGAAGGTCTCGCCCACCAGCTTCAACTCGTCGCCCGAGCGCGGCGCCTCGATGAAGAGCGCGTCGGCACCGGCCTCGATATAGGTCTCGGCCCGGGCCATGGCGGCGTCGAGACCCTCGACCGCGATGGCATCGGTGCGGGCGATGATCAGCGTCTCTTCGCTGCTTCGGGCATCCGCCATGGCGGCGATCTTGCCGGCCATCTCGGCGGCGGGGATCAGCGACTTGTCCTTCAGGTGGCCGCAGCGCTTGGGATAGGTCTGATCCTCAACCTGCAGCGCCGCCGCACCGGCGCGCTCGTAGGTGCGCATGGTCCGCTGGGCGTTGAGCGCATTGCCAAAGCCTGTGTCGGCGTCGATGATCACCGGCACGTCGATGCGGTCGGCGATCAGCGCCATGGTGTCGGCCATCTCGCTGGCGGTGCTGAGGCCGATGTCCGGGCGCCCTAGCCGGGTGTAGGCCACGGCCGCACCCGACAGGTAGAGGGCCTCGAACCCGGCCTGCTGCGCCAGCGCGGCGGTCAGCCCGTCGTAGACGCCGGGGGCGACGAGGATCTCGGGGCGGCTCAGTCTTTCGCGCAGGCTCATGACAGGGCCTCCAGCTCGGCGATCATCTCGGCGCAGCTCTTCTGGCTGCCGAGCGAGCCGAGCGAGACCAGCGTGGCATCATGCACCTCGGAGCGGAAGGCGGCGCAGCCGTCGGTGAGCAGCACGGTGTCGACGTTGCGCAGGTGTGCGTCGCGCAGGGTCGAGGCGACGCCGCCGTTGGTGACGATGCCACCGATGATCAGCATGTCGATCCCCAGCGCACGCAGGATGTATTCGAGGCGGCTCTGGTAAAAGGCGGAATAGGCCACCTTCTCGACGGTGTAGTCGGCGGGGGCCAGCGTCTCGACCAGCTGGTGGCCGAACTTGCCGGGGGCGAAATCACCCTTGCCGAGGAAGGGGCGCAGCTCCTTCAGGTGCGGCGCGATGAGTGGCTCGCCCTCGGGCCCCGGCACTAGGGTGAACTGGGCACTGATGTATGTGCCGCCCCTAGAGCGCAGGGCGTCGCGCAGCGGCGCGAGGCGGCCCGGAAGGGCGGCAATGGCCTCGGCCGACTGACCGGCGCGGCCATAGGCGCCCTCGGGGTGGAGGAAGTCATTCTGCAGATCGATGGTCAGCAGAGCCGTGCGGGTCGGGTCGATCGGTCCATGCGCCATGGGTCAGGTCCTCGTGATGATGGTGTTGCCATAGGCGTCGACCCGGCCCCGCAGGCCCGGATCGAGCAGCACGGTGGTGTCGGCCTGCTCGAGGATCGCGGGGCCCTCGATCTCGGCCCCCACCGGCAGGGCGAGCCGGTCGTAGATCGTGGTCTCGTACCAGGCGGTGCCGAAATGCACCTGCCGCGTGCCCTTGCGCGCTTCCTCGACGCTGCCGCCCTGCGGGGCGAGCGTGGCGAGGTCGAACTTGGGCCGCTTGCCGATCACCGCGCTGCGCAGGTTCATCACCCGCTGCACGCCGCCGGGCAGGGTGCGCCCGTAGGCGGCGCGGTAGGCAGTCTCGAAGGCCTCGGCGATCTCCTCGGTGGTGGGCGGGATCACGGTGCCCCCGGTCACCGCCACGTCGAGCGCCACCGGGACGGTGTGGGTCTGGCCTAGGTAGGCCATGTCGAGCTCGAAGCGCAGCTCGCGGGCCTCGAAGCGGGTCGCGGCGGCGTCGAGCATCGCGCGGCCCTTGTCGGCATGATCCTGCATGAAGCGCCCCAGCGCCGCCCGGTCGAGCGTGGCGACCGTGGCATTGATGGTCTGCACGAAATCGTGGCGCATGTCGGCGATGACGCAGCCCATGGCCGAGGTCACGCCGGGGTAACGCGGCACGATGGCGCTGCCGATGCCGACATCGGCGAGCATCGCCCCGGTGTGCAGCGCGCCGCCGCCGCCGAAGGGCATGAAGGCGAAACGCTTGGGGTCGAAGCCGCGCTCGATCGAGACGAGCCGGATCGCCCCGGCCATGCGCGAGTTGGCGACCGTCAGGATGGCCTCGGCGGCCTCGGTGGTGGGCAGGCCCAGTGGCGCGCCGACGTGCGCGTCGATGGCGCGGGCGGCGGCCTCGACATCGAGCCGCTCGAGCTTGCCGCCAATCGGGTTCTCGGGATCGATCCGGCCCAGCACCACGTTGGCGTCGGTCACGGTGGGGCGGGTGTTGCCCTGTCCATAGGCGACCGGGCCGGGGGTGGAGCCGGCGCTTTCCGGGCCGATGTTGAGCAGCCCTCCCTTGTCGACCCAGGCGATGGAGCCGCCGCCGGCACCGATCGTGGTGATCTCGATCATCGGCGCGCGCACGGTCATGCCGAAGTCGACCGAGGTCTCGGGGGCGAGCATCGACTGCCCTCCGGCGATCAGCGACACGTCGAACGAGGTGCCGCCCATGTCGCCGGTGATGATGTCGGGGAAACCCGCCTCGGTGGCGATATGCGCCGCCGCGATCACCCCGGCCGCCGGTCCCGAGAGCGCGGTGCGCACCGGCAGGCGGCAGGCGGTGTCCACGTCCATCACGCCGCCGTTCGACTGCACGATGAGGAACTCCGAAGCAAAGCCGCCCTCGCGCAGGGCGCTGTCGAGCCGGTCCAGATAGCCCGAGACCTCGGGCTGCAGGTAGGCGTTGAGCGCGGTGGTCGAGAAGCGTTCGTATTCGCGGATCTCGGGCAAGATCTCGGACGAGGCCGAGACATGCGCGTTGGGCCAGAACTCGCGCAGCGCGGCGACCGCCTTGGCCTCGTTCCCGGGGTTGGCGTAGCTGTTGGCAAAGAGCACCGCCACCGCTTGCGCACCGGCCTCGATGAGCTGCCGTCCCGCAGCGCGCACGGCCTCCAGATCGACTTCGGTGCGGATGGTGCCGTCGGCCAGGGTGCGCTCGGGCACTTCAAGGCGCAGCTCGCGCGGCACCACGGGTTCGAACTCGCCGCGCAGGCCCCAGGTGCGGGGCCGGTCACGGCGGCGCATCTCGAGCACGTCGCGCAGTCCCTCGGTGGTGATGACGCCGATGCGCGCGCCCTTGCGTTCAAGCAGCGCGTTTGTGCCCGCCGTCGTGCCGTGGATCACCGCCTGCACGGTCGAGAGGTCGGAGACCTGCCGGCCGATGCCGTCGAGAAAACCGCCCGACTGGTCGGGGCGGGTGGTTGGCACCTTGGCGACCCGGGCAGTGCCCGCCGCCTCGTCCACCACGAAAACATCCGTGAAGGTGCCGCCCACGTCGACGCCGATGACCTGAGACCGGTCCGTCATGCCCGCACCTCTTTCCACTTGGTTCCATAAATCCTGTCGGCCTCGGCCTCGCTCAGGAAGCCCTTGGCCACGTCGCCCGCGACCTTCTCGGGCGCGCGCTCCTCGGGGGCGCCGTAGCCGCCGCCGCCGGGCGTCTCGAGCCGCACCGACTGGCCCTGCGCCAGCTGGATGCCGCGCATCTTCGACGCCAGCGGCGGGCTGGCCCAGCCCTCGGCGGTCTCGTATTCGAAGCGGTTCAGCGCCGCCTCGCCGCCGCCGGCGACGCCCTTGGGCGCGAACCGCCCGCGCTCGCCGAAGAGGAAGACCTCGGCGCCGTTCTCTTCCAGCACCTCGATTTCGTAGACCGCGCCGAGCCCGCCGCGATGCTGGCCGGGGCCGGCGCTGTCGGGGCGCAGCGCCCATTGCTTGAACATCACCGGGTAGGCGGCCTCGAGGATCTCCATCGGCGGAATCGTCGCGGTCGAGATCGGTGCATTGCCGTGGTTCAGCCCGTCCGACTCGGGCGAGCCGCCGTGGCCGCCGCCGTAGAAGGAGAACATCACCCAGGGGCTGCCGTTCGAGCGCCGCCCGGCGATGGCCAGCGCGTTGATCGTGCCGTAGGCATTGGCGACCACCCTGTCCGGGGCGGCCTGCGCCGCGGCCGAGAAGATCACGTCGATCATCCGCATGATGGTTTCGGTATAGCCGCCCACGGGGGCGGGGAACTCGGCGGCCAGCAGCGAGCCCTCGGGGATGCGTACGTCGATCGGGCGCATCACGCCGGCGTTGGCGGGCACGTCGGGGAAGATGTGCTTGATCGCCACGTAGGCGGTCGCCACGGCGGTGGGCAGGGCGATGTTCACCGGGCCCTGGCAGCGCGGCGCGGTGCCGGCGAAGTCGAGCACCATCTCCTCGCCCCTGATCTCCAGCGCCACCTTGATGCGCAGCGCCGTGTCGGTGATGCCGTCGTTGTCGAGGAAGTCCTCGGCCTCCCAGCGCCCGTCGGGCAGGGTGGCGAGCTCGGCGCGCATCAGCGTCTCGGCCCGATCCGACAGCGCCGCGAGCGCCGCCGCGACGGTGCCGCCGCCATATTCGCCCAAGAGCTCGCCCATGCGTTTGACGCCGAGATCCAGTGCGCCGAGCTGGCCGTTGAGGTCGCCCTCGGCTGATTGCGGCAGGCGGGTGTTGCGCATCAGGATGTCGATGACGTCCTGGTTGATCTCGCCTCGGCGCGCAAGCCGCACCGGCGGCAGCACGAAGGCCTCCTGGAAGGCATCCTTGGCGGCGGGGTTGTAATTGCCCGGGGCGCCGCCGCCGAGGTCGTGCCAATGGCCGACCGAAGCCAGCCAGCAGAACAGCTTGCCCTCGTGGTAATAGGGGCGGATCACCCGCATGTCGTTGAGGTGCGTGCCGCCGAGATGGGCGTCGTTGAAGATGAAGATGTCGCCGTCCTCGGCGCTGTCGCCGAACTTGTCGATCACCGCCTTCACCGCAAAGGACATGACGCCGACGAAGATCGGCAGGCCCGACTTGCCCTGCACCAGCGTGTCGCCGGTGCTCGCGTGATAGATCCCGTGGCTGGCGTCATGCGCCTCGGCGATGATCGGGTTGAAGGCCGAGCGGAAGAGCGTCGCGTCCATCTCGTCGGCGATCTGTTCCATCCGGCCGGCCAGCACCGCCAGCGTGATCGGATCTATTTCGGGGGTGGGCATCAGGGGCGCTCCTCTGCGATGTCGTTCCAGACGTCCTGTCGGGTGATGAGACCGTCCGTCAGCTCGAAGCGGTCGATGAATCGGATGCCCTCGAAGGGCGTGCCGTCCGGCCACTCGCCGTGCAATGTGCCGGTCACGTAGACGATTGCGTTGGCGCTGGCCGTGCCGGGCGCGGGGGCCAGATCGACAGCCTCGATGGTCTTCTTCACGAAGCGGTAGCGCGGGCGAGACCAGTCGATCAGCTCTTCCAGCATGGTCATCGGCGCGACGCTGGGAAAGCGCATGGTGAACCCTTCGCCGAGGCGCGCGCGGGCGGCGTCGAGCGCACGGGCCTCCATCTCGGCGAGATAGGCGCGCACGATGGCACATGGGTCGGGCAGGGCGGGGGCCGGGCTGCGGTGCATCCGGCCGCGCATGTAGTCCTCGCCCGCATGTTCCGAGATCATCACCGTCACCGCCTCTGGCGGAGCCGCGATCACCGCGCCGATCGCGTCGGTGACGGCTTCGCCGAGGCGGCGCTTCGTGTCGCCGTCATAGCCTTGGATGAGGTGCATCTGCACGATCGGCATGGGACTGCCTCCTGACTGACCTGTATTTTTTGTAATACAGATTTTGACGATCAGAAAAGACAAATTTATTGATTTTGTAAAATCATTGCGTAGGGTCGGGTCTCAAGGAGAAGAAAATGACCGATCAGCATCGCCAGACATTGCCGGAAGGAGGCAAGGCCCGCAGGGTCTACCTCCTGCTGCGCGACGACATACTCTCGGGCGTGCATGGTGCGGGCTCGGTTCTGGCGGGCGAACAGAAGCTCGCCGAGATGCACGGCGTCAGCCGGGTGACGATCCGCCGGGCGCTGGACGCGCTCGAGGAAGATCGGCTGATCGAGCGTCGCGCCGGCAGCGGCACCCGGGTGCGCGAGGCTGTGCAGCCGCAGACCATGGCCGCCGACATGGCGACGCTCATTCCGCAGATCGTGAAGATGGGTCAGCACAGCGCCCGGCTGCTCTCGTTCTCCTACGGTGCCGCGCCCGACCACGTGGCCGAGGCGATGGAACTGGGCGAGGGCAACCGGGTGCAGCGCGCGGTGCGGGTGCGCCTCGCGGGAGAGACCCCGTTCTCGCATCTGACGACCTATGTGCCCGAGGACATCGCGACGAATTACTCCGAGGCCGATCTGGCCAACGTGCCGCTCTACCAGCTGCTCGAGCGCTCCGGCGTGCGGGTCTCCTCCGCCTCGCAGCGGGTCGGGGCGACGCTGGCCGGGCCGGACGTGGCCGAGGCGCTGGGGGTGTCGGTGGGCGCGGCGCTGCTGTCGCTGCGCCGGGTGGTGCGGGATGGCGACGGGCGCGCGGTGGAATACCTCGCGGCGCTCTACCGGCCCGACCGGTTCGAGCTGGAAATGTCGCTCTCGCGGGTCGGTGAAAGCGCAATGCGCCACTGGGAGCCGGTGGTCGATCAGCCGCGCCGCGACACCGAGGGTCAGGGCTGATGGCAACGCTTCTCGACAAGCTCTGGGCGGCGCATGAGATCAGGGCCGAGCACGGCCAGTCGCTGCTCTGGGTCGACCGGCACCTCGTGCACGAGGGCTCGCACCATGCCTTTGCCAAGCTCGCCGAGCGCGGGCTCGAGGTGGCAGAGCCGGGGCTGACCTTCGGCGTCGCCGATCACTACGCGCCGACGCGCAACCGCGCGCGGATCGACGATCCGCAGGTCGCGATGATGCTCGAGCGGCTCGAGTCCAATTGCGCCCGCCACGGCATCCGGCTCTTCGGGCTGCACGACCCGCGGCAGGGCATCGTGCACGTACTCGGCCCCGAGCAGGGTCTGACCCTGCCCGGGCTGCTGATCAACTGCGGCGACAGCCACACCTCGACCCATGGCGCTTTCGGGGCGCTCGGCTTCGGCATCGGCGCGACGCAGGTGGCGCATGTGCTGGCCACCCAGACCATCTGGCAGGCGAGGCCCCGCGCCATGCGTATCCGCTTCGAGGGCACGGCGGGCCTTGCGGTAGCCGCCAAGGACATGGCGCTGCACTGGATCTCGCAGCTGGGCACCGGCGGGGCCGCCGGCCACGCTGTGGAATACGCCGGATCCGCGGTGCGGGCGTTGTCGATGGAAGGCCGGATGACGCTCTGCAACCTCTCCATCGAGGGCGGCGCGCGCTTCGGCATGGTGGCCCCCGACGCGGTGACGATGGCCTATGTGAAGGGCCGGACAATGGCTCCAAAAGGGGCTGACTGGGACGCTGCCGCGGCCTATTGGCAGACGCTGCAGAGCGACGCCGATGCGGTGTTCGATCGCGAGGTGAGCTTCGACATGGCCGAGGTCGCTCCGACCGTCACCTGGGGCACCACGCCCGATCAGGCGCTGCCCATCGGCGCCAGCCTGCCCGACCCGGCGCGGCTCGAAGGCGCGCAGGCCGAGGCTGCGCGCGATGCGATGGACTACATGGGGCTGACCCCGGGTCGCCCGCTTGAAGGCACGCCGGTGGATCAGGTCTTCCTTGGCTCTTGCACCAACGGGCGCATCGACGATCTGCGCGCCGCCGCGGCAGTGCTGCGCGGGCGCAAGGCCAAGGTGCCCGGGCTCGTCTCGCCCGGCTCGATGCTGGTCAAGCGGCAGGCCGAAGCCGAGGGGCTGGACAAGGTCTTCACCGAGGCGGGGCTGGAATGGACCGCCTCCGGCTGCTCGATGTGCGTCGGCATGAACGGCGATCTCGTTGCCCCCGGCAAGCGCTGCGCCTCGTCGACCAACCGCAACTTCCGCGGCCGTCAGGGCAAGGGCGCGCGCACCCACCTGATGAGCCCGGCGATGGTCGCCGCTGCCGCCGTCACCGGCACGCTCACCGATGTGCGGCCGCTGCTGGAGGGACGGGGCTGATGGCAGGCTGGAGCATTCATGAGGGGCAGGCGGTGGTGCTCGACCGCCGTGACGTGGACACCGACCAGCTCATTCCGGCGCGCTTCATGTCTGCCAGCCGGGCCGAGGGCTATGGCCGATTCCTGCTGCACGACCTGCGCGAGGGCGACGCGGAGTTTCCGCTGCGCCGGCACCCGGAGGCCAGCGTTCTGATCGCCGGGCCGAACTTCGGCTGCGGCTCCTCGCGCGAGGCGGCGGTCTACGCGCTGGTCGACGCCGGCATCCGCGTGGTCGTGGCCGAGAGCTTTGCCGACATCTTCGCCGGCAACGCGGTCAACAACGGGCTTTTGACCATCGCCACGCCCGAGGCGGCGGCGCTGCGCGCGGCCATCGGCATGGGCACCGCTCCCGCCTGCATCGATCTTGCCAGCCGCCGCCTGAGCGTGGCGGGGAGCGAGCAAAGCTTCGAACTCACCGAGACGGCGCAGGCCAAGCTGATCAACGGCTGGGACGACATCGATCTTACCCGCGCCCACGCGGGGGAAATCCGGAACTTCCGCGACAGACGGAAGACCGACCACGCCTGGACCTGGCCGTCACGCTGACGCCCGGTCTGCATCAGAACGCCGGGCGACCGGCACCCAACAAGGAGAGACCCTCATGAAGACCACCTTCTTCGTCAGTGCAGCCGCGATGCTGCTGGCGACAACGGCGCTCGCCGAAGACCGGCTGTCCGCCGTCCATGCCTTCCCCGAGACGCTGATCTACACCAAGAGCTTCCTGAGCTTTGTCGACAAGGTCAACGAGGCGGGCAAGGGTGTGGTGCAGATCGACGTGCGCGGCGGCCCCGAGGCCATCGGCATGTTCCAGCAGCCCGATGCGGTGCGCAACGGCGTGGTGGACATGGTCTACACCCCGGGCTCCTTCTACGCCGGTACCGTGCCCGAGAAGGACGCGCTGGTGACCTCGAACATCGCCGCCCCGGTGGCGCGCGAGAACGGTGGCATCGATCTCATCGATCAGATCCACCAGGAAAAGATGGGCGTGAAATACCTCGGCTGGTTCGATTCCGGTGTCTGCTACAACCTCTGGACCCGCGACGAGCCCAAGCTGGACGCCGAGGGCAACCTTGACGTCTCGGGCCTGAAACTGCGCGGCAACGCGGTCTACAACGCCTTCTTCAGCGACTACCTCGGCGCGCAGGTGATCGACCTGCCGACCACCGACGTCTATTCCGGCCTCGAGCGCGGCGTGGTGGATGCCACCGGCTGGACCCAGATCGGCCTCATCGACCTGAAGTGGAACGAGTTCCTCAACTACCGCATCGAGCCGTGCTTCTTCTCGACCGACCTTGGGGTGATCGTGAACCTCGACAAGTGGGAAAGCCTCTCGGAAGAGTCGCGCAAGATCCTCACCGAGGTCGCCATCGCCCATGAGGCCGACTCCGCCGCCGCGCTCGGCGCCAAGCGCGACGAGGATTTCGCCGCGCTGGAAGAACAGGGCATGAAGGTCGTCACCCTCGAGGGCAAGGCGGCAGAGGACTATCTTGCCGCCGCCCGCGGCGAGACGCTCGAGCGCATGCAGGAGCTGATGAGCGAACACCCCTCGGGCGCCGGAAACTACGACAAGCTGGTCGAGCTCTTCTACGACGACAGCAAGTGACGCCCCCGGCGCGGCCCCGGTGCGGGCCGCGCCGCCTTCTCCCCTGAAAGGCAAGAAAGATGCAGTCCCTGACACGGGCCTATGACAACGTGCTGACCGGCATGGCGATCCTCTCCGGTCTGCTGCTGCTGTGGATGATGGTCTCGATCATCGTCTCGGTCACCATGCGCAACCTCGGCCTCCAGCCCTTCGCCTGGCTTTTCACCTCGCTCGAATACGGGCTGCTCTACATGACCATGCTCGGGGCGCCCTGGCTTGTGCGCGAGAAGGGCCATGTGCACATCGAGCTCTTCACCGCCTCGCTCTCACCGGCCGGGCAGCGCGTCGTGAGCCGCCTCGTGGCGGTGCTCTGCGTGCTGGTCTGCGTTGTGCTGGCCTGGAAGGGCGTCGAGCTTGTCGCCAAGAATTTCACGCGCAACGACTTCGATGTGCGCGCCTACTACACGCCGAAATGGATGCTGACGCTGGCCTTCCCGATCAGCTTCGGCGTCATGGCGCTTGAATTCGGCCGGTTCGTCTTCGGGCCCCGGATGCTGCTCTCGGGTCAGGCGGGGATCCACGAATGATGGACTGGTACTGGGCCATGGCCCTTCTTCTGGGCACGATCATGGGGCTGATGGCCCTTGGCATGCCCGTGGCGCTGGCCTTCCTCGCCTCTAACATCGTCGGCGCCTATGTCTTCATGGGCGGGATGAACGGCATCAGCCAACTGCTGGACAACGGCTTCGGCGCGCTGACGCGCTTCTCGCTGGTGCCGATTCCGCTGTTCCTGCTCATGGGCGAGATCTTCTTCTACACCGGGCTTGGTGAGCGCATGTTCAACGCCATCGACCGGCTGCTCGGCCGGGTGCCGGGGCGCCTGTCCTATGTCACGGTGATCGGCGGCACCGGCTTCTCGACGCTGTCGGGCTCGTCGATGGGCTCGACCGCGCTGCTTGGCAGCCTGATGGTGCCCGAGATGAGCAAGCGCGGCTACAAGCGGCACATGTCCATCGGGCCGATCCTCGGCACAGGCGGGCTGGCGATCATCATCCCGCCCTCGGCGCTGGCGGTGCTGCTGGCGACGCTTGCGCAGATCGACGTGGGCCAGCTGCTGCTGGCCGGGGTGATCCCCGGGGTGCTCCTGGCGGGGCTCTACATCGTGCTGATCTGGGCGCAGACCAAGATCGATCCCGACGCCGCGCCTGCTTACGATGTCGAACCGCTGGCGGGCGGCGAAAAGTTTCGGCTGATCGCCAAGGACATCCTGCCGATGATGTCGGTGATGGTGCTCTCGGTCTGGGGCATGGTGGCCGGGGTCTTCACCCCCTCCGAGGCCGCGGCATTCGGTGCCCTCGGTGTGCTGATCCTCGCGGTGATCTTCCGCTGCCTGACGCTCGACGCGATGATCAAGTCGGTGAAGGGCGCGCTGCGGGTGACGCTGATGGCGTATCTGATCGTCTTCGGCTCGGCCACGTTCAGCCAGCTTCTTGCTTTCTCGGGCGGCTCGCGTGGGCTGATCACCTGGGCCACCGGCTTCGATCTCGCGCCGCTGGCGATGCTGGCGGTGATGTTCGGCGTGCTGCTGGTGCTGGGGATGTTCATGGAGCAGATCTCGATGATGCTGCTCACCGTGCCGATCTTCTTCCCGCTGGCGGCGCAGATGGGCTTCGATCCGATCTGGTTCGGCCTGATCATGCTCCTCGGGCTCGAGATCAGCTTCACCACGCCGCCCTTCGGGCTGCTGCTCTTCGTGATGAAGGGCGTGGCGCCTCCGGGCACGACGATGCACCAGATCTACATGTCGGCGATGCCCTTCATCGGCTGCTCGCTGCTGCTGGTGCTGATCCTCGTGCTGTTCCCGGGGCTGGCGCTCTGGTTGCCCGGGCTCTGACGCGGGTCCAGCAACGACACTGAAGCTGCCCGGTGGGTCGACGGACCTGCCGGGCGGTTTGAGTGAGCGAAGAGGGGAGGATCATGGTCGGCGCCCATCAACTCCCCGCGCGGGAGAAGCAAGGACATCAGCGCCTTTGGTGACTGGGCACCTGTGACGCGCGACCGAATTTCAGGGGGGACTTCTGGTAGCGGAGGAGGGACTTGAACCCCCGACACGCGGATTATGATTCCGCTGCTCTAACCAACTGAGCTACTCCGCCAAGAAGTGAGCGCTGAATATGGTTATGGGCCCGGAGGGTCAAGCGGAAAAATCACCTGCCGTGGCGGAAATTTCGCACCTTTTCGCATGGCCTCATTTCACGATGGTTTCGTCCCGGACAAAGAGGTTCGCCCAGGCCCGGTCGACCAGTTCGGGGGTCATCTTGTGGGGCCATCCCTCGAAGTCGCAGATCGCCTTCATCTGGTCGATGAGGAAGACCGGCTGATAGTTGGCATAGACGTTGTCGATGCTCGGATACTTTTCCTTCAGCAGGTAGACGAGCGAGGCCTCGTCGAGCACCATCTGCTTCTTGCGCGCGACCATGGCGAAGATCTTCAGGAAGTCCTGCTGGTTCGGCCCGTCGATCTTGATCTTGAAGAAGATCCGGCGCAGCGCCGCCTTGTCGAAGATCTCGTTGGGGTGGAAGTTGGTCGAGAAGATCACCAGCGTGTCGAAGGGAACCTCGAACTTCTCGCCCGACTGAAGGGCAAGGATGTCCTTGCTTTCCTCGAGCGGCACGATCCAGCGGTTGACCAGCTTCTGCGGCGGCTCGGCCTGACGGCCGAGGTCGTCGACGATGAAGAGCCCGCCTGTGGACTTGAGCTGCAGCGGCGCCTGATAGGTGCGCGCGGTGGGGTTGTAGACCAGATCGAGCATGTTCAGCGACAACTCGCCGCCGGTGATCACCGTGGGCCGGTCGCAGAGCACGTAGCGCGAGTCGAAACGGGTGGTGCGGCGCAGGCGGTTGAGGTCCTCGAGCTCGGTCTCGGCGGCGTTGTGCACGATCGGATCGTAGACGGTAATGACCTGACCGGAATACTCGATGGCGCGGGGCACGTAGATCCTGTCCCCCAAGGCCTCGCGGATGCCGTTGGAAATCGATGATTTGCCGTTGCCGGGAGGGCCGTACATCAGGATCGAACGGCCGGCGCTCACCGCCGGTCCGAGGTGCGAAAGCAGCTCGCTTGGCAGCACGAGGTGGCCCATGGCGCCGGTGAGCGCCCCGCGGGTGACCTGGATGTTGCGGATCGATTGGCGCTGCACCTGCTCGCGGTAGGCCGAGAGCGGCACCGGCATGGGGCCGAAGTATTCCGACTGGGACAGCGCGTCGAGCGCGCGCGCCTTGCCGCTGTCGGTGAGCTGGTAGTGCATCTCGCTGCTCAGCGCGTCGCCGCGGGTGCCCATGGCCTCGATCAACCCTTGCCCGCGGGCGAGATCGACCAGCTCCTGGGTGATGACGATCGGCAGGCAGACCGCGCGGGCAAGCTCGGTGATCACGTTGGTGTTCTTGCGGAACAGGGTCTTGAGGATGATATCGCGCATCATCGTGCGCGGCAGCACCATGTCTTCGAGCCGCTTGGGGGCGGGGGGCGCGATCACGCCGGAGCTTTGCATGTTCATCGGTCGGCTGCCCTGTTCTAGCCCTGTCGCTGTCCTTCCGAGGCCCGTCGCGGAGAGGGGGCCATCTGGCTCCAGTCGCTCCGCAGGGTCCGCGTTGTTGCCGCCCAGGAAACTCCAGCATTGTGGCAAGAGCTTGTCTCGGCGCGGGAATTGCCGGGGCGGCTTGCACGAAAGCGGCGGGTGGAGGAGGCTGCAAGGGAACGCGAGAGGAGGCCAGGATGGCGGATCAAATGACGGTCGGGGTGATCGGCGGCACGGGCATGCTGGGGCGGAGCCTCGTGACCGGCCTGTTGGAGAGTGGTGTGGTGGCGCCCCGGGCGCTCTGGGTGGCCAACCGCTCCGGCAGCCGGGGCGACCTTCCAGAGGAGGTTGAGGTCACCGCAGATGCGCAGGCGCTGGTCCGGGCCTGCGAGGTGGTGATCCTCTCTGTGCCGCCGGGGCTCTTCGAGGCGCTGGAGGTGGACGCCGCGGACCGGCTGGTGATCTCGGTCATGGCCGGGGTCTCGCGGGTGCGGATCGCCGCGCACACCGGCGCAGATCGGGTGGTGCGTGCCATGTCGAGCCCGGCGGCGGCGCGGCGGCTGGCCTTCTCGCCCTGGTGCGGGGATCTCGGGGCCGAGGACGCGGCGCGGGTGACGGCGCTGCTGGGGGCCTGCGGGTCGACGGCGGAGGTGCCGAACGAGGCGCAGGTCGAGGTCTTCACCGCGCTCACCGGGCCGGTACCGGGGTTCGTCGCGCAATTCGCAGCCACGATGATCGACTACGCAGAGCGTCGCGGGGTGGCACCGGAGGTGGCCCATATGGCGATGCGGCAGCTTTTCCTCGCATCGGGGCAGATGCTGGCCGGGGATGCGCTTGCGCCGGATGGGCACGTGCAGGAGATGATCGACTACGCCGGCACCACGGCGGCCGGGTTGCTGGCGATGCAGGCGGCGGGGCTGCAGGACGTGGTGGATGCAGGGCTCGATGCCGCGGTTGCGCGCACGCGCGCGATTGCGGGGTAGGGGCTCAGCCTGGGGTGGCGCCGTAAAGCGCCCCGAGCAGCAGGTAGAGTCCCAGCGTCCCGGCCAGCGCCAGGCCCATGGGGAAGCGGCTGCCGCTCTGCCAGCTCTTCCAGTCGGGTGCGAGTTTACGCAGCGAAGTGGCGCGCACCAGCCTGTGGCTGGCGAAGGCGGCGAGCAACGTCGCGGCGAAGAGCGCCATGACAAACCGTAGATCGCCGAGATGGATGAAAGGCGCGGCCGCGGCGGCGAATTTCGCGTCGCCCGCGCCGACAGCGCCCCCGGCATTGAGCGCGATCCCCGCGACCAGCACCGCGAGCATCTGCACGTAGCGCCAGGCGTAGACTTCCATCGGCAGCACGAAGGGGCCGATGACCACGAAGATCGCAAAGAGCACGATCACCGCCTTGTTGAGGATGCGCATGTATTTCATGTCGGTGAAGCACACCCAGAGGCACACCACCAGGACCAGGGGCAGGAACCAGATCGCGGCGGTTGCGGAGATCACCAGCATGCCTCCCGCCTCAGTTCGTCACCGTGCCTTCCAGCGCATCCAATGCGCGGGCGGCGGCTTCGAAATGCTGCGGATGGGTCTCGAGCGCGTCGCGCAGCAGGCCCTTGCCGATCTCCACGTCGCCGCGCTTGACCGCAGCAAGACCCAGCGTCTGCAGCAGTTCGGCGCGTTCGATCTGGGTCATCTGCATGACCGGCAGCGCGTAGTTGCCCTGCGCGCCGCGCGCCAGAACGAGGTTGTTCTTGGCGGTGAAGAGCTTGGGGTCCTGCCGGATAGCATCGGCAAAGAGCTTCTCGGCATCGGCGTAGTCGCCGCGCGAGAGCTTGGAATAGCCCCAGTTGTTGAGCACCGAGGCGGGCTTGGTGGTCAGGCCCGAGGCGACCTCGTAGAAACTGTCGGCCTTCTGCCATTCCTGGTGGCTGTCGGCGATCATCGCCTCGAGCCGGTAGCGCTGGAAGGTCTCATGGGTCGGGGGGGATGCCGTCGAGCACCTGCTCGGCGCGCTCCCAGTTGTTGTTGCGGATGAGCGCATCGGCGAGCGAGACGCGGTCCTCGTTGGTCGCGCCGTCGTGGGCGACAACCTGAGTCCAGGCGCTGGTCGCCTCGGGGTAGCGCTTGGCGCGGACCAGCGACTTGGCGAGGCCGCGCTGGAAATCGATGCGGGCGGGATCCTGTTCGGCGCTGCGCGAGAAATAGGCCACGGCTTCGTCGGGGTCGCCGGCGGTGAGCATGACCTCGGTCAGCCCGGCTCCGTCGATGGCGTTGACGCCGGAAAATTCGCGATCCACCGCGTCCTTGTCGATTTCCTTCTCGCAGGCGGACAAGGCGATAAGGGCCGCCGCAAGGGCGATCAAAACGTTCGGGTGGCGCATTTCCTGCGTCCTCTTGCTGCTCGTACCTCTTGCGCTGGCCGGTCGGTGCCGTCTTTGCGGCCTCAGCCCTCGCGCCGGATCAGGAAACTGCCGCTGCCCCGGCGAACCAGCCTATAGTCTTGATTTTGCGCCGGATCATAACCGGTATCGTCGCGCTTTGCGAGCGCCAAGCGCAGATTGTCGCGAATTGCGTCACTTTCCCCGTTGTCGAGGGCATAGGCCCGCCGGAATATCTCGGCCGCCTCCGACGTCTGGCCGCGTTCCATCAACACGACGCCGAGATTGTTCCAGGCTTCTGGCCAGGTCGGCTCGACTTCGACGGCACGGCGCAGCAGGGTTTCGGCCTGCCCGAGCCGCCCGAGCGCGAGGTTGGCCGAGCCGAGCGAGCTGAGCACCTCACCGGTGAGCCCGTCGCGGCCGGCAGCGCGGGTATAGGCCTCGAGCGCAAGCTCGGCCTCGCCCGCCTGCATCAACCGGTGGCCGACGAGCAACTGGTCCACTTCGGCGCCCCTTGGATTGAGCGTTGGAGCAAAAGGTGTCCCGTCCTGCTGTTCCAGCGTCTTGGGCGCGCCGAAACCACCAAGGCGCCCGTGGAACAGGCGGCCAGGCAGAGTAGGGCGACGGTAGCACAAACTGGAAGTGGATGCATTCTGCCGGGTCTAGAAGTTGGCGCTGAACTGGCCGAGGCCCACGATCGACGGTCCGACGAGGATGATCATCAACGGCGGCACCGTCAGCATCATAGTGGTCAGCGTCATCTTTGTCGGCAGCTTGTTTGCCTTTTCCTCGGCGCGCATGACCCTTTTGTCACGCATCTCGCCGGCATAGACGCGCAGCGCGTCGGCGATCGAGGTGCCGAAGCTCGCCGCCTGGTTCAGCACGACCACGAAGGAGGACACGTCGGGCACCCCGCAGCGCTCGCCCATGTCCGCGAGCACGGCGGACTTGTCCTTGCCCGCCTTGAGCTCGTGGCAGACGATCTCGAATTCGTCGGCCAGTGCGGCATAGGAGGCGCGCAGCTCGCTTGCGACGCGGTTGATCGACTGGTCGAGCGACTGGCCGGCCTCGACGCAGACAAGCATCATGTCGAGCGCGTCGGGGAAGCCTTCCTCGATCTGTTGGCGGCGTTCCTCGACGCGGCGGGTGACCCAGTACTTCGGCGCCATGTAGCCCGCGGCGCCCGGCCCGAGCATCCACATGAGCTTGGTGGTCAGCGGCGCATCCGGCGTGTCGAGCACCATAAGGTAGTAGACCGAGCCGACGGCCAGAAGCCCGAGGCCAAGGGCCATCTGCGCAAGGTAGTAGATCCGCACCGCGTCGCGGGTGCGGTAGCCTGCCTGCATCAGCTTCTTGCGGACCGCGCCGAGTTCCTCCTCGGTGGTCGGCTCGAGGTATTGCGCGTATTTGTTCAGCTTCTCGTTGCGCCGGGTGTCGCGCAACACCGCGCGCGTCTCTTTTTCCATCGTCTGCCGCGCGGTCTCGCGCAGCTTGTCCATGGGATCGGGGCGCGAGCGGAGCATCAGCGGGATACTGGCGAGGATCAGTAGGAAGGCGAGGCCGGCAACCACAAGCAGCGGGCCGGCGGGGCCGAGCTTTGCGGTGATCAGGGCGTTGAGCGTGTCGAGCATGGCGTGCGCCTCAAACTTTGATGTTCACCAGGATCCGCATGACGATCAGGTTCAGGACCAGGAAGATCGCCACGGCGAAACATGCGGGGATGAAGAGGGGGTGGTCGATGACCCCGTCGTAGTAATGCGGATCCAGCACTTGGATCGCGAGCAGCACGAAGACGGGGAAGCCCGAGAGGAATTTGCCCGACCATTGCGCCTCGGCGGTGATCGCCTTGACCCGGCGGAACAGGCGGAAGCGGGCCCGGATCACCTTGGCGAGACCCTCGAGGATCTCGGCGAGGTTGCCGCCCGACTGCTGCTGGATACTGACGGCGACGGCGAGGAAGCGCAGGTCCTGCATGTCGAGCCGCTCGGCCATGTGCTTGAGCGCCTCGCCGATGTCGCGGCCATAGGTGGCCTCATCCGAGATCACCCCGAATTCGGTGGCGAGCGGGTCCTTGATCTCTTTCGAGACGATGCTGATCGCCGAGCTGAACGGGTAGCCGACGCGCAGGCTGCGCACCATCAGCTCGACCGCATCGGGGAGCTGCTCCTCGATCAGCGACAGGCGCTTCTTGGCCTTGCCGTTGACCCACATGTAGACGCCGCCGACCCCGATACCGAGCCCCATCACCAGCCGCACCGGCAGCGAGGCCCCGGTGGCGAAGCTGAGCGCGAAGAAGGCAAAGACGCTGACCGCGACCATGATCAGCATGAGCTGCTGCGGGGTGAAGGCGAGCGCCGCCTTCTGTGCCCGGTCCGCCAGCAGCGAATAGAGCGGGATGCCGCGGTTGTTGCCATGCTGGTCCATCTCCTTGCGGAGCGTCGCCAGCACGTCCTCGCGCGAGCTGTTCTTGCTGAGCATGTCCAGCCGGCGGTTGACCTTGCTGTTCAGCCGGATCGATTTGCCGAAGGCGACGAGGTAGATGCCCTCGACCAGCACCAGCACGCCGATGAAAATCAGGCCATAGATGATCGGTTCTGCGCTGAGCATGGGTTACTCCGGCCGGAAGGGTTCGTAGATCGAGGGCGGCACGTCGTAGCCCCACATGCGGAAGCGCTCGGAATAGTGGCTGCGCACGCCGGTGGCGGTGAAATGGCCGATGATCTTGTTGTCGGGGGTGAGGCCCACGCGCTGGTAGCGGAACACTTCCTGCATCGAGATCACGTCGCCCTCCATGCCGGTGATTTCGGTGATCGAGGTCATCCGGCGCGAGCCGTCCTGAAGGCGGCTGGCCTGCACCAGCACGTTGACGGCCGACGAAATCTGGCTGCGCATCGCCTTCAAGGGCATCTCGACACCGGCCATGGCGATCATGTTCTCGAGACGGGAGATGGCGTCGCGCGGGTTGTTGGCGTGGATCGTGGTCATCGAGCCGTCGTGGCCGGTGTTCATGGCCTGCAGCATGTCGATCACCTCCTCGCCGCGGGTCTCGCCGACGATGATGCGGTCAGGGCGCATCCGCAGCGCGTTCTTGAGGCAGTCGCGCGGGGTGACCGCGCCCTTGCCCTCGACGTTCGGCGGGCGGCTTTCCATGCGGCCCACATGGGTCTGCTGCAGCTGGAGTTCCGCGGTGTCCTCGATGGTCAGGATGCGCTCAGAGTCGTCGATGAAGGACGAGAGCGCATTGAGCGTGGTGGTCTTGCCCGAGCCCGTACCGCCCGAGACGATGATGTTGAGGCGGGTGGCGACGGCGGCCTGCAGGTAGACGGCCATTTCCTCGGTGAAGGCGCCGAACTGCACCAGGTCGTCGATTCCGAGCTTGTCCTTCTTGAACTTCCGGATCGACACCAGCGAGCCGTCCACCGCGATCGGCGGCACCATGGCGTTGAAACGCGAGCCATCCGCAAGGCGGGCGTCGACATAGGGGTTGGATTCATCGACCCGGCGGCCCACGGCCGACACGATCTTGTCGATGATCCGCATCAGGTGACGCTCGTCCTTGAAGGTCACGTCCGAGAGCTGCAGCTTGCCGCTGCGTTCGACAAAGATCTGGTGCGGGCCGTTGACCAGGATATCCGAGACCGTGTCGTCCTTGAGCAGGGTCTCCAGCGGGCCGAGGCCCTTCACCTCGTCGTAGAGTTCCTGGTTCAGCGTGCTGCGCTCTTCGCGGTTCAGCACGATGCCCTTTTCCTGCAGCGACTCGGTGGCGATCGCTGCGATTTCCTCGCGCAACTCCGCCTCGCTGGCCTGGTCGATGGCGGCGAGGTTGAGGTTGTCGAGAAGCGCGCGGTGCAGATCGAGCTTGATCTCGCCCATGCGCTCCTTGCGCTTCTTCTCGCGGTCCTGTGGTCCCGGCTCAGCCGCGCGCTTGGGCGACGGCTTGCGCATCGCCTGCGGCCGGTCGGCGGCCTCGACGGGCACCATCTTCGGCTTCGGCGGCTCGACCGGAGCGGCGGCGGCTGGGGGCGGCGATTTCTTGTAACGCGAGAACATTGCGGGCTCCTATCACGCGGCTTCCGCATCCGACTGGCCGATCGCGTAGAGCTCGGCGGCCAGCTTTGCGATTTCCTTGCGCAGGGGGTTCTTTGCCGCCTGCTTGGCCAGCGGCAGGCCATGGTCGCCTGCCATCTGTACCTGCTTGCCGCCATCAGGCAGCTGCAGGCCGATCTCGATCCCGAGGCCCTCGGCCATCCGCTTGGCGCGGGTCTTGCCCTGAAGGTCGGTGAATTTCGGTGCGCGGTTCATCGCAAAGCGGAGCTTCTCGAAGGGCAGATCCTCGGACTGCAGCGCGCGCTTGAGGCGCAGGGCATTCTGCGCCGAGCGCATGTCGAGCTCGACCAGCGCGAAGTAGACCTGCGCCTCGGTGAGCACCGTCTCGGTCCAATGGGCGATGGTCTTGGGCAGGTCGACCACCACAAAATCGAAATGTTCGCGCGCGGTGTCGAGCAGGGCCTTCACGTCCTCGGGCGAGAGCATGTCGAGCGGCAGCAGTTCCGGCGGCGCGGTCAGCACGCTCAGCTTGTCATCGTAATTCACCAGCGCCTGACCGAAGCTGTCGCCGTCCATCGCCGGGATGTCGCTCAGCAGCTCGAAGACCGCGTCGCGGCGGGGCAGGTCGAGGTAGGTGGCGATGGTGCCGAACTGCAGGCCGAGGTCGATCAGGCAGACGCGGGGTGCGCCGGTCTTGCGCACGTTGGCCAGTTCCCAGGCGAGGTTGACGGCAAAGGTGGTGGTGCCGCAGCCGCCGCAGAGGCCCTGCGCGGCGATCAGCACGCCGTCGCCGCCGCCCTTGAGGGTCACGGCCTCTGCCGCCGGCAGGGCCATTGCCGCGGTGCGGGCGGCCTCGGCGCGGGCGCGCAGTCGCATCACGGCGGCCTCGAGTTCGCCCTCGGGCAGCGGGTAGGGGGCAAATTCGTCGGCGCCGCCGCGCAGCAGCTTGTGCAGCGACGCGGGGGTGACATCCTCGGCGATCAGCACCACCTTGATGCCGCGCTCCGTGGCGCGGGTGATGATCTGGCCGAGCAGCGGCAGCGTGCCCTCGTCCTCGTCCTCGCTGTCGATGGCGAGCGCGATGAACTCCAGCGACGCCGCGTCGGGTTGGCCGAGGAAGGTCAGCGCATCTTCGAAGCCGAGGTCCCCCCAGGCTTCGCCCAGAAGCGCTTCCATGTCCTCGATGAGCAGGTCGAAGGTCTGCACGTCCCGGCTGACGGTGCAGGCCAGGATGGGCGCAGGGGCTGGCTGCCGCTCGGGAGATGTGGTCATTCTTCTTGTCCTTTGCCTCTCGCGGGGGGGCGGTGGCAAAGGGTGCGTGAATCCGTAACCGCGCCCCGCCCGCCGCTCTGCGCACCGACTCGGAAGTCGTGCCGGGAGCGACCCGCTGGGACCGAAATTGTCGGTCAAGTGGGGCAACATTTTGTCCGAATTTCCGTAATTGTACGGAATTGTCGGACGATGAAGGGGCGTATCTTAGGAGCCGCTACCGGACTGCGTCAGCGATGTCCCGGTCAGCACAGTCTCGGGTTGAGCGCTGCGGACATACTCGCGGTAGATCACCTCGGCGTATTTCCCATCCAGCAGGGCGGGATGGCCGGCGACGAATCCCGAAACCTCGGTCACGGTGCGGCGGTTGCGGCGCTCGCGGCCCTCGGTGAAGACCAGCGGCTGTGTTTCCCCAAAGGAAACAACCGCCTCGAGCCGGCTGCGCGAGATCCCGAGAGTCGAGAGGTAGCTGACCACCGCCTGCGCGCGGCGCAGGCCGAGCGCCTTGTTGTAGCTTGTGCTCCCAACGAGGTCGGTGTGGCCGTAGACGCGGAACCTGATCTCGGGGAACTGGCGGATCCAGTGTGCCTGCTGGCGCAGGATGGTCTGCGCCTCGGCGTCAAGCAGGCTGCTGTTGAAGGCGAAGGTCACCATGCTGGGCACTTCGGCGGCGAAGCGGGCCGAGAGATCGTGCACGTAGCCTTGCTGACCGGTCATCACCAGCGTGTTGGTCATCGTGGCATTGCCGAAGGCGCCGCCGTCGACGGTGGAGCCGCTTTCGTGCGGCGAGCAGGCGGTAAGCAGGGCCAGTCCGGCGGCTGCACCTGCGATCCGGAGCTTGGGGAAGCCGGTCAATTGCTGTCGTGCCTGCATCGGATCAATCCATCACATAGCCATAGGAGCCGCTGAAGTCCTGCTTGGCAACTTCGCCGGCCGCGCCCTTCACCGGGCGATTGCCCTCGGCGGTGGTCCGGCCAAAGAGGAACAGGTCGCGCTCGGAGGGCGGCTTCACCCGGTCGGTCGGCAGGGCGAGCGCCTGCCCCCGGGTCGGGGTCACGAGGTGCGGCGTCACGATGATCACCAGTTCCGACTGCTGTCGGCTGTACTCGGCGCTGCGGAACAGCGCCCCCAGCACCGGCACGTCGCCGAGCCACGGCACCTGGCCGTTCAGGTCGGTGAAGTCGTCCTGCAGAAGGCCGGCGATGGCGAAGCTCTCGCCATCGCGCATTTCGACGGTGGTCGAGGTCTCGCGGCGGCGGAAGGCGTCGATGTGGATCTGATCCTGGTCAAAGCCGTTGGAGCTGTCGATCGACGAGACCGCGGCCTTCAGTTCGAGGTTGATCAGGTCGCCGTCGACGACCCGCGGAATGAAGTTCAGCTCGACGCCGAAGGGTTTGAAGTCGACCGAGATCGTGCCTTCCTGCTGCGCCACCGGAACCGGGTATTCGCCGCCCGCGAGGAACTTCGCCTCCTGCCCGGAGAGGGCGGTGAGGTTCGGCTCCGCCAGCGTGCGGACCACGCCCTTGGATTCCAGCGCCTCGAGCAGGATGCCAACCTCGAGCCCGCCGGCGTTGAAGCCGAAGACTGCGGCACCCTCGGTGCCATCGGCCACCGTCACCGGCGAGCCGAGCGTGTTGTCGCCGTCAATCCAGCTACCGGTTTCGGAGGCCAGCCCCAAGTCGCCGCCCAGCAGGTCGCCGCCAAGAGACAGCGAGCTGCGCAGGGTCTTGGCGACCGAGCGCTGCATCTCGGCGAACCGTACCTTCAGCATGACCTGCTGCACGCCAGCCACCGACATCAGGTTCGACACCCGCTCGGGCGCGTAGCGCTGCGCGAGGTCGAGCGCGCGGTCAAGCTTCTGGGTGCTCGACACGGTGCCCGAGAGCACGATGCCGTCATTGGCGGTGCGCACCTCGATGTTCTCGCCGGGCAGGATCTGCCGCAGGCGTTCCTTGAACTCGGTGACATCGGCGGCGACGCGCACGTCGACATTGGTGATCAGCCGGCCGTTCTCGTCGAGGATGGTCAGCGTGGTCGTGCCGGGTGTCTTGCCAAGCACATAGATCGTCCGGTCCGACAGCGAGGAGATGTCGGCAATCGCCGGGTTGGCGATGGAAAGCTCGGCAAAGGGGGAGTCGCTCTCGACCACCACGGCACGGTTCATCGGCACATTCAGAGCGCTTTCGGTGCCGGTACGCACGACGCGCAAGTTCTCGGCCCGTGCGCTCGGGGGGGAGGGCAGTCACGCTCAGCGCCAGCCCGAGCAGGGCCGCCTTGAGGAAATTGTCAGCTTTCATGTGACCTGCCTTTCGATCACGCCTCGGGAGCGGGTCGTGGCGCCCGCCTTTGCGGGCAGTCTGCGCGCAATCCTGTTTCCATGCAAGAATCAACGACTTCGCGCCGCTCCTTGCTGTGGATCCCGCGCAACAACCGGGCCGGAGCCTGCAACGCAACAGGGGGCGCCGGCTTGGCGCCCCCTGTGCAAGCTGTTGATTCCGTATCAGTTCGTGCAGGGGATCGGGATGTCCGCCACCTCGCCGCCGCGCCGCACGCGGGTGGTGCAGGTCTGGGCAAGCGCCTTTTTCTGCTGCTCTTCGGGCGGTTCGAGGCCGAGCATGACGCGCTGGTCCACCTCGATGACCTCGGCCACGGTCTGGTCGTTGGCGTTCATCAGCGACAGCGACAGCCGCCCCGAGCTTTGCGCCTGCGCCAGCGAGGCGATCTCCTGCGGGGTGGCGGCAACGGTCACCGAGCGGGCGATGTTCACGTCGGCATCGTCCATGTCGGCGGTCTGGTCGATGGCGATCAGCCGCACCCCGGCCTGGATCAGCTTGGTGAATTCGCCGCGGGATTGCCGCGGGTCCTCGGAGGGCATGCGGCCGGTCCAGTAGACGTCGACCCGGTCGCCGGGGCGCAGGAAGCCAGACACGCCGGTGTGCACGTCGACCTTGATGGCAAAGGCGCGCTGGCCCTTCTCGAGGCGCGAGGTCAGCCCGGCGTCGCCGCCCGGCTCGCTGATCTTGATCGGCACCAGGGCTTCGAACTTCTCGAGCGGGCGCATCGCCAGGCGGGGCGCATCGCCCTCCTTGAAGAGCACGGTGTTCGCGTCGAAGGCGTTCTCGGGAAGAATTTCCAGCGGCCAGGGCGCAAGCCGGACGTCCTCGGGGGTGATGATCTGGCCGTGGGCGATGGCGCGGGTGGTCACGTAGATCTGCTTCGTGGGCACCGCCTCGACGGATTTCTCGCGCTCTTTTTCCAGGGCGACCTGGTAGGCGCCGATGTAATTCTGAGCCAAGTAGACGGCGAAGCCGGCCAGGCCGAGCCCCGCGATCAGAACCAGTCCGAAGATCAGTCGCATCTCTGTCCCTTTCGATAGCGGGCCGGACCGGCCCCAAGCGTAATGGCGGGCCGCGCTGCCCTTTGGTAATGCTGCCGAGCCGGTTTCCCGTGCGCTTCCAATCGGTGTGTTATGCGCGGATTGTGGTGAAAAATGGCCGGTTCTGGGCTTTCATAGCGGCAGGTTCCGGTGGTGCCGCGGTCTTGCTGACGACGCGCCCCGCTGAAAGGAAAGAACCGCCGTCGGGCAGGGGCCCGACGGCGGCTCTTGTCACGCGACGGCGTCGCTTCAGGTGTCAGTTGCCGGTGCCAGTGCCAGTGCCAGTGCCGGCGGGGAAATTGCCGTTTGCTGCCGAGGACAGGTTGGTGCCGACGTTGTTGAGCGCCGTGGTCACGTTGCCGCTGATCAGCGAGTAGGCGCCGGCTGCCATGGCGACCACGGCTGCGGTCAGCACGACCCAGTCCACGGTGACTGCGCCGTCTTCGTCGTTGCGGAAGGTTTTGATGAATTTCAGCATTGTCTCTCTCCGTAAATCCAGTTTGCTCTCTCTATTTCAACCGCTGCGGGGTCTGTCGCGGGCCTCTCTCATTGCCCAGTCCCTTGCGGCCTGGAACCTATAAAGCCGTCGGAATGAGGCGGGACTTTGGCGCAATCGGATTGTTTTTATAGTCCGGAAAGGATTTTTGGAGTGTTTAGCAAGTCGTTGATTGTTAAGCGTAAAAAGCAATATCCCGCACCATTTCTGGCAAAACCACGCCCGTCTGAGGCTCCCAGGACCCAGTTTTCCACGCGTATGGCGGAGAATCTTGGTTGACTTCACAATCTGTGCGAGACTCGTTTGCGAAGCAGTTCGGCGACGCGCCTCGAGCAGGGCGCGCGACTCGCGGGCGAACGGCGACATGATCACCCGGGCGCAGACCCGGGCAGGGCAACCGACCAGCGTACCGGCATGCCGGCCCACCTGGCAGACGAGGCAGCAGTGACCGCAGGCGCGATCCGACATCCCTTCCTTCGTGCGCCCGCGCTTGTCGCGGCGCTTGCGCTCGCGTTGATCGCCGGACCGCTCCCGGCCGAGACGCCGCCGCCCTTTCCCGACTTCTCCGCCAAGCGGGTGACCCCGCCGAAGCCGGGCGCAAAGAAACGCATCACCATACAGATCGCGCCGCCACCGCCGAAACCCGAGCCCTTGCCGCAGGCGAGCGCCGGGACCGCGCCCGGCCCCGGCAGTAGTCCCGGGCGCGCCGAGGGCGCGGGCATCTACGGCTGGTTCTGGCAGGCGATCTCGCCGGAGCTCTCGGCCTCCGGGCCGGGGCGGCTCGAGCCGGCACTGCTCAGCCTCGGCAAGCCGCCGCAGGGGGCGGGGGTGGGCGCCCCGCGCCTGCAGCAGCTGCAGGACATGGCGGCGGGCTACGGCATCGAGTTGCTCAAGGCGACGGTGGGCACCCGGGTCTCGCCGGCGCTGGCGCTGGCGGTGATGGCGGTGGAATCGGGTGGACGCAGCGATGCGGTCAGCCGGGCGGGGGCGCAGGGCCTCATGCAGCTCATGCCCGCGACTGCCGCGCGCTTCGGCGTCGCCAATGCCCTCGATCCGGTGCAGAACATCCGCGGCGGCGTGGCCTTCCTCGACTTTCTCATGGAGCGCTTCGACGGCGATCCGATCCTCGTGCTGGCCGGATACAACGCGGGTGAGAACTCCATTCCGCAATATCAGGGTGTGCCGCCCTATGCCGAGACCCGCGACTATGTCCCCAAGGTGCTGGCTGCCTTCACCGTCGCCAAGGGCCTCTGCCTCACCCCGCCGCAGCTCATCTCCGACGGCTGCGTCTTCCGCGTCGCCGCCAACTGACCAAGGCCGGCGCCTTCTTCTAGGCAAAAATATCTCGGGGGAGAGGCGCATCCGCGCCTCGGGGGCAGAGCCCCCACATCCCGCGCCCTCGACGGCGCGCCCGCGATCCCGCATAACCCCGCGCATGCAAAAGCTGCCCATCGACGCCGCCCTTCCCGAGCTCATCTCCGCCCTGCGCGCGCAGGGCCGCGCCGTGCTGCAGGCGCCCCCGGGCGCGGGCAAGACCACCCGCGTGCCGCTCGCCATGCTCGAGGCCGGGCTGACCCGGGGGCGCATCGTCATGCTCGAGCCGCGCCGGCTCGCCGCCCGCGCCGCTGCCGCCCGCATGGCAGAGACGCTGGGCGAGGCGCCGGGCGAAACGGTGGGCTACCGCATCCGGGGCGAGAGCAAGACCTCCAAGGCGACCCGCATCGAGGTGGTGACCGAGGGCATCCTGACCCGCATGATCCAGTCCGACCCCGAGCTCTCGGACGTCGGTGCGGTGATCTTCGACGAATTCCACGAGCGCTCGCTCAATGCCGATCTTGGCCTCGCGCTCTGCCTCGAGATCGCAGGCGCCCTGCGCGACGACCTCCTCCTGCTTGCCATGTCCGCCACGCTCGATGCCGGGCCCGTGGGCGAGTTGATGCAGGCGCCGGTGATCACCTCCGAGGGCCGCAGCTTCCCGGTGGAGCCGCGCTGGCTTGATCGTGCGGTGCCCAAGACCCAACGCTTCGAGCAGGCCATGGCCGATCTCATCGTGCAGGCGGCCTCCGAGACGCAGGGCGGTATCCTTGCCTTCCTGCCGGGCGAGGGCGAGATTCGCCGCACCGAGGGGCTGCTGAAAGGACGCCTGCCGAAAGACATCACCATTCGCCCGCTTTTCGGCGCCATGGAGTTCGCCGCGCAGCGCGCCGCGATCCGCCCCGAAACGCAGGGTCGTAAGCTGGTGCTGGCCACCTCCATCGCCGAGACGTCGCTGACCATCGAGGACATCCGCGTGGTGATCGACGGCGGCCGCGCCCGACGGGCACGCTTCGATCCGGGCTCCGGCATGTCGCGGCTGGTGACCGAGAAGGTCACCCGCGCCGAGGCCACCCAGCGCGCCGGCCGCGGCGGACGTGTCGCCGAAGGGATCGCCTACAAGCTCTGGACGAAGGGCGAGGAGGGCGCGCTGCACGCCTTCCCTCCCGCCGAAATCGAGACCGCCGACCTCGCCGGCCTCGCGCTGGAGCTGGCGCTCTGGGGCGCCACGCCCGAGGACCTGCCCTTTCTCACCGCGCCCCACCCGGGCGCCTTTGCCGAGGCGCAGGCGCTCCTGCAGATGCTCGGCGCGCTCGATGCCGAGGGGCGCATCACCGCCCATGGCCGCCAGCTCGCCCGGCTTCCGCTGCACCCGCGGCTGGCGCATATGCTCAGCCTCGCCGGCCCCGAGGCGGCGCCGCTCGCCGCGCTGCTGGCCGAGCGCGACCCGCTGCGCGGCGCACCCTCGGACTTGAACTACCGCCTCGAGGCCATCCGCGACCTGCGTCGCTTCACCGAGAGCCGCCCCTTCGAGGTCACCCGCGCCGCGCTCGAGCGCATCAAGCAGGAGGCGAAGCGGCTCGCGCGCGCCGCCGGGCAGGGGCAGGGCGCGCAGCTCTCGTCCGCCGCGCAGGCCGCGCTCGCCTATCCCGACCGCATCGGGTTGCGCCGCAAGGGCGATGCGCCGCGCTACCAACTCTCTGGCGGCAAGGGCGCGGTGATGGACGAGGCCGACCCGCTGGCGCAGACCCGGCTCATCGTGGTCACCGACACCGACGGCAACCCGCGCGAGGCGCGCATCCGCCAGGCCATCCCGATCGCCGAGTCCGAGCTGCGTGCGCTCTTCGCGGATCAGATCGGCTGGCACGATCTCTGCGAATGGTCGAGGCGCGAGCGCAGGGTCATCGCCCGGCGGCAGGAACGCTTCGGCGTGCTGGCGCTCGATGACCGGCAGTGGAAGGAGGCCCCCGCCGAGGCGATCTCCCGCGCCATGCTGGACGGGGTGCGCGACCTCGGCATCCCGCTCTCCGACGCTGCCCGTCGCTTCTGTGCCCGAGTGGAGATCGGTCGCGCCGCCGGGCTCGACCTGCCGGACATGGGACCCGAGGCGCTGATCGCCGGGATCGAGGACTGGCTGCTGCCCTTCCTCGGCGGGGTGAAGAGCGCCGACGACTGGAAGCGCTTCGACCTTCTGCCTGCCTTGCGGGCCCGGCTCGACTGGGGGCAGATGCAGGCGCTCGACGCCAGGGTGCCTGGCAAGTTCACCACGCCGCTCGGGCGCGAGATTCCCATCGACTACTCGGGCGAGCACCCCGAGATCATCCTGCGCATCCAGGAGATGTTCGGCCAGCGCAGCCATCCGATGGTCGGCAAGCTGCCGCTGCGGGTCACGCTGCTCTCGCCCGCCCGACGCCCGGTGCAGACCACCATGGACCTGCCGGGCTTCTGGGCCGGCTCCTACGCCGACGTGCGCAAGGACATGAAGGCGCAATACCCGCGCCACCCCTGGCCCGAGGACCCGCGCGAGGCCGACCCCACGCTCCGCGCCAAGCCCCGCGGCACCTGAGCCTTTCTTCTAGGTCCAAATATCCCGGGGGAGAGGCGCACCGCGCCTTGGGGGCAGCGCCCCCACTGCCGAGGTCAGCCACGGGCGCAGCGCCGAAAGGGGCTCCGCCCCCGCCGCCCCTGGCGGCTCCCCCGGGATATTTTTGCCTAGAAGAAAGAGCCTGCGGGTGGACATTGCAGGCGCGGGCGGCGCAAATCGGGAGCAAACGGAGCGAGGTGGCATGGATATCGAGGACCTGGCGGCACGCATCGAGGCCGGCGAGCGGCGCGCGCTGGCGCGGGCGATCACGCTTGTGGAAAGCGGCCGGGCCGATCACCGCGCGCAGGCGACGGCGCTGCTCGACCGGCTGCGCGGCGGCGGGCGCCAAGGGCTGCGGATCGGTCTCTCGGGCACGCCGGGGGTGGGCAAATCGACCTTCATAGAAGCCTTCGGCATGATGCTCACCGGGCAAGGGCTGAAGGTGGCGGTGCTGGCGGTGGACCCTTCTTCGGCGCGCTCGGGCGGGTCGATCCTTGGTGACAAGACCCGCATGGAGCGGCTGTCGCGCGACCGCCGCGCCTTTATCCGGCCCTCGCCTGCGCAGTCCCAGCTCGGCGGCGTGGCGCGGCGCACGCGCGAGGCGATCGGCCTGTGCGAGGCGGCGGGCTTCGACGTGATCCTGATCGAGACCGTCGGGGTCGGCCAGTCCGAGACCATGGTGGCGGACATGTCCGATCTCTTCCTGCTGCTGCTGGCCCCCGCTGGCGGCGACGAGTTGCAGGGGGTGAAGCGCGGCATCATGGAGAGCGCCGACATCATCCTTGTGAACAAGGCCGACGGCGAGCTGAAGGGCGCGGCCACGCGCACCTGCGCGGATTATGCTGGGGCACTGCGGCTCCTGCGCAAGCGCCCGCAGGACCCCGAGGGCTTTCCCAAGGCGCTGACCGTCTCGGCGCTGGAGGAGGCGGGGCTGGCGAAGGCCTGGGAGGAGATGCAGGCGCTGGTCGGCTGGCGCCGCGGAGCGGGGCAGTTTGCCGCCCGGCGGGCCGAGCAGGCGCGCCACTGGTTCGAGGCCGAGGTGCGCGAGGGTCTGCTCGCCCGGCTGCGCAAGGAGCCCGTCCGCGGCGCCATGTCGGCGCTGGCAAGCCGGGTCGAGGAGGGGCAGCTGAGCCCGGCCCGGGCGGCCGAGGAAATCCTCGACACCTATCTGCGGGGCTATGCAGGGAAGGGCCCTTGACGCCGATGGGGCTTGGAGCTAGAGAAGCCCGACCAGATTCCGGGCGCTGTGCAAGCGGCGCCCTTTGATATTGGCGGAAGGCCCGCTTTCGCCCCGAGACATGAAGGAATGGACCCAATGTCGCGCGTATGCGAACTGACCGGCAAAGGCCCGATGACGGGCCACAACGTGAGCCACGCTAACAACAAGACCAAGCGTCGCTTTCTGCCGAACCTGAATGATGTGACCCTGCAGTCCGAGACCCTCGGCCGCGGCGTCAAACTGCGCATCTCGGCTTCGGCCCTGCGTTCGGTCGACCACCGTGGTGGCCTCGACAAGTTCCTCGCCAAGGCGAAGGACGTCGAACTCAGCGCCAATGCCCTGAAAGTGAAAAAAAGAAATCGCAAAGGCACAGGCCGCTCAGGCCTGATCCTGCCCACAGAGATTTCCACAGCCCCGGAGCCCTGCGCTCCGGGGCTGTTTTCTTTTGTTTCCATAGCTTTAAGTTGCGCATGCCTCGCTTTCACGCGGCGATTGCACAGGGATTGTCCACACGTCATGCCCTTGCGGCAGGCTTGTGGATGGTCCACGAATTCCGAAGCATTGCGTTCACTTGCGGAGGATTTCTGAGAATGCGCCTGAAGATTTTTGCCGCGGTCGCGCTGGCGCTGTCCACAGCCGGGATGGCGCGTGCCGATATCCTCGTCGAAGACGCATACGCGCGGGCCGCAATGCCCTCCGCGCCGACCGCCGCCGTCTATCTCGAGCTGCGGAATGACGGGGCCGAAGATGACGTGCTGCTCGGGGCCAGCTCCGCGAGTGCTGCGAAAACCATGCTGCATGGCAGCTCCGAAGGGGCGGGCGGAGTGATGACGATGACCGCGCACAGCGGCGGCGTGGTGATTCCCGCGGGTGGCAGTCATGTCTTCGCGCCCGGCGGCGATCACGTGATGCTGATGGGGCTGACGCAGCCGCTCGAAACGGGTGCGACGCTCGGCCTCAACCTGACTTTCGAGCGGGCGGGGGAGATTCGCATCGAGGTGCCGGTCGAGCTGACCCGCTGACCTACTGCGAGAGAATCTCCTCGACCCAAAGCGGCACGATCCGGCTTGCGGGGCCGACCCGATGCTCGGCGAAACTGCGTGAGGTGTCGCTGTCCGAGAGGTTCAGCTCGACCGTATGCGCCCCAGCGTAGGCTGCCTCCTGCACGAATCCCGCTGCAGGGTAGACTTGTCCCGAGGTGCCGATGGCGGCAAAGATGTCGCAGCTCTCGAGGTGTTCGGCGATCTCGTCCATGAAGTAGGGCATCTCGCCGAACCAGACGATGTCGGGGCGGGTCGCGGGGCGGGCGCAGTGCGGGCATGGCACGTCGGGGCGCATGACCAGTGGCGCCTGCCAGCGCGTGCCGCAGGCGGCGCAGAGCGCGCCCTCCAGCGCGCCGTGCATGTGGACCGCCGCGGCCCCGGCCTTTTCATGCAGCCCGTCGACGTTCTGGGTGACAAGGATCACCTCGCCCGGGTGCTCGCGCTGCAGGCGGGCCAGTGCGGCGTGGGCGGCATTGGGCAGGGCCTCGGCGGCCTGCGCGCGGCGGGCGTTGTAAAAGTCGTGCACGAGCAGCGGGTTGCGGGCGAATCCCTCTGGGGTCGCCACGTCCTCGATCCGGTGCTGCGCCCAGAGCCCACCCTCGTCGCGGAAGGTGCCGAGCCCGCTCTCGGCGGAAATCCCGGCACCGGTGAGGATGACGATCTTCGCTGCGGTTCTGCCCTGCGCTGCCATTCTGCCTCCTGACTGCCTTTTGCCGCGTGTGGGGTGCTTTGTATCGCCGCCGCCTTCGCGCTATCACGGGGCTCGAAGGAGACCCGCATGACCTACCGTATTCTCTTTGTCTGCCT
Source organism: Alloyangia mangrovi (assembly GCF_002300555.2). Taxonomy (GTDB): domain Bacteria; phylum Pseudomonadota; class Alphaproteobacteria; order Rhodobacterales; family Rhodobacteraceae; genus Salipiger; species Salipiger mangrovi. Next base: position 50,535 of record NZ_NTHN02000016.1, on the reverse strand, counting down.
GGGCAATATCTGCCGTTCCCCCTCGGCCGAAGGAGTGCTGCGTGCGATGGCCGAGGCGCGCGGCCTCGGGCTCGAGATCGACAGCGCCGGCACCGGTGACTGGCACGTGGGCGAGCCGCCCTACGCGCCGATGCAGCGGGCGGCCAAGGCGCGGGGGTACGACCTGTCGGGTCTCAGGGCGCGCCAGGTGTCGTCCGATGACTTTCATCACTTCGATTTGATCCTGGCGATGGACGGCGCGAACATGGCCAATCTCGAAGCGATCCGCCCCGCAGGCGGCAAGGCGGATCTGGCGCTCTTCACCGATTATGCACCCGAAACCGGCGCCACGGAGGTGCCGGACCCCTATTATACGCGCGATTTCGACGGAGCGCTCGATCTGGTCGAGCGGGCCGCCGAGGGGCTGCTGGCGCGATTGGCGCCCTGACGCGCTGTTGCGCCGCGGATGCGCTGGCATCCCGAGCCGGTCCGCCGGGTGGACAGCGCCGCGTTCCTGCGCCATGCAAACGCCAGGAATTGACGGCGCGACAAGCGCCGGGGCAGACAGGAGAGCAGAATGGCCAACGGAACCTTCGCGGTGCTGATGCTGATCGGTGGTCTCACCGACATGGGGATGAACTATTGCGGCACGGCCGAGGGCTGCCTCGGGCCGAACGAGACGCAGCCGCGCGTGGCCTTCTCTCTGGGCAGCGTGGTCGAGCGCCAGGCCGAGACCAAGGGCGAGGCTTACCTGCGCTATGACTTTGGCCGCAAGTTCGGTCCCTTCGGTCAGGCCATCGGCGTGTCGGTGACCGAGGATGGCGAGGGCTGGCTGGGCTATGGCGCCACCTACAAGAAAAACTTCGGCTACAGCCCCTTCTATGCCGAGCTGCACCTCATGCCGGGGCTCTACATGGACAACGGCGGCTTCGACCTTGGCGGCCCGCTCGAGTTCCGCTCGGGGATCGAGCTGGGCTACGAGACCAACCAGGGCTGGCGGGTCGGACTCAGCTATGACCACCGCTCGAACGCCGACATCTACGACAACAACCCGGGCATCGAGACGGTGCAGCTCCGGGTCAGCATCCCGACGCGCTGAGCGCCGGGTCGATCGCGTGTCGAGGGGCGTCCGGTTCGGGCGCCCCTTTTGCATTGCCGCAGGCAAGCGGCGCGCTAGGCTTCCGGGCGCAGATGACCGACGGAGATGGCACGGATGGCCCCGGAAGACCTCGCAGCGCTTTATCGCGGCTATATCGCCTGCCTGAACCGCCAGGATTGGAAGCGGCTCGGCGATTTCGTCGCGGATGCGGTCGCGTATAATGGCGAGCGCATCGGCCTCGCGGGGTACCGCCGCATGCTCGAGAACGATTTCGCGGCGATCCCGGACCTGTCCTTCGAGGTCGCCTTACTTGCCTGCGAGCCGCCGCAGATCGCCAGCCGGCTGGAGTTCGACTGCACCCCGGTGGGAAGGCTCTTCGGGCTTCCGGTGAACGGGCGGCGCGTGCGGTTCGCCGAGAATGTCTTTTACAGGGTGAAGGACGCGCGGATTGCCGAGGTCTGGTCGGTGATCGACAAGAGTGCCATCGAAGCTCAACTGCAGACAAGCTGAACGCGAAGCACCCGGAATGAGAAGGGGCCGGGCAATGCGCCCGGCCCCTGGTATGTCTGCGGTGCCCTGCTGGTATCGGCGCAGGGCAGGGGCGGCTTACCCCAGCGCCTCGTCGCAGCGGGCGCAGGTGGATGCGTGGCTGTGGGTGCCGACGTCGGGCAGGATCTTCCAGCAGCGCTGGCACTTCTCGCCCTCGGCCTTCTCGAAGACCACGCCCACGTTCGGCACATCCGCCATGCGGAAGGCCTCGGCCGGGGCCGGGTCCGCCGTGAGGGCGATGTCCGAGGTGATGCAGATGTCCTCGAAGGCCACCGTCTTCAGCGCCTCGAGCATCTCTGCATCCTCGACATGGACCACCGGGAAGGCCTCGAGCGAGGCACCGATGACCTTCTCCGTGCGCTGGATCTCCAGCGCCGCGGTGACCGCGCGGCGGGCCATGCGGACCTTGCCCCACTTCTCGGCCAGGGCGGCGTTGCGCCAGTCGGTCGGGGTGGCGGGGAAGTCCTGCAGGTGCACCGAGCTCTCCTCGCCCGGGAAGCGGTCCAGCCAGACGTCTTCCATGGTGAAGGGCAGCACCGGCGCGAGCCAGGTGGTGAGGCGGTGGAACAGCAGGTCCATGACCGTGCGTGCGGCCTTGCGGCGGGTGGTGTCGCCGTCGCAGTAGAGCGCGTCCTTGCGGATGTCGAAGTAGAAGGCCGACAGATCCACCGTGCAGAAGGTGAAGACCTGCTGGAACACGTGCTGGAAGTCGTAGGAGCGGTAGCCCTCGCGCACGACCTCGTCGAGCTCGGCGAGGCGGTGCAGCACCCAGCGCTCGAGCTCGGGCATGTCCGCAGCCTCGATACGGTCGCTCTCGTCGAAGTGGCCAAGCGCGCCGAGCATGAAGCGCATGGTGTTGCGCAGGCGGCGGTAGCTGTCGGCGACGCCCTTGAGGATCTCCGGCCCGATCCGCTGGTCGGCGGTGTAATCGGTCTGGGCGACCCAGAGGCGCAGGATGTCGGCGCCGTACTGCTTGATCACCTCTTCGGGCACGATGGTGTTGCCGAGCGACTTGGACATCTTGTTGCCCTTCTCGTCCAGCGTGAAGCCATGGGTGACCACGTTGCGGTAGGGCGCATGGCCGGTGGTGCCGACCGACTGCAGCAGCGAGCTGTGGAACCAGCCGCGGTGCTGGTCGGTGCCTTCCATGTAGACATCGGCGATGCCGTCCTTGGTGCCATCGGCGCGGTCGCGCAGCACGAAGGCATGGGTGGAGCCAGAGTCGAACCACACGTCGAGCACGTCGTAGACCTGCTCCCACTCATCGGCGTTGTAGCCGGTGCCGAGGAAGCGCTCTTTCGCGCCCTCAGCGTACCAGCAATCCGCGCCCTCGGTCTCGAAGGCCTCGCAGATGCGCGCGTTGACTTCGGGGTCCTTCAGCAGGAAGCCCTCGTCGGTGGGCAGCGCGCCCTTCTTGGTGAAGCAGGTCAGCGGCACGCCCCAGGCGCGCTGGCGCGACAGCACCCAGTCGGGCCGGGCTTCCATCATCGAATAGAGACGGTTGCGGCCCGACTGCGGCGTCCATTTCACCTGGTCGATGCAGGTGAGCGCGCGCTGGCGGATGGTCTTGCCGTTCTCGTCCTGCCCGTCGTTCACGTCGCGGTCGATCGAGGCGAACCACTGCGGCGTGTTGCGGAAGATCACCGGCGCCTTGGAGCGCCAGCTGTGCGGGTAGGAGTGGGTGACGCGGCCGCGGGCGATGATGCCGCGGGCCTCGACCAGCTTGTCGATGACGGCGGCGTTGGCCTTGCCTTCCTTGCCCTTGTGGTCGAACACGGTCAGCCCGGCGAAGAACGGCACATGCGGCAGGAACTCGGAGTCCTCGCCGACATTGTGGGTCATCCGGTCGATCCAGTTGCGCTTGACGAAGCACTCGTAGTCGTCGGCGCCGTGCGAGGGCGCGGTGTGCACGAAGCCCGTGCCAGCGTCATCGGTCACGTGGTCGCCGTCGATCATCGGCACCTCGTAGTCCCAGAAGCCCTCGGCGCCGTCCATGCCGGCAAAGGGGTGGGCGAGGGTGAGGCTCGACAGCTCGTCCGCCGAGACCCCGCGTTTGCGGGTATACATCTCGGGCGCGAGGCGGGCGGCCTTGAACACGTCGCCGGCCAGCTTGTCGGCCACGACGTAGAGATCACCCTTCGAGACCCAGGATTCTTCGGGCGTGTCGGTGACCTCGTAGAGGCCGTATTCGATGGTCGGGTTGAAGGCGACGGCCTTGTTCGAAGGGATGGTCCAGGGGGTGGTGGTCCAGATCACCACGCGCGCCTGGTGCAGACCTTCGGCCAGCAGCTCGGTGTCGGCGCCGGCATAATCGTCATCCTCGCCCTGCGGCAGCGCCATGTGCCCGCCCGAGACGATGCGGAACGGCACCCAGATCGTGTGCGACTTGTGGTCGTGGTACTCGATCTCGGCCTCGGCCAGCGCGGTCTTCTCGACCGGCGACCACATGACCGGCTTCGAGCCCTGGTAGAGCGTACCGGTCATCAGGAACTTCTGGAATTCCTCTGCGATCACCCGCTCGGCGTGGAACGCCATGGTCAGGTAGGGATCGTCCCAGTTGCCGGTGATGCCGAGGCGCTTGAATTCCTCGCGCTGGATGTCGACCCAGCCTTCGGCAAACTTGCGGCATTCCTGCCGGAAATCGATGACCGGAACTTCGTCCTTGTTCTTGCCCTTCTGGCGATACTGCTCCTCGATCTTCCATTCGATCGGCAGGCCGTGGCAATCCCAGCCCGGCACGTAGCGCGCGTCATGGCCCATCATCTGGTGCGAGCGGACGATCATGTCCTTGATCGTCTTGTTCAGCGCGTGGCCGATGTGCAGGTGGCCGTTGGCGTAGGGCGGGCCATCGTGCAGCGTGAAGGGGGTGCGGCTGCCGTCCGCGGCCTTGTCGCGGAGGCGATCGTAGACGCCGATCTTCGCCCACCGCTCCAGCCACTCGGGCTCGCGCTTGGGCAGGCCCGCGCGCATCGGGAAGTCGGTTTGCGGAAGGTTCAGCGTGTCCTTGTAATCAGGCGTCTGGGTGGTGGTGTCGGCGCACATGTTCTGCGGTCCCGGAAGTTATGTCGGATGTCTGAGAAAGGTCGGCGCGGCGGTCCATACGCCTTGTCCCGGCGGCTCTAGTGATCAGAGCGCCGGGCATGTAATTCGAATGATGATCGCATTGCGGGGCATCATGGCCGCCTTATAGGCATCCGACTCGCGATGGTCCAGTGGTTGCACGCAGCCCGAGCGGCCTCGGAGATGCCGGTCGTACGCACGGGAAATGCGCGGAAATCCCCCGCTGGACGCTAGGCAAACCGGCGCGGCGCCGCCGGTCCGCGGACGGGGCGGCGGGGATGCGCCAACAGCGCGCCGATATCTGGCGGCAGGACGCCTGAAATCACCGGGACCGTGGAAGAAGGGGATCTTTGCGGGCAGATCGGGTTTTTATCCTCAAAAGCGGCGCCACCCCTGACACTCAACCAGTACCCGGCGGCCGCATCCGAACCCGTGGAGGCGTTATGGCCTATCGTGACCCCGGGCTGCCAGGTGGCAATTCCCGTGGCGGCTCTTTCGGCTCGACCCTTCGGTCTGAGCCAGGACTGACCTTGGCGGAACCGCGCCATGCAGAGCACGCCGGTACACTCACCGGCGGCGTGCTGATCGCGGTTCTCATGTTCCTCGGCCTGCTGGTCGGGGTCGGAACCCTGAGGGTTGGTGGGGTGGGTGAGTCCCCCGCCACCTCGGGACGCGGGGCCGCTGGCTCCGCTTACGGGTGGAGCGGAGGGACCGAATCCGCTGCACCTCCTGTAGCGCAGGCCTATTAGAGCCCGCGTCCTGTCGTGCGCCTCGCCCAAATGCTGGGACCCGCTACCACTCACGGATGGTCCGGGCGAGGATTTCCTCCCAAGTGATGCCTCTTGTGCAGGGGTATCCCCCTGGCCAGTGCCGATCGAAATCTCCTTAAACGGCACTGGCCACCCCCGCATCCATTGAAAGGTACCGCGGCCCAAGCGTGAGCCGGCGCGTGACGTGGTGCCGGATGATATGAATTTGGAAGAGCCGGGCTCAGCCCTTGCCGCTCTCCTTGATCACGAAGCCGGCCAGCGCGGTGCGGATGATCTCGCGCACCGAGGGGCGCTTGCGGCGGGTGAACGGCAGGGGGCGGCAGACCTCGATGGCAGCGACGCCAACGCGCGCGGTCAGCGCGCCGTTCACGAGCCCTTCGCCGAAGCGGCGCGAGAGCTTGCCGAGCAGGCCGCCACCGAGCACCGGCTCGAGCATGTCGTCACCCACCGCCACGGCGCCCGTGGCCACCAGATGCGACATCACCGCCCGCGTCAGGCGCCAGCTGCCCAAAGTGCCCGAGCGCCCGCCGTAGATCTCGGCGATGCGGCGGATCATCCGAAGGTTGGAGGAAAGCGCCGCGATCACGTCGGCCAGCGCCAGCGGCACCAGCGCCGTCACCGTTGCCACCTGCCGGGCCGAGGCCTCGACCTCGCGCCGGGCTGCGGTATCGAGCGGTGCCAGCAATTCGTTTTCGGCCAGGCCGATCAGCCCCGAGGCGTCGAAGACCTCGGCGCCGCGCTCCTTCAGCCGCTCGCGGCCCCAGCGCGTGTCCTCGCGCCCGGCGTAGAGGCTCGAGAGCTGGTCCACCACCTTGCGCGCGGCCTTGAGGTCATCCGAAGCCAGCGCCGCATCGGCGGCCCGGTGCAGCGCATCGACCTTGGCGAGCCGCGACATGGCGGCAAGCTCCTTGACCACGATGGCAAGCCCGACCAGCACCACCAGCCCCATCAGCACAGACACGGCGAGCCCGAGCAGCGGCACCGAGGCGATGAGGTCCATGGCGAAGCGCCAGGCGGCGATCGAGATCAGCGCCGAGACCAGCGTGCCCGCAAGCGCCCAGAACCAGCGCGCCAGCTTCGACGGTCGCCGTGCGGCCAGCGCCGCGGCGGTGGTCATCGCCTTCCCCTGCGGGCCCGGCAGATCGGGCTCGGGCACAGGCGGTGCCTCGGAGGGGGTGAGGGCCGGCTGCTGTTCGTCGAGGTCGAAAAGGATCGGGCCCTGCTTGCGCGGGCCTTCGGGCGGGAGATCGCTCATCGGCGGGCCTCCATGCTGCGGGAGGCGGGCGCCTCCCAGACGTAGAAGAGATCGGGCAGGCCCTCTTCGTTGGCCGAGCCGTCGCCACGCCGGGTCACGGCAAAGCCCGCCCGCTCGTAGAAGCGCTGGGCGCGGTTGTTGGCAAGGAAGGTCCAGAGTTCCAGCCGCCGGGCGGTGCGCTGGGCGTCCTCGAGCAGCGTCCTGCCGATGCCGCATCCCTGGGCCTCCGGCGTGACGAAGAGCGCGTGCACGTAGGCGCCCTCGCGGGCGAGGAACCCCAGCAGCGCGCCGCCCGGGGTTTCGGCGACGGTGACCCAGCCGCGCTCGATCATCGTGCCGGCATGGGCGATGTCCTCGGCGCCGCTGTGTAGCGTGGGCTTCCAGGCGTGCGCGGCCACCGCATCGGTGATCATCGTGCCGAGGCTGCCGGCGTCCATGGGGCGGGCGGGGCGCAGCTGAGGGTTCACAGCCGATCCCCCACCAGGAACTGCGCGGCCCGGTCGAGGCGGATGTGGGGCGGGCCCTCGCCGGGCTTCAGAGTCAGCGGCGCCGGCGCGAAGCGCATGATCTCGTAATCGGCGTCGAGCCAGCCCGTCGCGCCCTCACGCGCCGGGGTGAGCAGATGCGCCGGGTCCTCGGGCAGCGCACCGGGGTAGAAGGCCGCCTGCCGCCCGCGCGAGCCGTCGGGGTTGAGCAGCGTGCCGCGCACGCAGTCGAGCTCGCTGCCATTGTGCGGCAGGGTCTGCTCCACCGTGGCGCGCAGCGCGGCGATCGACATGGCCGAGGTCTCGGCCCCGGCAAAGCGCGCCCGGTCGCGTGCCTCGCGGGTCAGCGCCTCCATGATGGCGGTCAGGCGCTGGTGCTGGCTGTGGTGCAGATGGTCGGCCTTTGTCGCGGCAAAGAGTATCTTCTCGACCCGCCGCCCGCGCAGGAGCTGTGTCAGCCAGGCGTTCGAGCCGGGACGGAAGGCCTTGAGGATTCCCGCCATGGTGCGCCGCAGGTCGTCGAGCGCCGGCGGGCCGGCGTGGATCGCGCCAAGCGCATCGACCAGCACGATCTGCCGATCGATGCGCGAGAAATGATCGCGGAAGAAGGGCTTCACGATCTGCGACTTGTACGCCTCGAAGCGCCGCTCCATCTCGCGCCAGAGGCCCCGGCGGGCAGGGCTGTCGGGCTTTGGCATCGGCGCGAAAGTCAGTGCCGGGCTTCCGGCCTTCTCGCCGGGCAGTAGGAAGCGTCCCGGGGTGCAGTCGGAGAACCCCGCCTCGCGCGCGGTTTGCAGCGCGCCGGTAAAGGTCTCCGCGAGCGCCTTGGCTTTGGGCTCGGAGAACTCCTCGTTGGGATCAACCCCGCCGAGCAGCGACAGGAAGGGCTCGGACCCCGGCCGCTGCGGCAGGCGCTTCAGCGTCGCGTCTGTCCAGTTCTCGAAACTTTGCTCCAGCAGGCCGAGATCGAGAAGCCATTCGCCGGGATAGTCGACGATGTCGAGATGCACGGTGCGCGGCCCCTGCAACCCGGCCAGGAGCCCGGTCGGGCGCACCCTCAGCGAGAGCCGCAGTTCCGAGACGGCGCGGGTGCTGTCGGGCCAGCGCGGCGCGCGCGCGGTGAGCGCGGCAAGGTGGCTCTCGTAATCGAAGCGCGCCACGGTGTCGTCGGGCTGCGGCTGCAGGTAGGCGGTGAGGATGCGCGATTCCGCCTCGGCGGCGAGCTGCGGCATCCGCCCGCGGTCGAGCAGGTTGGCGACCAGCGAGGTGATGAACACGGTCTTGCCGGCGCGCGACAGCCCGGTCACGCCAATCCGCACGACCGGCTCGAAGAAGGTTTCCGACAGCGTGTCGGTGACGTTGCCGACCCCGCGGGTGAGCGTGTCGGCGATGGTTCCGATGACCAAGGCGGCGTCCCTCGTTCTGCGTTTCCCTAGAGATAGAGGCGCAGCGGGCGGGATGCCAGTGCCTCGGGGCGGGAGGGGGCGGGGCAGGCGGGTCGCCTGCCCTCTTCGCTGCGCGAATTCACCCCCGGGATATTTGGACCTAGAAGAAAGCCCGGGCCGCGGCGGGGATTGATGGACGCGCGGCGGCGCGCTAAGGGGCTCCGCATGCCCAGATACGCGCTTTTGGTGGAATATGACGGCGGGCCCTTCGCGGGCTGGCAGCGTCAGGCGGATCAACCCTCGGTTCAGGGGGCGATCGAGGCTGCGCTCGGCAAACTCGAAAAGCGCGAGCACACCATCGCCGCCGCGGGGCGCACCGACGCGGGCGTCCACGCGCGCGGGCAGGTGGCGCATTGCGACATGGACAAGGCCTGGGACCCGTTCCGCCTTGGCGAGGCGCTGAACTTCCACCTCAAACCCGCGCCGGTGGCGATCCGCGCCTGCGCGGCGGTCGAGGACGACTGGCACGCGCGCTTCTCGGCGATGGAGCGGCGCTATCTTTTCCGCGTTCTGGTCCGCCGCGCGCCCTCGACACTGGAGAAGGGGCAGGTCTGGCGGGTGATGAACCCGCTGTCGCTCGAGGCCATGCGCGAGGGTGCGGCACATCTCATCGGCTTGCACGACTTCACCACCTTCCGTTCGACCATGTGCCAGGCCGCCTCGCCGGTGAAGACGCTGGACGCGTGCCGGATCGAGCAAGTCGAGACCGGGGCCGGCACCGAATTTCACTTCCACCTGCGGGCGCGCAGCTTCCTGCACAACCAGGTGCGCTCGATCGTCGGCACGCTCGAGCGGGTCGGCGCGGGCAGCTGGGCGCCCTCGGACGTCAGGGCCGCGCTTGAGGCCGCCGACCGCGCCGCCTGCGGGCCGGTCTGCCCGCCGGACGGGCTCTACCTGATGGGCGTCGGTTACCCGGACGACCCGTTTGCGGGCCTATCCGCGCAAGGCGCTTGATTTACGCGGGGAAACCCGGCAAGAGCCTGCGCATGACGCTAGCGATCCGAATCCGACGAGCCTGAGCTCCTCCCGCCGTGCCCAATCCGGGCGCGTCTCTTCGTTTGTCCGTCAGACACTCCCTTGAAAACTTGACTTGGCCCCGGGCCCTTGGCACCAATCGGGCCTCATTGCAGAGGAAGCCCCCATGACCCCCTCCGTCCTGCCGACCTATTCGCGCGCCCCGCTTCACTTCGTGAAGGGCGAAGGCTGCTGGCTGATCGAGGAGGACGGACGACGCTTTCTCGATCTCGGCAGCGGCATCGCGGTGAACGCGCTCGGCCACGCCCACCCCACACTGGTGGCGGCGCTGACCGAGCAGGCGCAGAACCTCTGGCATGTCTCGAACCTCTACGAGATCCCGCAGCAGCAGGCGCTTGCCGACAAGCTCGTGGCCGCCACCTTCGCCGACACCGTCTTCTTCACCAACTCCGGCACCGAGAGCTGCGAGCTCGCGGTGAAGATGGCGCGCAAGTACTGGTACGAGAAGGGGCACCCCGAGAAGACCGACATCATCGCCTTCACCGGCTCGTTCCACGGCCGCTCCTCGGCGGGCATCGCCGCGGCGGGCAGCGAGAAGATGGTCAAGGGCTTCGGGCCGATCCTGCCCGGCTTCAAGCATCTGCCCTTCGGCGACATGAACGCCATCGAGGCGGCCATCGACGCGCACACCGGCGCCATCCTCATCGAACCGATCCAGGGCGAGGGCGGCATTCGCCCGCTGCCCGACGACCAGCTGAAGGCGCTGCGCAAGCTCTGCGACGACAAGGATATCCTGCTGATCCTCGACGAGGTGCAATGCGGCATGGGCCGGACCGGGCGTCTCTTCGCCCATGAATTCGCAGGCATCACGCCGGATATCATGATGGTCGCCAAGGGGATCGGCGGCGGCTTCCCCCTCGGCGCCGTGCTGGCCACCGAAGAGGCCGCCTCGGGCATGACCGTCGGCACCCATGGCTCGACCTATGGCGGCAACCCGCTCGGCTGCGCTGTCGGCGGCGCGGTGATGGACGTGCTCACCGCAGAGGGCTTCCTCGAGGAGGTCGGCCGCAAGGGCGGCCTGCTGCGCCAGAAGCTCGAGGGACTCATCGCCAGCCACCCCGACATCTTCGAGGAGGTTCGCGGCCAGGGGCTGATGATCGGGCTCAAGACCAAGGTCGCCCCGGGCGATTTCGTCAAGGCCGGCTACGAGCAGCTGGTGATCACCGTGCCCGCGGCGGACAATGTGGTGCGCCTTCTGCCCGCGTTGACCATCACCGAGGAGGAGATCGCCGAGGCGGTCGGCCGTCTCGACGCCACCGCCACCGCTCTGGAGGTTGCCGCCGAGGTGACCGCCTGAGCACCGCCTGAGTTTCTTCTAGGCCAAAATATCCCGGGGGAGTCCGCCGCATGGCGGACGGGGGCAGCGCCCCGAGTCCCCGGCCCAACAAAAAGACCCAACAGATGAACCACTTTCTCGACATTCACAAAACCGACCCGGCGGACCTGCGGGGGATCATCGACAGCGCCAAGGCGATCAAGGACAGCCGTAACGGCCGCCCCAAGGCCATGGCCGATGACGAGACCCCGCTCGACGGGCGCATGGTGGCGCTGATCTTCGAGAAGCCCTCGACCCGGACCCGCGTCTCCTTTGACGTCGGCGTGCGGCAGATGGGCGGGCAGACCATGGTGCTCTCGGGCAACGACATGCAGCTCGGCCACGGCGAGACCATCGCCGACACCGCCCGGGTGCTGTCGCGTTTCGTCGACATGATCATGATCCGCACCTTCGACGAGGCGGTGCTGACCGAGATGGCGGAATTCGCGACGGTGCCGGTGATCAACGGTCTCACCGACCGCACCCACCCCTGCCAGATCATGGCCGACATCCTCACCTTCGAGGAGCACCGCGGGCCGATCAAGGGCAAGAAGGTGGTCTGGTGCGGCGACGGCAACAACGTCTGCGCGTCCTTCCTGCATGCCGCCGGGCGCTTCGGCTTCGATCTGACCTTCACCGGCCCGGTTCAGCTCGATCCCGAGATGGAATTCGTCGGCCTTGCCCGCAATGAGGGCGCCAGCATCACGATCGAGCGCGATCCCTTCAAGGCGGTCGAGGGCGCGGACCTCGTGGTCGCCGACACCTGGGTGTCGATGCATGACGCGCAGAGCGCCAAGGAGCGCCGCCACAACATGCTGCGCCCCTACCAGGTGAACGAAAAAACTGATGGAGGCCGCGGGCAAGGACGCGCTCTTCATGCACTGCCTGCCGGCGCACCGCGGCGAGGAAGTGACCTCGGAAGTGATGGATGGGCCGCAGTCGGTGATCTGGGACGAGGCCGAGAACCGGCTGCACGCGCAGAAGGCGATCATGCGCTGGTGCCTCGGCCAGTGATCCGCGTGACGCGGGCAGGGGGCTCCGCCCCCGCCCGCCTTGCGGCGGGTTCCCCCGGCGTATTTTGAAAGAGAAGAAGCCGGGCGGCAGGGCCCGGCTTCCGGCGTCTTTGGCGGTGGCTGGTCCCGTGCACGGGGGATGCACAGCGGCTGTGCATCGCGGGCGCGTGGCGGCGGCTTGCCTCGGGGCCTGTTATCGCTACCTTTCGCGGCAGAGACACAGGAGGCGTCCATGGCAGACCCGCAGATCGGCATTTACGGATTGGGCACGATGGGGGCGGCGCTGGCGCTCAACATGGCCGACAAGGGCATCGACATCGCCGTGTCGAACCGCAGTGCGGGGCCGATCGCCGAGTTCATGACCCGCGCCGCACCCTTCGCGGCGCATGTGACCGCGCTCGGCACTCTGGAAGAGCTGATCGCCGCGCTGCCGAGACCGCGGCTGCTGCTGGCGATGATCCCCTCGACCGGACCGATGGATGACTTCCTCGCGCAGGTGATCCCGTTGCTCGCCGAGGGCGACACGGTGATCGACGCGGGCAACGCCGATTTCCACGCGACCCGCGCCCGCAGCGCGCTCCTCGCCGAGCATGGGCTGCATTTCGTCGGCCTCGGCGTCTCGGGCGGCGAGGAGGGCGCGCGGCATGGCCCGTCGATGATGTTTGGTGGCTCCGAGGAAAGCTGGGTTGGGCTGCAGCCGATCCTGTCGAGGATCGCCGCGCAGTTCGACGGCGCCCCCTGTGCCGACCGCATGGGGCCGGACGGGGCGGGGCATTTCGTCAAGACCGTGCACAATGGCATCGAATATGCCGACATGCAGATGATCGCCGAGATCTACGAGCTGCTGCGCCATGGCGCGGGGCTGTCGCCGTCCGAGATCGGCGCGCAGTTCGCGCGCTGGAACGACGGCCCGCTGGAGAGTTACCTCTTCGAGATCACCGGCACCGTGCTCTCCTATGACGACCCGCTGGGCGAGGGGCCGATGGTGGATGCCATCCTCGACCGTGCAGGGCAAAAGGGCACCGGGCGCTGGACCGCCATCGAGGCGGTGACGCTTGGCCAGTCGGCGACGATGATCGAGGGCGCCGTCGCGGCGCGGGCCTGGTCTGCCGAGAAGGACCTGCGCGAGGTCGCGGGCGCGGCGCTCGGCGCGGACCGGGCCGGGTTCACACCGGACTTCGAGGAGCTGGAGGCGGCTCTGCTAGCGGCGCGCATCCTCGAGTACGCGCAGGGATTCCGCATCCTTGCCGCCGCCTCTGCCGAATATGGCTGGCAGCTCGACTTCGCCCGCATCGCCGAGATCTGGCGCGCGGGCTGCATCATCCGGGCGCGGCTGCTCGATGACATTTCCGACGCCTTCCGCGAGAGCCCGCCCGAGGGGCAGCTCTTCCTCGCGCCGCGCTTCGCGCCGGTGCTCGACGCGGGCATCCCGGCGCTGCGCCGGCTGGTCTCGGGGGGGGATTGCGGCGGGCTACCCGCTGCCGGTGCTCGGCTCGGCGCTGGCCTTCTGGGACACGCTGCGCCAGCCACGCGGCACGGCGGCGCTGATACAGGCGCAGCGGGATTTCTTCGGCCGCCACGGATTCGACCGGGTGGATGGCGAGGACGTGCACCACGGGCCGTGGTGGGACTGAGCCATGTCTGCGGTGGGGTGCTGGCCGTTCTGACCAGCCGACCTATCTGATCGCGGTAGGCGGGTCACTGTCGCGCACCGCTGCTGCGGCGGAGCCAGCCACAGCCTTGAATTGATCGGCCAAGCCGCGCAGCATCCAGAAGGCGGGATCGCGGGGCAGGGCTGCCGCGCGGACCGCAGGACGATGAACCACGAGGAAAAGACCATGTATCTGCCCTTCTTGTCCCGGCTGACCGGCGCCTCGGCGGTCGTGGTCCTTGCCCCGCTGCTGCTCGCTGCCTGCACCCATTCGGCGCCGCCGCAGAGCGCCGGCCCGGCCAGCGGGGCCGGGATGTCCGCGGAGGTGACCGAGCTGGCCATCGCCTGCCGCCATGACGAGGCGCTTGCCGCGCTCGACCAGTTCGATGCGGCGATGGGCGGCAGCACCAGCGCCTCGGAACTGCAGAGGGTCGTGGTGCTGCGCAACGCTCGGGACACGATGGGCGCCGCCCGCGTCCTGCGCGAGCGCAACGCGCGTGACGATGTCACCGTCGACGACGCGGTCTATTCCGGCACCGCGGTGGAAGACGAGCTCGAGAGGATCCGCTCGGAGCGCGCGTTGCGCACCGGCAGCCGCACCTGCCGTTGATCCCGGGTGCCTGATCCCGGGCAGGTGATCCCCGGCGTTTGACACGCTTCCGGTCACCGCGACGGGGGTGGCCTGTGGTATCATTCTACCCGGGAGGATGCGGGCCGGACCGGCCTGCGTGGTGCAGAGGACGACCCGTGGATCCTACCCGGGAGGACTCGGTATGCCGACATTCATAGTGACGGGGTGCTACACGGCGGCGGCCTTGAAGGGCATGATCGCCAATCCCAGCGACCGTGCCGAGGGCGCGCGCTCGGTGGTCGAGGCGGGGGGGCGGCAAGATGCTGTCCTTCTACGCCACGACCGGGCCGACCGATTGGATGGTGATCGCGGAGGTTTCCGACGTGCACGACCTTCTGGCCAGCCTGATGGGGGTCGGTGCCTCGGGCATGGTGAGCAACATCCAGACCGTAAGGGCCTTTTCGGCGGACGAGCTGATGGAAATGCAGAAGAAGGCGGGCAAGGCGGCGAAGGCCTACAAGTCACCTGCATGAGCATGGCCGGGGCGGCCCTGCGCCGCCCCGCTGGTGCCGGGCATCAGCCCCGGATCACCGCGCCCGGGTTCATGATCCCGACCGGGTCGAGCGCCGCCTTGATAGCGCGCATCGCCGCCAGCTTGGCCGGGTCGGAGTAGCGTTCGAGATCGTCCACCTTCAGCCGCCCGATGCCATGTTCGGCGCTGACCGAGCCGCCCATCTCATTGACCAGATCGTGCACGCAGCGCTGCACCTCGGCACGGATATCGAGGTAGTCCTGTTTCTTCCGGCCCTTGGGCGGGAAGACGTTGTAATGCAGGTTGCCGTCGCCGAGGTGACCGAAGCAGTTGACCCGGAAGTCGCCGACCTGCGCCAGCCGCGCCAGCCCGGTGTCGATGAACTCGGGCAGCGCGCTCAGCGGCAAAGAGACGTCATGGCTGGCGATGGCACCGATGTGGCGGTTGGCCTCGGGGATGCGTTCGCGAATTTCCCAGAACTGCTGCGCCTGCGCCTCGGATTGGGCAAGCAGCCCGTCGCTGACGAGGCCAGCCTCCATGCCAGCGGTGAAGAGGGCTTCCAGCGCCGTCTCGGGGGCCATGCCCTGCGCGAGTCCGAGCTCGACCAGCACGCACCATGCGGGCGGCTCGGCGAAGGGCTGGCGCACCTCGGGCAGGGCCTCGGCGAGGAACTCGAACCCCATGCGACCGATCAGCTCGAAGGCGCTGACCATCTCGCCAAGCTGCTCGCGGGCGAGCGCAAGCAGGCTGAGGGCGGCGGCGGGGCTCTCGACGGCCAGCAGCGCGGTACCGGTGGCGGCAGGCACCGGCGAGAGCTTGAGTGCGGCAGCGGTGATCACCCCAAGCGTGCCTTCGGCGCCGAGCAGCAGCCCGCGCAGGTCGTAGCCGGTGTTGTCCTTGCGCAGCCGTTTCAGCCCGTGCCAGATCGTGCCGTCGGGCAGCACCGCCTCGAGCCCCAGCACCTGCTCGCGGGCATTGCCGTAGCGCAGCACGTTGACCCCGCCGGCGTTGGTCGAGAGCAGCCCGCCGATACGCGCGGTGCCCTCGGAAGCGAGCGAGAGCGGGAAGAGGCGGTTCACGGCCAGCGCCGCGGCCTGCACGTCGGCCAGCACCGCGCCGGCCTCGGCGACCAGCACGTTCTCCTCGGGGTAGGTGGCGCGGATGGCCGACATACGCTCGAGCGAGAGGATCAGCGGGGCGGGGCCCTCGGGGGCGATCTGCCCGCCGACGAGCCCGGTACCGCCGCCGTAGGGCAGGAGGCCGACGCGGGCCTCTGAGCAGGCGCGGACGATGGCCGCGACCTCCTCGACGCTGCGCGGCAGCGCCACCCAACCCGAGATGCCCTGCCAGCGGCCGCGCGGCTCCTCGAGGTAGCGCGGCTCGGCGCGGCGCAGGGCGCCCTCGGGCAGCGCGCGGCTCAGGGTGTCGGCAAAGGCGTCATCGGCGGGATTGAGGGGCATTGCGGTCTCCGTTGTCTGTGCCCGTGATAGCGGCCTCTCCGGCGAAGCCAACCCCTGCGGCGCGGGCGCGGGCACGCCGGTAGAGCGGGGTCATCAGCAGAGGTGTGAGGAACATGGGCACCTGATAACAGCCGATGAACAGGAGCAGCGGGTCGGTCACCTGCACCGGCAGGGCGACGAGGAAGATGCCGATGTTGCGGTTGCCGGCGATCATCGCCAGCGCGTCCAGAGCCTCGACGTGCCCGCCGCGGGCGCGCAGCCAGAGGGTCAGCGCCTGCGGGCCGAGGTTGGCGGCAAAGGCCAGCGCCATCCAGCCCGCGAGCTCGAGCGGACGCTCCAGCAGGGCGGGGCGGATTTCGGAAGTGAGGGCGAGCACGATGGTGGTCATCAGCAGTGCCGAGGCGCCGTCGAGCTGCGCAAGGGCGGCGGGGCCCGGGTTCGGCAGCAGGCGCGGGCGGATCACAAAGGCCAGCCCGGTCGCGGCGAGGATCACCAGCAGCAGCTTCAGCGCCGCGCCGAGGATGCCCGCCGCGCCGCCGAAGGCAGGCAGCAGGGCGAAGACCGGCAGGGTGGTGGCGGGAAGGATCAGCATGCCGAGGATCAGCATGCGCAGCGCCGGGCCGGGCGCTCCGCCGACCATGAGCGTGAGGTTCGGGCTGCTGGCCAAGGGCGCCGCGGCCATCAGCAGGATCAGCGCCAGCGCGGCGGGGCTCTCGCGCAGGCCGAGGGCGGAGGCGAGGGCGATCAGCACCAGCGGACAGAGCAGCTGGAAGACCAGCAGCGCGCCGAGCGTGCCGCGCAGGTGGTGCACCGCGCCGAGCGCCGCGCGCGGGCCGATGCGCAGGGCGGCGACGAAGAGCATCAGCGCCACCAGCTCGGACAGCCACGGCCGGACGAATTGGGCCACCTGCGGCAGAGCGATGCCGAAGGCGAGGCCGATGAGCATGAGCCAGCGGGCATGGCGGGCGAGGAAGGGCAGGAGGCTCATCGCAGGCAGCGCTTACGAGAAGCGGTCCGGCGCGAAGGGCGCGAGGTCGAAGTTGGGCGTTTGCCCGGAGACCAGCTGCGCCAGCAGCCGCCCGGTCTTCGGCCCGGCCGTGAGGCCGACGTGATCGTGCCCGAAGCCGACAAAGACCCCTGCCAGCCTCGGTGCCGCGCCGATCACCGGCAGCGAGTCGGCGATCGAGGGGCGGTGGCCCATCCATTCCACCTCGCGCGTCCAGGTGAGCCCGGGCATCGCCTTGCGGATCGAGCGGCGCAGCAGCTCGAAGGGGGCGGCGGAGGCCGGCGCATCGAGTCCACCGAACTCGACGATCCCGGCAAGGCGCAGGCGGCCCTCCATCGGGGTGGCGACGAACTTCTGCGCGGCGAACATCACCGGGGACTTCGGCATGACCGAAGGCTCCCAGAGCTCGAGGTGATAGCCGCGCTCGCTCTCCAGCGGGACCTCGAGGCCGAGGCGCCTGGCCAGCGGGCCGGACCAGACGCCGGTGGCCACGACCGCGGCGTCGCAGGGCAGGGTCTCGCCGCCGATCCTGAGGCCGGTCAGCCTGCCGCCTTCCTCCACGAAATCCCGCACCTCGCCGATCACCAGCCGTGCGCCGAGGCTCTGGGCATGGGTGGCGAGGTCTTTCACGTAGTGCCCCGGGTCAGTGATGCGGCCGTGGTTCGGCTGGCGCACACCGAGGGCGAAGTCGGTGCTCATCGCCGGGTCATAGGCCTGGAAGGCGCCATGCTCGAGCACCTCGTGGGGAAAGCCGAGATCACTCCGGGTCTTCCAGCCGAAGGCATCTGCCTCGAAGGCGGCGCGGTCGGGATAGGCAAAGACGTAATCCGAGGCGACGAGCCATTTCTCCGCCGGGGTGCCGCCCGCCAGCGCGAGGTGGTCGGCGAGGCTGTCGCCGAGCAGCGGCGCGATGGCGCGGGCGCGGGTCAGGGCAGCCTCGGCGTTGGCGTGGGACATGTAGCGCATCAGCCAGGGCATCAGCTTGGGCAGGTAGGACCAGCGCAGGAAGAGCGGCTGATCCGGATCGAGCAGCATCTTCGGGGCCTTCTTCCAGAGCCCCGGCCCGGTCACCGGCAGCACGGCCGCCGCGGCCAGCACGCCGCCATTACCGTGGCTGGTGCCCGTCGCCGGTCCCGCACGGTCGATCAGCACCACCTCGTGCCCGGCGCGCCGCAGCTCGATCGCCGTGCTCACGCCCACGATGCCCGCCCCGATCACCGCCACCGTCTTCGTCATCATCCGTACCCCGTTCGTATTCCGGCGCCATAAGGCGACGTCGGGGCAGCATGTGCAAGGGGGCGCGTGGGGCTAGTGCGGGAACCAGGCCGCGGCCGAGGCAACGCGCCCATGCTCGAGGTAGAAATCGTCGAGCTGCGGCGGCGCATAGCCGGCGTCCTGCAGCTGCACATGGGCCTGGCCGCGGTGGTGGATCTGGTGCTGGAAGAGATGCAGCAGCAGCGGCTGGACCTTCTCGTGCACCGCGCCCGAGGCGCGCTGGGTGAGGCGCTCTTCCTTCAGCGTCTCGGGGGTGAGCGCCTCGCAGAGGGCAAGCAGGCGCAGGTCGGTCCTGGCCTGCTCGTCGGCGAGCTGTGCCGGGTCGTCGACATGCGGGCGGTTCCTGAGCGAGAGCCCGAGCCCGCCGCGCTCCAGCGCGTCGATGTAGTAGAGATCGACCAGCAGGATGTGGTTCATCGTCAGGCTGAGCGAGGGGAAGAAGCCGGGGCGGGGATCGGTGAACTCCTCCTCGGTGAGCGCCGCGAGTACGGTATAGAGCGTCTCGTTCGCCCAGGCGTTGTTGCGGGCCATGAGGGTGAAGGGCGTGGGCGCATGCATGGGCGGATCCTCCGGGTGCGTGGGAGGAGTTTAGCGCAAGAGATGGGGGCGGCGAAGGGAGAGTCGCGAGCCGACCCGCCCGGGATCACGCCGAAGGCGCCGGGCGAGCGCTGGCCCGTCCCGGCGGGCTGGCGCTTTTGTGACGGAGCGCGACGTTCGGGTGTCTTCCGGGCTTTGCCGGAATAAAGCGCCGACCTCGAGCGTGGCGGCGCCATCCCACGCGCGGCGCGCGCCCGGCGCCCTCTGCCGTCGCGTGGAGACGAAAAAAAGGCCGGAGCTCTAGCCCCGGCCCTCATAGCTCAAACCGGCAGGCTCACATCGCGGCGCGGAACAGCGCCTCGAGGTTCTCCTCGGTCAGCTCGATCGGGTTGCCGCCGCAGGAAGGATCCTTGATCGCGCCTTTGACAAGCTCGGGGATCGTCTCCTCGGTCACGCCGAGCGCGGTCAGCCCCTTGGGCACGCCGAGGCTGTCGTTGAACTGGTCGACGAAGGCGCAGAAGCCGTCGAAGCCGCCCTCGATGCCGAGATAGCCCGCCGCCTTGTCGAAGCGCTCGCGAATGGCGTCCGCGTTGAACTTCAGCACGGCGGGCATGCAGACGGCGTTGGTGGTGCCGTGGTGCGTGCCGAAGACCGCGCCGATGGGGTGGCTCATCGCGTGGATCGCGCCGAGACCCTTCTGGAAGGCGGTGGCGCCCATGGCGGCGGCGCTCATCATCTGCGCGCGCGCCTCGAGGTCGGTGCCGTCGGCGTAGGCGCGCGGCAGGTACTCGATCACCAGCCGCATGCCCTCGAGCGCGATACCCTGCGACATCGGGTGGTAGAAGGGCGAGGAGAAGGCCTCGACGCAGTGGGCAAAGGCGTCGAGCCCGGTGCCGGCGGTGATCGCCTTGGGCATGCCGACGGTCAGTTCGGGATCGCAGATCACCACGGCGGGGAGCATCTTGGGATGGAAGATGATCTTTTTCTCGTGGGTTTCGGAGTTGGTCAGCACGCCCGCGCGCCCGACCTCCGAGCCGGTGCCCGCCGTGGTCGGCACGGCGACGACGGGAGCGATGGCGTCCGCGTCGGCGCGGGTCCACCAGTCGCCGATATCCTCGAAGTCCCAGACCGGCCGGGTCTGCCCCGCCATGAAGGCCACGCATTTGCCAAGGTCGAGACCGGAGCCGCCGCCGAAGGCGATCACCCCGTCGTAGCCGCCCGCGTTGTAGGCCGCGACGCCCGCGGCGAGGTTGCGCTCGTTGGGGTTGGGATCGACATCCGAGAAAAGACCGCAATGCAGGCCGGCGGTTTCAAGCACGGCGATGGTGCTCTCGGTGATCGGCAGGGTGGCAAGGCCGCGGTCGGTGACCAGCAGCGGCTTGGTGATGCCGGCCTGCGCGCAGGCGGCGGGCAGTTCCGCGATGCGGCCCGCGCCGAACTTGATGGCGGTGGGGTAGGACCAGTTGGCGGTGAGGCTCATTTCGTCACCTTCTTGAGATGGTAGGATTTGGGTCGTGTCAGGTTGTGGTAGCCGATGACCGACAGGCCGCCGCCGCGCCCGGTCTGCTTGCAGCCGGTCCAGCAGAGCCCCGGATCGAGGTAGTCGGCGCGGTTCATGAAGACGGTGCCGGTCTCGATGGCATCGCCGACCCTCTGCGCCCGCTCCACGTCCTGTGTCCAGAGCGAGGCGGTGAGGCCGAACGGGCTGTCGTTCATCAGCGCGATGGCCTCGGCGTCGTCCTTCACCTTCATGATGCCGACCACCGGGCCGAAGCTCTCATCGCGCATGACGCGCATGTCGTGGGTCACATTGGTCAGAATCTGCGGGGTCAGGTAGGCGGCGCCGTCGTCCTCGGGGAAGGTGTCGATATGGGCCGTTGCCCCCATCTCCAGCGCCTCTTTAATCTGCGCGCGGACTTCCTCGGCAAAGCGGACATTGGCCATCGGGCCGATGGTGGTTTCCGCGTCGAGCGGGTTGCCGAGCTTGTAGCCCTTCACCACCGCCACGGCCTTCTCGACAAAGGCGTCGTAGAGGCTCTCGTGAACGTAGATGCGCTCGATGCCGCAGCAGCACTGGCCGGAGTTGAACATCGCGCCGTCGATCAGCGTGTCCACCGCCGCATCAAGGTCGGCATCCTCCATCACGTAGCCCGGATCCTTGCCGCCGAGCTCGAGTCCGAGCCCGGTGAAGGTGCCCGCCGCGGCGCGCTCGATGGCCTTGCCGCCGCCGACCGAGCCGGTGAAGTTGACGAAGTTGAAGGCGCCCTCGGCGATCAGGGCCGAGGTGGTGTCATGATCCAGATAGAGGTTCTGGAACACCGCCTCGGGCACGCCGGCCTTGTGGAAGGCATTGGCCAGACGCTCGCCGACGAGCAGGGTCTGCGTCGCGCCCTTCAGCACCACGGTGTTGCCGGCGATGAGCGCCGGGGCCACGGTGTTGATCGCGGTCATGTAGGGGTAGTTCCACGGCGAGACCACGAAGACCACGCCATGCGGAACGCGCTTGATGTAGCGCTTGAAGGTGGCGTCCTCGCCGACCTCGATGTTGGCCAGCGCGACTTCGGCGATCTCGGCCATGTAGGAGGCGCGCTCGTTGAAGCCGCCGAACTCGCCGCCGTAGCGCACCGGGCGGCCCATCATCTGCGCCAGTTCGGGCACGATCGCCTCGTTCTGGGCGCCGATCTCGGCGACACCTCTCATGACGAGCTCGATGCGCTCGGCGAGCGGGCGGGCGGCCCATTCTGACTGCGCGATCCGCGCCGAGTTCGCGGCCGCGCGGGCCTCTTCGAGGGACAGCGTCTCGCGCGAGGCGAAGACCGAGCCGTCGATGGGAGAGATATTCTTCAGGGTGGTCATGAGAGCCTCCTCAGGCGCGCTCGAAGCCGCGCGCCAGCTCGTAGTCGGTAACCGCGCGGTCATAATCGTTCTGTTCGATGCGGGCGGCATGGGCGAAATGCTCGATCACCGCCTCGCCGAAGGCTTCGCGCAGCATCTTCGAGCCGGCAAAGGCGAGGGTAGCGGCGCGCAGGGTGTTCGGCACGTCCGGCACGTGATCCATTCCATAGACGTCGCCCTTGGCGGGCTCGGGCAGCTCGAGCTTCTCCTCGATCCCGGCAAGGCCTGCGGCCAGCTGCGCGGCGCAGGCGAGGTAGGGGTTCATGTCCGAGCCGGGGATGCGGCATTCGATGCGCACGCCCTTGGTGTCCTCGCCGACGAGGCGGAAGCCCGCGGTGCGGTTGTCCACCGACCAGGCGGTCTTGGTCGGCGCGAAGGTGCCGGGGGCGAAGCGTTTGTAGCTGTTGATGTAGGGCGCGAGGAAGAGCGTCACGTCGGGGGCATACTTCAGCAGGCCCGCGACGTAATGCTTCATGGTCTGCGACATGCCATGCGCGCCGTCCTTGTCGTAGAAGGCGTTCTCCGTCCCCTTGAACAGCGACTGGTGGATATGCGCGGCGCTGCCCACCTTGTCGGCGTGCCATTTGGCCATGAAAGTGGCGCCGTGGCCCTGCTGGTGGGCGATTTCCTTGACCGCGTGCTTCGAGATCGCGTGGTGGTCGGCGCAGGTCAGCGCGTCGGCGTAGCGAATGTTCAGTTCTTCCTGGCCGTGCTCGGCCTCACCCTTGGTGCATTCCACCGGCACGCCCATGGCGTAGAGGTGATTGCGCACCGGGCGCAGCACGTATTCCTCGCGGCTGGTGAGCTGGATCGAATAGTCCTGGTTGTAGGGCGAGAGGGTTTCCAGATCCCGCCAGCCGCTGTGACGGATGTCGTCGTAGGAGCGGGCATAGAGGAAGAACTCCAGCTCGGTCGCCATCATCGGGGTGAGGCCCATGGCCTCGGCGCGGGCGATCTGCTTTTGCAGGATCTGGCGCGGCGACTCGGCGGCAGGCTGGCCGTGGTGGTCGAGCACGTCGCACAGGATCATCGCCGTGCCCTCGAGCCAGGGCACGGGGCGCAGCGTGGCGAGGTCGGGCTTCATCACGTAGTCGCCATAACCCGAGGCCCAGCTCGTGGAGGCGAAGCCCTCGGGGGTGCTCATCACGAGGTCGGTGGCGAAGAGGTAGTTGCAGCAATGGGTTTCCTCGATCGCATGCTCGAGGAAGTTGGAGACGTGGAAGCGTTTGCCCTGCAGACGACCCTGCATGTCCACGACGCAAACGAGGACGGTGTCGATCTCGCCGGCGCGTGCGGCGTTTTTCAGGTCGTCTAGGGTCAGGGGGGCGGTCATTCCGCGGGCTCCTTGCTGGGCTTGTCCGTGTCACCGCGCGCGGGCGCGGGGATTTGATCAAATTATACTCGCAGATTTATGCGAGGGGATCGGCCCCCGCAATAGCTGAGCGGGGGCCGAGATGTTGCGACGGAACGCCTCAGAAGTTGTAGGGCGGGCCGGCTTGGTTGATGACGCCGTTGTACTCTTCGAAAATCGAGACAACCTTGGCGTGGACCTCGCTTTCCTGGGCGATCTCCTTCCAGAAGGCCTTGGCGGCGTTTTCGACTTCGGCCCATTCCTCCGGCGGCACCGAGCGCAGCTGCAGCTTGTCGCCGGTGGCGCGCAGCTTTGCCTCGCCGCCCCAGTACCACTGGTTGCGGTAGGTGTCGGCGGCCTTGATCCCGGCCATCACCAGCGTCTTGAGGTGCTCGGGCAGATCGGCCCAACGCTGCTGGTTGACGAAGATCGAGCCGATCCAGGCGCCCGAGATGTTGTTGGTCAGGAAGTAGTCGGTGACGTTCGCCCAGCCGACGGTGTAATCCTCGGTGATGCCCGACCAGGCCATGCCGTCAAGCTCGCCGGTCTGCACAGCGACTTCCGCATCCTCGTAGGGGATGTTCACCGGCACCACGCCGAACTGCGCCAGGAAGCGCCCGGCGGTGGGGAAGGTGTAGAGCTTCAGCCCGTCGAGATCGGCGAGGCTGGTGATCTCTTTCTTGGTATTGAAGTTGCACGGGTCCTGACCCGCGGCCGAGAGCCAGGTCACGCCGACCTTCTCGTATTCGGCGCGCCAGATGTCGGCGAGCCCGTATTGCTGGAACAGCACCGGAACGTCGAGGATGTGCTTGGTGGCGAAGGGGAAGTAGCCGCCGAAGACGCGCATCGGAGTGGGCGAGGCCATGGAGTCGTCGTCCGAATGCACGGCGTCGATGGTGCCGCGCTGGAGCGCCTGGAAGAGCTCGCCGGTGGGCACGATCTGGTCGGCGTAGTAGAGCTCGATCTCCAGCTCGCCCTGGGCGGCGGTGTTGATGTAGTCGACGATCGGCTTGGTCACCTGTTCGCCGAGGGCGGCACCCGCGTAGGTCTGGAAGCGCCACTTGATCGGCTCCTGCGCGCGGCCGATGGACGGCGCCGCGAGCGCAGCCGGAGCGGCCAGTGCGGCACCGCTCAGGATCTTGCGTCGTGTCAGGGTCATCTTGTCTCTCCTGTTGCGTGGTTGATGTCTGTGCCCCTCTTCACGGGGGTCTCGTTGTTAGTTCTGGTAGACGAGGTCCGGCAGCCACAGGGCCAGCTCGGGGAAGATCATGATGATCGCCAGCACCACGGTCATCACCGCGACGAAGGGGATGATCGAGGTGTAGATGTCGCGCAGGCCGATCTGCGGCGGGGCCATGGCGCGCATCAGGAAGAGGTTGTAGCCGAAAGGCGGGGTCATGTAGGCGATCTGGCAGGTGATGGTGTAGAGGACACCGTACCACACCAGGTCGAACCCGAGGTGTCCGACCAGAGGCACGTAGAGCGGCGCCACGATGACCAGCATGGCCGTATCGTCGAGGAAGGTGCCCATGACGATGAAGCTCAGCTGCATCAGGATGAGGATCATCCAGGGGGACAGGCCCAGCTTCTCGGTGAACAGCTCCTCGATGGCGCTGACCGCGCCGAGCCCGTCGAAGACCGCGCCGAAGGCGAGGGCGGCGAGGATGATCCACATGAACATGCACGACACGCCGAGGGTGTTGCGCACCGAGTTCTCGAAGACCTGGCGGGTCATTCGCCCCTTGAGCACCGCCGCGACAAAGGCGGCCACCGCGCCGATGGCCGAGCTTTCCACCAGCGAGGTCCAGCCGCGCACGAAGGGCACCATCATCACGAAGAAGATGACCAGCGGCAGCAGCCCGGCACGCAGCAGGCGCAGCTTCTCGGCCATGGGGATGTCACGGTCGGCCTTGGGCAGGATCGGGCCGAGCTCGGGGTTCAGCTTGCAGCGGATGACGATGTAGATGACGAAGGCCGCCGCCATCAGCAGGCCCGGGATCACCCCGGCGAGCCAGAGCTGGCCGACCGGCTGGCGGGCAATCATCGCGTAGAGCACCAGCACCACCGAGGGGGGCACGAGGATGCCGAGACTTGATCCCGCCTGGATCACCCCGGTCACCATGCGCTTGTCATAGCCGCGCTTCAGCAGTTCTGGCAGCGCGATGGTGGCGCCGATGGCCATGCCCGCCACGGAAAGCCCGTTCATCGCCGAGATCAGCACCATGAGGCCGATGGTGCCCACCGCCAGACCGCCCGAAAGGCCGCCCATCCAGACGTGGAACATCTTGTAGAGATCGTCGGCGATCTTCGATTCCGACAGCACGTAGCCCATGAAGATGAACATCGGCAGGGTCAGCAGCGGGTACCATTTCATCAGCTTGATCGAGGCGGCAAAGCCCAGGTCGAAGCCGCCACGGTCGCCCCAGAGGCAGAGCGCGGCCACCACGGCGACGAATCCGATGGCGCCGAACACGCGCTGCCCGGTCAGCAAGAGGCCCAGCATCCCCGAGAACATGACGATTGCGATCAGGTCTTGCGACATCAGAGGTCCTCTCCGCGGATGCGGGCGATGTCGCGGAAGAATTCGGCGACGCATTGCAAAATCATCAGCGCGACGCCGAAGCACAGGATGACCTTCACCGGCCAGACGTAGGGGCGCCAGGCGCTCGGGCTGCGCTCGAGATGGCCCAGGTGCTCGGCGGCGGCGCTTGGCCCGCCGGTGACGAAGGCCCAGATGAGCTCGCCGAAGAACTTGAAGGGCTCGGTGCCGAAATAGCCGAAGCTGTAGGCGGTCGAGCTGATCGCCCCCCCAGAGCAGCACGCCGAGGTAGAACAGCAGGAACCAGATGGTGATCACGTCGACGATGGCGCGGCGGCGCGGCGACCAGTCGCCGTAGAAGAAGTCCATCCGCACGTTCGAGCCCATCTGGATCGAGTAAGGCCCGCCCAGAACGTAATAGGCGACCATGATGAACTGCGCCGTCTCCAGCGTCCAAAGCGTCGGTGTGAAGAAGGTCTTGGAGACCGAGGACCAGATCAGCACGCCGATCAGCGCAAAGAGCAGGTACATGGCAAAACGCCCGATGGCGCGATTCATCTTGTCGATGATCCGCACGTAGCAGACCATGGCTTCAGGCATTGTCCGTCTCCGTCAGTCCCAGACCCGCCAGCGCCGGGCGCAGCAGGGTCAGCAGTTCTCCGGCGATCATCTCGATCCCGGTCTGGTCGGCGAGCAGGTCGTTGCGCACCTCGATCATCACGTTCGGCAGGTTGTTGGCGATGCCGTGCAGCTTCAGCGAATGGGTCACGCCGTCCTCGGGGCCGTAGGGATCGTTGCGCGCGATGCGACGGCCGGGCAGGCGGCTCGCCTCGTCCAGCATGCGGTCGCCAGCCGGCTGTCCGCGTCGTGCAGGATGCCGATCTCGACCTCGCGCGGGAGGCCGAACCACGTCGGTGTGAAGCTGTGCACGGTGATCAGGGCAAAGGGGGTCTCCAGTGCCTTGCGGGTCACCACGGCGCCGGTCACCGCGGCGCAGAAGGGGTCGTAGACGTCGCGGGTGCGCTGGGCGCGCTCGGCGTCGGAGAGGCCGATGTTGCCGGGCACGTCCACGGTCTCGGTCTTCGTGGGCATCGACGAGGCGGCCTCGGGCGGGCGGTTCAGGTCATAAACCAGCCGCGAGACGCTGCCCGCCACCAGCGGCGCGTCCAGCGCCTCGGCCAGCCGTTCGGCCAGAGCCAGCGCGCCCGGGTCCCAGGCGGCGTGGCTGCGACGGTCCTCCTCGTGCAGCCCCAGCCCGTCATAGCGCGCGGGAATGGCGTTCGAGGCGTGCTCGCAAAGAAGCAGCGCCGGGCCGCGGCCCATGGCTCTGCTCACTTCGAATGCGGTGGTGTCTTCTTCCGACACGTCTGTCCCCCTGTCTTTGGAAAAACCTTTCCACGCGCTCGATAATGCGTCAATATTTTTTCAGAACGATTTTGGGTCGAGGGGACCGGGCGCCAAGTGCCGTCGATTTCTGCCCAATTTTTGAACCCGGCACAAAGGGGAGCCCGTGGAAACCAGCCCGAACGGCACCGTGCGCCAGCTCATCCGCGAGCATTACGCGCAGCTGACCAATTCCGAGCGCAAGTTCGCGCAGGCGCTGCTGGGCGATTACCCCGGCGCGGGGATCGCCTCGATCACCGCCGCGGCCGCGAATGCCGGGGTGTCAACGCCGACCGTGGCGCGGATGGTGCAGAAGCTGGGGTTCAAGGGCTATCCGGCCTTCCACGCGGCGCTCTTGTCGGAGCTGCAGGCCAAGGTCTCGGGACCCGAGGCGCGGCGGGCGGTCTGGGCCTCGGAAGCGCCGGAGTCGCACCTGCTGAACCGCTTCGCCGAGGCGGTGACGCAGAACCTGCGGCAGACCTTCACCAATATCGACGCGGCGCAGTTTGACGCGGCAGCCAAGCGGCTGGCCTCGACCGAGGGGCGGCTCTACGTGGTCGGTGGGCGGATCACCCGCTCGCTGGCGGAATATGCCTTTACCCATTTCCAGGCGATCCGGGCGCGGGTCACCCATTTGACTTCGTCTTCCGCCACATGGCCGCACTACGTGCTGGACATGGAGGAGGGCGATACGCTGCTGATCTTCGACATCCGCCGTTACGAGGACAACCTGCAGCGGCTGGCCGAGATCGCGGCGGCGCGGGGAATGCATGTGATCCTGATCACCGACCAGTGGTCGAGCCCGATCGCCGGCGTCGCGGAGCATGCCTTCAACTGCTGGGTCGAGATCCCCTCGGCCTGGGATTCCAACATCTCCACCCTGTCGCTGGTCGAGGCGCTTGTCGCTGCGGCGCAGGAAGAACGCTGGCCCGATGCACGCGAGCGCTTCGAGCGGCTGGACCAGCTGTTCGAGCTGACGCGGCTGTTTCGCAAGCCCTGAGGGCAGGCGGGCTACGTGAGCCGGGACGGGCGGGCGCTCGCCCGGCGGCTGCGCCTTGCTACCGGGCGGGCTGCGCCCCGCTCCAATCAAAAGAAGCCCCCGGCGCTATGAGGGGCGACGGGGGCAGTTTGGGAGCATTCTCTCGAGTGGGTCCGGCTCAGAAGCCGACAGCATCCGCGCCCTTGGTGTCGAGGATCTCGCGGGCCTCGTCGGGGGTGGCGAGTTCCAGCCCCAGCCCCTCGATGATCTGCCGCGCCTTGCCAACCTGCTCGGCGTTGCTGCGGGCAAGCTGGCCGGGACCGGCCCAGAGCGAATCCTCGAGCCCGACGCGCACGTGCCCGCCCATCGCGGCCGCCATGGCGGCAATCGGAAGCTGGTTCCTGCCCGCCCCCAGCACCGACCAGCGGTACTGGTCGCCGAAGAGCCGATCGGCGGTGCGCTTCATGTGCATGACGTCGTCGGGATGCGCGCCGATGCCGCCCATCAGGCCGAAGACCGTCTGGATGAACAGCGGGCCCTTCACCAGCCCCTGATCAAGGAAATACTTCAGGTTGTAGAGATGCGCCGTGTCGTAGCACTCGAACTCGAAGCGGGTGCCGAGCGCGCCGAGCGTGGTGACGATATGCTCGATCTGCCCGAAGCTGTTGTTGAAGATGATGTCCTTGTTGCCGACGTAGTCGCGCTCCCACTGGTGCGCGAGGTCCGGGAAGCGCTGCAGCATCGGGAAGAGGCCGAAGTTCATCGAGCCCATGTTGAGCGAGGCGATCTCGGGCCGGTGAGTCTGCGCCGGGCGGATGCGCTCCTCGATGGTCATCGTCGGGGCGCCGCCTGTGGTGATGTTGACCACCACGTTCGAGGCCTGCTTGATCACCTGCAGGAAGGGGGCAAAGGCCTCGGGTGTCTGGTCCGGCCGGCCGTCCTCGGGGTTGCGGGCGTGCAGGTGCACCACCGCGGCCCCGGCCTCGGCGGCACTGATGGCGGCCTCGGCGATCTCCGAGGCGGAGACGGGCAGGTATTCGGACATCGAGGGCGTGTGGATCGCGCCGGTCACGGCGCAGGTGATGATCACCTTGCGGGTCTTGGCCATGTGGATGTCCCGGATCAGGTGCGCATGGCGCGGCGCGCCGAAGGGCGGGTGTTCGTTGGTGTCGGCTGCATCGCGGTCCTCCTCGGGGCTGGCGCCATAGATCACACCAGATTCTGGTGACCCGAGTTCCCGTGGCAGTCATTCCTCCCTTGCCGCGGGATCAACGGTTGCGGTCTTGCCCGTTCTGGTGTGATCTGAGATCACAGTTGCAGAAGGACTCGCAAAGAGTCAACGGGGAGAAATGGGAAACATGGGCGAAACTCAGGAACGGCCGCCGGAAGCGCGGCCGCGCACGCTCTCGGAACAGGTGCATGAGACCCTGTGCGAGATGCTGCTCTCAGGACAGTTGAAACCGCGCGACCGCATCTCGCTGCGCGATCTGGCCGAGCGTCTGGGCGTGTCGATGATGCCGGTGCGCGAGGCGGTGAGCCGGCTTGCCGCGGGCGGGGCCCTGCTGGTCGAGCCGAAGCGCGCCGTGCAGGTGCCGCTGATGAGCGGCGAGGAATTCGCCGACCTCACCGATATGCGGGTCCTCACCGAGGCGCAGGCCGCAAGGCGCGCCGCCGAGCGCGCCACGCCCGAGGAGATCGACGAGATCCTGACCTTGGCCGAGCGTTTCGAGACGATCCTCGATACGGCCTATGGCAGCCCCGAGGCGGTGGCGGCCAACAAGGACCTGCATTTCGCGCTCTACCGGGCGGCGGGGTCGAAGGTGCTGATGGACGTGATCACCATGCTCTGGCTGAAGGCCGGGCCGATCATCAACTTCGACATAGGGGTGAAGGCGGAGGTGCCGCTCGAAGAGGAGATCGGCCGCTCGCGGACGCACCATTCGCGCGCCCACCACCGCCAGCTCTGCGAGGCGCTGCGCGCCCGGGACGGCGATGCGGCGGCGCAGGCGGTGACCGAGGACATCCGCGTCGCGGCAGAGCTGATCCGCGCCTACGGCGCCGAGGAAATGGAAGACAGCCGCAGGAGGATCCTGCCATGAACCTGGAACTCGAAGGCGCGCGAGTCATCGTCACCGCCGGGGCACAGGGCATAGGTCGGGCCATCGTCGAGGGCTTCCTTGCCGAGGGCGCGCGGGTGGCGACCTGCGATATCGACGAGGCCGCGCTGGCGTCGCTTCCGCCCGAGGTCTGGCAGCAGCGCTGCGACGTCTCCGACGCAGGGCAGATCGAGAGCTTCATGCAAGGTGCCATCGCCGCGCTCGGCGGGCTCGATGTGCTGGTCAACAACGCCGGGATCGCCGGGCCGACGAGCCCGGTCGAGGAAATCGACCCCGAGGCCTGGGAGCAGTGCCTCTCGGTCAGCCTCACTTCGCAGTTCCATTGCGTGCGCCACGCGGTGCCGGCGCTGCGGCAGAGCGGCAACGCCTCGATCCTCAACCTCTCGTCGATGGCGGGGCGAGTGGGTTTTGCGCTGCGTACGCCTTACGCCGCAGCCAAGTGGGGCGTGATCGGCTTCACCAAGTCGCTGTCCATCGAGTTGGGGAAGGACAGCATCCGCGCCAATGCGATCCTGCCGGGCATCGTCGCCGGGGACCGCCAACGCCGGGTGCTCGAGGCCAAGGCCCAGCGGCTCGGCAAGAGCTTCGAGGAGGTCGAGGCCGCCGCCTTTTCCTATACCTCGCTCAAGGAGTACGTGACGCCGCAGCAGATCGCCGACCAAATCCTCTTTCTTGCCAGCCCGCGGGGCCGGACGATCTCGGGGCAGGCAATCTCGGTCTGCGGCGACGGGCAGATGCTGGCCTGATCCCGCACGCTCCGGCTCAGCGCTTCGGGCGGGCCGGATCGTTCGCGGGGGAGGGCGCGTCGCAGCGCTCGAGCACCAGCAGCGTCATCATTCCCACCGGCGGCAGGGCGCGGCGTTCGAGCAGCTTCAGCCCCGGCGTGTCCAGCACCACCGATATGTCGAAATCCGAATGCCAGCCGATGCGGTCGGCGAACTTCGCGGTGCGCCGCGACAGATGCGCCATCGGGCCGTCTTTCTTGGCGAAGTGGTTCGACATGATGAGCTGCCCGCCGGGCTTCAGCACACGCACGATCTCGCGCATGACCCGCTCGGGCTCGGGCACCACCGAGATCATGTGCATCGCCACCACCCGGTCGAAACTGCCATCCGCGAATCCAAGCTGGCGCGCGTCCATCCGCTGCAACGTTTCGATGTGCGGCAGCTTGAGGCGCGCCACCCGGCGTTCGGCCTGGGCCAGCATCTCGGCGCTGTAGTCGACGCCAGTGACCTTCATGTGCCGCGGCAGCAGCGGCAGCGACAGGCCGGTGCCGACGCCGACTTCGAGCACCCGGGTGCCCTCGGGCCCGGTGACCTTGCGCACCGCGGCGCGGCGGGCGGCCTGGGTGATCGCTCCGAAGGTCTGGTCATAGATCGGCGCCCAGCGGGCGTAGACGGTGGTGGCGGCGCGTGGGTCCAAGATGCCCTCCCTGCATCTGCGGCCCGATGACGGGCCCTTGGGGGCTCACCATGGATCCGAAGCGGCTGAGAGAAAAGGGCTTCTTCCTCTGGTGCGGAACCGCATCGGGCAGGGTCGCGGCTATTTGATACCGAGGATGCGCAGGGCTTCGGCCAGCGTGTCGACCGATTGCTGGTGCTGCCCGGCGGCGTGCAGGCGTTCGCCCTCGGCGCGCAGCTGGCGGACGCGGGCGAGGTCCGCCTCGGACAGCTTGGGACCCGCATCAAGCGCCGCATCGATCTTGGACATGTCGGCGGGGCAGTGGAAGGCGAAGGCAGGCGCCGCGACCAGGGCGAGCGCGAGCGCGAGGGCAAGGCGTTGCATGGGATCCTCCCTTGGATGGTCAAAGTGTAGCACGGGAAAAGGGGCGTTCACGCCGAGGTGAAGGGACAGGCGCAGGATCGCCTTCCGGTCGCGAATGTCCGGCGGGGTTCCGCAAGGGGGATTTGACGCGCGGCTCACCGCTGGCGGGCGGGCGCTTTCCCGGCAACTCCTTGCTCGGACCCGCGGATCCGCCATCGCCGCATTGCGGCGCGGCGGCAGCCCCCCTAGCTCTCGGGGCAAGCCACGGGATGATCCCGTGCAAGCACTCTGGGAAGGAGACTTCTATGACCCTCAAGAGCACCCTGCTTAAGTCGACCGTCATCGCCGCCCTCATCGCCGCCCCGCTGGCCCCGGTGATGGCGCAAACCGCCACCCCCGAGGCGCCCGCCGAGGCCCCGGCCGCCGAAGCCCCCGCCGCGCCCGCGCTGGAGTTCAGCGAAGAGCAGCTGACCGCCTTCGTCGACGCCGCGACCCAGGTCCAGGCCGTCCAGCAGGACTACATGACGCAGATCGAGGCCGTGGAAGAGCCCGAGGGCAAGCAGGCCCTGGTCGAGCAGGCGCAGGTCGAGATGGCCGATGCGGTGAACGAGACCGATGGCATGGACGTCAACACCTACAACCAGATCGGCCAGGCGGCACAGGCCGACCCCGAGCTCAACCAGCGCATCTTGGCGATGCTGCAGGAGCGCGCGCCGACCGGTCCCGAGACGATGACCGAGTGATCCCCCTCAACCACGGTCATCCCGGAGCCGCCCCCTCGGGGGCGGCTCTTCTCATGTCAGCCGGGCTGCACCCGCTCACTCGGTAGCGGGCAAGGGGTCCGCCGCAGGTGCCGAGGGGACCTCGGCCGCGCCCGCATCTGGGGCCGCGGAAGCGGGCACCTCGGGGGCGGACATTTCGGGCGCAGGGGTCTCCGACACCTCGACCACCGAGCCCTCCGGCACCGCCTCGCTCGGGGCATCGTCGGGCACGAAGACCACCCGGCCGATCTTGCGGTTCGGCCCCCAGCTCCGGTGCTTGAGCATGCCGTCGACGATGTAGAGATCCTCGATCCGGTAGGTCGCGCGGCTGCCGGCCTCGTCGTGGATCTCGATGAAGGGGTTCAGCGTGTCTTCCTCGAGCCGGAAGTAGCTCGGATCGGAATGCGCCTCGAAGTCGCGCATGATCATCAGCACGTGGTCGTAATCGGTGATCCGCTCGTCGACGAAATAGGCGCAGGTGGCCTCGTATCCGGCGCCGCCGGCGCCGAGGATCAGTGCCGGGACCCAGACCATCGGGTTGGCCATGGCCGCTGCCGCCGCGGCGCTGCCGCCCTCCAGCAGTCCCGCCGCGCCGCCCGAGGCGGCGAGCTTGCCGCCCAGCAGCGTGAGCCCGCTCGTGGCGTTGACCAGCGTGTAGAACCCGCCGTCGCCGCGCTGGCCGGTTGCATGGCCCGTTGCATGGCCGGCGACCTGCGCGACGGCGCCGGTGGCGGCAGCCGCGGCGCCGGTCACCGTGTCGCCGACCAGCCGGCTCGGTCGGTAGTCGCAGATCGCGGCGGACAGGGGGGGTGGCGGAGAGCAGCAGCGCAAGCGCTGCGGCGGTCGTCTTCGGTGCGGGCATCGGAAATCTCCCATGCGGATATGCTGTGAAGAGGGGAGGGGAAAGCGGGGCAGCCCCGCCACAACGGGAAAGGCCGGGGCGCATCTGCCCCGGCCTGCCATCTGATGCAAACCCGGGAAGCCCCGGATCAGCTGTCCATCTTGAGCGCGGAGATGAAGGCCTCCTGCGGGATTTCGACCTTGCCGAATTGCCGCATCTTCTTCTTGCCGGCCTTCTGCTTCTCGAGCAGCTTCTTCTTCCGGGTGGCGTCGCCGCCGTAGCACTTGGCGGTCACGTCCTTGCGCATCGCCGACAGAGTCTCGCGGGCGATCACCTTGCCGCCGATCGCCGCCTGGATCGGGATCTTGAACATGTGGCGAGGGATCAGCTCTTTCAGCTTCTCGCACATCGCCCGGCCGCGCATCTCGGCGCGATCGCGGTGCACCATCATCGCCAGCGCGTCGACCGGCTCGTCGTTGACCAGGATCGACATCTTCACGAGGTTGTCCTCGCGGTAGCCGATCATCTCATAGTCAAACGAGGCGTAGCCCTTCGTCACCGACTTCAGGCGGTCGTAGAAGTCGAAGACCACCTCGTTGAGCGGCAGGTCGTAGACCGTCATCGCGCGGCCGCCGACGTAGGTCAGGTCCATCTGGATGCCGCGCCGCTCCTGGCAGAGCTTGAGGACGTCGCCGAGATACTCGTCGGGCACCATGATGGTGGCCTTGATCCGCGGCTCCTCGATGTGGTCCACGGTCGACATGTCGGGCATGTCGGCGGGGTTGTGCAGGTCGCGGCGCTCGCCGTCCTTGGTATAGAGGTGGTAGATCACCGAGGGGGCGGTGGTGATCAACTCGATGTTGTACTCGCGCTCGAGGCGGTCGCGGATCACCTCAAGGTGCAGCAGCCCGAGGAAGCCGCAGCGGAAGCCGAAGCCGAGCGCCGCCGAGGTCTCCATCTCGAAGGTGAAGGAGGCGTCGTTCAGCGCCAGCTTCTCGATGGCGTCGCGCATGTCCTCGAAGTCGTTCGCATCGACGGGGAAGAGCCCGCAGAACACCACCGGAACCGAGGGTTTGAAGCCCGGCAGCGGCTCGGCGCAGGGCTTCTTCTCGTGGGTGATCGTGTCACCGACGCGGGTGTCGCGGACCTGCTTGATCGAGGCGTTGAGATAGCCGATCTCGCCCGGGCCGAGTTCCTTCACGTTGGTCATCTGCGGCCGGTAGACGCCGACGTCGTCGACATCATAGGTGCCGCCGGTCTTCATCATCCGGATCCGGTCGCCCTTCTTCAGCACGCCGTCGATGATCCGCACGATACAGATCACGCCGAGGTACTGGTCGTACTTCGAATCCACCAGCATCGCCTTCAGCGGCTTGTTGCGATCCCCTTCGGGCGGCGCGGGCAGGCGCTTGACGATGGCTTCCAGCACGTCGGGGATGCCGATGCCCGTCTTGGCCGAGATCAGGCAGGCCTCCGAAGCGTCGATGCCGATCACGTCCTCGATCTGCTCCTTCACCCGCTCGGGCTCTGCAGCAGGCAGGTCGACTTTGTTCAGCACCGGCACGATGTCGTGGTCGGCGTCGATCGCCGTGTAGACATTCGCCAGCGTCTGCGCTTCGACACCCTGCGTGGCGTCGACCACCAGCAGCGAGCCCTCGACCGCGTGCATAGAGCGCGCGACCTCATAGGCGAAGTCGACGTGCCCGGGCGTGTCGATCAGGTTCAGCACGTAGGTCTCGCCGTCCTGCGCCGGGTACTCGATGCGGACGGTGTTGGCCTTGATGGTGATGCCCCGCTCGCGCTCGATATCCATCGAGTCGAGCATTTGCTCCTGCATGTCGCGTTCGGCGACGGTGCCGGTGAGCTGGATCAGCCGGTCGGCCAGGGTGGATTTCCCGTGGTCGATGTGGGCAACGATGGAGAAGTTACGGATATGCGCGAGATCGGTCATGATTGGCCCGATATGTAAGGGTTTTGGCGTCCGGTCAAGCCGGATCGAAGGGCAGGCGGCGCGGCTGCGCCCATCCGCCCGCGCCTCCCGCGGTCCTTCCCGTCGCCGCCGCACGGCGAAGCCCCGCACGGCGCTGGTTCCGGGCGATTTCCCGGCGCGGCCCAAGGCTTTCTTCTAGGTGCAAATATCCCGGGGTGAATTGGCCGCAGGCCAAGAGGGGCGGCGCCCCTCGCCGCCGCAGGCGGCCGGGCGGGCCGCATAGCGTAACGGAAGCCCCTGTCCAGCAACGAATCGGTGAATTGAATCCGGCGCAGGCTTCGGGCATCCTTCGGGAAATCGAGGAAGCGCGGGCGCAAGATCCGCGATGCGAAGGGCAGTAAGAGAGCAGGCGGATGAAACCGATTTTCCTGGTGACGATTCTGGCGCTGGTGGCGGGCTGCGGTGGCGGCTCGGGCTCGGGCCACAGATATTATGCGACGGGGCCCGTGAGCAAAGCCTGCATGAGCTCGGATCGCAAGGCGCGCAACGATGCGCTCTGCGGCTGCGTGCAGGCGGCGGCGAACGACGAGTTGAGCGGCGGCGACCAGCGCAGGGCAGTGAAATTCTACCGCGATCCGCATCAGGCACAGGAGGTCCGCCAGTCGGACCGCCGCTCCGACAAGGACTTCTGGACCCGCTACTCGGCCTTCGTGAGCCGCGCCGAACGCATGTGCACCGGGCTCTGAGCCCGGCGCGGTCTGTCCAATCTCATCCAACCGCCCGGAAGGGCCCGGGCGCCAGCCGCGCCTCGGCGCTGCGGGCATGGCCCTCCATGCCCTCGGCCCGGCTGATCCCGGCGCTGGCGCGGGCAAGCTCCGGCAGCGCCGGAGGCGCCGCCTCCTGCCATGTGACGCACTTGAGAAACTTGTGTACCGAGAGCCCGCCGGTGTGTCGCGCGGCACGTCCGGTGGGCAGCACGTGGTTCGGCCCCGCCGCCTTGTCGCCAAAGGCCACGGTGGTCCCGGCGCCGAGGAAGAGCGCGCCGTAGCACCGCAGCCGCGCCCGCCACCACGGCAGGTCGCGGGCCATCACATGCAGGTGCTCGGAGGCGTAACGGTCTGCGATCTCGGCCATTTCTTCGCGGCTGTCGCACAGCATCACCTCGCCGAGCTGTGCCCAGGCCTCGCGCGCGGCAGAGCGGTTCGGCTCGGGCAGGGTCTCGGCGAGTCGCGGAAGGCGTGCGATCACCGCCTCGGCCAGCGGGCGGTGGTCGGTGGCCAGCCAGACCGGCGAATTGCCGCCGTGTTC
Organism: Alloyangia mangrovi; assembly: GCF_002300555.2. GTDB lineage: Bacteria > Pseudomonadota > Alphaproteobacteria > Rhodobacterales > Rhodobacteraceae > Salipiger > Salipiger mangrovi. The sequence goes on along the minus strand of NZ_NTHN02000016.1, from coordinate 13,630 downwards.
GGCCTGTCCCAGCAGGTCGAGCGCGACCACCTCGGGATCGGCGCCGGAATCGGCGAGGATCATCACGTCGGTCGGCCCTGCCACCATGTCTATTCCCACCGGGCCGAAAAGCTGCCGCTTGGCCTCGGCGACGAACTGGTTGCCGGGTCCTGCAAGGAGATCCGCCGGGGGCAGGCCGAAGAGGCCGAAGGCCATGGCGGCGATCCCCTGCACCCCGCCGAGCGCCAGCACCTCGTCCACGCCCGCCACGTGCAGCGCGTGCAGGATCGCGTGCGGCACCCCCTCCCTGCCGGGCGGCGAGCAGGCGATCACCCGGTCCACCCCCGCGGCGCGCGCCGTGGTCACGGTCATCAGCGCCGAGGCGATATGGGCATAGCGCCCACCCGGCACGTAGCAGCCGGCGCAGCCGACGGGGATCAGGCGCTGCCCCGCGCGCAGCCCGGGGCGCAGTTCGATCTCGAAATCCTGCACCGAGGCCCGCTGTGCCTCGGCGAAGGCGCGGATATTGGCATGGGCATAGGCGATGTCCTCGACCAGGGTGACCGGCAGGGCGCGGTGCGCCTCGGCGAGCCGCGCGGCTGGCAGCACGATCTCGCCGTGCCAGCCGTCAAGCCGGGCGGCATAGTCGAGCGCCGCCGCCTCGCCCTCGGCGCGCAGCCGGGCGAGCATGATCTGCACGATGTCGGCGGTGTCGGCGGCGGCCTGCGGCGGCAGGCCCGGGGCGGGCTTGAGGTGGGTCACAGTCATGGGGAGGGGGTCTTGCCTGATTTCGGGGAGTTTCGGAAAAAGTTAATCTGTGCCATGGTCGCGCCGCGCCGGTACGGGTTCCGGCAGAGGTGAGGCATGGCTTTATGCTGATGAAGGGGATCAGCCTGCGCGGGCTCGAGGTCTTCGAGGCGCTCTCGGCAACCGGATCCGTGGCGCAGGCGGCCGAACGCACGGGTCTCAGCCAGCCGGCGGTGAGCCAGCAGCTGCGCAACCTCGAGAGCGCGCTCGGCGTCGACTTGGTGGATCACGGGCGGCGGCCGATGCAACTGACCCCGGCGGGGCGCTCCTTCCTGATGCGCACGCAGGCGGTGCTGGGCCAGCTCCGGCTGGCGCAGAACGAGCTGACGGTGATGGACCTGACGCATCTGTCGCAGCTCAACCTCGGGGTGATCGACGATTTCGACAACGACCTGACGCCGCAGCTGGTGACCATACTGGCCGAGAACATGACCCGCTGCCGCTTCAAGCTGGTCACCGCGCCGAGCCACGAGATCATGCAGTCGATGGTCGAGCGGCACCTGCATATCGCCATTGCCGCCAGCCCCGGCACCTCCACGCCGGGCGTGATCGAATATCCGCTTGTACGCGATCCCTTCGTGCTGGTGGCGCCGCGCGGCAAGGCGCGCGAGGCGGGCGGCACCGAGGCGCTGATGTCGGCGCTGCCGATGCTGCGCTACGACCGCGACCAGATGATTGGCAGGCAGATCGAGGCGCACCTCTCGCGGCTCAAGCTGGATTTCGCCGAACGTTTCGAGATCGGCGCCCACCTTTCGCTGATGACGCTGGTTGCCCGCGGCGTCGGCTGGGGCATCACCACGCCGCTCGGCTACATGCGCGCCGAGCGCGTGCACGACCGGATCGAGGCGCACCCGCTGCCGATAAAGCCTTTCTCCCGCACCATCTCGCTCTTTGCGGCGGCCGATTGGGCGGACCGTGTGCCGCGCGACGTGGCGCGCACCATGCGCCAGCTTGTCAGTGACCTGGTGATCACCCCGGCGCAACGCCAGCTGCCCTGGCTCGAGGGCAAGCTGCACCTGCTCGAAGGGGACTGACCCGGGGCTGGGCTGGGCAGGCGCACGCATGGGGAGATTTCCGGAACATAAGCGTTTCGGAAACCAGAAGGGGCGGGTGCGCCGCCTACGCAAGGGCCTCTCCTTGCGATTTGAAAAGAGGAATGCGCGGATTCGGAAAAGGAAAATCCGCCCCTGCGTCAGCCCGTCAAATGGGCAGGCGCCGCTGCGCGGTCAGGCGGTCAGATCAAGGAAGGCCCGCACCGCCGCCTCGAACTCGCGCGGCTTCTCGGCGTGCAGCCAGTGGCCGCAGCCGGGCAGCTTGGCGAATTTTGCCGCCGGGAAGAGCGCGCGGATGCGCTCCCGGTGCTCGGGCGTCACGTAGCTCGACTCGGCGCCCGAGAGGAACAGCGCCGGCCGCTCGAAGCGGGTCTCGAACTGCGGGAAGCCGAGGATCTTCGGCATCTCCGCCTCGAGAACGTCGAGGTTCAGCTTCCAGCGCTTCTCCTTGAGGTCGAGCGACTGGGTGAAGAAGCTGCAGAGCGTCGGATCGTCCAGCACCTTTGCCAGCTGGTCGTTGGCGTCCGAGCGCTTCTCGATCGACGACAGGTCCACCGAGCGCATCGCCGCGATGTTCTGGTTCTGGTCGTGCGTGTAGGCCACAGGCGCGATGTCGGCGAGGATGGCCCGGTTCACCAGCTCGGGCCGGGTGAGCGCGAGCGCCATGGTGGCCTTGCCGCCCATGGAATGACCCAGCACGTCGGCGCGGCCCCCGAGGCACTCGATCACCTCGGCGATGTCGGCGGCCATGCCTTCGTAGTCGTGGCTGTCCTGCCAGGGGCTGTCGCCGTGGTTGCGCTGGTCCACCGCGATCACCTCTCGCTGGTCCGACAGACGCTTGGAGATCACCCCCCAGTTGCGGGCGGAGCCGAAGAGCCCGTGGACGATGACGAGCGGCGGTCGGTCGGTGGCGGAGCCGTGGCGGATCATGTTCAGCATGCGCCCTGTCTAGGCCGGGGGCGGGGCACGGAAAAGTCCAAAACGCATGGAGTGCGGGGGCAAATCTCGTCGCAGAGATTTGCAACCTCTTTCGAAGGAGGTTGGGCGCGGCATCCTGCGGAAATCCGGCCCTTCCCCTCCCGCAACACGGCCGCCGCTTGCGTACGGGCGGCAAATGCCGGAGATTTGCGCCATGGATCAGACCCCCAAATTCGGCGCGCGGCTCATGCCGCTCTTCGAGAGCCGCCTCGGCCTCGGCAAGGGCAGCTTTGACAAGCGTTCCCGGCGCGCGGCGCACCGGCTGCCGCGTTGGGCCCGGCGCGACCTTGCCACGCTGCGCGCGGCGCAGGGGATGACCGAGCATCCCAAGCTCGCCATGCGGCTCGACACGCCGGCGCTGGAGCGGGCCGAGGCGCGCATCGCGCGCCATCTCGAGACGATCGACGTGAAGGCCGAGCGCAGTCACTGGCGGCTCGGCGTGCTCGCGGGGCTGATGTTCAACCTCGCGCTCCTGGCAGCGCTGCTGGGGGCGGTCTATTACCTTCTGATCCGCAGCTGACGCTTCGGCCTGCTCTCCTCGGGCGTGCCGGGAGCGCGGCCGTTGAGCCGCAGGAAGAGGCTTTCCTCGTCGTCGTTGCGGAAGAAGGGCACCGAGCTCGGCGCGCGGCGGTCGGTGACCCGGGCGGCGATCTCGGCCAGCACCACCTCGGTGATGAAGGGCAGATCGAAGCGGCGCACCTCGTCGAGCGGCACCCATTGCAGGTGCGACAACTCGTCCGAGGCGGCGGAGAAATCATCAGGATCGGACTTCAGCGCCTCGGCATCCACCAGGAAGAAACGTGCGTCGAAGCGGCGCGGGCGGCCCGGCGGGGTGATGGCGCGGAAGACGAATTGCAGCGCCGAGGCCGAAGGGCGGTGGCCGGTCTCGGCAAAACTCTCCCAGCCTTCGGGCGGGGTCGGCCACTTGCCGGGCCAGCCCAGCACCTGCCCGGTTTCCTCCCAGAGTTCGCGGATCGCCGCGGCGGCCAGCGCCGGGCCCCGACCCGCGGGCGCATCCTCGTCGAGCCGCGTGGCGCAGGCGGCGGGCAGGGGGGCGGCGAGCTTCACCTCGGCGTCGGCGGCATCCACCGCGCCGCCGGGAAAGACGAACTTGTTGGGCATGAAGGCGGCGCCCGCGCCGCGCTGTCCCATCAGCACGCTCGGGCGGCTGTCGCGGTCGCGCAGCACGATCACCGTGGCTGCGTCTCGGATGGCTGTCTTGTCGCTGCTCATGCGCATTCCCCTGCGTCTTTTCTAGGCCGTGCGGGGGAGACGCAGTCTCAGTGCTCGCGCGCGAAGCCGTGCATCTCGCGCGCCCACTGGAAGCCGACGATCGCCCCCTTCAGTCGCGGCAGAAGGTAGAGGGAAAGCCCGATGCAGCCAATAAGGAAGATGGTGATCAGGATCAGCGGCTCGGGCCGCCAGGTGGTGAACACCCAGAGCAGTGCCGGTGCCATGATGTGGCCGACGATGAGGATGGTCAGATAGGCCGGGCCGTCGTCGGCGCGGTGATGGTGCAGCTCCTCGCGGCAGACCGGGCAATGGTCGCGCACCTTGAGATAGGAGCGCAGGATCGGGCCGTTGCCGCAGTTGGGGCAGCGGCAACGGAAGCCGCGCCAGACGGCGGGCCAGGTCTCGCGCTCGGTCTCGCGCTCCGGCGACAGGTCGGTCATGGGATGCACCTTGGAAGTCATGCCCCAAAGGTGGCGCAAGCCCGGCCTCATTTAAAGAGGACAGGAGCGCGCAGCGGCGTGATGTCGCAAAGAGGCCTGGCGGATACAGGTTTTTCCGCGACGGCGCGGCCGGGTAGATCCGAAAAATCGGCCCCCGACAAAAAAAACTTTCCCGAGTCACGACGGAAGTTCCGGCGCCCCGCGTGAAAGCTAGTGATCGGACGGCAAACAGGCCGCCGGCAAGAGACGCGATGCAATGAGGAGATCGCAGCGATGACACGCATGACCAAACTGATGACCGGCGTCGCCCTTGTGGTTCTGGGCTCGGCGAGCCTTGCTCTTGCTGCAAACGACGCCAAGCCGATGGGCCCGCAGGGCAATCGTCAGGCGCCCATGACGCAGATGTTCGAAACCTTCGACGCCGATGGAAATGGCTCGATCAGCCGCGAGGAATTCGCGGCGCATGGCCCCGCCGCGGGCTTTGCCGAGGCCTATGCCACCGCCGACGCGGATGGCAACGGGATGCTGGAGGGCGCCGAGTTGATCGCCTTTGCCGACGCCCGCCAGGCCGCCCGCGAGGCGCAGCAGCTCGAGATGCGCAAGGCGCGCATGCAGGAGCGTATGCTCGAGCGCTTCGACGCCGACAAGGACGGCAAGCTGACCCTAGAAGAGATGCAGGCGCAGGGGCCGATGGGCTTCTTCGACCGCTTCGATGCGGATGAGGATGGCCAGGTGACCCAGGACGAGCTTGCGGCAGCCGCCCCGATGCGCCACGAGCAGCGCGGCATGGGAGAGCACCAGAAGGGCGACCGGATGATGCGCCACGAAGGCGGCGAGCGCCAGTGGCACGGCGAGCGTGACCGGGATCACGACGGCAAGGGCTTCAAGCGAGGCCCGCGTGACGGGCAGGGCCCGCGCGGCGGCATGATGCAGGACTTCTGGCAGTACTGAAGGCCCGAGGACCGGGCCGCCTCCTGCGGCCCGGTCCTTGCGCGGTCCGGCACTTCGGGCTAGCGCATGAGGATGGACCGGATGCCCTATGACGCGATGAACGGGGAAAGCGACGAGGCGTTGCTTGCGGCCTATGCCGCGGGCGAGCAGGCCGCGGCACGGGCGCTGGTGCAGCGCCTGGGTCCGCGCGCCTTCGGCCATGCCCACCGCATGCTTGGCGACCGGGCCGAGGCCGAGGACGTGGCGCAGGAGGCACTGCTGCGCCTCTGGCGCGCGGCGCCGGGCTGGCGCGAGGGCGAGGCCAAGGTCTCGACCTGGCTCTACCGGGTGGTGTCGAACCTCTGCATCGACCGCATGCGCAAGCGGCGCGGCGGCGCGGTGGATATCGACGATGTCGCCGAGCCCGCCGATCCCGCGCCGGGTGCCGAGGCGGCGCTGCAGGGCCGTGCCCGCGAGGGCGCCCTGCAGGAGGCGCTGGACGCGTTGCCCATGAGACAGCGGCAGGCCGTGGTGCTGCGGCACCTCGAGGGACTTTCGAACCCGGAGATCGCCGGGATCATGGACTTGGGCGTGCGCGCGGTGGAAAGTCTCACCGCGCGGGGACGCAAGGCGCTGGAGGGCCTGCTGGCCGGGCGGCGCGCAGAGCTGGGGTATGACGATGACTGATCAGCGCAGGAAGGAAGAGGGGACGCTGGCGTCCCTGTTCGAGGCAGAGCGGCAGTACGCGCCGGTGCCCTCCGGCGACTGGATGGCCCGGATGGAGGCGCTGGCGCTTGAAGAGCAGCCCGCGCCGCGTCCGGCGGTGCCCGCCGCACCGGCACCCCGCCGCCGCTCGGGCTGGCGCGAGGCGCTGCGCGCCTTCGGCGGCTGGCCGGCGGTGGCAGGACTCGCGGCGGCCTGCGCGACGGGGGTCTGGATCGGCATCGCCTCGCCGGAGACGATGACCACGCTGATGTCTTCGGACAGCAGCAGCCTGCTCTCGGCCCTCGATCCGGCGAGCGGCTTCGACTACGCGATGTTGGGACTTTGATGATGACGCAGGACGACTCCCAGACCACAGGCCCGAGCGCGGCCGAGACACCGGGCCGGCCCTCCGGCGCCCCGAAACCCTCGCGCTCGCCGGGCTGGATGCGCTGGCTGCTGCTGGCCTCTCTGGCGCTCAACCTCGCGGTTGTCGGCGTTGTCGCGGGCGGCCTGCTGCGGCATGGCCGGCCCGAGCATGGCGGCCCGCCGCGCGGCCGCGAGTTCATCACCCCCTACACCGAGGCCTTCTCGAAGGACCAGCGGCGCGAGCTGGGGCGGCAGCTCTTCAGCTCCTTCGAGCGCAAGCAGGGGGATCGCCCGCGGCCCGCGCCCTTTGGCGATTATCGCAATGCGCTCTCGCTACTGCGCGCCGAGCCCTTCGACAGCGCGGCCTTCTCCGAGGCGCTTAGCGCGCAGGATGCCCGTGCTGCCGAGCGGCAGAAGATGGGGCAGCAGGTGCTGGTGGAGTATGTCACCGCGCTCTCGCCCGAGGCGCGCGCCGCCTATGCCGACCGGCTCGAGGCGGAACTCGACGAACTCGCCAAACGCGTGCCGCCGCGCAAGCCGGAGGGCTGAGGATTGCGCCCGAGCCGGGCGGGGCTCGGAGCGTGATCCCGGGCCATGGCCCGGTCCGGGCGATCTGATCCGGGCCGTGCCTCAGGCCCCGCGCAGTGCCCCGTAGCCATGTGAAAAGGCGGCGGGAGGCGCGACATGGGCGCGATTGCGCCCGGCGTGCTTGGCCGCGTAGAGCGCACCATCGGCGCGCAGCAGGGCGGTTTCCACGGCTTCACCGGCCGCTTCCATCAGGGCGATCCCGATGCTGATCGTCGGCGAGAAGAGCGGCGGGCGTCCTGCCCTGCGCATGGGCATCGGCAGGGACAGCCGCGCCACCTCCTCGCAGAGCCGCCGCGCGGCGGCAAAGGCGGCCTCGGTGTCCGCGCCGGGCAGGGCGATGAGAAACTCCTCTCCGCCGAGCCGGGCAACCAGATCCAGGTCGCACCGTCCCGCTGTCAGCCGCTGCGCCGTGGCGACCAGCACCTGGTCCCCCGCGGCATGGCCCCAGCGGTCATTCACTTTCTTGAAGTGGTCGAGGTCCGCGACAAGCAGGGCGAGCGGCTGCCCGCGCTGCGCCGCCTGCTGGGCCCTGCGGGCAATTTCGGGTAGCGCGTAGCGGCGGTTGTACAGCCCGGTCAGCGGATCGATCATCGCCGCGCGCAGACCATTGCGCAGGGCGGCGCGATGCCGTTCTGACCGGCGCCTGCGGCCGATCAGCCGCGGCAGGCGCAGCGCGAGCTCTAGCGCTTCGGGCCCATTGTGCAGCACCTCGTCGGCGCCGAGATCCAGCGCCCGCGCCGCCGCCTCGTCGCGGCCCTTGTTGGTGACATAGACCAGCACCGCGCGGTGCTGTGCGCGGGCGGTGCGAAGCTGCGAGAGCAGCGCGAGCCCTGCGCCCGGCTCCGCCCCCGTGTCGAACAGCACGGCAACCTCGGCCGAGATGGCGCCGCTCTGCAAGAGCGTTCCGGGCGCGGTTATCTGGACCTGCGCCCCGATCCCCACCCGCAGCCGTGCCGCGATGGTGTCGAGCCCGAGCCCCGGATCGAGCGAGACCAGCGCGACCCGCGCGGGCCGCTGGAAGCTGCGTGGCGCCTCGGACAGGCCGAGCGCGCGCTTGGCGTCGGTGCGCAGCTGAATCTCGTCCTGCGCGCGGCTGCGGCGCAGCAGGCTGCGCAGCCGCGCGAGCAGCAGGATGTCCTCGACCGCGCGGGCGATCACGTCGTCGGCGCCGACCGCAAGAAGCGCCAGCCGCTCGTCGACAAGGTCTTCCTCGGTGAGCAGCACCAATGGCGTATCAGCGTGGTCGGGCAGGGCGCGCAGCCGGGTGCAGAAGCCGCTGCCGCACATGTCCGGCAGCTCGGCGGCGGCGAGCACGAGATCCGGGCGCGCCGCCTCGATCATCGCCAGCGCCTCGCTGCCGGTCTCGGCAACCAGCACCTCGTAGAAGGCCGAGGTCAGCCGGGCGCGCAGCAGGATACGGTGGCTTGCCGTGCCCTCGACGATGAGTATGCGTCCCGCCATGCGTTTTTCTGCCCCCACTGTCCGTTTCCGCTCCGCGCCGCAGGTGGCCCGCAGCCATCCCGCAGAGATCCCGCGGCCCCTCCCGCCCGGCGCGCCACCCGGGCGCTCCTTCCACGCGGGCTTGCATCCGTTTCGCCGCTCAGTCTTTATGAAAACCGGTTAACAAAGCCTTTCGAAATACAAGGACGGATGAAGATGGTGGGGCGTGACGAGGCCGAGCTGATCGGGCTTCAGGCGGTGGCCTGGCTGGCGGCGAACGACGAGCTGCTTCCAGTGTTCCTCGGGGCGACCGGCGCCTCGGCGGAGGATTTCCGCAACAACCTCTCCGATCCGGGGTTCCAGGGCGGCGTGCTCGACTTCCTGCTGATGGACGATGCCTGGGTGCGCGGGTTCTGCGACGAGACGGGCCTGCCCTACGATCTGCCCTTCCAGGCACGCCAGCATCTGCCCGGCGGCGGCGAGGTGCACTGGACATGAGCCCCAGGCCCCCCCCTGCGCGCCGCGGCGGTGCTGTTCGACAAGGATGGCACGCTGTTCGATTTTTCCCGCACCTGGAGTGCCTGGGCGCTGGGGGTCATGCAGCACCTCTCCGAGGGCGATGCTGCGCTGGTCGAGGCCATGGCCTGCGAGCTGCGTTTCGATCTCGGCACCGCCACATTCCTCAAGGACAGCCCGGTGATCGCTGGCACCAGCCGCGAGGCGGCGGAATGCCTGGCAAGGGCGCTCGGCCGCCGCGATCCCGAGGCTATCGAGGGTTTCCTGTCGGAGGAGGCCGCCCGTGCACCGCTCGCCGAAGCGGTGCCTCTGGCGCCGCTTCTGGACTCGCTGCGGGCGGCGGGGTTGCGGCTGGGGGTGATGACCAACGACAACGAGGCCGTCGCCCGCGCCCATCTCGCGCAGGTCGGGGTCGGCGACCGTTTCGACTTCGTCGCCGGCTTCGACAGCGGACATGGGGCGAAGCCCTCGCCCGCGCCTTTGCTTGCCTTCGCCGCCGCGCTCGGCCTGCCGCCCGAACAGGTGGTCATGGTCGGGGACAGCACCCATGACCTGCAGGCTGGACGTGCGGCGGGAATGATGACCGTGGGCGTGCTGACCGGCCCCGCCGGGGCCGAGGAACTTCGGCACCTGGCGGATGCGATCCTGCCCGACATCGGGCACCTGCCGGGCTGGCTCAGCGCCGTCGTGGCGTGATCCTTACCCTTTCAACCACATTTTACCCTTTGCGGAACTCTTAACGTCCCCGCGTTAGAATGACTCGGTCGGTCCGGGACTCGTGGCTCTTCACCCGCGCCGGATCGTGCGGGATTGGGGCAGTATGCCCGCGACCCGGCAGACCTGCAGCGGCAGACCTGACGCGGAGGAGGGAACGACGTGAGCGGGCACAAGGGGCGGGGCGGCGCTTAGGCAGCCCGCGCATGGGCGAGGGCGCTCGGGATGGGACGGCGCATGCATGGATTGGTCGCGCGGACGTTGCAATGCTTCGTGCAGGACACCTACGGGCAGGACCGCTGGCGCAGCATCGCCGACGCGGCGCGGCTCGACCTGCCCGAATTCGAGGCCATGCTCGACTATGAAGCGCAGCTCATCGGCCTGGTGCTGACCCGCGCCGAGATCGAACTGGACAAGCCGCGCGCCGCGATGCTCGAGGATATCGGGACCTACCTGATGACCCATCCCAACAACGAGCGGCTGCGTCGCCTGATGCGCTACGGCGGCGAGGATTTCATCGACTTTCTGCATTCTCTCGAAGAACTGCCCGGTCGCGCCCGGCTGGCGGTGCCAGATCTCGACCTGCCGCCGCTGGAACTGACCCAGACTGCGCCGTGCCGCTTTACCCTGGTCTGCCACTGCAGCGGCCCCACCAGTCGGGGCTATTCGCATGTTCTGGCCGGGGTGCTGCGGGCCATGGCCGATGATTACGGGGCGCTGATCCTGCTCGAGCTGGCCAGCGGCCCGGGCGAGGCGGAGGTGATCGAGATCGCCGTGATCGAGACCGCCTATACCAAGGGGCGCGCTTTCGAGCTCGGGGCGCATGGGGCAGGGCGGCGATGACCCCGCTCGCGCTGCCCCAGGCCACGCTCGAGGCGCTCTGCCCCATGCACGCGCGCCTCGATGCCGCGGGGCGGGTGCAGGCCATGGGGCCGACGCTGCACCGGGTGCTCGCCGGTCAGGAGCGCCATGGCAAGCACTTCGCCGAGCTTTTCGACATCTTCCGCCCGCGCCAGGTCCGCGACCTGCCGGATCTCCTCTCGCTTGCCGGCCGGCGGCTGCAGCTGCGGCTTGTCGGGCAGGGGGACAGCCTGCGCGGCCTTGCCATGCCCGACGCCGAGGGGGGGCGCGATTCTCGACCTTTCCTTCGGCCTCGGCCTCGTCGAGGCGGTGCGCGACCATGCGCTCACCAGCAGCGATTTTTCGGCCACCGACCTCGCGATCGACATGCTCTACCTCGTCGAGGCGAAATCCGCAGCCATGGAGGCCTCGCGCACTCTCAACCGCCGCCTGCGCGGGGCCATGCTCGCGGCCGAGGAGCGCGCCTTCACCGATCCGCTCACCGGGCTGCGCAACCGGCGGGCGATGACCCGGGCGATGACCGACCTGCTGCGGCGGGGCGCGAGCTTCGCGGTGATGCATGTCGACCTCGATTTCTTCAAGCAGGTGAACGACACGCTGGGCCATGGCGCCGGCGACCGGGTGCTGGCCGGCGTCGCGGCGCTGATGCTCGAGCTGACCCGGCAGGACGATACGGTGGCGCGGATCGGCGGCGACGAATTCGTCATCATCGTCGCCGGGCTGACCGACCGGGCGCGCCTGTCCGAACTCGCGGACCGGCTGATCGCACGGCTCGAGGCGCCGAACGCCTTTGGCCCAGAGGGCGCGGACCCGCAGGTGCGAATTTCGGCGAGCATCGGAATCGCCCTTCAGGCGCCGGGGCGCGGGGCGCATCGCGGTGCCGAGGATCTGCTCGAGGCCTCCGACATCGCGCTCTACGCGGCCAAGCGCGCGGGACGCGGTCGTTTCGCCTTTCATGGGGGTTCTTCGGGCCCGGAGGGGGGCGATCGGCGGGCCTCGGCAGAGGATGTCGGTAAGACGGGCGGGGGTTCCGCAAGGTGAGGTCAAAAAGTCGGAGATTTTTTCCGGAAGGGGGTTGCGCCCTCCCGGAGGCTGGCGTAAATCCCGCGCCACGGTTGGGGCGTAGCCAAGTGGTAAGGCACCGGTTTTTGGTACCGCGCACCGTAGGTTCGAATCCTACCGCCCCAGCCAATATCTCCTAATGTGACATTCGCCGAAGATTGGAACCTATCCGGTTCTACTTGGCATCTTGTCCGGGCAAGACTGGCATCTGCTGACATTCTAACCGCTTCGCCGTACGCAATTCCTCTGAACTGACAGACATTTGCGCCCGCATGATGTCGTCCCTAAACTGAGGTCTGACGAACACGGAGGGCATAGGTATGGCCAACTGGTATTCGGCTGACCTGCACTTCGGCCACCACCGCATCATCGACTTCTGCAAGCGCCCCTTCGCCTCAACCGCGGAGATGAACGCGGCCCTGATCGCCAACTTCCAGGCCTGCGTCGCGCATGATGATGACTTGTGGATCTTGGGAGATTTCGCCTTCGGTCGCGCTGACGATACGGCGCAGTTCGAGAGCTGGTTTCACAGCCTGCCCGGCCGCAAGCATCTGATCATCGGCAACCACGACGATGAAGCGGTCATCTCTCTCCCATGGGCAAGCACCGAGTACATGGCTGAGATCCAGGACGGAGATCATAGCCTCGTCCTCTGCCACTATCCGATGATCACTTGGAACGGTGCACGCAGAGGCGCCCTGCAGCTGTTCGGCCACGTCCATGATCAATGGGCAGGCTCGCGAAACAGCATAAATGTCGGCGTCGACCAGTGGGATTTTCGTCCGATCCAGATTGGAGAAATAGCCAAGCAGGCAGCCCGTATGCCGGTTAACAAGCATTGGGCGGATGTCGAACATGGAAACGAGCTTCCGTAGAGACCAATTGAGCGGGTGGCATCTCGGACCAGCTGGTTGAGCGATCGCATGGTGAGCAAGAGCTCGGAGGTTCGATCTTGCAAGGGCAGCTCGCCTCCGTGTTGATCCACACCAGATAGGTCTGCCTTTCTCGTCAGAGGATTTGCCTCTGCCGCGCAGACGGGCGCTGTTTTCCTTGCGAAAATTCTTGCTGCTTTGATCCGCGCCTTTCGGTGCGTCGATCGCTGCGCAGCCCTTTCCCCTGTCAAATCCGAGGATGGCCCATGAGCGACCATTTCTTCGTCGTGACGGGCGGCCCCGGTGCGGGCAAGACCAGCCTGATCACCGAGCTTGCCCGCCGCGGCCTCCACACAATCCCCGAATCCGGCCGCGCGGTCATTCGCGAGGAGGTGGCCAGCGGCGGAGATGCCCTCCCCTGGGCGGACCGCATGGCCTATGCCGAACGGATGCTTGAGCGCGACCTCCGCGTCTACGAGGACGCTCAGGCCCTCTCAGGCCCCGTGATCTTCGACCGCGGCATCCCTGATATCTTGGGCTACCTGACCCTCTGCGGCCTCCCCGTGCCGCCCCACGTCGCCGCTACGGCCAAGGCAGCGAGTTACAACGCCCGCGTCTTTCTGGCGCCGTATTGGGATGAGATTTTCACGCAGGACACCGAACGCAAGCAGACCCGCGCCGAAGCCGAAGCGACCTGCACCGTCATGCGCGAGACCTACACCGCGCTCGGATATGAGATCACGGAACTGCCGTGCACCGACATCGCATCACGCGCTGATTTTGTCTCTGCGCAACTAGCGCTCTGACCGGCTTCTCCAGATGGACGGAGAACCAACTGGAGCGGACAAACCGCGCAGCTCCCTCCTGCCTCCTACTACCTGAAGCCGCGGCCCAGAGCCGCCTTTCGATGGGTGGCCGGTCGCCGCATCGCAGCTTCCTCGAAGCCGTCATTCATCCAGACCGCAGAATTCTGGGCGGCCGGACGTCAGGGGTGCGGACCTTTCTGCCGTTCGCTGCACACGTAGCCTGCAGCGGGTCGAGCGTCGGCAATGCGCAGGAAGCGGAAAAGCCGCTCGGTCTCGCCCAC
>NZ_NTHN02000169.1 GCF_002300555.2 Alloyangia mangrovi | reverse complement strand
ACCGGCAGCTTCGCGTTCAGCAGGTCTTCGATCCTGCGCCGTTCACCCAGGTCCAACTCTTTGTACGCCATCGTCCGTTCTCCTTGCTTTCCAGCAAGATAGGGGATTTGTCGCAACCCAGTTTGAAATGTGCCCAGCTGTGAAGCGTGTTGCAACCAAGTTGAAATGTCACCGCGTCTGCAAAGCAGGAATGTCATCAGGT
>NZ_NTHN02000168.1 GCF_002300555.2 Alloyangia mangrovi | reverse complement strand
CCTGTGCAGTCAGGGATCGGCAGCTTCAAGCGAGGGAGAGTTCCGCCGCCATTTGGCGGCCATCGCGGACCTCCCGCAGGTCATAGGAGACCTTCTGGTTGTCATTGAGGCCGGTCAGCCCGGAACGCTCGACTGCGCTGATGTGGACGAAGAGGCGTTGTTGGACAAATCAGCTGGTGACCGCAGTCCCCCTTTCCCCAGACACACC
>NZ_NTHN02000167.1 GCF_002300555.2 Alloyangia mangrovi | reverse complement strand
AGGCCTCGTTCTCCCAGGCCAGCAGCACGTCGCCGACGCCGCGCCGGGTGAAGGTCGTGGTCGCGCCGCGCGCCCCGGTGTCCAGCACCGGCACGTGCTTGAAAAGCTCGGCCACGTAGGCGCGCGCTCTCTCCTCGCTGCCGCCGGGCTGGTGCAGCGCCCAGCCCCATGCAGCGAGGAAGTTCCAGCGCGCCCCGCCCGAGGTCTTGGGGTTGGGGGTGATCACCTGTA
>NZ_NTHN02000166.1 GCF_002300555.2 Alloyangia mangrovi | reverse complement strand
AGGCCTCGTTCTCCCAGGCCAGCAGCACGTCGCCGACGCCGCGCCGGGTGAAGGTGGTGGTCGCGCCGCGCGCGCCGGTGTCGAGCACCGGCACGTGTTTGAAAAGCTCGGTGACGTAGTCGCGCGCGCTTTCCTCGCTGCCGCCGGGCTGGTTCAGCGCCCAGCCCCAGGCGGCAAGGAAGTTCCAGCGCGCCCCGCCCGAGGTCTTGGGGTTGGGGGTGATCACCTGTA
>NZ_NTHN02000165.1 GCF_002300555.2 Alloyangia mangrovi | reverse complement strand
ACCTTCAGGACAACCTGCGCGAGGCCGATGCGCTGGACTGGACCTACATGAACGGTGGTCACGGCAACGTCGGCGCACATGAGGACATCGCCTTCCATCTTGCCTTTATCGACGATCTCGTCGCCGCCGTGGGCACGGCCATGGGCGAGGTGCCCTGGGGCTTCGGTGTCGATCCCGCGACGCTGACCGCCCACACCGCCATGCTGCCCGCCTGGTACGAAGAAATTGCGCGC
>NZ_NTHN02000164.1 GCF_002300555.2 Alloyangia mangrovi | reverse complement strand
ACCTTCAGGACAACCTGCGCGAGGCCGATGCGCTGGACTGGACCTACATGAACGGCGGTCACGGCAACGTCGGGACACATGAGGACATCGCCTTCCATCTTGCCTTCATCGACGATCTCGTTGCTGCGGTTGGCACGGCCATGGGCGAGGTGCCCTGGGGCTTCGGCGTGGATGCCGAGACGCTGACCGCCCACACCGCCATGCTGCCCGCCTGGTACGAAGAAATTGCGCGC
>NZ_NTHN02000163.1 GCF_002300555.2 Alloyangia mangrovi | reverse complement strand
ACTTCGGCGCCACCTCGGTCGGCACCCTCTCGATCCGCCGCTTCCTGCGCCCGGTCAGCTACCAGAACCTGCCCGAGGCCCTGCTGCCCGGCGACCTGAAGTAAGCCAGGCCGCCTTTCGAGACGCGCCCGCGCTGCCCGACCGGCGGCGCGGGCCTTTGCGTGCGGCCCTGCAGAAGAAACACCGGCAGCACCTCCTCCGTTCTTCTAGGTCCAAATATCCCGGGGGAGCCCGAAGGGCGGGGGCGGAGCCCCCTC
>NZ_NTHN02000162.1 GCF_002300555.2 Alloyangia mangrovi | reverse complement strand
AGACCAGCGCCAGCCAGATCCCGACCTCGGTGTAGGCGATGCTGATTCCGAAGGGCGCCAGCGCCTGCCCGAAGACACCGCTTGGCGCATAGAGCGTGGTCAGCGCGATTCCCGCCACGGCAGTCGGTAGCGCGAAGGGAAGGTCCACCGCCGCGTCGATCAGCCGCCGACCGGGAAAGCGGTAGCGGGTCAGCACCCAGGCCAGCGCAAGACCGAAGACGAGGTTGAAGAGCGAGGCGACCAGCGCCGCGCGGAAGGACAGCAGCAGCGCCGCGCGCACCCGCGCCGGGGCGAGGTGACCGGCGATTTCCGCCGGTCCCATG
>NZ_NTHN02000161.1 GCF_002300555.2 Alloyangia mangrovi | reverse complement strand
AGACCAGCGCCAGCCAGATCCCGACCTCGGTGTAGGCGATGCTGATTCCGAAGGGGGCAAGAGCCTGACCGAACACGCCGCTTGGTGCGTAGAGCGTGGTCAGCGCGATTCCTGCCACGGCAGTCGGCAGGGCAAAGGGCAAGTCCACCGCCGCGTCGATCAACCGCCGCCCGGGAAAGCGGTAGCGGGTCAGCACCCAGGCCAGCGTGAGCCCGAAGACGAGGTTGAACAGCGAGGCGACCAGCGCCGCGCGGAACGACAGCAGCAACGCCGCGCGCACCCGCGCCGGGGCGAGGTGACCGGCGATTTCCGCCGGTCCCATG
>NZ_NTHN02000160.1 GCF_002300555.2 Alloyangia mangrovi | reverse complement strand
TGTCGCCGCCGCCGCCGAGGCGCTGAAGGGCGCGTCCGCCCAATGCATGCTCACCAATGGTATCGCGCAAGCGTATAAGGACGGTAAATCGCGCTTCGATGGCCGCAATGCCGTCAAGCCGGTGCTGACCACCGACAGCGAGGGCCGCGAAGCGCTGCCCAACCTCTTCGAGACGGATGCGGCGAATTACCTGCAGGATCATGCGCTTGGCGAGGAGGTCTTCGGCCCGCTCGGGCTCGTGGTGCGGGTCTCGGGTCCGGACGAGATGGAGAGGCTTGCCAAGGGCTTCGAGGGCCAGCTCACCGCCACGATCCACATGGACGAGGGCGACACGGCCCTCGCGCAGCGGCTGATGCCGGTGCTCGAGCGCAAGGCCGGCCGG
>NZ_NTHN02000015.1 GCF_002300555.2 Alloyangia mangrovi | reverse complement strand
CTCAGTCGCAAGGCGGCGCACCGAGCCCCGGCAGCCCCCCCGGCGCCGCGGCGCAGGTAGCTGACCGGCACGCCCGCCCGCTCCAGCCGCGCCGCATAGGGGGTGTCCACCGGGTCGGACAGCACGAAGACCCGCAGCGCCAGGCGCTCGATCCGCTGCCGTTCGGCGAGGTAGACCAGCAGCTCCTGCGTGCCGCCCCATTCGAGGTTGCCGATGACCTGTGCCACCTGCAGCGGTGTCAGAGATGGACCGGCCCCGAAGGGCGGCGCGGCGCTCATGTGCCGGCCCGGTGGAAGGCGTGGAATTTCGAGTCGCGCCCGGTCAGCTCGTCGTAGCGGCCCTGCTCCAGCACCCGGCCCGCGCCGATCAGGTAAATGAGATCGCAGTTGCGCACCGAGCTGAGCCGATGCGCCACGATCACCACCGTGGTGCGCCCGCGCAGCGCCTGCACGGCAGCGGTCAGCTCGGCCTCGCTGATGGTGTCGAGCGCCGAGGTCGACTCGTCGAGCACCAGCAGCGCCGGGTCGCGGTAGATCGCCCGGGCAATGCCGATGCGCTGGCGCTGGCCGACCGAGAGGCTCTGGCCGCGTTCCCCGAGAGGCGTGTCATAGCCCTGCGGCAGCTCGGCGATCAGCCCGTCCAGCCCGGCGAAACTGCCGGCGCGGCGCAGCGCCTCGGCGGCGTCTGTCCCGGGGGTGAAGCCGAAGCGGATGTTGTCGCCGATGCTGCCCTCGATCATGCAGCTGTCCTGCGGCACATAGGCCACCGAGCGGCGCCAGCGCGCGAGATTCTCGGGGGTGATCCTTGTCCCGTCGACGTAGAGCCCGCCGCTGCCGGGGCGGATCAGACCGGTCAGCATGTCGAGGATGGTGCTCTTGCCCGCGCCGGTGGCCCCGACGAGCCCGACGATGCGCTTCGCCGGCACCCTGAGGTCGAGATCGCGGATGAGCTGGCGCTGCCCGTCCGGGTAGTCGTAGCTGACGCCGCGCAGCTCCAGCGCATCTTCCAGCGGCAGGCCCTCGACCGCCAACGCATCCGACAGGCCCACCCCCTCGACCGCGGCAAGATCGGCATGCAGCTCGTCCACCGCCGGAAGATCGCCGCGCAGCGCCGCCGCCGAAGCGTAGATGCGCTGCAGCGCCGGGAAAAGTCGCGCGGCGGCAAAGGCATAGAGCGCGACGATCGGCAGGGCGCTGCTGCTCTCGCCCTGCTCGGCAAGGGTCCAGATCACGATCAGGATCATCGTGCCGAAGGTCAGCACCTCGAGCACCGACTTGGGGATGTCGCGCAAAAGATCGGCGGTGGTGGTGGCATCGGCGCGGCGCCGGAAGGCCTCTTCGAAGCGCTCGAGGTAGCTGCGCTCCATGCCGTAGAGCTTGACCTCGCGCGAGCCCGAGAGCGCCTCGCCAAGCAGCCGCGCGGTCTCGCGCGTGGCGCCCATGCGCACGTCGCCGACCCGGCGCATCGGCCCGCGCACCGCGGCGAAGATCGCGCCGTAGCCGAGCCCCAGCAGCAGCCCCATGGTCAGCGCGGCGCGCGGTTCGACCACCACCAGCATCACCGCCAGCGACAGCGCGGTGCTGAGCGCGGTGAGCAGCCGCACCGCGTTCATCATCACGCCGTTGACCACCCGCTCGACCTCGGACTGGATGTTGCTGACCAGCTCCGCCGAGTGCCGCCTCAGCCGGGTGTCGAGCGGCGCGCGCATGTAGCGCGAAACCAGCCGCGAGGCGAGGCTCACGCTCTGGCCGCGCACGAAACCCCGCAGGTAGGTGAAGCCCCAGATCCGGAACACAATGGCTGCGGTGAGCATGCCCAGCGAGGCGAGCGCCAGCAGCACCAGGAAGGCGGTTTCCCCCTCGATGCCGAGGGCGTCGCGCAGCGCGCCGTGCACGGGGTTGCCGAGCGCCTTTTGCGGGCTGGCCGCGACCATCAGGAAAGGCGCGATGGAGAGCACCGCCGCCATGTCGGCGAGCCCCATGCCGATGCTCACGGCGAGCACCCGCCAGAGCCGCTGCCGGGCCTGCGTGTCGAGCAGAAAAAGGATGCGAGCCATCGTGCCGCCCAAGACAATCCTCCAGGGGCTTCGCGTCTGAAATACAGTGGCGCGCCGCACGGGGGTCGGGGACCGGCGCGCGATGCGGGAAAATATCTTCTGGAAATCAGCTCTCAGGATCGCCGATCACCCGAGAAGCGCAAGCGTTTCCTGACCCGCCGCCAAAGCCACGCGCACAGAACGGCAAGAACCCGCCGATCTGCCGTCCCGTACCAGAGTCTGCTCCGGGGATGCCCGATGCGCGGACACCTCTCCGGGCCTTGCGCGCCGACGCGCCGGGCGGGACCGGCCGAAAGCCGAATTCAAATAGTCTGACAACAATTCGACCGCAGGCTTGGCGGCATATCTGTCCCGACACGCGCCCCCATCCCGATCTTTCCCCCGCACGGCCCCGCATAGCTCCAGCCACCCCGGTCTCCGGGCGGATCGCCGGATCCTGCCCGCCCCCATGAAGCCCCAAAAAGAGCCCGGTACCCGTCCAGACATCTGCCCCATTCTATCTCGAGGAGAGCCGTCCATGCCCAGCGACACCCCGAGCGCCCAGCTCCAGCTCCGGACGGTGCCCGCCGGCTTCTACCGCGGCTTCAACCCGGCGGTGTCGATCACTGCCAAGGCGCTGATCACCCTGCTCATGCTGCTGATCCTTCTGGCTCCGGCGACGGCCACGCGGGAGTTGCAGGCGCTGAAGGACCTAGTACTGACGCGCTTTGCCGGCTGGTACATCTATCTTCTGGCCGTCTTCGTGCTGTTCAACCTGGTCGTGGTCTGCCTGCCGGTCTCGGGCCGGCTGCGGCTCGGCCCGCCCGGGGCACGCCCCGAGATCGGCACCTTCTCGTGGCTGGCGATGATGTTCTGCGCCGGGATCGGCATCGGCATCCTGGTCTTCTCGGTGAGCGAGCCGGTCTCGGATTTCCTTACCAACCCCGACACGCTGAGCGGCGCGCTTCCGGCGGCGCAGGCCGAGACCCTGCCCTCGGCGATGCGCTTCGTGTTCTTTCACTGGGGGCTCTCGGCCTGGAGCAGCTATGTCATGGTCGGGCTGGCATTGGGGCTGGCCTGCCACCGCAATGGCCACCCGCTGACCATGCGCTCGGGCCTCGAGCCACTGGTGGGCAAGCGGCTCGAGGGGCGGCTCGGAGACATGATCGACGTGCTGGCGATCCTCGCCACGGTCTCCGGCATCGCCACCACCATCGTGCTTGGGCTCGAGCATATCTGCGCGGGGCTGTCGGAGCTGACCGGGGCGGCCTTCTTCGCCGACCAGGCGGGAAACCCGCCGCTGGTGGCGCTGCTGACCGCGCTGGTCCTCGCCATCGCGGCGACCATCGCCTCGATCGTCTCGGGCATGGAGCGCGGGGTGAAATGGACCTCGCATTGCGGCATCGCGCTCGCCTTCCTTGTACTGGCGGTCTTCGTGATCTTCGGAGGCGGTACGCAGGTGGTCCGGGTCTTTGTGGAAAGCGTCCTGCGTTACGTGGCGACCCTGCCGGTGCAGATGGTCACGATCTACGACCCGGTGCAGGACAGCGCCCGGCATGCCTGGCAGGGAGACTGGACGATCTTCTACTGGGCCTGGTGGGTCGCCTTCGCGCCCTTCGTCGGCCTGTTCCTCGTGCGTATCTCCAGGGGACGCACGGTGCGGCAATTCATCCTCGGGGCCATGCTCGGCCCGTCGCTGATGTGCTTTGCCTGGTTCTCGGGCACCGGCGGCTCGGCGCTGCTGATGGAGATCGACGGGCGCGCGGGCGGATCGATCCTGCAAGCCGAGCACGCCTATCGCATCGTCGCCGCCGTGAACGTCATGCTGGGTCCGACCGGCGCCACGCTGATGACCGCCGTGCTGACGCTGCTTTTCCTGGTGCTGATCATGGCTTCCTCGACCGCGGCGATCATCGCCATCAAGTCGATCGGCTCGGCCGGCAGCCCGCAGGGCGAAACCCCGCTGCACTCGATGCTCTGGGCCGTGGCCATCGCCGCGCTGACCGGGGCGATCATCACCGCTGGCGGCATCGGCGCGATCCGCGACGCGATGCTGGTGATGACACTGCCGTTTTCCGTGGTGCTGGCCGGAATGTTCCTGGCGGTGCTGCGCCAGCTCACCCGCGGCTGAGCGCGTTGCGCCCGGCGCGCCGCGAGGACGCGCCGGGAGAGTCTCAGATCAGGCTTTCCGGGTGGATCGGAAAGCGCGCCGGCTGCACCCCGGTTGCATGCCAGACCGCGTTGCCGATGGCGCCGACGGTGCCGGTCACGCCGATCTCGCCCACACCCTTGATGCCGAGCGCGTTCACATAAGGATCGTCCTCGTGCACGGTCAGCGCCTCGATCATCGGCACGTCGGCGTTGACCGGCACGTGGTATCCCGCAAGGTCGGCATTGGTCAGCCGCCCCGTGCGCGCATCGTGAACGGCCTCTTCCTGCAGGGCCATTCCGATGCCCCAGATCATCCCGCCGAGCAGCTGGCTCCGCGCCAGCCGCGGGTTGACGATCCGCCCCGCGGCGAAGGCGCCGATGAGGCGGCTCACCCGCACCTGCCCCAGATCGGGATCGACCAGCACCTCGGCAAAGACCGCCCCGTGCGAGAACATCGCGCGCTCCGGCTCGCCCTCGCGCGCACCCTTGCCCTCGCCCCGGACCAAATCCAGCCCGGCGCGGGCAAGGATATCCTCGTAGGATTCCGAACGCTCGTCGTCATTGCGCCAAAGCCGCCCCGCGCGCGCCGTGACACCCGCGTTGCCCGCCCCGAAAAGCGGCGAGGCCGGATCGGTCGTGGCCAGCTCGGCGAGCTGCCGCACCGCGTCCGCCCCGGCGTTGAAGAGCGCGGTGCCGGCAGTTGCAGTGTGCCCCGAGCCGCCCGCGACCCCCGCGTCGGGCAGGTCCGAATGGCCCGAGCGGAACTCAACCTTGTCGAGATCGATCCCCAGCCCGTCGGCGGCGATCTGCGCCAGCGCGGTCCAGGCGCCCTGCCCCATGTCGGCGGCCGAGGTCTCGATCACCGCGGTGCCGTCGGCGCGCAGAGTGGCATGGGCGGCGGCCTGGAACATCGGACAGGGAAACTGCGCCGTGCCCATGCCCCAACCCTTCAGCAGCCGCCCCTCGCGCAGGCTCCGCGGCTCGGCGGGCCGCCCGGCCCAGCCGAAGAGCCTCGCCGCCTCGGCGTAGCATTCGCGCAGACCCTTCGACGAGAACGGCTGCCCGGTCGAGGGATCACTCTCGGCGTAGTTCTTCAGGCGGAACTCCAGCGGGTCCAGGCCCGCCGACCGCGCCGCGGCATCCATGGCGATCTCGAGCGCCGCCGAGCCCGGTGCCTCGCCCGGCGCGCGCATCGGCCCTGGGGTGCCCACATCCGCCCGCCGCCCATGGTGCGTGGTGCGAAGGTTCGGCGCGGCATAGAGGCTGTGCGAGGCGTTCGACGCGCTTTCGAGAAATTGGTCGAAGCTGGAGGTGAGCGTCACCGTGTCATGCTCCAGCGCCGCGATATTTCCCTCGGCGTCGAGGTCGATCTGCAGCGCCTGACGGGTCGGCGCGCGATGCCCCACGGGCCCGTACATCTGGTCGCGCCGCAGCACCAGCTTCACCGGGCGGCCCAACTCGCGCGCGGCGAGGACCGCCAGGAGCTGCCCGCCGTAGAGGATCGCCTTCGAGCCGAAACCGCCGCCGATGAACGGGCTGCGCAGCAGGATCTGCGACGGATCGATCCCGAGAAAGGCCGCGAAGGTCTGCTTCGACAGTCCTATCGCCTGGTTTGGGGTGTCTATCTCAAGCCGCGCACCGTCCCAACGGGCGGTGATCGCATGGGGCTCGATGGAATTGTGGTACTGCTGCGAGGTCTCGACCGTGGCCTCGACATGATGCGCCGCGCCCGAGCGGGCCGCTTCGACATCGCCCGAGACGTGGGTGGCGGGGCGGCCGAAGACGGTGGTGTCGGTCTCGAAAGGCTCGGCGTCGTCAAGCGTCACCCTGTGCGGCTCCGCCTCGTAGCGCGGAGCGAGCAGCCGCGCGCCCTCGGTGGCGGCCTCCAGCGTCTCGGCCAGCACCAGCGCGATGGGTTGGCCGGCATAGCGCACGCGGTCGTCGGTCAGCGTCTCCATCCGCCAGACGAAGGGGTGGATCTTCTCGTCCGGGCTGATCGCCAGCCGCGGGGCATTCTCCGGCGTGTAGACCTTGACCACGCCCGGGTGCGCCGCGGCGGCGGCGACGTCGAGTTGGGTGACGCGCCCCTTGGCAATGCCGGCGGTGGCGAGCACCGCATGCAGCAGCCCATCCGGGCGGTTGTCGGCGGCATAGGTGGCGGCGCCGGTGACCTTGAGCCTCCCGTCGCGCCGCGTCAGCGCCTGTCCGGCACTGGAGCCAAGGCGGACGTGGCCCTGGCCCTGCAAGTTCATCAGGTCATCCATTGTCATCTCCTGCGAAGACGGAGGCGGGAAGCGCGGGCAAGCGGTCGGGTGTTCCGGCGGCAGCCCGCTCCAATGCTCGGGCGGCAATGCGCTGCGCGAGGACAATTTTCGCGGCATTGTCCCCGGAGGGACGCGCGCCGTCCGTCGCCAGTTCTGAGGCGCGGGCGAAGGTTTCCGCGGTCGCAAGCGCGCCCTTCAGTGCCTCTTCCGCCTTGCGGCAGCGCCACGGACGGGCGGCGACGCCGCCAAGCGCCAGCCGGGCCTCGGTGATCACGCCATCCTCGATCGCCAATGCGGCGGCGGCCGAGACGATGGCAAAGGCAAAGGAGGTCCGCTCGCGCAGCTTCACGTAGCGGCCATGGCGGGCCAGCGGGCCGGGATCGGGAAGGCGGATGTGAGTGATGATCTCGCCCGGCGACAACGACGGCGCTCCCGCCCCTTCGGCGTCGGGCAGCGGGTGAAACTCTTCCATCGCGACCTCTCGCAGACCGCCCGGCCCGGTGATCTCGACCACCGCATCATAGGCGGCCAGCGCCACGCACATGTCCGAGGGGTGCACGGCGATGCAGCCCTCGGTCCAGCCAAGCACCGCGTGGGTCCGCGTCACCCCGCCAAGCGCGCCGCAGCCGCTGCCGGGCTCGCGCCGGTTGCAGGGCGAGAGCGGGTCCTGGAAGTAGCTGCAGCGGGTGGCCTGCATGACGTTGCCGCCCGTGGTCGCCGCATTGCGCAGCTGCGCAGAGGCGCCGGAGAGCAGCGCCTCGGCCAGCGCCGGGTAGCGCGCCAGCACCTGCGGATCGCGGGCGATATCCGCGTTGCGAACCATGGCGCCGATGCGCAGGCCGCCGGCGCTCTCCTCGATCCGGTCCAGCGGCAGATGCGAGATGTCGACCAGCCGGTCCGGCGCGGCAACGCCGATCTTCATCAGGTCGAGAAGGTTGGTGCCCCCGGCGAGAAAGGCTCCCTCCGCCCCGACGGCGGCGCCGAGTGTCTCGGCGCGGGTATACTCGAAGCGGTTCATGCGGATTCCCTTTCCCCGGTCGCCGAGGTCATCTCGCGGGTGGCCTCGAGCACAGCCTCGGTGATCCCGGCGTAGGCGGCGCAGCGGCAGAGGTTGCCACTCATGCCCTCGCGGATGCGCTCGGGGTCGAGCCCGGCCTCGCCCTCGGCGATAAGGCCGACGGCGGACATGATCTGCCCGGGCGTGCAATAGCCGCACTGGAAGCCGTCATGGGCAATGAATGCGGCCTGTACCGGATGCAGCGTCTCGCCCGTCGCAAGCCCCTCGACGGTGGTGATCTCGGCGCCGTCGTAGGAAAGCGCCAGCGCCAGACAGGCATTCATCCGCCGCCCGTCGATCAGCACCGTACAGGCGCCGCACTGGCCGCGGTCGCAACCCTTCTTCGTGCCCGTGAGGCCGATCCGCTCGCGCAGCAGGTCGAGCAATGTGGCGCGCGGATCGTCGAGGGCGATCTGCTGCGGCACTCCGTTGATTGTCAGATTGAGTGTCGGTGTCATCTTTCCCTCTCTTGCCATAAGCTGGTGGGAAGGCCGGGGCATCCGGCCATGGATGATTAAATACGGAGGCTCCCTCCGTTTTCAAGTGGGTTGACGTATGGGCAGCGAAATAGGCCAGGAAAAGCCGAAGGCGAGGAAGCCGCGCGCCGACCAATTGCGCAATCGCGAGCGGCTGCTCGATGCCGCGCGCGAGGTCTTCGGCAAGGAAGGCGGTAGCCTCGAAGCGGTCGCCCGCGAGGCCGGTGTCGGAATTGGCACGCTTTACCGGCACTTCCCCTCGCGCGAGGCACTGTTCCAGGCTGTCTATGCGCGGGAGGTCGAGACGCTCGAGCGGCGCGCCGCCGAGGATGAGCTCGAGGATTGGATGCGCGGCGCGCTGCAGCTGATGGCTACGAAAAAGGGAATGATCGCCGCGCTGGCGCCGGTTTTCGAGCCCGACTCGACCTTCTTCAGCGAACAATCCGAGCGCCTGCGCGGGGCCATTGCCGCGCTGCACGCCCGCGCGCTGGCCGACGGACGGCTGCGGGGCGACGTGACCAGCGAGGACCTGCTGCGGGTGCTGATCGGGCTCAATTACGGCCCCGGCGCCGATCCGGCGCGCTCCGAGGTGCTGCTGAACGTCTTCCTCGACGGCCTGCGGGCGACATAGACCTGCGCGCCCTGCCCTGTCCCCGCGGGGACAGCAATCTTTCCCCGGGACACGAAAACGGCGGCGGGGACATGGGTCCCCGCCGCCGCGGTTTCGCGCTGCCCCTCAGCGGGGCAGACGATCTCAGAAGTGCGCGGAGCGCGAGGTCGCGGGCGCCTGAACCGGCGGCGCGAACTTGGTCAGGTCGATGCCTTCCACCGCGGACTTGTACTCATCGGCGCTCGGCGTGCGGCCGAGGATGGCCGAGAGCACAACCACCGGGGTAGAGGCGAGCAGCGACTCGCCCTTCTTGTCGGCGGTGTCCTCCACGACGCGGCCCTGGAACAGGCGGGTCGAGGTGGCCAGGACGGTGTCGCCCTTGGCGGCCTTTTCCTGGTTGCCCATGCACAGGTTGCAGCCCGGACGCTCGAGATAGAGGATGTTCTCGTACTCGGTGCGGTTCTGGGTCTTCGGGAAGAGGTCGTCGAACTCGAAGCCCGAGTACTTCTGCAGGATTTCCCAGTCGCCCTCTTGCTTCAGCTCGTCGATGATGTTGTAGGTCGGCGCTGCCACGACGAGCGGCGCCTTGAACTCGACCTTGCCCTGAGATTTCTCAAGGTTTTTCAACATCTGCGCGACGATCTTCATGTCACCCTTGTGCACCATGCACGAGCCCACGAAGCCGAGGTCAACCTTCTTCTCCGCACCGTAGTAGGAGATCGGGCGAATGGTGTCATGGGTGTAGCGGCGCGACGGGTCGGCATTGTTGACGTCCGGGT
Organism: Alloyangia mangrovi; assembly: GCF_002300555.2. Classification (GTDB taxonomy): domain Bacteria; phylum Pseudomonadota; class Alphaproteobacteria; order Rhodobacterales; family Rhodobacteraceae; genus Salipiger; species Salipiger mangrovi. Next base: position 87,536 of record NZ_NTHN02000015.1, on the reverse strand, counting down.
CGGCGATCATCGGCTCGACGATCTGGTCGAGGTCGACAACCACTTCGGCGACGTACTTGGCGTTTTCATCCGGGGTCAGCGCGGGCTTCTCGCCCGAGCGGATCTCGGCGATGCGCTTGTCGGCCTTGGCGATCAGGCCTGCCAGCGTGCCGGCCTCGTTGTCCATGCCCTTGTCGATCATCACCTGGATGCGGTGCTTGGCGAGTTCGAGCGACCCGATCAACGTCTCGTCGTTGGAGATGCAGATCGAGGCCTTGGCCTTCATCTCTGCGGTCCAGTCGGTGAAGGTGAAGGCCTGGTCGGCCAGCAGCGTGCCGATGTGCACCTCGATGACGCGGCCCTGGAAGACGTTGTCGCCGTGCTGCTGGAGCATCTGCGCCTGGGTGGCGTGCACCACGTCGCGGAAGTCCATGTGGTCGGCCATCTTGCCCTTGAAGGTGACCTTGACCGACTCGGGGATCGGCATCGTTGCCTCGCCGGTCGCCAGCGCCAGCGCCACGGTGCCCGAGTCCGCGCCGAAGGCGACGCCCTTGGACATGCGGGTGTGGCTGTCGCCGCCGATGATGATGTCCCAGTCATCCACGGTGATGTCGTTCAGCACCTTGTGGATGACGTCGGTCATCGAGTGATATTGGCCCTTGGGGTCACGCGCAGTGATAAGGCCGAAGTTGTTCATGAACTTCATCAGGCGCGGGATGTTGGCCTGGGCCTTCTTGTCCCAGACCGAGGCGGTGTGGCAGCCGGACTGGTAGGCACCGTCGACCGACGGCGAGATCACCGTTGCGGCCATTGCCTCGAGTTCCTGGCTGGTCATCAGGCCGGTGGTGTCCTGGCTGCCCACGATGTTGACCTTGACGCGCACGTCCGAACCGGCGTGCAGGGTCTTGCCCGGCGTGGTGCCGCGGGCGTTGCGGTTGAAGATCTTCTCGACCGCGGTCAGGCCCTGGCCCTCGTGGCTGACTTCCTTGTTCGGCGCGAAGACCAGCGGCGCTTTCACACCCAGGGTTTCGGCGGCGAAGGTCTGCAGCATCTTGCCGAAGACCACGGCGTAGGAACCGCCGGCCTTCATGAACTCGACCTTCTGCGGGGTGAAGGCGGAGGCGACGTCGGCCAGCTCTTCGCCGTCTTCGCTGGTCAGCTTCTTGGCCTTGGTGTCGATCTTCAGCACGGTGCCGGTCTCGACCGAATACTTCTGGTCGAGGATCGGGTTGCCTTCGTTGTTGAGGATCGGCTTGCCGTTCTCGTCGAGTTTCTTGACCCAGTTCTTGAGGTCAAGACCGATGCCGCCGGTCACGCCGACGGTGGTCAGGAAGATCGGCGAGATGCCATTGGTGCCCGCGACGACCGGGGCGATGTTGACGAAGGGCACGTAGGGGCTGGCCTGCTTGCCGGTCCAGAGTGCCACGTTGTTGACGCCCGACATCCGCGACGAGCCCACGCCCATGGTGCCCTTCTCGGCGATCAGCATCACGCGCTTGCCCGGGTGCTGCAGCTTCAGCGCCTCGATTTCCTTCTGCGCGGCTTCCGAGATCATGCACTTGCCGTGCAGTTCACGGTCCGAGCGCGAGTGCGCCTGGTTGCCCGGCGACAGAAGGTCGGTCGAGATATCGCCTTCGGCGGCGATGTAGGTGACCACTTCGACCACGTCATCGACGTCAGGAAGCTTGGTGAAGAACTCGGCCTGCACGTAGCTCTCGAGAATCTCCTTGGCCACGGCGTTGCCGGCCTTGTAGGCATCGGCAAGGCGGACGGTGTCGGCCTCGTAGAGGAAGACCTGGGTCTTCAGGACTTCGGCGGCCTGGGCGGCGATCGCCGCATCATCGCCGAGCGCGAGGTCGAGAAGCACCGCGACCGAGGGGCCGCCCTTCATGTGCGACAGCAGCTCGAAGGCGAAGGCGGGGGTGATCTCTGCGACCACAGCCTCGCCGAGGATGATCTTCTTGAGGAAGGCAGCCTTCACGCCGGCGGCGCTGGTGGTGCCGGGCAGCGTGTTGTAGATGAAGAACTCGAGCGAGTCCTTGCGGTATGCGTTGTCGGTGTCCTCGATCTGCGCGATCAGCTCTGCGACCAGAGCGCCATCGTCGATCGGCTTCGGGTGCAGACCTTCGGCTTTCCGCGTTTCGATTTCTGCCAAGTAATCGGTGTACAAGCTCATGGCGATCCCTACGGTTCAATGTTGGATTAAGCTGGAGCACCGGGCGGCGAGGACGTCCGGCGAACGGCGGTCGGCTTATTGTATGCGGCAGTATACCAGTGGCGATTTACTGGCAAGTGCCAATAGCGCATGGCTCGGCGGAGGATGGCCCGACGGGTCACGGGCGCTGTTTCGGTGGCCCCTGCGACGCGCTCTGCGCCGAGGCGATGGCGCGGTTCCGTGGCCCTGCTCCCGCGGCCCGGAGCAGAAATCCGCCCCGCCAGGGGCAGATTCCTGCGAAGAAATTTCGGCACATAACCGCTTCCACGCTTGCCCGGCGCGCACGGCTTGCCCATGGTTCGCGCACCGCGCGGCAGGATGGGAGCACCCGCTGCCGTGAATGTATGTTTCGGGAGGACCATCATGATCAGAACTTTCGGGCTCGGCGCATTGATCGCCGGCAGCCTCGCCGTCACCGCGCCCGCCGCGATGGCAACGGAATTCGTTAACGTGCTGACCGGCGGCACCTCGGGCGTCTACTATCCGCTCGGCGTCGCGATGGCGGACATCTACGCCAAGAACATCCCCGACGCGCGCACCCAGGTGCAGTCCACCAAGGCCTCGGTCGAGAACCTGAACCTGCTGCAGCAGGGCCGCGGCGAGATCGGCTTCGCGCTCGGCGACTCCGTCAAGGACGCCTATGAGGGCAACGCCGACGTCGGCTTCTCCAAGCCGCTCGACAAGCTCCGCGCCATCGCCGCGATCTACCCCAACTACATCCAGATCGCCGCCTCGGCGGATGCCGGTGTGACCACCGTCACCGAACTGGCCGGAAAGTCCGTCTCGGTCGGCGCCGCCAAGTCCGGCACCGAGGTCAACGCCCGCAAGATCCTCGGCGCGCTCGGCATGACCTACGATGACCTGGGCAAGGTCGAGTACCTGCCCTTCGCGGAATCGGTCGAACTGATGAAGAACCGCCAGCTCGACGCCACCCTGCAGAGCTCGGGCCTTGGCTCGGCGGCGCTGAAGGATCTGTCGTCGACGCAGGACGTGACCTACGTGTCGATCCCGGCTGACGTGGCGGACACCCTCGGCGCACCCTATGCCGCGGGCGTGATCCCCGCCGGCACCTACCCGGGCCAGGACGCGGACATCCCGACGCTGGCGATCACCAACATCCTCGTCACCAGCACCGACGTCTCGGACGAGCTGGCGTACCAGATGACCAAGCTGCTGTTCGAGAACCTCGACCAGCTCAAGGCCGCGCATGCGGCAGCTGGCGCCATCGACATCAAGGACGCGATCAAGAACTCGCCGATCCCGATGCACCCGGGCGCCGAGAAGTACTACAAGGAACAGGGCCTGCTCTAAGCGGACCCGTGCGGCGGCCCGGCTCCGGCCGGGCTGCCTGCACGACGGGAGGACGACATGACCGGACACACTGCGGCCGAAGAACAGGCCGAACTGCACGACCCGCTGGCCTCGAGCTTTCCGCCGAGCCTGACCGGGCGTTTCCTTTTCTGGCTGGCGGTTGCCTTCTCGCTCTACCAGATTTCCATCGCCGCCCATGTCATCGACCTGCCGAGCCAGGTGATGCGCGCGGTGCACGTCGGCTTCCTGATGGCGCTCGGCTTCCCGCTGCTGGCGCTCGGCCGCGGCTACGGCGCGCCGCTGCGGGCGCTCTGCACGCTGTTTGCCGCCGCCGGCGTGGCCGTCGCGGCCTACCAGTGGATCGAGTACACGCCGCTGCTGATGCGCGCGGGCGATCCGACACTGACCGACCTGGTCTTCGGGTGCATCGCCGTGGTCACCGTCTTTGTCGCCGCCTGGATGCTTATGGGCCCCGCCCTGCCGATCATCTGCGGGCTCTTCCTTGCCTATGCGCTCTTCGGGCAGCACCTGCCCTCTCCGTTCAATCACCGCGGCTACGCGTTTGAACAGGTGGTCGAGCAGATCGCCTATGGCACCGAAGGGATCTACGGCATCCCCACCTATGTCTCGGCGACCTACATCTTCCTCTTCATCCTCTTCGGCTCCTTCCTCGAGAAGGCCGGGATGATCAAGCTCTTCACCGACGTCTCGCTGGGCCTCGTCGGGCACCGCATGGGCGGCGCCGCCAAGGTCTCGGTGCTGTCCTCGGGGCTGATGGGCACGATCTCGGGCTCTGGCGTGGCCAATGTGGTCACCACCGGCCAGTTCACCATCCCGCTGATGAAGCGCTTCGGCTACCGCCCGGCCTTTGCCGGCGGCGTCGAGGCGACCGCCTCGATGGGCGGGCAGATCATGCCCCCCGTCATGGGCGCCGTCGCCTTCATCATGGCCGAGACGCTGGGCGTGCAATACATCGAGGTCGTCAAGGCCGCGCTGGTGCCCGCCATCCTCTATTTCGCCGGCGCCTTCTGGATGGTCCATCTCGAGGCCGGCAAGCGCGACCTGCGCGGTCTCTCGGCCGATCAGATGCCCTCGGCCCGCAAGGCGCTGAAGGAGGGCTGGTACCTGATCCTGCCGCTCGCCGTGCTGGTCTGGCTGCTGTTCTCGGGCTACACGCCGCTTTTCGCCGGCACCATCGGGCTTGCGCTGACCGGCATGCTGATCCTCGGCGCGGCCATCGCCATGGGGGTCTCGTCGATGGCGGTGCGGGTGATCTTCTGGATCGTTCTCGGACTCTGCGCCTCGGCCTTCTTCAAGTTCGGCATCCACGCGCTGCTGCTGGTGCTGGCGGTGCTCATCGCCGCCTGTGCCGCCTTCAAGGGCGGGCGCGAAACGCTGGCCGTCTGCCGTGACAGCCTTGCCGACGGCGCCAAGACCGCGCTTCCGGTCGGCATCGCCTGCGCCCTCGTCGGGGTGATCATCGGCGTCATGACCCTCACCGGCGCGGCCAACACCTTTGGCCAGTTCATCGTCTCGGTGGGGCAGAACAGCCTGTTCCTCAGCCTCGTGCTCACTATGATCACCTGCATCATCCTCGGCATGGGCATCCCGACGATCCCCAACTACATCATCACCTCGTCGATTGCTGGTCCGGCGCTGCTCGATCTCGGCGTGCCGCTCATCGTCAGCCACATGTTTGTCTTCTACTTCGGCATCCTCGCGGATCTGACGCCGCCGGTCGCGCTGGCCTGCTTCGCCGCCGCGCCGATCGCCAAGGAAAGCGGGCTCAAGATCAGCTTCGAGGCGATCAAGGTCGCCGCCGCGGGCTTCGTCGTGCCCTTCATGGCGGTCTACACCCCGGCGCTGATGCTGCAGGATGGCGGCGCGCTGGCGGGGTCCATCGGCTACTGGCCCGCGGTCGCCTACATCGTGCTTAAGGCGCTGATCGCCCTCGCGCTCTGGGGGGCCAGCGTCATCGGCTGGCTCGGTCGCCCGCTGGCAATCTGGGAGCGGCTGATCGCCGTGGCCGCCGCCTTCACGCTGGTTGCGGCGCTGCCGGTGACCGACGAGATCGGCTTTGCGCTCGCCGTGGTCTTCGGACTGCTGGTCTGGCGGCGCAAGGCCCCGGTGTCGGCATGACCGGCTGCCTGATGGCGGGGGCGATGATGCTCGCCCTTGCCGAGGGCGGCAGCTTCACGCTGGAGTGGACCCATTCGGTCGAGCGCGAGGAGTGGCGCGAAACCTGGGAAATCACCGAAGACCACCGCCTCCATCTGACGGAGGCGGCGGTCAAGGGCTCGGGCGCGGGCATGGAGCCCGGCGAGGGTGGCCACTTCGAAGACGGCTGGTGGGTCTGGGTGCCGGACCTGCCGCCGGTGCCTGCGCTGAACCTCGCGGCCTCGGGCAAGACGCCCTCGGCCTGGACCCTCTGCGGCGAGGCCTGCACCGAGCTCGGCGCCAGCTCCGGCAAGCCGGTGCAGCTCGTCCCCTGCCCCGACGCGGGCTGATGGCCCGCCGCGGCGCCCTTCTGCCCCGCCTCCGCTCGGCCTGGCGGCTGCGGCTGATGCTGGTGACCCTCGGCGCGCTGCTCTGCGGCGCGCTGGCCTGGCAGCTGGTGATCGCCGAGCTGCGGCAGGGGCTGGAGCAGGGGCTGCTGGTCAGCCATCGCGCGCTGCAGACCGAGATCGACCGCTTCCGCTACCTGCCGCGCGTCACCGGCGAGGATGCCCGCATCCACGCGGCACTGAACGCGCCCTCCGATGCCGCCACCATCGACGCCGCCAACCGTTACCTGCAGAAGATCGCCACCCAGACCGGCTCGGGGCGGCTCTACCTGCTGAACGCGGCGGGGGTGACCATCGCCGCCTCCAACTGGGACGAGCCCGACAGCTACGTCGGCCATGACTACAGCTTCCGCCCCTATTTCACCGATGCGCGCGCCACGGGCAACGGTGCGGTCTACGCCATCGGCGTGACCACCGGCGAACCCGGCTACTTCATCTCGGCCCGGGTCGACGATCCCGGCCTCGGGGTGCATGGCGTCATGGTGGTGAAGATCGACCTGCGCCCGCTGGAGCAGGCCTGGGCCGAGACCGGCCAGCATATCGCCGTCACCGACAAGGATGACGTGGTCTTCCTGTCGTCGGTGCCGGCGTGGCGCTATCGCCCGCTGACCCGGCTGCCCGGGGCCACCCTCGACCGGCTCGACGCCTCGCGCCTCTATGAACGTACCGACCTCGGCAGCACCGCGCCGTTGCTGCCCAAAGGCAGCGCGCTGCGGATCGAGGGCGAGGGCCGCGCCATGACGCTGCGGGGCACCCCTTTCGAAACCGGCTGGCGGCTGCTGGCGGCGAGCCCGACCTGGCCCGCCCGCGCCGCCGCCGCCGGCACCGCTGCGCTGGTGCTGCTGGCCGGGCTGCTGGGCCTGGGGCTTGCCGACATGCGGCGGCACCGCCGTCGGCTCATCTCCCTGCGGCTGCGCCAGACCGAGGTCATGGAGCGCAAGGTCCGGCAGCGTACTGCCGAACTCAAACGCGAGGTCGAGGCCCGCCGCCAGGTCGAGGCCGACCTGCGCGCGACGCAGGCGACGCTTGTGCAATCCGAGAAGATGGCCGCGCTCGGCCGAATGTCCGCCGCCATCGTGCACGAGGTGAGCCAACCGCTCGCCGCTATGGAGGCGACGCTGACCGCCGCCGAGTTCGGCCTCTCGCGCGCGCCTGAGCAGACCGCCGCCCGGCTGCAGTCGGCGCGCGGGCTGATCCGCCGGATGCAGCGGATGACCAAGCATCTCAAGAACTTCTCGCGCCGCGAGGCGGCCCCGCTCTCGCCCATCTCCGCCGTCGACGTGGCCCGCTCGGCGCTGGCGCTGGCCCAGCCCCGCGCCGATGCCGCGGGGGTGCAGCTGCAGTTCGACGCCAGCGCCGATACCCCCATGGTCGAGGCCGGCCACGCCCGGCTCGAGCAGGTGCTGATGAATCTCCTGCACAACGCCATCGAGGCGGTCGAGCCGGGCCACGGAGAGGTGACGCTTTCGATCGAGCGCGGCGCGCGGGAGGTGACGCTGCTGGTCACCGACAATGGCCCCGGCATCGCCCCTGACGTGCTGCCGCGGGTCACCGAACCCTTCTTCTCGACCAAGATCGGCGGCGAGGGGCTGGGCCTCGGGCTTGCGATCTGCTTCGAGGTGGTCCAGCAATTCGGCGGACGGCTCGACATCCGCTCCGCCCCCGGCCGAGGGGCGGAAATCGCGGTGATCCTGCCGGTGCTTGAACAGGATGACGAACGAGAGGCCGCCGAATGAGCCCGCTGATCCATGTGGTCGAGGATGATCGCGACCACCGCCTCGCGCTCTGCGACCTGATCGAGGCCGCGGGCTACCATGCCGAGGGCTTCGCCGAGGGCACGGCCGCGCTGGCCTCCAGCAGCCGCCCCGATCTCATCCTGACCGACCTGAGGATGCCCGGCATGGACGGGCAGCAGCTGCTCGAGGCCGCCCGCGCGCGCGATCCCGACTGCCCGGTGGTGTTGATCACCGGCCATGGCGATCTGGCGCAGGCGGTGCAGGCGATGCGCGCCGGGGCGGAGGATTTCCTCGAGAAGCCCTATGACGGCATGCATCTTCTTTCGGTGATCGAGCGCGGGTTGCGCGGCCGCGCCGCGCGCGCCGAGATCGGCCGGCTGCAGGAGCGCATCACCCGGCGCGACGAGGGCGGGTTGCTCGGTCAGTCGGCGGCCATGTCCACCCTCCGCGCCCGCATCGCGGCGATCGGCCCGACCGATCTCGACGTGGTGATCACCGGCGAGACCGGCACCGGCAAGGAGCTGGTCGCCCGCGCCCTGCACGAGGCCAGTCCCCGCGCCGCCGGGCCGCTGGTTGCGGTGAATTGCGCCGCCCTGCCCGAGAGCCTCTTCGAGATCGAGATCTTCGGCCACGTGGCCGGGGCCTTCCCCGGGGCGCAGGACAAGCCCGGCAAGCTCGAGGCCGCCTCGGGCGGCACGCTGATGCTCGACGAGATCGAGGCCATGCCCGCGGCGATCCAGCCCAAGCTGCTGCGCGCCCTGCAGGAACGCGCGGTCGAACGGCTTGGCGAGAACCACTTGCGGCCGCTCGACCTGCGTGTCATCGCCACCTCGAAGACCGACTTGCGGCCGCTGACGCTCGACGGCAGCTTCCGCGCCGATCTCTTCTACCGGCTCGCCGGGGCCGAGATCACCGTCGAGCCCCTACGGGTGCTCGGCGAGGACATCGCGTTGCTGTTCAGCCATTACGCCAACCTCGCCGCGGCGCGTTACGGGCAGGAGACGCCCTCGGTGGACTACGCGCTGAGACAGCGGCTGATGCGGCGACCCTGGCCCGGCAATGTGCGCGAACTGAAGGCGATGGCCGAAAGGTTTGCCCTCGGCCTCGATCTTCCCGAGGAGACCGCGGCGCCGATCGGCGAGCCCGAGAGCCTTGCGGCCCGCGTCGCCGCCTTCGAGGCGCGCGAGATCAGCCTCGCGCTCGAGCGCTGCCGCGGCAACACCGAGCGCGCTGCCAAGGCGCTGGGGATGGCGCGGCGGACCCTCAACGACAAGATCAGCCGCTACGGCATCCGGGTCTGAGACCGGCAAGGTACGGGCAAGGTACGCTCCGGCCTGTGGCATGCACATGCCCCCTTGCCAAATCGCGGCACCCCGCGCATGGCATGTGGATGCAAACGACAAACGCCCCCCTCGCCGCGCCGGCGGCCGCACTGCACGTCGACCGCCCCCTGCTCGGGGCGCTGCTCATGCTCGGCTTTTGCGCCACGGCGCCGCTGATCGACGTCGGCTCGAAGCTCGCCACGCGCAGCCTTCCCGTTGCCGAGATCACCGTGGCGCGTTTCGTCGTGCAAGGGGCGCTGATGCTGGCGCTGGCGCTGGTCCTGCGCATCCGGCTGCGGCTGACCCGGCGCGAGCTGGCGCTCACCATTGCCCGCGCGGCGCTGTCGCTGGTCGCGACCATCGCCTTCGTCGGGGCGATGGTGCGCATGCCCATCGCCGATGCGCTGGCGATCGGCCAGATCGAGCCCTTCGTGCTGATGTTCCTCGGCTGGGCGCTGCTGGGAGAGAGCGTGGGGCCGCGGCGGATCCTCGCCTCCATCGTTGGCTTCGGCGGCGCGCTGCTGGTGGTGCAGCCCGGGTTGGCGAACCATGGCCTCTCGGCCATCCTGCCGCTCATCACTGCAGTCTCCTTTGCCGGCTACATGCTGGTCACGCGGCAGCTTCGCAGCCTGGCGCCGGTGGCGCAGCAGGCCACGACCGCCATCGCCGCGGTGATCCTTGGCGCGCCCTTCATGTGGCTGCTGCCCGAGAGCCTCGGCGGCGGCGCGATCTGGCCGCAGGGCGCGGCCTGGAGCTACCTTGGCGGCATGGGCCTCGCGGCGACCCTGTCGCATATCTTCCTGACCTACGCGCTGCGGCTCGCCCCCTCGGCACTGATCGCCCCGCTGGGCTACATCGAGCTGGCCTCGGCGACGCTGCTGGGCTGGCTGGTGTTCGGCGACTTCCCCGCCGCCATGGTCTGGGCGGGCATCGCGCTGATCGTCGGCTCCGGGCTCTACCTCATCCATCGCGAGCAGCTGGCCCACCGGCGCCCGCAGACCCCGGCGGTGCCGCCGCCCTGAGCGCAACCCCGGGCCCTGCCATCTTGACTTGCGCCCCTCTCCGGGCGCAAGGGAGGGTCAAGGGCGCCCTGCGCATCACCCCTCCTGGAAAACATCAGACCGTGTCCACCAACCCCTATGAACTGGCCGGGTTCTACGACTCCGCCATCGCCGCGGGCCGGCACCGCGCCATCGTCGGCGGCCGCTGGGACGAGACCGGGCGGATCGAGATGTCGATCCTGCAGGACGCCGGGCTGCTGCCGCATCACCACCTGCTCGACATCGGCGCCGGGGCGCTGCGGCTCGGCTGCAAGGCAGTGCCCTATCTCGAGCCCGGCCACTACTGGGCCACGGATGCCTCGCGCGAGATCCTGCTGGCGGGGCACCGGGCCGAGCTCGAGGACCCGGCGCGGCTTGACCCTGCGCAGCTGATCGAGGACGCGCGCTTCGACTTCCCCGGCGTGCCGGAGAGCATCACCCATGCCATCGCCTTCGCGGTCTTCCCGCATCTGCCCACGGCCTACCTGCGGCGCGCGCTGACCAACCTGCGCCGGTTCGACAAGCTCGAGAGCTTCCTATTCACTGTCTTCCTTGCGCCGGACCCGGTGACCGCAATGCAGCCCTACCGCCAGCCCGACGGGGTGGTGACCCATGACATCCGTGCGCCCTACCACATCCTCGCCGAGGACGTGGTGCATCTTGCGCAGGGCAGCGGCTGGACGGTCACGCGCAGCAACGTGATGCTGCCGCGCGGGCAGGTGCTTTTCACCGCGCATCCCATCCGGGGCTGACCGGGCAGAGCGTGGCCCGCCCGGCTGAGCGGGCAGGCCCTTGCCCTCAGGCGGCAAGCTCGCGGCTGACCAGCTCCACCCAGAAGCGCATCCCCGGCAGGATCGCCTCGTCATTGAAGTTGTAGGCGGCGTTGTGCAGCTCGGCGCTGTCGCCGTTGCCGTACCAGAGGATCGCGCCGGGGCGCTGCTCGAGCATGTAGGCGAAATCCTCCGAGCCCATCACCCGGGTGCAATTGTCGTCGACGTTCTCTTGCCCGACGACCGCGGCGGCGGCCCCCAGGGCGACGGAGGTCCGGGCGGCGTCATTGGCGGTCACAGGATAGCCCGGGCGCCAGTCGAGCTCGGCCTCGCAGCCGAACTGCTCGGCGCCGGACTTGAGAATCCGCCGCAGGTGCGCCTCGATCTCGGCCCGGGTCGCGGAGTTCATCGTGCGGATCGTGCCGCCGAAGGTGGCCGTGTCGGGGATCACGTTCAGCGCCCGGCCCGAGCCCGCCTCGAGGTAGGTGATCGAGACCACCACCTGGTCGAACGGGTCCGAGAAGCGCGACACCAGCGTCTGCGCCGAGGCGATGAGATGCGCCGCAGCGACCACCGGGTCGATCGACATGGTCGGTGCCGAGGCATGGCCGCCGCGCCCGGTGACGGTGACCACGAAGCGGTCACCGCCCGCCATCAGCGGGCCGGGCCGCGTGGCGAACTGGCCGACCGGCAGGCCGGGTTTGTTGTGCATGGCGTAGACCGCGCCGATCCCGAAGCGCTCGAGCAGCCCCTCTTCGATCATCGTGCGCGCCCCGGCGCCGCCCTCTTCGGCGGGCTGGAAGATCAGCGCCACGGTGCCCGCGAAGTCGCGGGTCTCGCAGAGGTATTGTGCGGCGGCGAGCAGCGTCGCCGTGTGCCCGTCGTGGCCGCAGGCATGCATCATGCCGGGCACCTTCGAGGCATAGGGAAGGTTTGTCTTCTCGTCCATCGGCAGCGCGTCCATGTCGGCGCGCAGGCCGATCACCGGGCCGTCGCCCCTGGCGCCCTTGATCAGCGCCACGATCCCGGTCTTGGCGATGCCGGTCGCGATCTCGTCGACGCCGAAGCCTTTGAGCTTCTCTTCGACGAAAGCGGCAGTCTTGTGCAGCTCGTAAAGCAGTTCCGGCTGCTGGTGGATCTGTCGTCGCCAGTCTTTCGCATCTTCCGCGATGCGGGCCATCTCTTCGGGCATGTCGTCTGCGTGAGTCACGCGCGTCTCTCCTGTTGTGCCGATCCGGCGGCGCCCTGCACTCTCGGACTGGGCCCTGCCGGATTCCGCGCCATGCTTGCAGAACCGCGCGGCAAGGCCAAGGTGCTCAGAGCGAGTCCTCGACCCGGAATCCCTCGGGGATGGCATCGCGTCCGTCGAGCAGCAGGTCCGCCATGACCTGCGCCACCTTGGGGCCCATGCCGAAACCGATCTTGAAGCCGCCGTTGGCGATGAAATGCCCCTCGCGCCCCGGCCAGGCGCCGAGCATCGGCGCTCGGCTGCGCGCGCGGGGGGCGCACCCCGGCCCAGCGTTCGATCACCTCGGCGCCCTGCAGCGCAGGCACCGCCAGCACCGCGCGGGCGATGAGCTCGTCGCATTGATCGTCGGTGCCGGCGGGGTCGTCGAAGTCCCGCTCCGAGGTCGACCCGATCGCAACCGTGCCATCGGCATGAGGCACCACGTGCAACCCCTCGGCGTAGATCTGCGGCACCTCGCCCGCGTCGAAACGCAGGCTCACCGACTGGCCCTTCACACCCGTGCCGACGCCCTTGCCGAGCGCCTTCGACAGCACCTTCAGACCACGCCAGCCGGTGGCCCAGAGCACCTGCCCGGCGTCCTCGGCCTCGCGCTGCACCTCGATCCCGCGCGCAGCGAGCGCCGCGACCAGCGCGGCGCAGGCCCGGCGCGGATTCATCCGCGCGGTGAGCGTGTCACGCACCAGAAGGCCCGCGGGGCTTACCGGTGCCCATGGACCGGCCTCCGCCGCCGGGATCACCTCCCAGACCGCGTTATCGCCCCAGAGCGCGCGCGCCGTGACCTCGCGGCCGCGCGCCAGCTCCACCGCCTTGCCGTCGGCCAGCGGCTGCAGCCGCCCCAGCCGTCCATAGCCCGAGGAGACGCCGCCCGCCGCCTCGACCCCGGCCCAGAACTCTCCGGCCATGAGCAGGCTGTCGAGCTGGAAGGCCTTCTTCGGGTTCCAGTTCTCGGGCACATGCGGCGCCAGCGCGCCGACCTGCCCGCCGCTCGATCCCGCGCCCGCGCCATAGGGGTCCACGACCTGCACCGTCGCGCCGCGCAGCGCGCAGGCCCAGGCGATCGACAGGCCGAAAATGCCCGCCCCCCCGCACCGTCACATCCACGCTCTTCTGGCTGCTTGCCATTCCGCCGACTCCGCTTCATGTAGGATCACAGTTCTAGGACAGGACCGCAGAATGAGCCAGCCCGACACCCCGGAGTGGCGTGACGGAGACGTGCCCGTCTCGCCGCGCTTCGACGATCCCTATTATTCGCTCGAGAACGGCCTGTCGGAGACCCGGCACACCTTTCATGCGGGCAATGATCTGCCGGCGCGTCTGCGGGACGGGTTCCACGTCGCCGAGCTGGGCTTCGGCACCGGACTTAACCTGCTGGCGACGCTGGCGCTCTGGCGCGCCGAGCGGATCCCCGGGCAGCTCCGCTTCACCACCTTCGAGGCCTTCCCGCTTGCCGCCGCGGACATGCTGCGGGCGCAGGCCGCCTTTCCCGAGCTTTCGGAGATCGCCGCCGAGCTGGCACCCTTCTGGCAACGCGATGCCCGCGAGATCACCTTGCCCGACCTGCAGTTCGCAATGGTCGAGGGCGATGCCCGCCAAACCCTGCCCGCCTGGCAAGAGCAGGCCGACGCCTGGTTCCTCGACGGTTTCTCCCCGGCCAAGAACCCCGAGCTCTGGGGGCCGGAGCTGATGGATGCGGTCGCGCGCCACACCGCCCCCGGCGGCAGCGCCGCCACATATACCGCCGCGGGCCACGTGCGCCGGGCACTGGCCGAGGCGGGCTTCGAGGTCGAACGCCGCCCGGGCCACGGGCGCAAGCGCCACATGACCGTCGCAAGGAAGCCCTGAATGGCCCAGCAGAACACGCGCCTCGGCATCTGGCTGATGGTGCTCACCACCTTCATCTTCGCCATGCAGGATGGGCTCTCGCGGCACCTGTCCGAGGCCACCAACGTCTACATGGTCACGATGGTGCGCTATTGGTTCTTCGCCGCCTTCGTTCTGACGCTGGCGGCGCGCAGCAAGGGCGGGCTCCGGGCCGCGGTCCGCAGCGGCCAGCCCTTCGTGCAGGCCTTTCGCGGCGTGCTGCTGGTGGTGGAGATCTGCGTCATGGTCTCGGCCTTCGTCCATCTCGGCCTTGTCGAGAGCCACGCGGTCTTCGCCTGCTACCCTCTGCTGATCGCCGCGCTGTCGGGGCCGGTGCTGGGCGAGAAGGTCGGCTGGCGGCGCTGGACCGCGATCGGCATCGGCTTTGTCGGCATCCTCATCATCCTGCAGCCCTCGGGCGGGGTGTTCTCGCCGCTGGCCGCGATCCCATTGGTGGCGGCGCTGATGTTCGCGCTCTACGGGCTGCTCACCCGCCGCGTCGCCCGCACCGACAGCGCCGCGACCTCCTTCTTCTGGACCGGCGTCGTCGGCGTGGCGACGGCGACCCTAATCGGCATGTGGTTCTGGCAACCGATGAGCCTGCCCGACTGGGGCATGATGGCGCTGCTCTGCCTGACCGGGGCGACCGGCCATTACACGCTGATCAAATGCTACGAGGTGGCCGAGGCCTCGGCGGTGCAGCCCTTCGCCTACCTGCAGCTGGTGTTCGCCGCGGCGCTGGGGATGCTGGTCTTCGGCGAGACGCTGAGGCCCAACGTCGCGCTCGGGCACGGCGATCATCGTCTGCGCAGGCATCTTCACGCTGATCCGGGCGCGCAAGGCCGAGCAGCGCTGAGCGCCGCGGGGCGGCGGCGGTGCGCCGCGGCCCCGTCCGGCGGGTGGCGGGACATCGCTCGGCGCTCTTTGGAGAGGCCGCATTTCGCCCGGACGGCCCGCGGAGTGGGGGAATTTGCCCTTGATTACGCAGGGTAAATGGCGACGATAAAACACGCAAAGGTAGCGGGCGAGTCGGCTTCGGCAGGACCCGCACCATTTCAAGATCGATTTTAACTTAGACCTTGCCGCAGAAAGGCCGTCCGATGGCACGCCATTTCGCCTCTGTCCTGCTCTCCACCACATTGCTCGCATCCCCGCTCCTCGCGCAGGTGACCACCGACGCCGGCACCATCGACCCCGAAAAGATCGAGCGCTTCTTCAACCAGCCGGGCTATTCGCCCTATGCCGGGCGCAGCTTCCCGACCCGCCCGCTCTGGGGCGAGCAGCACCTGCACACCTCTTGGTCGGCCGACGCCTTCGCCTCGGGAACCCGCGTCGGGCCGGACGAAGCGCTGCGCTATGCCAAGGGCGCCGAGATCACCTCGAGCACCGGCCAACCGGTGAAACTGTCGCGGCCCTATGACTGGATGGTGGTGACCGACCACTCGGACGCGATGGGCGTGGTCGCCAGTGTCTACGAGGGTGATCCCAACATGATGGCGGACCCGCAACTCAAGCAGTGGCACGACGGCATGGTCGAGGGCGGCGCCTCGGCCAGCGCGGTGATGATGGAGATGATCGCCGCGCAGGGGAACGGCGAACTGCCCGAGCAGATGACGGATAACAACGTGCAATTCGACATCTGGAAGAACATGACCGAGATCGTTGAGGGGCATAACGAGCCCGGCATCTTCTCGGCGATCATTGGCTACGAATGGTCCTCGAACTACGGCGGCGGCAACAACCTGCACCGCAACCTGATCTACCGCGACGACAAGTATTTCGCCGACCAGGTGCGCCCGCTGACCACCTTCGACACCGAGCAGCCGCGCGAGCTCTGGGACTGGATGCAG
The DNA here is from genome assembly GCF_002300555.2 of Alloyangia mangrovi. Lineage (GTDB taxonomy): Bacteria > Pseudomonadota > Alphaproteobacteria > Rhodobacterales > Rhodobacteraceae > Salipiger > Salipiger mangrovi. The sequence continues at coordinate 71,640 of NZ_NTHN02000015.1, read as the reverse complement.
GCCTATGAGGACAAGACCGGTGGCCGCATCCTCGCGATCCCGCACAACGGCAACCTGTCGAACGGCCTGATGTTCGCCACCGAGACCCCCGACGGCAACCCGATCGACGCCGCCTGGGCCGAGAAGCGCGCCCGCTGGGAGCCGCTCTACGAGGTCACGCAAGGCAAGGGCACCTCGGAGCAGCACCCCTCGCTGGCGCCCTCGGACGAATTCGCCGACTTCGAGATCTGGGACAAGGGCAACCTCAACGTGGTGCCCAAGGAGCCGGGCATGATCGAGTATGAATACGCCCGCGAGGCGCTGAAGCGCGGGCTCAAACTCGAGGACGAGTTCGGCACCAACCCATTCAAGTTCGGCCTGCTCGGCTCGACCGACGCGCACACCGGCATTTCCTCGACCGAAGAGAACAACTTCTGGGGCAAGTTCCCGCAGAGCGAACCGGGGCCCGAGCGTTCGACCGGCAATGCCTTCGATTTCGACGGGCGCACCGTCAAGGACTGGAAGCTCGGCGCCTCGGGGCTGACCGCGGTCTGGGCCACCGAGAACACCCGCGCCTCGATCTGGGACGCGATGAAGCGCAAGGAGGTCTACGGCACCACCGGCACGCGCATCGGCCTGCGCTTCTTCGGCGGCTGGGAGTTCGCCGAGTCCGACGCGCTCGGCCGCACGCCCGCCAACATCGGCTACGCCAAGGGCGTGCCCATGGGCGGAGACCTGATGCCAGCCCCCGAAGGCGCCACCGCGCCGAACTTCCTCGTCGCGGCGCTCAAGGATCCCTTCTCGGGCAACCTCGACCGCATCCAGATCATCAAGGGCTGGGTCGATGCCGCGGGCGAGATGCAGGAGAAGATCTACGACGTGGCCTGGTCGGGCGACCGCGAGCCGGGCGAGGACGGCAAGGTGCCGCCCGTGGGCGACACGGTCGATGTCGCGACGGCGTCCTTCACCAACACCATCGGCGCGCCTGAACTGATCGCGGTCTGGAGCGATCCCGATTTCGACCCGGCGCTCGACGCCTTCTACTACGCCCGGGTGATCGAGATCCCGACACCGCGCTGGACAGCCTATGACGCCGCCTATTTCGAGGATGCCGCCTTCGCCGACGACGTCCCGATGACCGTGACCGAGCGCGCCTACAGCTCGCCGATCTGGTACAGCCACGGCGAATGAGCATGTCCGATTTCGGAACCAGCGTGACCCTCGAGCGCCCGTTTGACGCGGCGCTCGAGGCGGTGACCGCCGCGCTCGCCGCCGAGGGCTTCGGGGTGATCTCGCGGATCGACCTCGACAAGGCCTTTGCCGAGAAGCTCGGCAAGGAGTTTCGCCGCTACACCATCCTCGGGGCCTGCAATCCGCGGCTGGCGCATCGGGCCGTCACCGCGCGGCCCGACGTGGGGCTCTTGTTGCCCTGCAATGTCACGGTAGAGGAAACCCCCGACGGCGCGCTGGTGCGGCTGGTGGACGCGGGGCAGATGATGGCCATGGGCGATCTGGGCGAGGTTCCCGAGATCGCCGAACTGGCCGCGGACGCGGATGTCCGCCTCGGGCGCGTCGCCGAAGCGCTGCGCGGCGGGTGACCAGAGAGACCACAAAGGCACGGCCATGAAGATCGGCACCATTCTCCGCTCCCCGCTGCTGCATTTCTTCGTGCTGGGCGGGCTCGTCTTCGGTCTTTACTCCGTGATGACCCCGCCCGAGGTCCGGGCGCCGCGCGACGACGTGCTGCGCCTTACCGAGGCCGAAATGAACCGGCTGGCCGACGGCTTTCTCGCCGCCTGGGGCCGGCCCCCGACCGAGGCAGAATCCCGCGGCCTTGTGCGCGACTGGGCGATCGAGGAGGCCATGGTGCGCGAGGCGCTGGCGCTCGGCCTCGACAAGGGCGACGCGATGATCCGCAACCGGATGCGCGCCAAGATGGAATTCCTTGCCGAGGCCCCTGCCGCTGCGATGACCCCGGACACGGCCACGCTCGAGGCCTATTACGCCGAGAATGCCGCGCAATACGCCCGGCCCGCGCGGCTCGGCTTCGCGCAGGTGCTGCTGCCGCCAGATGCCACGCCCGAGGAGATCGCCGCGCTGACAGCGGAGCTTACGCAGGGCGCCGATGCCGCCGGGCTCGGCCAGGCGACCATGCTGCCGGCAATGATCGGCGCCATGCCCGCCCCCGCCATCGACCGGGTCTTCGGCGCCGGCTTTGCTGCGGCGATCGGGACGCTGCCGCCCGCGCGCTGGTCCGGCCCGGTGGACAGCGGCTATGGCCAGCACCTGGTGCGGTTGGACACCCTGCAGGACGGCGCGCTGCCGCCGCTCGAGGCGCTGCACGACAAGGTGCTCGCCGACTGGCGCTCGGAGGAGGCGCGCAAGATGCGCGGCGCGTTCACCGACGAACTGCTCGGTCGCTACACGCTGGAGCTGCCAGGGGGCGCCGCGCAGGCGCAGCCATGAGACGGATCCTCGCGCTTCTCGTGCTGCTGCTTGCGGCCCTTCAGCCGACCGCCCCCTCGGCCCATGCGCTCGACCCCGGGTTCCTCGAGCTCTCGGCGATGGACGGCGCGCAGTGGCGGGTGAGCTGGCGGATGCCAGACGTGAACGGGCGCCCCATGCCGATCTCGGCCCGCCTGCCTGCGAACTGCCAGCAGACGCCGCCGCCCGAGCCCGCCTTCGACGGGCGGGCCTGGGTCACCTCCTACCTCGCCAGCTGCCCCGCGGGGCTCGCCGGGGGCACGATCACCATCGACGGGCTGGCGCGCACGCGCACCGACGTGCTGGTGCGCTACGAGCTGGAGCCCGGGCAGGCCCAGACCCAGCGCCTCACCGCGGGCACGCCGGAGTTCACCGTGCCCGCCGAGCTTGGCCCGGGTGCGGTCTTTGCCAGCTACGTCGCGCTGGGGGTGAGTCATATCCTCGAAGGGGTCGACCACCTGCTCTTCGTCTTCGCCCTGCTGCTGCTGGTGCGCCAGCCGCGGCGGCTGCTCTGGGCGATCACCGCCTTCACGCTGGCGCACAGCCTGACGCTGGCCGCCGCCACGCTGGGCTGGCTGCGCCTGCCCTCGGCACCGGTCGAGGTGGTGGTGGCGCTGTCGATCGTCTTTCTCGCCTACGAACTGGCGCTGCCGCCCGAGCGGCGCGATCCCGTCTCCGAGCGCTTCCCGGCGCTGGTCTCCTTCGGCTTTGGGCTGGTCCACGGGCTCGGCTTCGCCGGGGCGCTGCGCGAGATCGGCCTGCCGCAGTCGGACATCCCGCTCGCGCTGCTGTCGTTCAACGTCGGCGTTGAGCTGGGCCAGTTGCTGTTCATCGCGCTGGGTCTCATGCTGGGCTATCTCGCGCGCCGCATGGCACCGGTGCTCGCCGAGCACGGCGCGCGGCTGAGCCGGATCAGCAGCTATGGTATCGGGACCATAGCCGCTTTCTGGGTGATCGAGCGCATCGCCGCCTTCTGACCGGCCCGAGCCCGCCTCCTCAGGCGGGCTCCACCTGCGCCTCGGTCCGGGTTAGCCGCAGCTCTTCGTAGGAGGGCGCGCGGAGATCCAGCACCCGTCCCTGGCGCACCAGCACCCGGTCGGACTGCGGCCGAGCGATGAGCTGGTCGAGGCTCCAGGCCTCGAGCACCATGAAATCGGCCCGCCGCCCCGCGCCAAGGCTGCCCGCCTCGAAGCCGCAAATTTCCGCCGGAGCGGTCCCCGCCAGCCCGGCGCTGCCCGCGAAGGGGTGATCGAGATGGCAGATCCGCACCGCCTCGCGCCAGGTATCCAGCATGTCGTGATCGCCGTAGGCGTAGAATGGATCACGGCAGTTGTCCCCCGCAACCGCGACCGGCACGCCGGCGGCCCGCAACTCGTGGATCGGCATCACCCCGCGCCAGCGCGGCGTGCGCCCCGGCAGGCGGTCCTGCAGGTACATGTTGACCGTCGGCAGGGTGATCAGCGAGAGCCCAGCCTCCTTCGCCAGTGCGATCGTGGCGTCCATCTCGGGTTCGGGCAGTCGCGAGAGCGAGCAGCAATGGCCGCAGGTCACGCGCCCCTCGTAGCCATGGCGGATCGTGGCGCGGGCGACATGCGGCAGGGCATCGGCCTCGGCGGCCTCGTCGACGTGCAGGTCGAGGTCGAGGTCGCGCTCCTTCGCAAGCGTGAAGACCCGGTCGAGCAGCGCGTCGATGTCGGCGAGCCCGCCATGCGTGCCGCCCGAGGGGCGCGTGACCCCGCCGAGCAGCCCGCCGTGGTCGGCCACGATGTTGGCCAGCCGTTCCGCGTAGTCGGTGCCCCAGGCATCGAAGGGCACCAGCGCCGAGGCCTGCAGCGCCACCCGCCCCTTCCACGCCTCGCGGATCTCGGCGAAGGCACCCCAGACGGTCTCGCCCTGCCCTTCGTGGCTGTCGAGATGGGTACGGATCGCGGCGATGCCATGCGCCTCGGCGCAGGAGAGCCCGAAGTCCATGCGGTGGATCAGATCGTCATGCCGCCAATGCGCGATGCGATCGCGGGTGGTGGCCTCGCGCGCGCCGGGATGGGTGCCGCCGGAACTCGGCGCGCGGCCGATCACGTGGCCCTTGTCGAGATGGGTGTGCGCATCGACCAGCATCGGCCAGACATGGCGCCCGCCGAGGCTCAGACGCGGTGCCCCGGCAGCAGCGCCTCCGGGCGCGGCAACGGCGGCGATGCGCCCGGCGCGGAGCAGGAGGTCGACCGAGGCGGTACCGTCGGCATCCACCGGGGCACCGGCGGGCGCGCCTTCGGTCAGCAGCGCTTCGGGGCAGCGCAGATCGGTGAGCAGCAGATCCGTACCTGCCGCAAGCGCCTCGTCGAGGCGGCGGTGCATCGTGGTGGTCATCTGGGGTCTTTCCGTATCTTGTCGGGCGCTCAGCTTTCGCCCTGCCCGAAGTGGTCCTTGATCGCCTGCATGAAGCCGTCCGCCGCCGAGCTGAGCGCCCCGCGGCTGCGGTGCACGAGGCTGAGCCGTTGCCGTCCGGCGGCGGCCATGAGCGGCAAGAAGGCAAGGTCGCCGTCGCGCAGCTCCTGGTCGACGTCGACCCGGTTGAGGAAGGTCACATGCGGCGGGCGGCGCACGAGGCGTTTCATCATTTCCGTGGAATTGGTCTCCACCACCGGCCGCAGGTCCGCGTTGGCCGGGGCGAGGTTCTCGATCAGCGGCCGCAGCGACAGGCTGTGCGATGCCAGCACCAGCGGGTAGATCAGGCAGTCGGCGACGCGCACGTTCGGCTTGGCAGTGAGCGGATGGCCCGGCGCGACCACCGCGCCGAGCCGGTGCTGGAAGACCGCCGAGAGCTGCATGCGGTTGTCCTCGGGCAGGTTGTAGCCAAGCCCGATCTCGGCCTCGCCCGAAGCCACCATCTCCATCAGCTCGGAACGGTTGCAGACGGTCACCTTCAGCTCCACCCTCGGATGGCGCTCGCAATAGTCGGAGACCACATCGCCGAGCCGCCCGGCAGCGAGCGTGGCCATGGTGGCGACAGTGACCTCGCCATGCGACAGTCCCTTCAGCGCGTGGATACGCGCCTGCAGGCGGTCATGGCCCTTTAGCGTCTCGCGGATATGGGCAATGAGCAGCTCTCCCGGGGCGGTCAACTTGAGCCCGCGCGGCAGCCTCTCGAAGATCGGCACGCCGAAATCGGCCTCGACCTCGAGCACCTGCCGGTTGACCGCGGAGGCGGCGACATTGAGTTCGCGCGCCGCCTTGCGGATGGAGCCCTGACGGGCGACCTCGTCGATGTAGCGCAGAGCGCGGCCGTGCAGCATGGACCTTCCGAAGCTGGGTCTCGCAGGGATCGAGACCCTGCCCTTGGTCGTGATGTTGTCACCCGGAAGGCCCATGCTCAACGCCTTACTTCTTGGCGGCCTGGCTGGCGGCGAAGTTGGCGTTGATCCGCATGGTCAGGTAGTCGCCCGCGGTGATCGGCTCGTACTTGCCGAGCGGGCCCTGCATCACCGCGTCGCGGTTGGCCTGGCAGAAGAACGGCAGCGACAGGCGGCGGCCCTTGTACTCGCCTTCGTGGGGCATGCGTACGCGGTGCAGGGTCGACTGCAGCTGGTCGTCCGACCAGCGCATCAGCATGTCGCCGATGTTGCAGGTGATATAGCCGCGGCGCGGCGGCACGTCGGTCCAGGCGTTCGAGCCCGCGTCCTTGCCGGGGCAGACCTGCAGCCCGCCCTCGCCTTCCTTCTGGTGCAGGATGGTGAGGCAGTCGAAATCGGAATGCGCCCCGGCGCGCCAGGCCTTGAAGTCCTCGGGCTTGGCGTCTTCCATCGACATGTAGTGGATGAGGCGCAGGGTCGATTGGTACTGGTCCGACTCCGGATCATGCGCGTGGGTGAAGAAATCCTCGGGGAAGCCCATCTTCAGCGCGAAGCACGACAGGATCCGCATGCCCAGTTCCCAGTTCTGGCGCTCGAACTTCAGCGCGCGTTCCTTGAAGCGCGGCAGCTCTTCCTCGGTTGGCCATTTGCCCCCCATCAGCGGGCGGGTGACCTGGTAGCTTTCCTTGTTGTCCGGCGTGCCGGTCGAGGGGCGCACCTGCGCCTTGAATTCCCAGCCCGCGTTGGTGCCCTTGGGCATCGGGTATTGCGCCTTCACCTCGGTCGGCAGCTCGAAGAACTCCCAGGCGGTGTCGAAGGCGGCGTCGATGTCCTCTTCGGGGATGCCATGGTTGTAGACCTGAAAGAAGCCGATGCCCGTCGAGGCTTCCCAGAGGGCCTCGGCGATCTCGTGCTTGCGGGTCTCGAAGTCCGACAGGTCGATGGTGGGGACGTCGCGCTCGACGGTGCTGCCCATGCCGCCGATGGTGGTTTCCTTGTTCAGCTCGGCAAGGTCGTAGTTGGTGCTCATTGCGGTCTCCAAAGTAGGTGCCGGAATGTCCGGCGGGGTGGGGAGCAATGTCCGGGCCGGGGCCTGACTGCTTCTACTCCGGGGGAATGCAAGGGGCGGTGGGCCGCCCGATGCGCAAAAGGGTCATCGCTTGCGCGGCAGGCTCCACGGGAAGAGCAGCTTCTGCGCCCAGCTCACCGCCTGGAACAGCGCCAGCGACATGGCGGCGAGCACGAAGAGCCCAGCCCAGGCCTGCGGCAGCTTGAACATCGAGGTCGAGAACTGGATGAAGTAGCCGACGCCCGCGTCCGAGGCGCAGAACTCGGCCACCACCGCACCGATCACCGCCAGCGTCACCGAGATCTTCAGCGCCGAGAAGATATAGGGCACGGCGAAGGGCAGACGGATCTGGGTGATCTCGCGGAAGCCCGGGGCGCGCAGGCTGCGGGACAGCTCGATGAGTTCAGGCGGCGTGGCGGCAAGGCCGGTGGCCGTTGAAACAACCATGGGGAAGAAGCAGATCAGCGTGGTGATGACGATGCGCGGCGCATCCCCTGCCCCCAGCACCACGATGATGATCGGCGCAATCGCAACCACGGGCGTCGACTGCACAATGACCAGCAGCGGATAGAGCGTGCGGTTGAGCGCGGGCGAGCGCACCAGCGCGATGGCCAGCGGAATGGCGATGGCGATGGCGAGCCCGAAGCCCAGCAGCGCCACCCGCAGCGTCGCCCAGACGTGGCCGGCCCAGCGTTCCGCCCCGATGCTGGGGAAGGTCGAGAAGATCGAGCTCGGTGCAGGCAGCAGGTAGCTCGGGATGTTCAGCGTGCGCGCGGCAAGCTCCCAGAGCGCCACGGTGCCGAGGATGGTGAGGATCGCCGCGACACCCGGCGCGGCGAGGATGCGGCGCAGGTCGGGGCGTTTGCCCTTGGTGCTTTCGGGCTGTGAAAAATCTGGCATCGAAAGGCTCATCAGGCGGCGTCCCTTTGCAGCAGGAGGTCCCGCAGGTGGGCGGCAAGTTCGGTGACCGCCGGATCCTTGATCGTCTCGCGGCCGCGCGGGCGGGCGACAGGCACAGGCAACTCTGTCAGGACCGAGCCGGGGCGGCCGGTCATCACCAGCACGCGGTCGGCGAGCAGCGCCGCCTCGCTGACGGAATGGGTGATGAAGACCACGGTCTTGGGCCGCTCGCCGAAGATGCGCAGCAGATCGAAGCCCATCTCCTCGCGGGTCAGCGCGTCAAGCGCCGAGAAGGGTTCGTCCATCAGCAGGATATCGGGGTCCATGTGCAAAGCGCGGGCGATCCCGACGCGCTGCTGCATGCCGCCTGAGAGCTCGTCGGGCAGGCGCTTGCCGAAGCCCTCGAGCCCGACCATGCGCAGAAGCTCCTGCGCGCGGTCGCGGTCGTGGCTGCCCACCCGCCCGCGTTTGTGGCGGACGGGGAAGACAACGTTGTCTTCGATGGTGGCCCAGGGCAGCAGCGTCGGCTTCTGGAAGACGATTCCGATGTCCTCGCGCGGGCCGGTGACCCGCCGCCCGAACACTTCGACCGCACCCGAGGTCGGCTCGAGCAGCCCGGCGATCATGCGCAGCAAGGTGGACTTGCCGCAGCCCGAGGGGCCGAGCACGGCGAGAAACTCGTGCCGGGCGACCTCGAAGCTGACGTTGCGCAGGGCCTCCACCCGGCCCGAGCCGGTCTCGAAGACCTGGCCCAGCCGGTCGAAGCGAATGGCGGCGGGGATTTCCATCAGCCTTCCCCGCCGGGTTGGAAATCGCGGGTGACGAAGCTCTCGGGGACCTGCGCCGCCTCGTCGAGCCCCTGCGCCTGGGACACGCGGGTCCAGGTGGCAGCCAGACGGCCCGGCTCGAAGACGCCAAGCCCGTCGGCCTCGGTCACCTCGTTGAAGATCAGACCCAGCGTGTCGTTGAGGGAGCCGAGCACATCGTCCTTCGCAAGCTCGGGCACCATGTTGACCACCGACTGCGCGGCGTCCTCGGGGTTGGTCTGGCAGAACTCGACCGACTTCTTGAAGGCCGCGACGAAGCGCTTGGCGACGTCCGGGCGCTCGGCGAGGAAGGCGTCATTGGCGACCAGCGAGGCCGAGTAGAGTTCGAGACCGGCGGCCGACCAGGGCAGCGCGATGATCTCCTTGCCCGCGTCCCTGCCCTGCCCGGTGTAGCGCGAGAGGTCGGTCATCCAGGCGACGATGCCGTCGACCTGCCCGGTCATCAGCATCGGCCCAAGCGCGCCTGCGTCGGCCTTGGTCAGCTCGAAGTCCGCCTCGGTCAGTCCCACGTCCTCGAGCACCAGCGGCAGGTAGACGTTCGAGGAGGTGAAAGGCGAAGTGGCGACCGTCTTGCCCTTGACGTCGGCGACGCTGTCGAAGCCGCTGTCCTTGACCGTGTAGAAGGCGTGCGGACCCTTGTTGAACACCGACATCACCGCAGTGACCGCAACGCCCTCCTGCGCCTTGGCAGCCATCAGCGCGCCGATGTCGGCCGAGCCGATGTCCGAGGAGCCGGCCGCCAGCCGCGAGATAGCATCCGACGAGCCGCGGCCCGAGGCGATGGTTACGTCGAGGCCCGCATCCGCGCAGAAGCCCTGGTCGACGCAGACGTAGATGGGCGCCTTGTCGCCGCCCGGCAGCCAGTCGAGCTGGTAAGTGACCGGGTCCCCGGCAAGCGCGGTGGTCGCGGTAAGCGCGAACCCCAGGCCCGAGAGCATGGTGGACTTGGACATCATGTGGAGGTCTCTCCCTAGTGTGCTGATTTGTTGGACAGTTGCAGGTGCTCGATCGCGGCCTTGCCGAAACCATCGGCGAGCATCCGGTCGCGGGCACAGCGCTGCCGTTCCGGGTCTGCGCACATCAGGCAGGCCCGGCACTTATGCGCCGCGAGATCTTTGATTTGGTTTTTATCGTTATTGAGTAGATGGTTGCTGGTGATATCTGGCCTCGTCAGAGTCGAAACTTCTGGCGAGCAATGTCCAGGAATTGGTCCAGACCGCTTCTACTCGTGCCCTCATTTATGGAACGCACGAACCAAGCCAATCAACGGAAATATCGCAGTTTTCGCGCCGCCCAAATTTTGAACAATTCTCGAGGAGACAATGTGAGATTCCCGACGGACAACAGAATTTCATGAAAAACAATTTTTTTCCTGGGATCTTCGACTGTCGCCCCGCTCGAGAAGGTCGCAGTGATTGCACAAATTTAAAGCGTACGCATTTTTAGAACATTTTTGGCGACAAATTCTCGCGCCGAGCGCCCGGCGGATTGGCCTCCGCGGGCGGGCTGAAAAAGAGCACGCGCCCTGCGGGCCCGGCCTAGCCCAGGCCCAGCACCAGCAGCACCAGGGGAATCGTCAGCACGCCGAGCAGGGTCTGCCCGGTCACCAGACCGGCCATGAGCGTACCGTCCCCGCCCATCTGCCGGGTCAGCACGTAGGCCGTGGGCGCAGTCGGGATCGCCGAGAAGACCACCAGCACCAGCACCTCTACCGAGCCAAGGCCGAAGCCCGCCCCGACCAGCGCCGCGATCCCCGGGACCAGCAGCAGGCGCAGCGCCGAGTTGCCAGCCAGCGCCGCCAGATCCCCGCGCAGCGAGTCCGGGCGCAGCGCCGCCCCGACGCAGAGCAGGCCAAGCGGCAGGCTGCCGCGCGCGAGCAACTCGAGGAAGCGATCCGCGCCGAAGGGCAGCCCGGTGCCGACAAGGGCCAGTGCGATCCCGGCGAGGCAGGCGAGGATAAGCGGGTTGCGCAGCATGGTCTTCAGGAGCACCCAAGGGCGGCGCAGCACATCGGCCTCGCTCAGCGCCACGATCGACAGCACGTTGACCAGCGGCACAGCAATGGCGAGATAGACCGCCGCGCGGGACACGCCCTCGGGGCCGGCGAGGCTCGCGGTGATCGCGAGCCCGAGGTAGGTGTTGAAGCGTATCGCCCCCTGCAGCGCCGGGCCGAAGCGCGCCGCGGGCATCGGCCAGAGGCGCCTGGCCAGCACCATGCCGAGCGCCACGAGGCAGATCGTTGTGACAGTCGCCCCGCCGAGCCTCAGGAGTTGCGGATCATCCAGGGGCGCGCGCAGCAGGCTCGAAACGAGTAAGGCCGGGAACAGCAGGAAGTAGTTCAGCCGCTCCGCCGCAGGCCAGAAGCCGGGGTCGGGGAACCCCTTGCGAGACAGAAGAAACCCCAGGCAGATCAGCCCGAACAGGGGCCAGATGGTGATGAACAGCACGCCGCGACTCCAGTTATGCCGCCGTAGGGCCCGGGCCGGACGGCGCCCTCTCCCTATAGCCCGGCAGGGCTGCAACGTCAGCGGCCTTCTGCCAGTGGCGGCGTCAGGCACTCCAGCACTACCATTTACCGCAGACTTAGGATAGATTACCCCAATTGCAGCCTCGGGAAGAATTCCATGCTCGACTTATACGACCGGAAGATCCTCGCGCTGCTCCAGCGCAATGCCGAGATGCCGGTTGCCGAGATCGCCGCCGAGATCGGCCTGACCACTACCCCTTGCTGGCGGCGCATCCGCAAGCTCGAGGAGCGCGGCTACTTCAAGCGCCGCGTGGCGCTGCTCGACGAGGAGAAGCTGAACGTCGGGGTGTCGGTCTTCATGGCGATCCGGACCAACCAGCACAGCCGCGCGTGGTCCAGCGCCTTTGTCAAGGCGACCGAGGAGATCCCCGAGATCGTCGACATCTTCCGGCTGGCGGGCGAGATCGACTACATGCTGCGCGTCGTGGTGCCGGATATCGCCACCTTCGACCGGGTCTACCAGCGGCTGATCCAGAAGGTGGAGATCCACGACGTGTCGTCAATGTTCGCCATGGAGACGATCAAGTCTAGCACCGAGCTGCCGCTGGATTACGCCTGAGGTCCCGCCTCAGGCGGCGCTGGCCGAGAAGATCGCCCGGGCGCCGTCGACCTCGTAGCCGCCGACATAGGCCACCGCGTCGCGCGAGAGCGTAGCGACGCTCTGCAGGATGTAGCTCACCTCGGCCTCGCTCATCAGCACCGACAGGTTGAGCCGCACGAAGCCGGGCTTCTCCAACTCCTGCCCCGAGAGGATCGCCGCGCGGGTCCGCGCCGCGGCCCCGGCGTCATAGCCCAGCAGGCGCAGCACGTAGGGGCCGGCGCAGGCGCAACCGCCGCGGGCCTGAATGCCGAACCGGTCGCTGAGCATCTTGGTGGCGAGCTGCTGGTGAATATGGCCACCGCGCGGGTCGCGCAGGCGGAAGGAAAGCACCGGGAGCCGCGCCGGGCCGGTGTTGCCAAGCAACTCGATGCCAGGCTCGGCCTGCCAGGCCGCGATGGCCCGGGCCGCCAGCTCCGCGTTGCGCCGCGCCATGTAATCCACGCCGATCTCTTCCTTGACGATCACCGCCAGCGCCGCACGGATGTCACCCACCACATTGGGCGTGCCCGCCTCCTCACGCGCCTCCAGCGCCCCCGTGTAGTCATGCCCCTCCGAAGACACGAAGCGCACGGTGCCGCCGCCGACCCAAGTCGGGCGCGACGAAACCACCGCGTCGCGGCGCAGCACCAGCACACCCGAGGCACCTGGCCCGCCGATGAACTTGTGCGGCGAGAAGACCAGCGCGTCGATGCCGGCGCCCTGTTGGTCCATCCGCATGGGCAGGTAGGGCCCGCCCCCGGCGTAGTCCCAGACCATCAGCGCGCCGGCCTCCTTCACCCGGCGGGTGAGCCCCGCGACGTCGGCGATGAGTCCCGAGACGTTCGAGGCCGCCGAGAAGGCGCAGATCACCCGGTCGTATTGCGCCCTGTCCGCCAGGGCCGCATCGAGCGCGGCAAGCTCCGGCCCGCCGTCGGTGGCCTCGGGCAGCTCGACCACCTCCGCCCCGCTCTCGCGCCAGGGCAGGATGTTGGAGTGATGCTCGTAGGGGCCGAGGATCACCTTGACCCTGCCCTGATCCGCGCCAAGCAGATGCACCAGCCGGTTGAGCCCCGCCGTCGCCCCGCTGCCCGCGAAGATCACCGCGTGCTCGGGGCCGGCGCCGCAATGGGCGGCGATGGTGGCGCGGGCGGCCCCGCGCAGCCGGGTCATGAAGCCGCCGCAGAAGGAGGCCTCGGTGTGGCTGTTGGCGTAATACGGCAGCACGTTCTCGAGCAGGAACATCTCGAGCGTCTTCAGCGCCCGGCCCGAGGCGACATAATCGGCATAGACCAGCGGCTTCGGCCCGAAGGGCCCATCCACCATCGCGCCCTTGCCCACGATGTCCTCGCCCATCTGTGCGACAGGCGGCAGGGCCTGGCGGAAGGAGCTCAGCAGGGCGGCGGGATCGGTGCAGGACATGGGGTGCTCTTCTTGCTCTATGGGGCAGTTTTGCGCGTTCATCGCGGTTGCACGCAGCCTAGCACCAGCGGGAGGGCAGGAGTTTCCAAATGGGCACTCCAGTGCCTCGGAATGCAGCAATCCTATTCCAAGAATTTGTACTCTGTGAGCACATTATTCCCTTCACTCACCTCACTGCGTCACCTCTGTCCTCAGAGTGCGCTCTCCGCCCCACCTCAGCCGCGCGTCGCCCTTTCCCCGAGGAACAGGCTTGCGCGGTGCGCGCAAACCGCCCTTCAATGCGCCTGTCACCCGGGGAGCGCGCCATGTCCTTCACCTTGAAACAACTCCGCTATTTCGTCGCCGTGGCCGAGAAGGGCTCGGTGATCGGCGCGGCGCAGACGCTGTCGATCTCGCAATCTGCGGTGACCGAGGCGCTGAAGAACCTCGAAGCCGATCTCGGCGTCACCCTCTTCGAGCGCCATGCGCGCGGGCTGGACATCACCCACAGCGGCCACCAGTTCCTGCGCCATGCGACAAAGATCCTCTCGGACGTGTCTGGGGCTCGGAGGGCCTTTCAGCGCGCACCGGGCACCACGCAGGGTCGACTCAACATCGGGGTGACCTCGCTGATGGCGGGCTACGTCATGTCCGACCTGCTGTCGCGCTACCGGCGGATGAATCCGGCGGTGGAGGTCTCGGCGTTGGAGGATCAGGGCGAATACCTCGAGCACCTGCTGGTCGGCGGCGAGCTCGACGTGGCGGTGATGGTGATCTCGAACCTGCGCGACCGCATGGCGCTGCAATCCGAAATTCTGGACGTCTCGTCCTTCCGGCTCTGGCTGCCGCTGGGCCATAAGCTCACGGCGCGCGAGAGCATTGGGCTCGACGACGTGGCGCGCGAACAGCTCATCATGCTCAACGTCGACGAGATGGAGGAGGAGGCGGTGAAGCTGCTCTCGGCCTTCGGACGCAAGCCGCAGATCGCCTTCCGCACGCGCTCGGTGGAGGCCGTGCGCAGCCTCGTGGCCACCGGCGCGGGCGTGGCGCTGCTGCCAGACCTCGTTTACCGTCCATGGTCTCTGGATGGCGACCGGATCGAGAGCCGCGACGTCTCGGGCAGCCTGCCGATCGTGCAGGTGGGGATGGTCTGGCGCAAGGGGCTGCCACTCTCGGAAGCAGTGCAGGATTTCCTGTCGCTGGCGCGGATGGGACAGGGGGAGAGACCGGCGCGGTTCTGAAGGGGCGAGCTATCGGTTTTTCCGAATGATCATTTCTGATTAATGAATTTGCGAACGCAGCGACGCCGTCACATGATTTTGGTGCGGAACAAGGGCGCGTGGCCGAAGGGCTGAAAGACGTCCCCGTGCCACGGCGCAGGCCGCCGCCGGCTCTACAACCAACAGCGAATTTCGGGCCGCCGCCCGCGCCGGGGACGTGCTTTGCACGGCCATTGGCCTCGCGCGGCCTGCCCACAGGGAGAGTGCAATGACCAACCGTTTCATCACCGCCGTGGTGAGTGCGATCACCGCCGCCTCGCTGGCGACGAGCGCCGTGGCGCAGATGACCGAGATCGGCGAGGGCGAGGGCGAACTGTCGATCGTCGCCTGGGCCGGCTACATCGAGCGCGGCGAGACCGATGCCGCCTTCGACTGGGTGACCAAGTTCGAGGAAGCGACCTCCTGCAAGGTCTCGGTGAAGACCGCCAACACCTCGGACGAGATGGTCGCGCTGATGAACGAGGGCGGCTTCGACCTCGTGACCGCCTCGGGCGACGCCTCGCTGCGGATGATCGCGGGCAAGCGCGTGCAGCCGATCAACGTCGATCTGATCCCCTCGTGGAGCACCGTCGACGACCGCCTGAAGGACGCGCCCTGGCATACGGTGAACGGCGAGCATTACGGCACCCCGTACATGTGGGGCCCGAACGTGCTGATGTACAACACCGAGGCCTTCCCCGAAGCGCCGACCTCGTGGAACGTGGTCTTCGAGGAGATGACCCTTGCCGACGGGTCGAACAACAAGGGCCGGGTGCAGGCCTATGACGGCCCGATCCACATCGCCGACGCCGCCAACTACCTGATGGCGCACAAGCCTGAGCTGGGGATCACCGATCCCTACGAGCTGAACGCCGACCAGTATGCCGCCGCGCTCGACCTGCTGCGTGCACAGCGCGAGCTGGTGAGCCGCTACTGGCACGACGCCTTCATCCAGATCGACGACTTCAAGAACGAGGGCATCGTCGCCTCGGGTTCGTGGCCGTTCCAGGTCAACCTGCTGCAGGCCGACGGCGTGCCCGTCGCCTCGGTGATCCCCGAGGAGGGCGCCACCGGCTGGGCCGACACCACCATGTTGCACGCCGAGGCCGAGCACCCGAACTGCGCCTACAAGTGGATGGAGCACACGCTGTCATCCAACCTGCAGTCCGACCTTTCGGTCTGGTTCGGCGCGGTGCCCTCGGTGCCCGCCGCCTGCTCGGACGGCTCGGGCATGCAGACCCAGGAAGGCTGCGACGCCAACGGCCTCGCGCAGTTCGACAAGATCAAGTTCTGGAAGACCCCGGTAGCCAATTGCGAGAGCCAGGGCGAATGCGTGCCCTACTACCGCTGGGTGTCCGACTACATCGGCGTGATCGGCGGCCGCTGATCCGCCTTCCCTGACCTTCCCCGCGCCGCCGCCTGCGGCGCGGGCACAAGAACCGGAATACTCCCATGCCAGCCGTGAGCTTCGACCACGTCTCCCGCCACTTCGGTGCGGTGAAGGCGGTGGATGACGTCATCCTCGACATTGCCGAAGGCGAGTTCTTCGCCATGCTGGGGCCCTCGGGCTCGGGCAAGACCACCTGCCTGCGGCTGATCGCCGGCTTCGAGCGCCCCACCGGGGGCGACATCCGCATCTTCGGCGCGCCCGTCGCTGACCTGCCCCCCTACAAGCGGCAGGTGAACACGGTGTTCCAGGATTACGCGCTCTTTCCGCATCTCAATGTCCGCGACAACGTCGCCTACGGGCTGATGATCGCCGGGCGCGGCAAGCGCGAGCGCCACGCCGAGGCCGAGGCGGCGCTCGAGATGGTGCGGCTCGGCGGCTACGGCAGCCGCAAACCGTCGGAGCTGTCGGGCGGCCAGCGCCAGCGCGTCGCGCTCGCGCGGGCACTGGTGAACAAGCCGCGTGTGCTGCTGCTCGACGAGCCGCTGGGTGCGCTCGACCTCAAGCTGCGCGAGCAGATGCAGGAAGAGCTGAAGACCCTGCAGCGCCAGCTCGGCATCACCTTCGTCTTCGTCACCCATGACCAGGGCGAGGCGCTGTCGATGGCCGACCGCGTCGCCGTGTTCAACGACGGCAAGATCATCCAGGTCGGCAGCCCCGAGGACATCTACTTCCGCCCCGAGGTGCCCTTTGTCGCCGATTTCGTCGGCTCGTCGAACGTGCTGCCCGAGGCGCTGGTGGCGCGGCTGACCGGCGAGACCTGCCCTGCCGCAATCCGCCCCGAGCGGCTGCGGCTCGCCCCTGAGGGGCCTCTGAAGGCGCGGGTGACCGGGCTCAGCTTCCTCGGCCTCAGCACGCGCGTCAGCTTCGACGCGGAGGGCACGCGGCTGACCGCGCTGTTGCCGCAGGACGTGGCCCGCCCGCGTGAAGGTGACGAGGTGGCGCTGACCTGGGCGCCCGAGGACCTGCACCTGATGCGGGCCAGTGAACGGGCCGGGCAGCAGGTCGGGCAGCGGGTCGGAGCATGAGCATGGCCGATACGCACCCCTCCGCGCAGGCAGGCCCCTCCGAGGGGCTGCTGACGCGGGTCTCGGACACGCTCTGGCGGCGCCCGACGCTGCTGCTGCTCATCCTGCTGACGCCGCCGGCGCTCTGGCTGGGGATCATCTACCTCGGTTCGCTCTTCGCGTTGCTGCTGCAGAGCTTCTTCTCGATCGACCACTTCACCGGGCTGATCAACCACGAGATCACTCTGGCGACCTACGCCGAGCTCTTCACCCCGGCCAATTTCGACATCATCCGCCGCACGGTGGGCATGGCGACCATCGTCACCCTCGCCTCCGCCGTGATCGCCTTCCCAATCGCCTATTACGCGGCGCGCTACGCCAAGGGCGCATGGCGGGCGATTTTCTATCTCGGGATCATGATGCCGCTGTGGTCGAGCTACCTGGTCAAGGTCTACGCGTGGAAGCTGATCCTCGCCAAGGAGGGCATCCTGACGTGGATCTTCGAATGGCTGCACCTGACCTGGCTGCTCGACGCCTATCTCGCGCTGCCGGTCATCGGGGGCAATTCGCTCTCGGTCAGCCCCACGGGCACCTTCCTTGTCTTCGTCTACGTCTGGCTGCCCTACATGGTGCTGCCCATTCAGGCCGCGCTGGAGCGGGTGCCGGGTTCGATGCTGGAGGCCAGCGGCGATCTCGGCGCGACACCCGCGCAGACCTTCCGCCACGTGCTCTTGCCGCTGGCGCTGCCGGGGGTGATCGCGGGCTCGATCTTCACCTTCTCGCTGACGCTCGGCGATTACATCATCCCGCAGATCATCGGCACCTCACGGCTCTTCATCGGGCAGGCCGTCTACCAGCACCAGGGCATCGCCGGGAACATCCCGCTGGCCGCCGCCTTCGCCGTGGTGCCAATCGTGATCATGGGCGTCTACCTCTGGATCGCCAAGCGCATGGGGGCCTTCGATGCACTCTGACCGCGCCTCGCTGAAGCTGAAGATCGCCGCCGCTGCGGGGCTGCTGTTCCTGCACCTGCCGATCGCGCTGATCTTCGTCTACGCCTTCACCACCGAGGAGAAATCCTTCCAGTGGCCACCGCCCGGCTACACGCTGAAATGGTTCGCGGCGACATGGAACCGGCCCGACGTCTGGGAGGCGATGGCCCTCAGCCTCAAGGTCGCGGCGATCTCGACGCTGCTCGCGATGATCCTCGGCACGCTCTGCGCCGCCGCGGTGAGCCGCACGAAGTTCTTCGGCCGCGAGAGCATCTCGCTCTTGGTGATCCTGCCGATCGCTCTGCCCGGCGTGGTGACGGGGATTGCCCTGCGCTCGGCCTTCTCGATCGCCGAGGTGCCGTTCAGCACCTGGACCATCGTGCTCGGCCACGCGACCTTCTGCGTGGTGATCGTCTACAACAACGCCGTCGCCCGCTTCCGCCGCACCAGCGGCAGCCTCATCGAGGCTTCGATGGACCTCGGCGCCAACCTCTTCCAGACGCTGCGCCACGTCATCCTGCCCAACATCGCCACCGCGCTGGTGGTGGGCGGCATGCTGGCCTTCGCGCTCAGCTTCGACGAGGTCATCGTCACCACCTTCACCGCCGGTCAGCAGCAGACGCTGCCGATCTGGATGCTCGAGGAACTGGTGCGCCCGCGCGAACGCCCGGTGACCAACGTGGTCGCCATGGTCGTGGTGCTGGTCACCCTGCTGCCCATCCTGGGCGCCTATTATCTCACCCGCGGGACCGAAGCGGTCGCGGGACAGGGCAAGTAAAGAACGGAAAATGACGGAGGACATCATGCAGACCAAGATGCTGATCGGCGGCGCACAGGAAGCCGGGAAAGAGACCGAAGAGGCGGTGCTCAACCCGCGCACCGGCGCGCTGATCGTGAAGATGCCCGAGGCGGACATGGACCAGGTGAACCGCGCCGTGGGTGCCGCCCGCGCCGCCTTCCCCGGCTGGGCGCGCACCACCGCCGCGCACCGCTCGGGCCTGCTGCTCGCGCTGGCCGACGCCATCGAGGCGCGCGCCGAGGAGTTCGTGAAGCTGGAGTCGCTCAACTGCGGCAAGCCGATCGAATGTGTGCGCAACGACGAGGTTCCGGCGGTGGCCGACTGCTTCCGCTTCTTCGCCGGCGCGGTGCGGAACATGCACGGGCCGGTGGCGGGCGAGTACATGGAGGGCCATACCTCGATGATCCGCCGTGATCCGATCGGCGTCGTCGCCTCGATCGCGCCGTGGAACTACCCGATGATGATGATGGCCTGGAAGCTGGCCCCGGCGCTCGCGGGCGGCAACACGGTGGTGATGAAACCCTCGGAACAGACGCCACTGACCGCGCTCTTGATGGCCGAGATCATCGCCGGCATCTTCCCGGCGGGCGTGGTCAACGTGATCGTCGGCCAGGGCGCCACCGTCGGCAACGCGCTGATCAACCACCCGCAGGTCGACATGGTGTCGATCACCGGCGACGTGGCGACCGGGCGCAAGGTGCTGCAAGCGGCCTCGAAGTCGGTCAAGCGCACGCACCTCGAGCTCGGCGGCAAGGCCCCGGTGATCGTCATGGACGACGCCGACCTGGGCCGCGTCGTCGAGGGGCTGCGCGCCTTCGGCTATTACAACGCCGGGCAGGACTGCACCGCCGCCTGCCGCATCTACGCGGGGGCGAAGGTCTACGACAACCTCGTGGCGGATCTCTCCTCCGCCGTCTCCTCGATCACCTTTGACGATGCCGACGACACGAAGAACGAGGTCCCGCCGCTGATCTCGCAGCGCCAGCGCGACCGGGTGGCGAGCTTCGTGCAGCGCGCCTCGGAACTGAAGCACATCGAGGTGACCACCGGCGGCGCCCTGCACGAGGGCTCGGGCTTCTACTACCGCCCGACCGTCATCGCCGGCGCGCTGCAGGAGGACGAGATCGTCCAGCGCGAGGTCTTCGGCCCCGTCGTCTCGGTCACCCGCTTCGACGATGCCGATACCGCCGTCGCCTGGGCCAACGACAGCCAGTACGGGCTCGCCTCGTCGGTCTGGACCGAGAACATCGGCCGCGCGCTCGATATGTCGGCGCGGCTGCAATACGGCTGCACCTGGGTGAACACGCACTTCATGCTGGTCAACGAGATGCCGCATGGCGGACTCAAGCAGTCGGGCTACGGCAAGGACATGTCGATGTACGCGCTCGAGGATTACACCGTGGCGCGCCACGTGATGATCGCGCACTGAAGATGGGCAGGGGCGGCCCCGCCGCCCCGCGCCTCAGAGCGGCACGTAGCGGTAGCCGTCGCCCGCACGCTCCACGTGCCCCATGCCCCCCTGCGAGAGGTGGAAGCCGATCACCGGCACCTGCTCCCGCGCCAGCCGATCCATCAGCGCCACGCGGGTCTTCGCGCCCAGCTCCGGGTCCTGGTCCGAGTTCGCCTGCCAGCCCGGGCGGGCAAATGCCACGTGGTCATTGCCGATGGCATCCCCGACGATCAGCACTTGCTCGCCCCCCCTGCCGCAGCTCGAAGCCCATGTGTCCGGGCGTGTGGCCGGGCAGGAGCATGGCTGTAAGGCCGGGCAGGATCTCGGTGCCATCCTCGAACCGCTCTATCCGGTCCTCGATTGCCTCCATCCGCCTCCGCGCACCGAGGGCGAAGAGCTGACGCTCTGCGCCAATGCTGTCCGCAGTCGCCGGATCCCACCAGTAGTCCCACTCGGCGCGGCCCATCAGGTAGCGCGCCTCGGGAAAAGCCGGCTCGTCGAAATCGTCAAGTAGCCCCCAGATGTGATCGGGATGCGCGTGGGTGAAGACCACCGCAGTCACCTGGTCGGGGCTGATCCCGGCGGCCCCGAGGTTGTCCTGCAACGCGCCGGCGCTGTCCATGAAGTCCGGTCCCGCGCCGACGTCGAAGAGCACGGTCTGCTCGCCGTCCTGCCAGAGGGTCACGTTGCATTCGGGCGTCAGGCGCTGGCGGTCGATGTGCTGTGCCGCGAGGATCCCGGCCAGCTCGGCTTCGGGCATGCCGGCGAAGATGAAGTCTCCGGGCAGCACGAGGTTGCCGTCGCTCACGGTGATCAGCCGGCCGGTGCCGAGGGTCGCCTCGGCGATCAGCTTACGGGGCAGCAGCGGCGCGAGGCCGGCAGCCGCGGCGGTTTGCAGCAGGTGCCTGCGGGTCAGTGGCATGGTCTCTCCTCCCATTCACACATTCGCATTCTATGATGCAAATTGCGGGACGGGAAGAGCCGAAAGCGCCGCTACTCGGCGGGCGCTAAACCGACGATGAGCTGGCGCAGTCCGATGGCCGCCCCGGCGAAGATTGACAGCAGCGCCACGGGGGCGCTGAAGGACAGTAGGGAAAAGGCGCTCAGCCCCTGCCCGACGCTGCAGCCCGCGGCCAGCACCGCCCCCGGCCCCATCAGCGCCGCCCCGAGTATTTGCCGTTTCAGCTCGCGCGGGTCCTCGCAGGCCTCCCAGCGGAAGTGCCCCTTGCGCAGCGAGCCGAGGACGGCGCCGATCAATACGCCGGTGACCGAGCCGACGGCAAAGCCGGGCGCCGCAGCCGAGGCGGTCATCAGCCAAAGCAGGCTCTCCCCGAGCGGCCGGGCAAAGGAATGGCCTTCGACCGCGATGGCGCCGAAGCTCTGGGTGGCGGCGATCTGCGTGCCGACCCAGGCCGAGGTCACCGCCAATCCGACCACCACGCCCCAGAAGACGTGCCGCCCGGCGCGCAGCATGCCGCCACCCGAGAGCGAGATCGCGATCAGCGCAGCGCCCACCACCAGTCCGGTAAGCAGCGGTGCCCCGGTGAGCTGCGACAGTGATTGCGGCGACGTGGCCGGGGTGTCGGGGAAGACAGTGATCCGCGCCAGTGCCAGCGGGCCCGAGAGAGTGACATAGGCAGTCAGCCCCATCACCACCACGATCACCAGCGAACGCAGGTCTCCGCCACCAAGCCGCGCCAAAGCGCCGTAACCGCAGTTGCCCGAGAGCGCCATGCCGTAGCCGAAAAGCAGCCCGCCGAGCACCGTGCCTGGCAGCGACCATTGCCGCGAGAGGTAGAAGGTCTGGCCCGCATCGAGCACCCCCGCGGAGATCGCGGCATGGGTGGCGATCACGGCCGTGCCGATCGCGAGGCCCCACATCCGCAGCCGCCGGGTGTCAGAGGAATAGAGCGCGTCCTCTATCGCGCCGAGCGTGCAGAAACGCCCCAGGCGGGCGGCAAGGCCAAGCGCCATGCCGCCAAGCAATCCCACGAGCGCCGCAAGCGCGGCCCCGTCACCAAAGTCGAACATTGCGACTGTCGCTCCCTTTCGACCGCCAGCATGCGCCGCCGGTCACTCCTCCCGACAGAACAAGTCGTAGATGACTTCCATGATCTTCTTCGGACGGTCATCCGTCAACGAGTAGTAGATCGTCTTGCCGTCCCGCCGCGGTGTCACCAGCCCCTCGAGCCGAAGCCGCGAGAGCTGCTGCGAGACCGCCGACTGCCGCGCCGAGAGCAAATCCTCGAGCTCGGTCACCGACTTCTCGCCCGAGGCGAGGTGGCACAGGATCATCATCCGCCCGCCGTGGCTCATCGCCTTGAGCAGGTTCGACGCCTCTTCGGCCTTTTCCATGAACCGGTCCATTTCCGGCTCGCTCATGCCCTCGTCGAAGACGGGGAGTTGGGCAGCGTTCGACATCGGCGTCATCCGTTTATCTGCGCGGGAGGTGGCGCGGGCGAGGCCGGAGCCTCTTCGATCAGGCGGGCCAGCAGGGCCCAGAAAAAGTCTTCTCCAGGATAGCCTTCGATTCGCCCGGTTTCCATCCCGTCCGTCACGAGAATGAACGTTGGCGTGAAGGCAACGGGCCGGACGAGATGAATATCCTGCGGCAGGGCGCGAATATCGGCCCGGCGCAGCGGTGCCGCCTGACCCTCGGAGGACTTGGGATAGATCGGCGCGATCTCGGCGTCCCAGGCCTCGCAATAGCGGCAGCCGGCCTGCTCGGCCATTAGCAGCAGGGTCTCAGCACGCAGCGGAAGCGGCAGGATCAGCAGGAGGCACAGAAGAAGTCGCATCGAAGGGTTCCAGAATGATTGACCAGAAGCATATCACATACGTAACGTAATATGCGAATATGTATTGAAGGAGGCGCGTCGCAAGCATGTTCGATGTCACTTTTCTGGGCGCTTTCCTGGCCGGACTGCTGTCTTTCCTATCGCCCTGCATCCTGCCGATCGTGCCTTTCTACCTGTCCTATCTTGCCGGACAGGGGGTCCATGTGGTCGCTGAGACCGGCGTCGTGCCGCCCGGCCTGCGCCGCCGCGCGGTGACCGGGGCGGTGCTTTTCGCGCTCGGGGTGATCACCGTCTTCATCGGGCTGGGCGCCACGGCCACGGTCTTCGGCCAGATGGTCCGCGAATGGTTCGGCGTGCTGCGCTGGGTCGCCGCCGGGATCATCGTCCTGATGGGGCTGCATTTTCTTGGTATTCTGCGGATTCCCCTGCTCTACCGGCAGGTCCGCTCCGAGGCCCGGGGCGCCACCGGCCTCGTCGGCGCCTACGTCATCGGCTTGGCCTTCGCCTTCGGCTGGACCCCCTGCGTCGGGCCGGTTCTGGCGGCGATTCTCTTCACCGCCGCCGGGCAGGACACCGCGCAGCACGGCGCGCTGCTGCTCTTCACCTACGGCATGGGGATGACCCTGCCCTTCGTACTTGCCGCCGTCTTCATCGGCCCCTTCCTGCGCTTCATGGCACGTTTCCGCCGCCACCTCGGGCAAGTGGAAAAGGCCATGGGGCTTCTGCTCATCCTGTTCGGCGTTCTGATCGCGACCAACAGCGTAAACCTGATCGCCGCCTGGCTCATCGACACCATCCCGTGGTTCAGCCGCATCGGCTGACCGGGCCCACTCCGAAGGAGGAGAGTGATGACACGACTGTTCCCCACGCTGGCCTCGGCGGCGCTGATCGTCCTTACCGCCGCCCTGCCCGCGCGTGCCGCCCAGCTTGGCGACGACGGGCTGCACAAGGCGCCCTGGATGCACGACACCTTCAAGGATCTGCGCGAAGATCTGGCCGAGGCCAATGCCGCCGGTCAGCGCCTGCTGATTCTCATCGAGCAGCGCGGCTGCATCTACTGCACCAAGATGCACGAGGAGGTGTATCCGCAGCCGGAGATCGCGAAGTTGCTCTCCGAGGACTTCTTCGTCATCCAGATCAACATGTTCGGCGACGTCGAGGTGACTGACCTCGATGGCACAGTGCTGCCCGAGAAGGACATGGTGCGCCGCTGGGGGATGCTCTTCACCCCGACGATGATCTTCCTGCCTGAAGAGGCCAAGGAGGTGCCCGCGCCGCAGGCCGCGGTGGCGGTCATGCCCGGTGCCTTCGAGAAAGGCACCACCCGCCACATGCTGCAATGGGTGCTCGAAAAGGGCTACGACGGCGACGAACCATTCCAGAAGTACCACGCGAGGAAACTTGAAGAAGACCGCGTAAAGAACTGACATCACTATACAGTTCACGAATTTCGTTCAGGCGGAATCTGGGCGGGGTGTCCCCGCGCGCGGCCGCTGTCGGATGCTGGACATATCTTTAAATTCACGGCTATGAATTTGTTGTTGCAATAAGCTGGATGTGTGCCATAGCATTCAGGTCATGGAAGGGGAGGAGACATGAAAACCACGGTCGCACTTGCGTCCGTCATCGGGATCGTTGCGTCCGCCGTGCTGGCTGACACGACCGCGCCAGATGACGTCAGCTTCACCGAATACGGCGAGGTCGAGGCCTCGCTGACCGGCACCGCGGGGGATCCCGCGAAGGGTGCCGAGATCATGACAACCAGGTCGAAGGGCAACTGCGTGGCCTGCCACGCGGTCACCGCGCTCGCCGACGCGCCGTTCCACGGCGAGGTGGGCCCGACGCTCGACGGCGTCGGCGGCTACCGCTCCGAGGCCGAGCTGCGCGGCATCGTCACCAACGCCAAGAAGATGTTCGACGGCACGGTGATGCCCGCCTTCTACAAGACCAGCGGCTTCATCCGGCCCGGCGATGCCTACACCGGAAAAGCCGCACCGGATGACCTGCCGCCGATCCTTTCCGCCCAGGAGGTGGAGGACGTGGTGGCCTTCCTGATGACCCTTCAGGACAGCTGAGAGAGGAGACGGCATGAGCCTGACCAGACGAGATACCTTCGGGCTTGCCCTTGGCGCCATGGCGCTGACGGTCCTGCCCTTCCGCGCCAACGCCTCGGTCGACGACCTGATCGCCGAGTTCACCGGCGGCGCGGACCTGGCCGACAGCGGCGTGGATCTGACCGCGCCGGAAATCGCCGAGAACGGCAACACCGTGCCGATCAGCGTCGACGCGCCCGGCGCGTCGGAGATCCTGGTGCTTGCCGCCGGCAACCCGACCCCCGCCGTCGCCACCTTTGCCTTTGGCCCGCTGGCGGGCTCGCGCATGGCCTCCACCCGCATCCGGCTTGCCGGCACGCAGGAGGTGATCGCGGTGGCGAAGCTCGAGGACGGCACTTTCGCCCGCGCCGCCAAGACCGTGAAGGTCACCATCGGCGGCTGCGGCGGCTAACAGGAGACAAGACAGATGGCATCCGGAGTGAAACCCCGCGTCAAGGTTCCCAAGTCCGCCTCCGCGGGCGAGGTGGTCACCCTCAAGACGCTGATCAGCCACCCGATGGAAAGCGGCCAGCGCAAGGACAAGGATGGAAGCCTTATCCCGCGCTCGATCATCAACCGCTTCACCTGCGACTTCAACGGCCAGAACGTCATCGACGTGAAGATGGAGCCGGCGATCTCGACCAACCCCTACTTCGAGTTCGAGGCGCTCGTGCCCGAGGCCGGGGAATTCACCTTCACCTGGTACGACGATGACGGCTCGACCTACACGGACACCAAGCCGATCGAGATCGTCTGATACACGGCGGGCCGCCCGGGGAGGAGCCGGGCGCCCAAAACCGTCTCGCCCGACCCCATGGCGGCCGGGCCAACTTGAGGGAGGAGACATATGACACGCAAGGCGATTGCGCTCACCGCGCTCGCCCTGCTGGCCGCACCGCTGGTGGTGCAGGCCGGCGGGCCGGATGACGACGAGCTCGTCATCAACGGCGAGATCGAGATCACCACCAAGGCCCCGGCCCCGGCGTTCCTTTCGGACGTGATGGACGAGGTGATCTCGGGCTGGCATTTCCGGTCGGACGAGACCCAGGCGCTCGAAGCGGACGATTTTGACAACCCCGGCATGATCTTCGTCGATAAGGCCCGGGAGCAATGGGACACCGTCGAAGGGACCGAGGGCAAGAGCTGCGCCTCCTGCCACGGCGCGCCCGAGGACATGGCCGGGGTGAAGGCCACCTACCCCAAGTGGAACGACGACGCCGAGGAAGTCCGCACGCTGCAGATGCAGGTGAACGACTGCCGCACGGAGCGCATGGGCGCGGAAGCGTGGAAATACGACGGCGGCGATGCGATCAACATGGTCGCGCTGCTCTCGGCGGTCTCGCGCGGGATGCCGGTCAACGTGGCCATCGACGGACCGGTGCAGGCAACCTGGGAGCTCGGCAAGGAGCTTTACTACACCCGCACCGGCCAGCTCGAGCTTTCCTGCGCCAACTGCCACGAGCAGAACTATGGCAACTACATCCGCGCCGATCACCTCAGCCAGGGGCAGATCAACGGCTTCCCGACGTATCGGCTGAACAACGCGGCGCTCAACGGGGTGCACTCGCGCTTCAAGGGCTGCGTGCGGGATACCCGCGCCGAGACCTATGCGCCGGGCAGCCCGGAGTTCATCGCCCTGGAGCTCTACGTCGCGTCGCGCGGCAACGGCCTCTCGGTCGAAGGCCCCTCCGTCCGCAACTGACCCAAAGGCCCCGCGCGTTCGCTCGCGCGGGGCTTCTCCGTCCTAATAAATTCACTTATACGAATACGTATCAAGGATAACCACGATGATCTCCCGACGTGATTTCCTCCAGGTCTCCATGGCTGCCGCCGCAACCTATGGCGGCTCTGGTTTCGGCAACTGGGCGCGGCTCGCGGCGCAGCAGCGCCTGACGCAGGACGATCTGCTGGCCATGCCGGCCTTCGGGAACGTCTCGCTGATCCACATCACCGATATCCACGCACAGCTCAAACCGATCTACTTCCGCGAACCCTCGGTCAACATCGGCGTTGGCGGCAACCGCGGCGAGGTCCCCCATCTCACCGGCGCCGAGTTCCGCAAGATGTACGGCATCGAGGACGGCTCCCCCTCCCATTACGCCCTCTCCTCGGGCGATTTCACCGCGCTCGCCCGCGGTTATGGCCGCGTCGGCGGCATGGACCGGGTGGCGACCGTGGTAAAGCAGATCCGCTCCGAGCGCCCTGATGCGCTGCTGCTCGACGGCGGCGACACCTGGCACGGCAGCTACACGTGCTACCAGACCGCCGGCCAGGACTGCGTCAACGTGATGAACCTGCTGAAGCCCGACGCGATGACCTTCCACTGGGAGTTCACCCTCGGCTCGGACCGCGTGCGAGAGATTGTCGAGGGGCTGCCCTTCGCCGCGCTCGGCCAGAACATCTTCGACGCCGAATGGGACGAGCCCGCCGAGCTGTTCCAGCCCTACAAATTCTTCGAGCGCGGCGGCGTGAAGATCGCCGTCATCGGCCAGGCCTTCCCCTACATGCCGATCGCCAACCCCTCGTGGATGTTCCCGGAGTACTCCTTCGGCATCCGCGACGAGCGCATGC
Source organism: Alloyangia mangrovi (assembly GCF_002300555.2). Classification (GTDB taxonomy): domain Bacteria; phylum Pseudomonadota; class Alphaproteobacteria; order Rhodobacterales; family Rhodobacteraceae; genus Salipiger; species Salipiger mangrovi. Next base: position 44,113 of record NZ_NTHN02000015.1, on the reverse strand, counting down.
AGGACATGGTCGACGAGGTGCGCGCGGGTGGCGCCGAGCTGGTCGTGGTGCTGAGCCACAACGGCTTCGACGTGGACAAGAAGATGGCCGAGAAGGTGACGGGCATCGACGTGCTGCTCTCGGGGCACACCCATGACGCGCTGCCCGAGCCGGTGCTGGTGGGCGAGACGATCATCATCGCCTCGGGCTCGAACGGCAAGTTCGTCTCCCGCGTCGATCTCGACGTGCAGGGCGGCCGGATGATGGGCTTCCGCCACAAGCTGATACCGATCTTCTCGGACGTGATCGCCCCCGATCCCGAGATGACCGCGCTGATCGACGCGCAGCGCGCGCCCTATGCCGACCAGCTCTCCGAGGTCATCGGCCACACCGACACCACGCTCTACCGCCGCGGCAATTTCAACGGCACCTGGGACGACCTGATCTGCGACGCGCTGCTCACCCAGCGCGACGCGCAGATCGCCCTGTCGCCCGGCGTGCGCTGGGGGCCGTCGCTGCTCGAGGGCGATCCGATCACCCGCGAGGATCTGTGGAACGTCACCTCGATGAGCTACCCCGAGGCCTACCGTTCCGAGATGACCGGCGAGTTCCTGAAGATCGTGCTCGAGGACGTGGCCGACAATATCTTCAACCCCGATCCCTACTACCAGCAGGGCGGCGACATGGTCCGCGTCGGCGGCCTCAGCTACCGCATCGACGTCACCGCCCCCGCCGGGCAGCGCGTCTCAGAGATGACCCTGCTGAGGACCGGCGAGGCGATCGACCCCGCGAAAAGCTACACCGTCGCCGGCTGGGCCAGCGTCAACGAGGGCACCGAGGGGCCGCCGATCTGGGACGTCGTCGAAAGCCACATCCGCAGCCTTGGCCGCGTGCAACTGGGCGAGAACACCTCGGTTGAGGTCGTGGGCGCATGACGCAGGGCCCCAAGAGAACAAAGGAGGACAAAATGAGCGAGCCGAAGACTTCGCGCCGCGCCTTCCTGCAGGGGGCCGCCACGGTGGCGGTGACCGCAGGGGCCGCGCGTGCCGCAGAGCCCGATCCGCTGATCACCGAGGTGCAACCCTGGGCACAAGGTCTCGGCGACGGCGTCGATGTCACCCCCTACGGGCTGCCGATCCGCTTCGAGGAGGACGTGGTGCGCCGCAACGTGCCGTGGCTGACCGCCGACCCGATCAGCTCGATCAACTTCACGCCGATCCATGCGCTCGACGGCACGATCACCCCGCAGGGCTGCGCCTTCGAGCGGCACCATTCGGGCGCGATCGAGCTCAGCAAGAGCGACTACCGGCTGATGATCAACGGGCTGGTCGATAAGCCGCTGGTCTTCACCTACGAGGATCTCGAACGCTTCCCGCGCGAGAACCACGTCTATTTCTGCGAATGCGCCGCGAACACCGGCATGGAATGGGCCGGCGCGCAGCTCAACGGCGCGCAGTTCACGCACGGCATGATCCACAACATGGAATATACCGGCGTGCCGCTGCGCACCCTGCTGCGCGAGGCGGGCCTGCCCGCGACCACCGAAAAGTGGGTCTACGTCGAGGGGGCAGATGCCTCCTCCAACGGCCGCTCGATCCCGATGGAAAAGGCGCTGGACGACGTGCTCGTCGCCTTCAAGGCCAACGGCGAGGCGCTGCGCAAGGAGCACGGCTACCCGGTGCGCCTCGTGGTGCCCGGCTGGGAAGGCAACATGTGGGTGAAATGGCTGCGCCGCATCGAGGTGATGGACGGCCCCGTGGAAAGCCGCGAGGAAACCTCCAAGTACACCGACACGCTGGCCGACGGCACCTCGCGCAAGTGGACCTGGGTGATGGACGCGAAATCCGTGGTTACCTCTCCCAGCCCGCAATCGCCGATCAGGCACGGCCACGGCCCGCTGGTGATCACCGGCCTCGCCTGGTCCGGTCACGGCAAGATCACCCGCGTCGACGTATCTACCGACGGCGGCAAGAACTGGCAGACCGCGCGGCTCGCCCGCGAGGGCGAGAACAAGGCGCTCACCCGCTTCTACCTCGACACCGAATGGACCGGCGAGGAGATGTTCCTGCAGTCCCGCGCCATGGACGAGACCGGCTACGTGCAACCCACCAAGACGCAGCTGCGCGACGTGCGCGGCGAGAACTCAGTCTATCACAACAACTGCATCCAGACCTGGTGGGTCAAACCGAACGGGGAGGCCGAAAATGTCGAAGTCTCTTAAACTCTACGGCAGCGTCTTCGGCGGCATCGCGGTCACCCTGACCTTCGCGGTGAACATGGCAGACCGCTTCGTGGCCGAGGCGCCGGAGGGGCTGCGGACCCTGACCCCGCTCGAGGTCGCCGCAGCGCCTGCCCCGGCGGGCGGCTTCGTCGCCGCCGCCCATGCGGAAGAGGCACCCAAGGATGGCCCGCTCGGCATCGGCCGCGAAGCCCTGCCCGAGGAGGTTGCCGCCTGGAACCTCGACGTCTCGCCCGACGGCACCGGCCTGCCGCCCGGTAGCGGCTCGGTCGAGGACGGCGAGATGCTGTTCTCGGAGAATTGCGCGGTTTGCCACGGCGAGTTCGCCGAGGGCTCGGGCAACTGGCCGAAGCTGGCGGGCGGTGAGGATACGCTGGCCAACAAGGACCCGGTGAAAACCGTGGGCAGCTACTGGCCGCACCTCTCGACCGCCTGGGACTACGTGCACCGCTCGATGCCCTTCGGCAACGCGCAGTCGCTGGAGCCCGACGAGGTCTATGCCATCGTCGCCTACATCCTCTTCTCGAACTTCATCGTCGACGAGGACTTCACCCTCTCGAACGAGAACTTCACCGATGTGGTCATGCCCAACGAGGGCGGCTTCATCGTCGATGACCGGCCCGAGACCGAGTACCCGCAATGGAGCGGCGAGCCCTGCATGACCGACTGCAAGGAGAGCGTCGAGATCACCATGCGCGCCACCGTGCTCGACGTGACCCCGGACCACGGCGGCGAAGAGGCTGCGGCGGAGCCCGCTGCCGAGACCCCCGCCGATGCGGTCGAAGTGGCCACCGCAGACACGAGCACCGAGGCCACGGACGCCGCCCCGGCGGTCGCGGAACCCGCTGCCGCGCCCGCTGCCGCCGACCCGGAGCTGATCGCCGCCGGCGAGAAGGTGTTCAAGAAGTGCATGTCCTGCCACGCGGTGGGCGAAGGCGCCAAGAACAAGTCCGGCCCCGAGCTCAACGGCGTCGTCGGGCGCGGTATCGGTTCGATCGATGGCTTCCGCTACTCGAAGACCTTCGAGGAAGCCCATGGCGCCGGCGAGACTTGGACCCCCGAGCGGCTGCACGCCTTCCTCGAGAAACCCAAGGACGCGATGAAAGGCACCAAGATGTCCTTCCCCGGCCTGCGCAAGCCCGAGGATATCGACGCGGTCATCGCCTATCTCTCGACCTTCGCCGAATGACAGACGACCCGGCCGCGGCATCCCGCGGCCGGGCCTTGCACCACGGAGGCCCGCCATGCTCAAGACCCTCGCCCTGCTGATCACCCTGCCCGCCGCCGCCATGGCGCAGGAGGTCATCACCCACCCCTATGACGGCTCCTTCGACGAGGCGACCTTTGCCCTCGAGAATGCGATCATCGGCGAGGGGCTGGTGGTCGATCACGTCAGCCACGTCGGCGAGATGCTGGCCCGCACCGGCGCAGACATCGGCGCCGACACGCATCTCTTCGATGCCGCCGACGTCTACCTCTTCTGCTCCGCAACCACCTCGCGCGAGGTAATGGAGGCGGACCCGGAGAACGTCGCCTTCTGCCCCTACGCGATCTTCGTTGAAAGCCGCGACGGCCAGACCACCCTCGGCTACCGCAGCTTCGCGCGTGAAAGCATGGCGCCGGTCAACGACCTGCTCGCCCGCATTGCCGCCGCCGCCACGGAGTTCTGACCATGTATGACGCCCTGTTCCGCGCGCAGATCGACGCGCTCAAGGCCGACGGCAACTACCGCCATTTCGCCGAACTGGAACGCCACCGGGGCGCCTTCCCCGCCGCCACCCACCATGGCGAGCACCGCGAGGTGACCTTCTGGTGCTCGAATGACTATCTCGGCATGGGGCAGCATCCGGCAGTTCTGGAGGCGATGCACGGCGCGCTCGACACCTGCGGCGCGGGTGCGGGCGGCACACGCAACATCTCGGGCACCACGCATGAGCACGTGCTGCTCGAGGCGGAACTGGCCGATCTGCACCACAAGCAGGCGGCGCTGCTCTTCACCTCGGGCTACGTGTCGAACTGGGCCAGCCTCGGCACGCTCGGCGCGCGCATTCCCGGGCTGGTGATCCTGTCGGACGCGCTCAACCACGCCTCGATGATCGAGGGCATCCGCCACTCCAAGGCCGAGCGGATCATCTGGAAGCACAACGATCTCGCGGATCTCGAGCGCCATCTCGCCGCCCTGCCCCTCGACCGGCCGAAGCTCATCGCCTTCGAGAGCGTCTACTCGATGGACGGCGACATCGCCCCGATTGCCGGGATCTGCGATCTGGCCGAGCGCTACAACGCCATGACCTACCTCGACGAGGTGCACGCGGTCGGCCTCTACGGCCCGCGCGGCGGCGGCATCGCCGAGCGCGAGGGGCTGATGCACCGGATCGACCTCATCCAGGGCACGCTGGGCAAGGCCTACGGCGTGCAGGGCGGCTACATCGCTGCCTCGGCGACGCTCTGTGACTTCATCCGCAGCTTTGCCTCGGGCTTCATCTTCACCACCGCGCTGCCCCCCCGCCGTCGCCGCCGGCGCCCGCGCCGCCGTGACGCACCTCAAGCGCTCGCAGCTCGAACGGGCAGCGCAGCGCCGGGCGGTGGCCAGCGTGCGCGAGGCGCTGGACCGGATCGGCGTGCCGCATCTGCCGAACCCAAGCCACATCATCCCGGTGATGGTCGGCTGCCCACAGAAATGCCGCTACATCTCGGACCGGCTGCTCGAGGAGCACGGCATCTACATCCAGCCGATCAATTACCCCACGGTGCCGCGCGCACCGAGCGACTGCGCATCACCCCTTCGCCGGTGCATTCCGCCGAGGACATCCGGCGGCTGGTTCTGGCGCTCGAGGCGCTCTGGGCCGAATGCCAGCTGGCGCGGAGGCCGATGGCGGCGCAGTAGCGCAGCGGAAATCTCCCTGGAAGAGCGCCCCGCCCCGCGCAGCGCTCTTTCAGGCATGAATCCCTTACTTTAGATGCATCTTAGAATTGTAGGTATTCGTTGACGAATCGCACATCCGACCCGCAGCTTTCCTGAGGTCCTCCCGGAGGAACTTCGTCACCATGCGGAGTGTGGAGGGCTGATTTAGGGAGGAAACCATGAAAACCAAGCAATTCGTTTCGAGTCTTCTATTGTCCACGGTCCTGACGACGCCGGTGTTGGCGCAGGACAACATGGACAAACTGTCCAATATGCAGCGCACCGATGCCACCTTCACCTTCATCGACCAGGAGGGCGAACGTGCCGATGCGCTGAAGGAAATCCTGCCGCATATCAATGTACCGGACGGCTTCGAGGTCAGCCTCTATGCCGTGGTGCCGGACGCGCGCTCGATGGCCGTCGCGCCTCAGGGCACCGTGGTCTTTGCCGGCACCCGCAAGGACAAGGTCTGGTCGATCGTCGACCGCGACCGCAACCGCGTGGCGGATGAGGTGAAGGACTTCGCGCCTTCGATTACCTTCGACGTGCCGAACGGGCCCTGCTTCTCGCCCGACGGATTCCTTTACATCGCCGAACGCAACCGGGTGCTGACCTTCCCGGCGGCGGAGTTCTTCTTCGAGGGGCCGGATCCGGCCGTCGGCGAAGTGGTTGCCAAGGGCGAGTTGATCCCCGCCGAGGAAGAGAGCTTCAATCACACTGCGCGGGTCTGCCGCGTCGGGCCGGACGGCAAGCTCTACATCTCGCTCGGGCAGCCGCACAACATCCAGCCCAAGGACAAGCTGGAGATGTACGACAAGATCGGCATCGGCGGCATCATCCGCATCAATACCGACGGCACTGGCCGCGAGGTCTACACCCGCGGCATCCGCAACTCGGTCGGGCATGACTTCAACCCCACCGACGGCTCGCTGTGGTTCACCGACAACCAGGTCGACGGCATGGGCGACGACATCCCGCCGGGCGAGCTGAACCGCCAGACCTCTGCCGGGCAGCACTTCGGCTTCCCCTGGACCAACGGCGGCGTCGACATCCCCGACTACAAGGACGTCGAGCGCCCTGAGGGGGTGGAGTTCATCGACCCGCAGGTCAACATGCAGGCCCATGCCGCCGACCTCGGAATGCGGTTCTACACCGGCAGTTCCTTCCCCGACAAATACAAGGGCGGGATCTTCTCGGCGCAGCATGGCTCGTGGAACCGGACCGAGCCGGTCGGCGCGCGGGTGATGTTCACCGCGCTCGACGAAGAGGGCAACGCCGCCTCCACCGAGGTCTTCGCAGAGGGTTGGCTCGACGAGGAGACCGGCGAATACCGTGGCCGCCCGATGGACATCGCCTTCCTGCGCGATGGCTCGATGCTGGTGTCGGACGATTTCGCCGGGGCCATCTGGCGTATCGCCTACGCGCCCAAGGCGTCCGAATGAGGGCTGTCGCCCTGATGATCCTCGGCGGGCTCACGCTCGCCGGGGGCACTCGGCTCTTCGCCGGGGACCCGGCGGCGGGCCGGAAGGTCGCCAACATGTGCCGCACCTGCCATGGCATTGATGGGATGGCACAAATCCCCATCGCACCGAACATCGGCGGCGAGCCAGAGGCCTATCTCGAAAGCCAGCTCATGGCCTTCAAGACCGGCACGCGCGAGAACGAGATGATGTCGGTGGTGGCGGCGGGTCTCACGGCGCAGCAGATCTCCGACGTCTCCGCCTGGTACGGCGCGCATACCGCCAGCGCCAGCCTGCCCGAAGGGGTGAACGAGGAGGATGCGCCCGATGCCTGCGTGTCCTGCCACGGTGCGAACGGCATCGCGCTACTGCCCGAGGCGCCCAACCTTGCCGGCGAGGTCAACATCTACATCGACACCCAGCTCAAGGCCTTCCGGACCGCCAAGCGCAAGCATGACATCATGTCCTCCATCGCCGCCGAGATGACCGACGAGGAGATCCGCGCCGTCGCCGACTGGTACGCCGCAGTGAAGCTGGAGATCACCGGACCGGAGTGATCCTCGGCAAGGCCGGTCTCGCGGGAGTGCCCCGGCCTATGCCTGCCCCGGCCGTCCGGTTGGCCATCCGCCTCAAGGCGCCGCCGATGCGCTTTGAGGCGGCCCGAACGCAGTCCCGTGGCCGCCCCCCCTCTGGACATTCCGCGCGCGATCCGTTTCCTGATCAGAGCAGACACGGTCCGCCCGTCCTGGCCCAGACCTGGGACAGGCCCGGCTTCCCGTGTGCCGTGCCCCTGGCTCTCCCCGGCCTCGACCGCTCCGGCGGGTACGCCCATCCTTGTTCCGAGCGGAGGCCGCATGGCCCGTCTCACCCACTCCCGCCTGCTGGCGTGGCTCGCAGTCTTCCTGCTCTCGGTGGCCCTTGGCGCCGGGCTTGAGCTGGTGCATTTCCCGGCCGCACTGCTGCTCGGGCCGATGATCGCCGCCATCGCGCTGGCCGCGAGCGGGGTGGCCTCGGGCCCGCGCGCCATCGCCACGCCGCGCCCGCTCTTCGAACTCGCACAGGCAGCGGTAGGCACGATGATCGCCGGGCAAATCCCTGCCTCGGTGCTGCCCGAGATCGCGCGGGACTGGCCGATCTTCGCCGCCGGGGTGGTCTTCGTGATCGTCGCTGCAGCCCTTCTCGGCTACGTGCTGGCGCTCAAGCAGGTGCTGCCGGGCAACACCGCCGTCTGGGGCGCGTCGCCCGGCGCGGCGCAGGCGATGGTTTTCCTCGCCGAAGCGCATGGCGCCGACATCCGGCTGGTCGCGGTGATGCAATACCTGCGGGTGGTCATGGTGGCTGCGGGCGCCTCGCTGGTGGCGCGCTTCCTGGTCGGCGCGCCGGAGCTGCCGAGCGACCCCGCCCCGTTGTTCCAGGCGCCCGACCAAGGCCTGCGCGACGCGCTGATCCTCATGGCGCTCGGCATCGCACTGACCCGGATCACCCGAATGCCGGCGGGCACCTTCCTGATCCCGCTCCTTCTGGGCGCGGCGGCGCACGGGCTCGGCTGGCTCGCTCCGGTGACCCCGGGCTGGATGATGGCGCTGGCCTATGCGGTGATCGGCTGGACCATCGGCCTGCGCTTCAGCCGCGACATCCTGCGCCACACCGCGCGCGCCTTGCCGCGGCTGGTGTTCTCGGTGCTGCTGCTGATGGCCGTCTGCGGGCTGATGGCGGCGGTGCTGGTGATCTTCGCAGGCGTGGACCCGCTGACCGCCTATCTCGCGACCAGCCCCGGCGGCGCCGATTCCGTCGCAGTGATCGCCGCCGCCAGCGACGTCGACATGGCCTTCGTCATGGCCATGCAGACGCTGCGGTTCATCATCGTGCTCGCCACCGGACCGATGATCGCCCGCTTCGTCGCCGCGCGGGTCGAAGCCAGGCTCCCCGCCGTGAAGGGGGACGTCTAGGCGCTCAGCTCGAAGGGGGCCTCCGCGACGTCGTGCCCGTTGACCTGCACGATCACCGCGTGCGGGCCGGGGTGCAGCCGGAAGGTGGTGGCATCGCCCTTCATCCGGTGCCGCTTGTCCAGCCGCAGCGGCTTGCCCGGGGCGAGGCTGGCCGATTTCAGCTTGAACACCTTCTCGGCGCTGCCGCTCGGACGATGGAAGCGCAGGCGGTAATCCACCAGCACCGGGCCACCTTCCGGCGAAGTCAGCTCGACCGCAAAGCCCAGGCTGTCGCCGATCTTCACATCTGCGGAGGAAAGCGTCACCCGCGCTGCCACCGGCAGGTCCGCGCGATAGCCCAGCAATGCCAGCGCCTCGGGTTCGCCGCGCTTGACCGCGGTGCGCAGGGCGTGGCGGGTGATCCAGTCCATCTCCTTGGGCGCTTGCCGCGCGTCGCCCTGCCAACGTCCGAGCCGGGCGAGCACTTCCCCGGGCGCAATCTTCGACAGATCGTTGAGATGGTTGGCCACCGAGCGCGTCACGAAGCGCGTGCTGTCGGCATGCAGCGCGTCGAGATAGCGCAGCGGCACCAGTGGATCGAGGCTGATCCCCATGCCCCAGGGCAGCTTGGGTCGGGTGCCCTCGGAGACCAGCCGCCGCACGTGGTAGTTCGGGTCCTCGACCCAGCGGTCGAGCCGCGCCAGCACTTCGCCGGGCCAGCGGTTGAGGAAGGGCCGCAGCGCGAATTCCATCGAGAAACGCTGCGTGGCGGAATGGATCAGGTCGAGCGCGCGCTCGGGATGCGCCATGCCGTGCTTGACTGCCAGAACCCCCGGCACCGCGTGGATGAAGCGGCCGAAGTCGTCGTCGCTCCGCCCGGGATCAAGCGGCTCCGGCAGCGCCGCCTCGACCTGTTCCGCCATTTCGGGAAATGCCGAAGGAAGCTGCTCGGCCAGCGCCTCGGCCAGCACCTCGAGGCGCGCGTGCACCCCGAGGCCCGCGAGCCGAGGCAAGGCGGTCTCTACGAAGCGCTCGGTGTCGAAGCCCGGAAGATTCGAGAAGTCGCGCCCCAGATCGCCCAGGGATTGGCGGTTGAACAGCTGGTCAGCGAGCGAGAAGCCCGCTCCACCGCCCTGCCCGTCGGGTCCTCGTGCCATGTCCCTGCGCTCAGATCGTCGCCAGGGTTTCGCCACCGTCGAGCACGATGTTCTGCCCAACGATGAACCGCGCGTGTACCGAGCAAAGATAGGCGCACATGCGTCCGAAGTCCGCCGCCTGCCCGTATTCGCGGGTGGGAATGCCCGCCGCGCGCTCGGCGCTGATCTCGGCGATGGGGCGGCCGGTCTTCTCGGCGTCGTGCCTGTCCATCTGCACGATGCGCGCGGTCTCATGCACGCCGGGCAGCAGGTTGTTGATCGTCACGCCCTTCTCGGCCACCTGCCGCGAGGTGCCGGCGACAAAGCCGGTCAGCCCCGCCCGCGCCGAGTTCGACAGGCCGAGCTGCAGGATCGGCGCCTTGACCGAGCGCGAGGTGATGTTGACCACCCGGCCCCAGCCACGCTCCATCATCCCCGGCAGCAAGGCCTGCATGAGCGCGATCGGGGTGAGCATGTTGCCGTCCAGCGCCTTGAGAAAGTCGGTCCGGTCCCAGTCGCTCCAGATCCCCGGCGGCGGGCCACCCGCGTTGGTCACAAGGATGTCGGCGCCGCGCGCCTCCTCGAGCGCCTGTGCCCTGCCATCCTCCGAGACGATATCGGCCGCCACCGTGGTGACCTTGACGCCGTGGGCGGCGCGGATCTCGGCGGCCGCCGCCTCCAGCGCCTCGGCGCCGCGCGCGTTCATGACAAGGTTGCAGCCCGCCTCGGCCAGCGCCTCGGCACAGCCGCGCCCCAGCCCCTTCGACGAGGCGCAGACCAGCGCCGTCTTTCCCGCGATCCCGAGATCCATCTTCTTCTCCCTGTCCAGTCCGCCGGCAAAACGCCGGGTCCGGGGCCATATGATGACACATTCCCCTGACAGACAATGGCGTGTAGGCTGAGATCGCCCCGGACCGCACGTCGCCCGGGAAAATGTTAGAGCGGGCGGAGGCATTTCGGGAAATCCCGAAAGACCCGCGCGCAGGTTGAGACGAGTGATGGCAGACGCCCTTTCCAGCGCCCTTTCCAGCTCCGGCGCCGCGCGCCCGGCCCATAGCGTGAGCGTCTACCGCGGCAGCCATCTGCGCGTGGTCAGTGGCGCCAACCTCGGCGACGCGCTGAGCTTCGCCGAAGAGGTGCAGCCCGACGACATCTACGAGCTCTCGCCCCTCGCGCGCCCCGCGCGGCTCAGCCTGCTGCCCGCTGCCGCCTCGCCCTTCGAGATCGCCCCCGGCAGCGAGCTGGGCCGCCGCGGCGCCGATCTGCATCTCGACGCCTGCCTCACCTTCATGAGCCGCGACGGCGCCATCACCGAGGCGCTGGTGCTGGTCGAGACCTGCTCCGAGGGGCTGGTGGCCGAGGTCTACCTGATGCCGCTCGCCGCGATGCAGCCGCGCGAGGATTACGCGCTGATCGGGGTGAACCGCCAGACCGCGCTGGCCCGTTTCGCCCAGCTCGCCTGCGTTTCCTTCACCGCCGGCACGATGATCACCCTCGCCTCCGGCGCGCAGCGCGCGGTCGAGGATCTGCGGGTCGGCGACCGCGTGCTGACCCGAGACGACGGCCCGCAGAGGATCCGCTGGATCGGCCAGCAGACCCTGCGCGCGGTGGGTGCCTTCGCGCCGATCCTGATCCGCGCCGGCACGCTCAACGCCGCGCGCGACCTGTTGGTCAGCCCCGACCACCGGCTCTTCGTCTACCAGCGTCGCGACCGGCTCGGCGCCGGCCGATCCGAGCTGTTGCTGCGCGCCCGGCACCTGGTCAACGGCGACACGATCCTGCGCCGGGAAGGCGGCTTCGTGGATTATTACCAGATGCTCTTCGACCATCACCAGATCATCTACGCCGAGGGCATCGCGGCGGAATCCATGCTGGTCGACACCCGCACACGCGCCGCCCTGCCCGCCGAGCTGTCGGAGCAGGTAAGCGCGCTGCTGCCGCGACACAGCGCTTCGGACCAGCCGGAGCTGGAGGTGCAGGAGACGCTCTTGCAGCGGCCCGACGCGGCGGAGCTGCTGCGGCAATCCTCCGCGGGGTAAGAGGGGGCTCTGCCCCCGCCGCGCTGCGCGCGTCTCCCCCGGGATATTTCTGCCTAGAAGAATGCGCGAGCCGAGGCCGCCTTCGAGTTTCTTCTCTTTGAAAATACGCCCGCCGGAGGCTGCCCCCGGCGCAGGTGTCAGTGGGACCGCAGGGCGTCGATCAGTTCGGCCTTGGTCATCTTCGAGCGCCCGTCAATGCCGATCTCCTGCGCACGCTCATATAGCTCCGCCTTGGTCCAGTCCTCGTAGGGGGGGCGCCTTGCCGCCCTTTTCGGAAGGATGCATGTCGGGGTTGGCTTTGGCGTTGGAAATACGCGCAGCTTTCTCCTCCGAGTAGCCCTTGTCGCGCAGCGTCTCGTAGAGGTCGGGGTCCTTGATCGAGGGGCCGTGATCCTTGGTCATCCGAGGTCTCCTTTCACCGGCTCAACCGCCGGCCCCGCGGCGCGGTTCCCCATAGACAAAACCCCCGCCCGCACCTATACGCGCGCTCATGCTGGACACCGCTTCGAACCGCCCCACCCTGCCGCCCGAGATCGCGCGGCGCCGCACCTTCGCGATCATCTCGCACCCGGATGCGGGCAAGACAACGCTGACCGAAAAGTTCCTGCTTTTCGGCGGGGCGATCCAGATGGCCGGACAGGTCCGCGCAAAGGGCGAGGCGCGACGCACCCGCTCTGACTTCATGAAGATGGAGCAGGAGCGCGGCATCTCGGTTTCCGCCTCGGCGATGTCCTTCGAATACGGGCAGTTCCGCTACAACCTCGTCGACACGCCCGGCCACTCGGACTTCTCCGAAGACACCTACCGCACGCTGACGGCGGTGGATGCGGCGATCATGGTGATCGACGGCGCCAAGGGCGTGGAAAGCCAGACCCGCAAGCTCTTCGAGGTCTGCCGGTTGCGCGACCTGCCGATCCTGACCTTCTGCAACAAGATGGACCGCGAGGCGCGGGACACTTTCGAGATCATCGACGAGATCCAGGAAAACCTCGCCATCGACGTGACGCCTGCCAGCTGGCCGATCGGCATGGGGCGCGATTTCGTCGGCTGCTACGACATGATCCACGACCGGCTCGAGTTGATGGACCGCGCCGACCGCAACCGCGTGGCGGAATCGATCAAGATCAGCGGACTCGACGATCCCAAGCTGGCCGAGCATGTGCCCGCCGAACTGCTGGCGCAGCTGCGCGAGGAGGTCGAGATGGCGCGCGAGCTGCTGCCCGCGCTCGACCCGCAGTCGGTGCTCGAGGGCCACATGACCCCGATCTGGTTCGGCTCGGCGATCAACTCCTTCGGCGTCAAGGAACTGATGGACGGCATCGGCGAGCTCGCCCCCGAGCCGCAGCCGACCTCCGCCGATCCGCGGCAGATTTCCCCGGACGAGAAGAAGGTCGCCGGCTTCGTCTTCAAGGTGCAGGCCAACATGGACCCCAAGCACCGCGACCGCGTCGCCTTCGTGCGCCTCTCGTCGGGCCATTTCGAGCGCGGCATGAAGCTGACCCATGTGCGCACCAAGAAGCCCATGGCGATCTCCAACCCGGTGCTCTTCCTCGCCGCCGACCGCGAGCTGGCAGACGAGGCCTGGGCGGGGGACATCATCGGCATTCCCAACCACGGCCAGCTGCGCATTGGCGACACGCTGACCGAGGGCGAGACACTGAAGGTCACCGGCATTCCGTCGTTTGCACCGGAGCTGCTTCAGAGCGTGCGCGCTGGCGATCCGATGAAGGCCAAGCACCTGGAAAAGGCGCTCTACCAGTTCGCCGAGGAAGGCGCGGCGAAGGTCTTCAAGCCCTCAATCGGCTCGGGCTACATCGTCGGCGTCGTCGGCGCGCTGCAGTTCGAGGTGCTCGGCGCGCGGATCGAACAAGAATATTCGCTGCCGGTTCGTTTCGAGCCCTCGCAGTTCACCTCCGCGCGCTGGGTGCACGGCGAGAAGGCGGCGGTCGAGAAGTTCGCCGCGGCCAACAAGCAGCACATCGCCCACGACAACGACGGCGACATCGTCTACCTGACGCGGATGCAGTGGGACATCGACCGGGTCGAGCGCGACTATCCGGGGGTGACCCTCTCGGCCACCAAGGAGATGATGATCTGAGCCGGGCTGTTGCAGCGCTGCACAGGTTAACTGACTGACCTAAGGTCACTTTCCATTTCGAGGCGCCGTGAAATCACAATTTCGCGGCGCCTTTCGCTTTCGCGGGACAAACCCGGGGGCGCTCTGGCTATACTGGCGCGGCAGAGGGCGAGACGCCCGGGGCAAATTACGAATAATAAACGATAAGAAACGCATAGAGGCAGCATGTCCCAAGATTCCCTGATCATCCGGCCACTCGAGGCTGGGGACGAAGCCGCGTGGCGCGCGCTCTGGACCGGCTATCTCACTTTCTATGAGACCTCCGTGCCCGAGGAGGTCTATGCCAGCACCTTCGCGCGGTTGCTGGGGGACGATCCGCAGGATTTCCACGGTCTGCTCGCGCTCGTCGGCGGCGTGCCGGTGGGGTTGGTGCATTACGTCTTCCACCGCCATTGCTGGCGGATCGAGAACGTCTGCTACCTGCAGGACCTCTACGCCGCGCCCGAAGCGCGCGGCACCGGCGTCGGCCGGGCGCTGATCGAGGCGGTCTATGCCGCCGCCGATGCCGAAGGCGCGCCGAACGTCTACTGGATGACGCAGGAGTTCAACACCACCGCGCGGCAGCTCTACGACCGGATCGGCACTGTCACCCCCTTCATCAAGTACCAGCGGCGCTGAGCCATGCGGCGGCTGGTCCTCTCCCTCAGCCTGCTGATCGGGGCCTGCGCGCCGATGGCGCCCGAGAGCGTCAGCCGCGCCGCTGGCGCCGCGACGGTGGCGCCCGAGGTGAGCCCGCCGCTCGCCAGCCGCTTCGGCGCGCCCGACCCGGTGCCGCCGCAGGCCAGCAATGCGCAGATTGCGCGGGATGTCATCGATCTTGCCTTCTCGCTGGAATCGGGCCGCGCGCTGCCGATCTTCACCCGCTTCGAGGGGCCGGTGACGCTGCGGGTGGCGGGCAAGGCACCGGCGAGCCTTGGGCCCGATCTCGACCGGCTGCTGCGACGTCTGCGCGAGGAGGCCGGGATCGACATCTCCGAGGTGCAGAAGGGCGAGGCGAACATCACGCTGGTCCCGGTCCCGCGCGAGAAGATCCGCAAACAACTGCCGCAGGCCGCCTGTTTCGTCATTCCCGGCGTCAGCTCCTGGAACGACTACCGCCGTGCGCAGAACGCTGGTGAGGCAAGCTGGACCGAGGTGCGCGAACGCGAGACCGCCGCCGTCTTCCTGCCCGCCGACGCCGCGCCGCAGGAAATCCGCGACTGCCTGCACGAGGAGATCGCGCAGGCGCTCGGCCCGCTCAATGACCTCTACCGGCTGGGCGAGAGCGTGTTCAACGACGACAACGTGCACACCGTGCTCTCGGGCTATGACATGCTGGTGCTGCGCGCCTTCTACGACCCCGCGCTGCGCTCGGGGATGGGCCGCGAGGAGGTCGCCGCCGCCCTGCCCGGGATCCTGGCAAGGCTCAACCCCGCGGGCGAGAGCGTGCCCGATCGCCGCCTCGCGCCCACTCCGCGCGCCTGGATCGAGGCGATCCAGACCGCGCTTGGCACCTCCGAGCCACTGCCGCAACGCCGCGCCGCCGCCGAGGAGGCCCTGCGCCTCGCCCGCGCCGAGGGTTGGACCGATCATCGGCTCGGATTTTCGCATTTCGCTCTCGGCCGGCTGCTGGTCAGCGAGGAGGCCGCGCAGGCCGAGACCCAGTTCCGCGCCGCGCTGCGCATCTTCTCGGCCCTGCCCGACGCCCGGCTGCACGAGGCCTATGCCGCTGCCCAGCTCGCCGCGCTGGCGCTCAGGACGGGCCATCCCGAGGAGGCGCTGGCTCTGACTGCGCCCCATGAAGCGGCGGCCCGCCGGCACGAGAACGCCGCGCTGCTGGCCAGCCTGATGACCCTGCGCGCCGAGGCGCTGGACGCGCTCGGCCGCCCGACCGAGGCCGCCGCGGTGCGGCTGGACTCTCTGGGGTGGGCGCGCTACGGCTTCGGCCCGGATTGGAACGGCGCCGCGCAGATGCGCAGGCTCGCCGCGCTCGACCCGGCGCAAGGGAGCTGAGGACACCACATGATCGTCATCGCGGGAGCCATTCTTGGCGCCATCATCGGCGGGATGACCGCCGCGCGCCGCAAGGGCAACAAGGCCGACATCGCGCAATTCGTCGCGGTCTATGCCATCGCCTTTTCGCTGGTCGGGCTTATCCTGACGATCTTCGTGGAAAAACTGGCGTTCTGAGTTTTCGGAAGTGCCGCGAATGGAGGGGCTCTGCCCCCGAGGCGCTGCGCGCCTCTCCCCCGGGATATTTTCGCCTAGAAGAACGGGCCGGGTTGAGGCTTCGGGGCGGGCGCGGCATCATCGCCGCCGGGAGGTGAGCCATGTTCCTTCGGTTCTTCGAGACATTGCGGCAGGCGCAGGTGCCGGTGTCGCTGCGCGAATTCCTGAGCTTTCTCGAGGCGCTGAAGGCGGGGCTGGCGCGTTACGACGTGACCGGCTTCTACTATCTCGCGCGCACTGCGCTGGTGAAGGATGAGCGGCATCTCGACCGCTTCGACCGCGCCTTTTCCGAGGCTTTCAAAGGGCTCGAGGCGATCTCGCTGGGCGAGATGCTCGAGGCGCTCGACCTTCCCGAGGACTGGCTGCGCAAGATGGCCGAGAAGCACCTCACGCCCGAAGAGCGCGCCGAGATCGAGGTGGCGGGCGGCTTCGACAAGCTGATGGAAACCCTCAAGGCGCGGCTGCGCGAGCAGCAGGGGCGGCACCAGGGCGGCAGCAAGTGGATCGGCACCGCGGGCACCTCGCCCTTTGGCGCCTACGGTTACAACCCCGAGGGGGTGCGCATCGGCCAGGAGGAAAGCCGGCACCAGCGGGCAGTGAAGGTCTGGGACAAGCGCGAGTTCCGCAATCTCGACGACCAGGTCGAGCTCGGCACGCGCAACATCAAGGTGGCGCTGAAGCGGCTGCGGGCCTGGGCACGGGACGGGGCGGAAGAGGAGCTCGATCTTGACGGCACAATCCGCGCCACCGCCGAGCATGGCTATCTCGACGTGAAGACCCGCCCCGAGCGCCGAAATGCCGTGAAGGTGCTGCTGTTCCTGGACGTGGGTGGCTCGATGGACCCGCATGTGAAGGTGGTGGAGGAGCTCTTCTCGGCGGCGAGGGCCGAGTTCAAGCACCTCGAGCACTACTATTTCCACAACTGCCTCTACGAGGGTGTCTGGCGCGACAACCGGCGGCGCTGGGATGCGCAGATGCCGACCTGGGAGGTGCTGAACACCTACGGGCCGAGCTACAAGTGCATCTTCGTCGGCGATGCCTCGATGAGCCCCTACGAGATCGCCGTGCCCGGCGGCGCGAGCGAGCACTGGAACAAGGAAGCGGGCGAGGTCTGGCTGCGGCGGGCGCGGACGCAATGGCCCGACCACCTCTGGATCAACCCGGTGCCCGAGAAACACTGGGGCTATACGCAGTCGATCGCGATGATCCGCGAGATTTTCGAGGAGCGCATGGTGCCGATGACGCTGGAAGGGATCGAGCGCGGGATCCGCGAGCTGGCGCGCTAGAACTCCACCTCGAGCTCGACGATCTCGTCGGGCTCGGCCAGCGCGCCTTCGGTCCATTCCTTCATTGGCGCCCAATTCAGGATGGTGTCGACATAGGCCCCCAGCCGGTCATCCAGCTGCACCGAGTAGGTGCGGAAGCGGGTGCAGACCGGCGCGTACATGGCATCGGCAACGGAGGGGTTCTCGCCAAAGAGGAACGGCCCGCCGTAGGCATCGAGGCATTCATTCCAGATCAGCTTGATCCGCTCGACGTCGGGCCGCGCGCCGGAGAAGATCTTGAAGCTGGCATGCCGCGCCTTGAGGTTCATCGGCAGCGCAGAGCGCATGTTGTAGAAGCCCGAATGCATCTCGCCCGAAATGGAGCGGCAATGCGAGCGCGCGGCGATGTCCTCGGGGTAGAGCCCGGCGTCGGGGAAGATCTCGTTGAGATACTGGGCAATGGCCAGCGTGTCCCAGACCTGTACCCGCCCGTGGATCAGCCGCGGCACCAGCACCGTCGGCGAGAGCAGCAGCAGCTCCTGACGGGCGGTGGCGTCGGAGGTGTCGACCATTTCCTCGACGAAATCGAGCCCGGCCATGCGGCACAGCAGCCAGCCGCGCAGCGACCAGGACGAGTAGTTCTTCGATGAAATGGTGAGCGTTGCTTCCGCCATGTCTGCCCCTCGGTGCTGCCTCTCGACGCGAGACCTCATTTTCTTGTCGCATCGGGCGCTCCGAACTGGCTAGCGTTTTTGCGAGGCAGGGAAGGGAAAACGACGTGCTCTACGCCGGATACCAGGGACTTGATGATTTTATCGCCCCTTTTCGCATCGCGGCGATGCAGGGGATCAATTTCATGCCCCGGCTGGGCGGCACCTTCGCGCAACTGAGCCGCCACAACGCGGCGGTGCTGGAGATGGTCTCGCGGTTCCGGCTCAGTCACAGCCGCCCGGCTTTCGGCATCAATTCCGTAAGGGTCGACAACCGCGATGTGCCGGTGGTCGAGGAGGTGGCGCTGGACCTGCCCTTCGGCACGCTGCTGCATTTTCGCAAGGACATGGACACGCCGCAGCCGAAGGTGCTGGTGACCGCGCCGCTCTCGGGCCATTTCGCCACGTTGCTCGCGGGCACGGTGAAGGTGCTGCTGCGCGACCATGACGTCTATGTCACCGACTGGAAGAACGCCCGCGACGTCCCTCTGTCTGAAGGGGATTTCGGGATCGAGGACTATATCACCTACGTCATCCGCTTCCTCGAGGAGATCGGCCCGGGCGCGCATATCCTCGGTGTCTGCCAGCCTTGCGTGCAGGCGCTGGCTGCGGTGGCCGTCATCTCCGAGGAGCGCAACCCGGCGACGCCGCTGTCGATGACGCTGATGGCCGGTCCGGTGGACGTGCGCGAGAGCCCGACGATGGTCAACGATCTGGCCAACGAGAAGCCCATCGAGTGGTTCGAGCGCAACGTGATCGCCCGGGTGCCGTGGCGCTATGCCGGCGCCGGTCGCAAGGTCTACCCGGGGTTCGTGCAGCTCACCGCTTTCATGTCGATGAACATGGACCGGCACCGCGCGACGCACCGGAGGCTCTACGATCACATCGTCGCCGGGGAGACCGAGCAGGCGCGCAAGATCAAGGAGTTCTACGACGAGTATTTCGCCGTGCTCGACCTGACCGAGGAATTCTACATCGAGACCATCGAGCGCATCTTCCAGAAGGCCGAGCTGGCCACCGGCGCGCTGACCTACCGCGGCCGCAAGGTCGACCCGGGCAAGATCCGCCACACCGCGCTGCTCACCGTCGAGGGCGGGCGCGACGACATCTGCGGGCTCGGCCAGACCTCGGCGGCGCATGACCTCTGCTGCTCGCTACGTCCGCACCTCAAGCGCCATCACCTGCAGGCCAACGTCGGGCATTACGGCGTCTTCAACGGGCGCAAGTGGGAGAACGAGATCTACCCGGTGGTGCGCAACATGATCCTTGCCATGGAATAACCCCGCGCGGCCCGTGGCGGAAAGGCGACGCTGGCGGGCCTTGCGGCGGCGCGCGGTCGCGGGAGATTGCCTGTGCCGCGCGATGGCGCCAGTCTCCGCGCCATGAGCGGAGAGAAGACATCCCCCTATCCCGGCGGAATCGCGGCCATTCTCACCCAGATGGAGGGGCGCCGGGATGCGCTCGACTTCGCCCCGGGCGAGGCGCTTTTGCCCTATGACACGCCACTCTCCGGGCTTGCTGCGCAGATCGTCACCGACCCCGACGCCGACCCCGCCGAGGCGCCGCCTTTCCGCTCGAACCATCATCGCAAGCGCCACGCGCTGCGGCGCGAACTGACCGGTCGGTCGGAGCTGGTGTTTCTCAACGCACTGCTCATCGCCCACCTGCGCAAGCGCGACTTCCCCGCCCATGCCCCGGCGCTGTTCCAGCGGCTCTGGGCCGAAGAGGGCGCGGCGCTGCGGCAGCAGCTCGACCCGCGCTGGCTGGTATCGTCGGTGACCACCTTCGGTGATCACGGGCTCGGCCCCGTGCAGCGGTCGGTGGGGCTGGCGCTGAGCACGCTCTTCGGCACGATGAAGCTCTACGAAAGCGAGCGGCTCTACTCGGGGCACGCCGCCGACCGGCCGTTCGGGCTCGACGGCAAGGCCCATGGGCCGCTGCCGATGGAGATGGACGGCTACGCGCTGCCGAGCGGCGGGCTCGACGTGAACATGATCGGGCGGCTCTGGCTCGAGGCCGAGGGCGATCCGGTGATCGGGCCCCTCGCCCATCACCTGCTCGAGCTGCTGATCTCCGACGAGCGCACGGTGTTCCGTCGGCTGATGACCATGCGCCAGCGGCAGGCCCGGCGCGTCGGAGCGAAGACGGCCGGCACGCCAGACACGCCCGCGCCGGTGCCTGCCGGCCACCGCGGGCTCACCTCCGAGACCCTGCGCTGGGGGCTGACCTCGACCATCCGCGCGCCACTTCCAGAGATCGCCCGCTTCGCCGCGCATCACCTCGAGCTCGGCGCCGCGGTTCTGCAAATCCACCTCGATGCGCCGGATCCCGAGGCCGAGGCCTTCCTCACCCGCCACCCCGCGATCCGCGTCACCCGATGCGACGTCGCCTACTGGCAGGCGAGCGGCCGCGCCCGACCCGAAGCGCATCAGGTCCGGCAAGCGTATAACGCAACGCAGAGCTTGCGCGACGGGCTGGGCGTGCAATGGCTGGGGCATCTCGACGTCGACGAATTCCTCTTGCCGCAGCGGCCGCTGAGTGAGCTGCTGGCAGAGGTCCCGCTCGCCGCCGCCTTCGCCCGCATCGCTCCCGTCGAGGCGCTAGCGCCCGAGCAAGGCCTGCCGCAGCGCTTCAAGACCACCCACAAGCACGCGGGCCAGCCCAAGGCGGTGCTGCAGGAGATCTACCCGACTTTCGGCGCGCATCTCTACGGTGGCTTTCTCAGCCACACCTCGGGCAAGGTCTTCGCCCGCACCGGCATCCCCGAAACCCGGCTCGGCATCCACACTTTGAAATACCGCGGCGTGGATGCCGTCAACCGTCACCGGCTGGGCGAGATATGGCTGGCACATCTGCACGCCCGCAGCTGGGAGCAGTTCCGCGGCCATCTCGATTTCCGCAGGACGCTCGGATCCTATCGGAAAAGTTCGGAGCGCCCCGAGATGGGACAGGCCGAGCTGATCGGTTTTCTCATGGAAAAAGAGGGCGATGCGGGACTGCGCGCGCTCTTCGACGAGGTCTGCGCCGACACGCCCGCGCTGCGCGACCGGCTCAGGGCGCATGGCATGCTGCTCGAACACCCGTTCGATCCCGATGCCGCCGTGACCCGCGTCTTCGGAGCGCTGCCGTGATCCGCTGGGGCACCGTCACCACCACCAATGCGCCCCTTCCCCGCATCCTCGAGTTCGCCGCCTGGCACCTCGAGCAAGGCGCGCAGAGGCTCTACATCTACCTCGACGAGGCCGACCCCGCGGCGGAGGCGGCGCTCTCCGCCCACCCCAAGGTCCGCGTCTCCACCACCGATGCCGCCTGGTGGGCCAAGCGCGGCAAGCGCCCCGAGAAGCACCAGGCCCGGCAGGGCCGCAACGCGCGGCACGCCAACAACCGCAAACCCGAGGTGGATTGGCTGGCGCATATCGACGTGGACGAATTCCTTCTGCCCGAGCGCCCGCTTGGCGAGCAACTCGCCGGACTGCCGCCCGACTGCCTCTGCGCCCGCGTCCGACCGGTCGAGGCCTTGGCCGCCGCGCCCGATCAGGCCGAGACGCTCTTCAAGGCGTTCCCCCTCGACCAGACCGCCCGCCAGCGCGCCGCCGAGGCCTGTTTTCCCACTTGGGGCCGGCACCTCTCGGGCGGGTTCCTGAGCCATGTGGCGGGCAAGCTCTTCTTCCGGCCCGGCACCGATGGTCTGGATATCCGCATTCACAACGTGACGCTCGGCGACCGGACCAACCCCGGCGAGCGCCCCCTGCCCGAGACCGAGCTTGGGCATTTCCACGCCGCGGACTGGGCGCATTTCCTCGCGGCTTATCGCTTCCGGATGGCCCGTGGCTCCTACCGCGCCGAGCTGAAGCCGCAGGCGCGCGGCGAAGGCGCGGTGAGCCTGAACGCGCTTTTCGCGATGATAGAGGATGCGGGCGGCGAAGAGGCGCTGCGCGCCTTCTACGGCGAGGTCTGCACCGCCACGCCCGGGCTTACCCAAAGGCTGTCGGACCACGGCCTCCTGCGCCGCCGGACCATGAACCTGCCCGCCCTGCGTGCACGCCATTTTCCCGGCGCTCCCGAGAGCTGATGCTCGCTTGACCCAAGGATCCGTCGCCCGTCACTTCGGGGCGCCCCAGAACGAGACCCCCATGCTTACCGTCCTCACCCATGACATCCTACCGGTCTTCGCGCTACTGGCACTCGGCTTCCTGCTCGGGCGCCGCGGCGTCTTCGCGCGGCAGGACGCCGCCTCGGCCAATCGGGTCGCGTTGATGGTGATGCAGCCGGGGCTAATCTTCATGGTGATCGCAACCGTGCCCTTCGCCGCCTTCGAGGTGCGCGCCCTGCTGACCTACGGCGCCTGCGAGGCGCTGGCCTTCGCCGCCTCCTACGCGCTCGCCCGCCGGGCCTTCGGATGCGAGAAACTCGAGGCATGGCTGCTGGCCATGGGCGTGGTCTTCGTCAACTCGCTGCTCTACATCCGCCCGATCGCGCTGCTGCTCTACGGCGAGGATGGGGCACTGCCGGTGACCGCGGTGGTCGCCTGGGACACCGCGATAGCGTTTGCGTTCTTCATCATCAGCTCGGACCTCATCGCCCGCCCTTCGGCCGGACCGCTGCCGGCGCTGAAGCGGCTCGCGACAAACCCCACGCTGAGCGCCATCCTGCTCGGCGTCGCGGTCAACCTCGCGGGCCTGCCACTGCCCGAGCCGCTCCTCACCGCCTGCCGCTTCGCCGGCGCGGCCACCGCGCCGCTGGTCCTTTTCGCACTCGGCGTGCTGCTCTCGGGCCAGAGCCTGAGACCCTCAACGGTGGTCACCACCTTCTCGGCGCTGAAGCTGATCGGCTTCCCGCTGATGGTCAGCTTGGCGGTCTGGCTGGCCGGGGCGAGCGATCTTTGGCAGGCGCAGGTCTCGCTTCTGGCGGCGGGCCCGTCGGGCGCCATGGCCTTTGCGCTGGCGCTGCTGCATGGCGTCCGCACGGACCGCATTGCGGCGGTGACCATCTGGACCAGCGCGCTGTCGGTGGTCTCGCTCGCGGCGCTGGCCTGAGGTTCAGTCCCGCGCCGGGAAGACGAAGCAGCGGTCGCGGCGCACGGTCAGCCAGAGCGGCGTGCCGGGTTTCGGCAGGAAGACGTTTGGCACCGTCGCGCGGATCATGCCGCCGTCGAAATCCATGCGGAACTCGACGAGGCTCTCCGAGCCCATGAAGCGCGCCCTTTCGACCACGCCGCGCGCCGGGGTGCCGGCCATCTGCGTCGGGTTCGGACCGCGCCCGCCCCGATCGAAGTCGATGCCCACATGCTGCGGGCGGAAGACGATGTCGACCTCTCCGCCGTCGGGCACGCCCGGTGCGAGGAAGGGCCCAAAGGGCGTATCCGCCAGAGCGCCCTGAACTTTGCCGCGCAGCGAGTTGATATCACTGAAAAAGGCCACCGCAGCCTTGTCCGCCGGGGCGTTGTAGATATTGTAGGGCGCGCCGCGCTGGACGATCTTGCCGCCGCGCATCAGGGCGATCTCGTCGGCCATGCGCATGGCCTCTTCGGGCTCGTGGGTGACCAGCAGCACCGAGGCGCCCTCTTCCTTCAGCACCGCCAGCGTCTCGTCGCGGATGCCGTCGCGCAGGCGGTTGTCGAGACCCGAGAAGGGCTCATCCATCAGCATGATGCGCGGCTTCGGTGCCAGCGCCCGGGCCAGCGCAACGCGCTGCTGCTCGCCCCCCCGAAAGCTGGTGAGGGTATTCGTCGATGAAATGCGCCAGCCCGACCCGGTCGAGCAGTTCCACCGCCCGGGACTTCTTGGCGCTGCCCGCGCCCTTGAGGCCGAAGGCAACGTTCTCGCCCACCGACAGGTGCGGGAAGAGCGCGAAGTCCTGGAACATCAGGCCGATGGCGCGGCGCTCGGGCGGGATGCGGAAAACCGTGTCGCAGATCAACTTGCCGTCGACAAAGATCGCGCCGCTGTCCTGCATGTCGACCCCGGCGATCATCCGAAGCGTCGTCGATTTGCCGCAGCCCGAGGGCCCCAGAAGGCAGGTCACATGCCCCGGCTCGATGGTCAGCGACACGTCATCCACGACGGCGCGCCCCTCGAACCGCCGCACGAGGTTCCGGATCTCCAGTCGGGGGTGCGCCACTGCTGCCTGCCTCGCGTTGTTCCCGAAGTAAAATCGTCGGGGATTGAGCTTACACGCCGGAGTAGCAGCCCCAAAAGCGGCAGACAAGAAGAAGGGCCGCGATGGCCGGACCAGCTCCCGGCGTCAGCGGGTGCCGCCCAGGAGCGCGCAGCACGCCCTCAAGGGCCAAGGCAGAAAACCGGCGAAGAGACCACCGGAGTCGCGGCGCGCGCAGCTGCGTCAAATACGCACACACTTTGATCAACCTAAAGTTGATATTGGCGCAATGGTTCTACTCAAAGGACCTCACGCCCATAGTAACCGCAAGTAACAATCGCAATACTTCGATGGAATTTTTCGACCTGACATTACCGTTAGAATTCGGCTAACTTTCCTGAAATTCACGTCAGATTAGCCGTTTTCGGGTTGTGATGCGGTGTGAAATCGGCTGCCTTCTCTCGACGCCGCCAACGACGATCAGGGAGTTCCATGTCACTTTTTATCATTGCGCTCCTTCCTTTCCTCGGAGCCCTGCTGCCGGGCCTGATGATTCAGGCCGGTCGGCGCGCCTGCGGGATGACGACACTCTTCGTCACCCTTGCCGCGCTGCTCGGGCTGATCACCCACCTGCCCGCAGTCTGGGCCGGAGAGACGGTCACCGCCTCGGTGGAGTGGCTGCCCGCGCTCGGGCTGAACGTGACGCTCTTCCTCGACGGGCTGGGAATGATGTTCGCCGGGCTGATCCTCGGTATCGGGGCGCTGGTGATCATCTACGCCCGCTACTACCTGACGCGTGATGACAACATGGGCGAGTTCTATACCTACCTGCTGCTCTTTCAGGGCGCGATGGTTGGGATCGTCCTGTCCAACAACATCCTGCTGCTGCTGATCTTCTGGGAGCTGACCTCGCTCTCCTCCTTCCTGCTGATCGGCTTCTGGAAGCACCTCCCCGAGGGTCGCCAGGGCGCGCGCATGGCGCTGACGGTGACCGGCATGGGCGGGCTGGCGCTGATCGGGGGCATGCTCCTGCTGGGTTCGGCGGCGGGCACCTACGAGATCACCGAGATCCTCGCGCGGCGCGACGTGATCCAGGCCTCGCCCTATTACGTCCCGGCGCTGCTGCTGATCCTGCTCGGCTGCTTCACCAAGTCGGCGCAGTTTCCCTTCCACTTCTGGCTGCCGCACGCCATGGCAGCGCCCACGCCGGTCTCGTCCTACCTGCACTCGGCGACCATGGTGAAGGCGGGCATCTTCCTCATGGCGCGGCTCTGGCCCGCGCTCTCGGGGACGCAAGAGTGGTTCTGGATCGTCACCTCGGCGGGCCTGATCACCATGGTGCTCGGCGCTGTGATCGGTCTCTTCAAGCATGATCTCAAGGCTTTGCTGGCCTTCTCGACGGTCTCGCACCTTGGCCTCATCACCATGCTGCTCGGCACCGGCACCGCCTATGGCGCCATGGCGGCGGTCTTCCACATCCTCAATCACGCTGCCTTCAAGTGCTCGCTCTTCATGAGTGCCGGCATCGTCGACCACGAGGCGCACACCCGCGACATCCGACGGCTCGGCGGGCTGCGGCACCTGATGCCGGTGACCGCGACCATCGCCATCGTCGGCGCGCTGGCCATGGCGGGCATCCCACTCTTCAACGGCTTCCTGTCCAAGGAGATGTTCCTCGAGGAAGCCTCTCACACGGTGCTCTTCGGCTCGGACTGGCTGGTGCCCGCGCTGGCGACGCTGGGGGCGATCTTCTCTGCCGCCTACAGCTTCCGCTTTATCGCCCATGCCTTCCTCGGCAAGACGCGCGACGACTACCCGCACAAGCCGCATGACCCCAATTTCGGCATGTGGGGGCCGCCCGCCTTCCTCGGGCTGATCGTGGTCACCGTGGGCTGCCTGCCTTTCCTCGCCGAGCCCGTGGTCAAGCTGGTGACCGCCGCGGTGATTGGCGAGGTGGCCGAGGTGCCGCACGCGCATCTGGCGCTCTGGCACGGCGTCACCCCGGCGCTGATCATGTCGATCATCGCCACCGTCGGCGGCCTGATCCTGCTGGCGCTCTTCACCCCGCTCCTGAAGGGCTGGGACGCCGCCCCGCGACCCGAGGCCAAGCAGATCTTCGACGCCCTCATTGGCGCCTTTGCCCGCGGCGCCGAGCGCCTGACGAAGGGGATGCACAACGGCAGTTTCTCGCGCTATGCCTCGGTCTTCACCGTGACCGTGCTGGCGGTCGCCGCCCATGCCTGGTTCACCGGCACGCTCGGGCCGGTGTCGCGGGAGATGCTGCCGATCGAGCCGCTGCCGCTGGCGGGCTGGATCCTGATCGTCAGCGCCACCGGGCTCATCGTCTTCTTCCACCGCAACCGCCTGACCGCGCTGATCCTGATGGGGGTCATCGGCACCATGGTGTCTATCGCCTTCAACTACCTCTCGGCGCCGGATCTTGCGCTAACGCAGATCTCGGTCGAGGTGGTGACGATCATCCTGCTGCTGCTGGCGCTGAACTTCCTGCCCAACACCACGCCGATCGAGTCCCCGGTCTCGCGCCGGGTGCGCGACGGAGTGCTGGCGGGCGTGGCGGGTCTCGGTGCCGCCGGGCTGACCTATGCCATCCTGCGCCGCGATTTCTCGATGGGGACGATCTCGGACTACATGCTCGAGAATTCCTATGACGGCGGCGGCGGTACCAACGTGGTGAACGTTATCCTTGTGGATTTCCGGGGCTATGACACCTTCGGCGAGATCATCGTGCTTGGTATCGCGGCGCTGGTGATCTACGCGGTGACCGAGGCACTGCTGTCCGGGCCGGTGCGCGCAAGGCTGCTCAACCGCGTGCCCGACCAGGCGCAGGCCGGTGACGCCCACCCGCTGATGATGGTGGTGGTGACCCGGCTGATCCTGCCGGTGGTGCTGATGGTCGGCGCCTATATCTTCCTGCGCGGTCACAACGAGCCGGGCGGCGGCTTCGTCGCGGGGCTCGTGGTGTCGATCGCCGTGGTCATGCAATACATGGCCTCGGGCTTCGCCTGGGCCAACGAGCGCCAGCGTTACCCCTACCACGGGGTGATCGGCGCCGGCGTGCTGATCGCCGGGCTCACCGGGATCGGCGCCTGGCTGTTCGGAAAGCCCTTCCTGACCTCGACCTTCGGCTACGTGACGCTGCCGGGGCTGGAAAAGTTCGAGCTGGCCTCGGCCATGGCCTTCGACCTCGGGGTCTTCCTCGCGGTGGTCGGCGCCGTGCTGCTGTCGCTCGAGAGCTTCTCGCGGATGGCGCGCCGCTCGGGCGACGAGACCAGCGAACACGCGATGGACATCGACCCCTCGCGCGATACCGAGACCGGGGGGGGCCTGATCGATGGAGTTTCTCATTGCGACCACCATCGGCGTGCTGACCGCCGCAGGCATCTACATGGTGCTGCGGCTGCGGACCTTCCCGGTGATCATCGGCACCTCGCTGCTGACCTACGCCGTGAACCTGTTCCTCTTCGCTTCAGGGCGGCTGGTGATCAACGAGCCGCCGATCCTGCGCGGCGGCGTGACGAGCTACACCGATCCGCTGCCGCAGGCGCTGGTGCTGACGGCCATCGTGATCTCCTTCGGCATGACCGCCGTGGTGGTGATGATCGCGCTGGCCTCCTACCTCAACGCCGATGACGACCATGTCGACGAGGCGCGGGAGCTGTCCCGCGAGCGTCGCGCCGGAGAAGACCCTGACACACGACAGGGCGACGAGAAGGAGTCCCGCGCATGATGCACTGGATCATCGCACCCGTGGTGCTGCCCGCGATGATGGCCGCCACGATCGTGCTTGCCGCGCGCTTCCACGAGACCCTGCAGCGGATCTTCTCGGTCGCTTCGGTGGTGGCCACGCTCGCGATCGCCATCGGCCTCTACGCGCAGGCCAGCGACGGCACGGTGACGCTCTATCAGCTCGGCAACTGGCAGGCGCCCTTCGGCATCGTGCTGGTGGCGGACCGGCTGGCGACGACCATGGTGCTGCTTACCGCGGTGCTGGCGCTGCCGGTGCTGGTCTACGCCATCGGCTCGGGCTGGGACCGGCGCGGGCAACATTTCCACGCGCTCTTCCAGTTCCAGATCATGGGGATCATGGGCGCCTTCCTCACCGGTGACGCCTTCAACCTCTTCGTTTTCTTCGAGGTACTCCTGATCGCCTCCTACGGACTCATGGTCCATTCGGGCGGCGCGACGCGCACCCGGGCGGGCGTGCAGTACATGCTCTACAACCTGCTGGGCTCGACGCTGTTCCTGTTTGCGCTCGGCACGCTCTACGCGCAGGCCGGCACGCTCAATATGGCCGATCTTGCGCAGCGCGTGGCGGCGGCGGACGTGGAGAACTCCGCAGGTCTGCGCGTCGCTGCCGTTCTGCTGCTGCTGGTCTTCGCGATCAAGGCGGCGCTGCTGCCGCTGCACTTCTGGCTGCCGTCGAGCTACGCCGAGGCCCCGGCCCCGGTCGCCGCGCTCTTTGCCATCATGACCAAGGTCGGCGCCTATGGCATCATCCGGGTCTACACGATGATCTTCCCGCCCGAGCTGCCGTTGATGTCGGGCGCACACGAGGAATGGCTGCTGCCGCTGGCGCTGGTCACGCTCGCGATCGGCATGGTCGGCGTTCTGGGCACACGCGAGATCGGGCGGCTGGTGGCCTTCTCCGTGATCGGCTCGATGGGCATGCTACTGGCCTCGGTGGCGCAATTCACCCCGGCGGGCATCTCGGCGGCGCTCTACTACGCGCTGCATTCGACACTGGCGACGGCGGCGCTCTTTCTCATCGTCGACGTGATCCGCAGCCGCCGCGGCAGCGTAGCGGGCCAGCTCGAGGCAACGCTGCCCATGGCCGGCGGCGCGCTGGTGGCGGGGCTCTTCTTCATCGCCTCCATCGCCATGACCGGCCTGCCGCCGCTGTCGGGCTTCCTCGGCAAGCTGCTTATCCTCGATGCCGCCGAGGGCGGCGCGCTGATGGGCTGGGTCTGGGCCGTGGTGCTGGGCTCCTCGCTGGTGGCGGTGGTCGGCTTTTCCCGCGCAGGCTCGACGATCTTCTGGAAGCCGCACCAGCTTGCCGTCGAGCAATGCGGTTCGGTGGACGATCCCGAGGACGAACAGGGCGCACGCGAAATACATGACCCCACGGGCGGCAACCGGCCGCTGCCGATGCTGGCCATCGGGTTGCTGGTGAGCCTGCTGGTGGCGCTGACCGTCTTCGCCGGGCCGGTGACGCGGCAGCTCGATGCCACCGCCGCACAACTCTTCGCGCCGCAACCCTATATCTCCACCGTGCTCGACACCCCGGGCAAGGAGATCGTGAAGCACGATGACGACCACGGCGATGCGCATGAGACCAAGCCCGGCGGCCCCGAGCTGCCCGTCGACGAATCCCATGAGCCCGGCACCGAGGCGACCACTGACGACGCATTGGGAGGACACTGATGGCCACGCGTTTCATGCAAAGGCTCTTTCCGCACCCGCTGCTCTCGGTGGCGCTGGTGGTCATTTGGCAGCTGCTGGTCAACGAGCCGTCGATCAACAGCCTCATCTTCGGGGCGATGCTCGGCGTCCTGCTGCCATTCACCACCGCCGCATACTGGCCGAACAGGCCGCAGGTGACCCGACCGTGGAAGCTCATCCCCTACGGGTTGATCGTTGCATGGGACATCATCACCGCCAATGTCACCGTGGCGATGATCGTGCTCTTCAAACCCAACCGTGACATCCGCTCGACCTGGGTCAACATACCGCTCGACATCCGCACCCCCGAGGCGATCACCGCGCTCGCGGGGACCATCACGCTGACGCCGGGCACGGTCTCGGTGGACCTCTCGGACCACGGCCACGCGCTGCTGGTCCATGCGCTCCACGCCGAGGATCCCGAGAAGGTCGCCCGCAAGATCAAGTCCCGCTACGAACGCCGCCTGAAGGAGATTTTCGAATGATTGTCACCTATGCGCTCATCTTCGCCTTCGCCGCCGTGAGCCTGTCGCTGCTGCTGACCATGGTCCGGCTGGTGAAGGGCCCCCGGAGCGGCGACCGTATCCTCGCGCTCGATACGCTGTCGATCAACGCCGTGGCGCTGATCATCCTCGTGGGCATCGCCGGGGCAACGCAGATCTACTTCGAGGCGGCGATCATCATCGCCATGCTCGGCTTCGTGTCAACGGTGGCCGTCGCCCGCTTCGTGCTGAGAGGAGACATCATCGAATGAGCCACGACATCCTCGATATTTGCATCGCCGCGGCGCTGGTCATCGGCGGGCTCTTCACCCTGGTGGGCTCGATCGGCCTTTTGAAACTGCAGGCCCCGATGGCCCGGCTGCATGCGCCGACCAAGGCCTCGACGCTGGGGGTGGGTTCGATCCTGCTCGCCTCGGTGCTCTTTGCCTATGCCTCCGGCGCGCCATCCTACCACGAGCTGCTGATCATCGCATTTCTGTTCATGACGGCGCCGGTCTCGGCCTCGTTCATCGGCAAGGTGCACATCCACCTCGGCCAGAACCGCAAGCCACTGCCGAAACCGGCGCGCGACCGGATCTGGGCCACCGAGGCCAAGCGCGAAGAGGATACGCCGGACGTGCTGGAGATGAAGGCCGACGCGTAGGCGGTCAGCCCGCGGCCTCGAGCGCCTTGCCGAGCCGCGGCAGCCGCGCCTTTTTGAGCAGCCCGCGCATGCTCCAGTCCTCGCCCGAAAGCCGCCGGGCCTCGGCGAGGACCGCCTCGCAGGCCTCCCTGACCTTGCCCGGGTTCGCCTCGCAGAGACCGCGCAGGAACCCATCGGCATCGACTCGGGAAAGTCCCTCCTCGGCGAGGATGTTGCGCGGGAAGTCCTTGGCGTTCTCGGTGACGATGAGATCGGCACTGCCCGAGATGGCGGCGGCCAGCACGTGCAGGTCCGCCGGTCGGGGAGCCAGAGCCGGTCCTCGAGCGCGGGCTGATAGCGCACCTCGGCATTGGGCCAGGCAGCGCGGACCTGGGCGATCTCGCCGCGCGCCTGCACCTCGCCCATCGGGCCGAGCTTGCGCGCCGCGAGGGCCCATTCTTCCAGGATGCGCCCCGACCACAGCGGCTGGTAGAGCCCCTGTGCCGCGACGCCGAGGAGCACCTCGCGCATCACCGTGGGGTAGATCACGCAGGTGTCCAGCAGCACCTTCACAGGCGGAACACCAGCGCCTTCAGGTAGCCCGATTCCGCCAATTGCGGCAGCAGAGGGTGGTCCGGCCCGGCAAAGCCGGTGTGCAGCAGCTGTGCGCGCCGTCCGGCCCGGCCGATGCCGCGAAGGCAGGCGCCGGTGAAGCTCGAGAGATCCGCGGCGTGCGAGCAGGAGCAGAGCACGAGGTAGCCGCCCTCCTCGACCAGCGGAGCCGAGAGCCGCGCGACCTTTTCATAAGCACGCAGGCCGGCCTCCAGCGCGGGCTTGGCGGGGGCAAAGGCAGGCGGGTCGCAAACCACCAGGCCGAAGCGCTCGCCCTCGGTCCCCAGTGCCTCGAGGGTGTCGAAGGCGTCGCCCTGCCGGGTGGCGAAGCGCTCCGCCGCACCCATGCGTTTCGCGCCTTCCTCGGCCAGCGCCAACGCCGAGGCCGAGCCGTCGACCGACAGCGCGCTTGCCGCGCCACCCGCAAGGGCTGCAAGTGCAAAGCCGCCCACGTGGGAGAAGACGTCGAGCATCTTCTGCCCGCTCGCCAGACGCGCTGCGAAGCCGTGGTTCGGGCGCTGGTCGTAGAAGAGGCCGGTCTTCTGGCCGCCGGTGAGATCGGCCATGTAGGTCGCGCCGTTCATCTCGACCGGCAGCGGTGCCTCGGGCGCCTTGCCCAGCAGCACGGCATCGACATCGTCGAGCCCCTCGAGCTGGCGGCCGCGGCCCCCAGCGTTCTTGAGGATGTTCCTGACGCCGGAGACCTCGGCCAGCGCCTCGGCCAGCTCGGGCAGCAGCAGCTCGGCCCAGGCGGCGTTCGGCTGGATCACCGCCGTGTCGCCGAACCGATCGATGATCACGCCGGGCAGCCCGTCGGCCTCGGCGTGGATGAGCCGGTAGTAGGGCGCCGGGAAGAGCCGCTCGCGCAGTTCCAGCGCACGGGTCAGCTTGGCGGCGAGCCAGGCCTTGTCGATTTGTGCCTCGGGGTCGCGGTCGAGCATCCGGCAGATGATCTTCGAGCTCGGCGTCACGCCCACCAGCCCGAGCAGCTTGCGGTCGTTGTCCTCGAGCCGCGCGACGGTGCCGGCGGCGAGGTTCCGGGTCCGGCGGTCAACCACCAGTTCGTTGGCATAGACCCACGGATAGCCGCGGCGCAGCGTCTGCGGTTTGGCCTTGGGAAGGAGACGGACGGTGGGGAGATCGGGCTGTGTCATCTCGCCCCTTTAGCGCCGCTCGGGTGCCTTGGAAAGCATCTTCGGAGCCGCGCGCTGCAGCCCTGCCATGCAACTTCGGTCGAGAAGGCTTGCCACGGGCGGCGCGAGGCCCGAGTATTCCCTCTGCCGATCCGAGGAGGGAGCCGCCTTGAGACTGACGCTCTATTCCCATCCGCTTGCCTCTTACTGCCACAAGATCCTGATTGCGCTCTATGAAGCTGGAACCGTCTTCGAGACGGTCACGGTGGATCTCGGCGATCCGGCCCAGCATGCGCGGCTCCTCGGTCTCTGGCCGGTCGGCAAGCTGCCTGTGCTGCAGGACACCGAGCGGAACGTGACCCTGCCCGAGGCGACAATCATCATCGACTACCTGGACCGGGTCTTCCCCGGGCCGCAGCCGATGCTGCCCGCCGACCCCGACACCTGCCTGCAGGCGCGGCTCTGGGACCGGTTCTTCGACCTCTACGTGCAGGGGCCGATGCAGAAGATCGTCTTCGACAGTTTCCGCCCCGAGGACCAGAAGGACCACCTGGGCGTTGCCGAGGCCGGAGAGCAGTTGCGTCAGGCCTACGCGATGATCGAGCGGCACATGACGGGGCGGGTCTGGGCAGCCGGGGAGCATTTCTCGCTTGCCGAGTGTTCCGCCGCGCCCGCACTCTTCTTTGCCCGCATCCTGCAGCCCTTCGACCCCGCGCAGACCGCGCTCGATGCCTATTTCGAGCGGCTCCTGCTGCGACCCTCCTTCAGCCGCGTCCTGATCGAGGCGCAGCCCTGGTTCGAGAGTTTCCCGTTCCGCGACCGCATGGACGCGCGCTTTCAGCCCTCCGTCCCGACCTGAGGCCGGAGGTGGCATCGCCCAGCCCTACCGGCCATGGCACGCGCGGGATCAACGGAGACCAGTGCTGACCATCGCCCCGGCGCATCGCCCCATTTTCGCGCGCGCGCCTCTGCGCGGACATCTGCCGCGCCCTGGCATCTTTACTGATAGCGCTAACCGCGTTACATCCTGCTCAAGGACGCCAGACCGGGCCGACCCCGGACAGCGAAAGGAGCCCCTCTCATGTCGCTCAACGCCACCATCGCCAAGGTCACAGCCGAGATCGAGGCCCGCTCGGAAACCCTCCGCGGCACCTATCTCGACCGCATGCGCCGCGCCGCCGAGGAAGGCCCGCGCCGCGCGCATCTGACGTGCGGCAACCAGGCCCACGCCTATGCCGCCATGGGCGCCGACCAGCCCGCGCTCGCCGAGGGGCGCGCGCCGAACCTCGGCATCGTCACCGCCTACAACGACATGCTCTCGGCCCACCAGCCCTACGAGCGCTACCCCGAGCTGCTGCGCAGCGCGGCGCGTTCGGTCGGCGGCACGGCGCAGGTGGCGGGCGGGGTTCCGGCCATGTGCGACGGGGTCACCCAGGGTCAGGTCGGCATGGAGCTCTCGCTCTTCTCTCGCGACGTGATCGCGCTCGCCGCAGGGGTGTCGCTCTCGCACAACACCTATGACGCGGCCGTCTACCTCGGCGTCTGCGACAAGATCGTGCCCGGCCTCGTCATCGCCGCGGCCACCTTCGGCTATATCCCCGGCCTCTTCCTGCCCGCCGGACCGATGACCAGCGGTTTGCCGAACGACGAGAAGGCCAAGGTCCGCCAGCAATATGCCACCGGCGAGGTCGGCCGTGACAAGCTGATGGAAGCCGAGATGAAGAGCTACCACGGCCCCGGAACCTGCACCTTCTACGGCACCGCCAACTCCAACCAGATGCTGATGGAGTTCATGGGTCTGCACATGCCGGGCAGCTCCTTCATCAACCCGAACACCCCGCTGCGCGACGCGCTGACCGAGGCCGGGGCGAAACGCGCCCTGGCGATCACCGCGCTCGGCAACGAGTACCGCCCGGTCTGCGACGTGCTCGACGCCAAGGCCTTCGTCAACGGCATCGTCGGGCTGATGGCCACGGGCGGCTCGACCAACCTCGTGCTGCACCTGCCCGCGATGGCGCGCGCCGCGGGCGTGGCGCTCGAGCTGTCGGACTTCGACCAGATCTCGCAGGCGGTGCCGCTGATGGCCAAGGTCTACCCGAACGGCCTGGCTGACGTGAACCACTTCCACGCCGCGGGCGGGCTGCAGTACATGATCGGCGAGCTGCTGGATGCGGGCCTCATGCACGAGGACGTCAAGACCGTCGCCGGCGACGGCATGCGCCTCTACACGCAGGAGCCGAAGCTGAAAGACGGTGCCATCGTCTACGAAGATGCCCCGCGCGAGAGCCAGAACGACAAGATCCTGCGCCCCGCCTCGGACCCGTTCCAGAAGTCGGGCGGGCTCAAGCAGATGATCGGCAACCTCGGCCACGGCATCATGAAGATCTCGGCGGTGAAACCCGAGCATCATGTCGTCGAAGCACCGGTGCGCATCTTCCACGACCAGGCGCAGGTGAAGGACGCCTTCAAGGCTGGCGAATTCACCTCGGACACCATCGTCGTGGTGCGCTTCCAGGGGCCGAAGTCGAACGGCATGCCCGAGCTGCACAGCCTGACGCCGACGCTGGCGGTGCTGCAGGACCGCGGCCTCAAGGTGGCTCTGGTCACCGACGGGCGGATGTCGGGCGCGTCCGGCAAGGTGCCCTCGGCGATCCACGTCTGCCCCGAGGCCGCCGACGGCGGCCCGCTCGCCAAGCTGCGCGACGGCGACATCGTCCGGCTCGATGCCACAACCGGCACGCTGCAGTGCCTCACCGAAGGCTTCGACGCCCGCGAGAACGCCACGGCGGACCTCTCGGGCAATGGCCACGGCGTCGGGCGCGAGCTCTTCGAGGCCTTCCGCCGAAACGTCGGCCTTGCCTCCAACGGCGCGGCGGTGGTCGTCTGACCACGCCTCGCGCTTGCCCTTCCGGCATTTCGAAAATAACCCTGACGCGACCCATCCGCTTCCAGTGACACCCAGACAAAGGCCCCGCCCATGACCCCCCAGGACGCCAGCCGCGCCAACGAAGCCCTCTGCAAGCTCGCCCCGGTGATCCCGGTGCTGGTGATCGACGACGTCGCCCACGCCCGGCCGCTGGCCGAGGCGCTGGTCGCCGGTGGCCTGCCGGTGCTGGAAGTGACCCTGCGCACGCCGGTGGCGCTGGACGCGATCCGCGAGATGGCGAAGGTCGAGGGCGGTGTCGTCGGTGCGGGCACGCTGCTCACGCCCGAGGACGTGACCGCAGCCGTCGCGGCTGGTGCGAAATTCGGTGTCTCGCCGGGCGCCACCGACCGCCTGCTGGACGCCTGCGAGGCGGCGGATCTGCCGCTGCTGGCCGGCGCTGCCACCGCCTCCGAGGCGATGGCCCTGCTCGAGCGCGGCTACACGGTGCAGAAGTTCTTCCCCGCCGAGGCGAATGGCGGCGCCCCCGCGCTCAAGGCCATCGGCGCGCCGATCCCGAAGGTGAAGTTCTGCCCCACCGGCGGCGTCAGCATGAAGAACGTCGGCGACTACCTGTCGCTGAAGAACGTGCTCTGCTGCGGCGGCTCCTGGGTCGCGCCGAAGGAGCTGATGCAGGCGGGCGACTGGGACGGTATCGTGGCGCTGGCCCGCGAGGCGGCGGCGCTGCCGCGCTGAGCCCGGCGTTGCAGCGCCGCCCCCGCCCGCGCCGCTCCCCCCGGGATACCTTCCGGCCTGGAAGAAACGCCCGCCTCCAGGCTTCTTCTCTTTCCTAAATACGCGCGCCGCAGGCGCTTCCGGCGCAGCCGGGACCTCTCTGCTCAGGGACGCCGCGCGGCGCGGCCTCCGCGGCGACGTCGCAATACGGGAGTGCGGCCCTCGGCCAAGACCTGCGTCATCGGGTGACCCGGCGTGCCGTGGCGCGCCAGAAGGGCCTCGAGCGCGGCCCGCGGCTCCTCCGACTCGGGCAGCGACAGCGCCCAGTCAAGGAAGATCGCGCGGCACTCCTCGAGGCTGATGCCCTCGATCCGGTAGGCCTCGGCGATCAGCGCCTTGGGATCGAGCGCGTCGCCCTTCATTCCGCGGGCACCGGCAGGGCGGCGTCGATGATCGCGGCGGCGCGGGTGGTCATCTCGTCCAGCTTCGCGCGCAGGGCCTCCCGGCCCTCGACCCCTGCCAAGCTGGTGAGGAAGCTGCAGCCGCCGGCTCCCAGCTCGCCGGGATCGAGCCTGCCCTCGGTGATCAGCCGCGCGCCGATCTGCAGCGCCCAGCAGAGGCGGTAGGTGGCGGCGAGGTGATCGGCCTCGCCTCGGCCCAGCCAGCCCTCCTGCGCCGCCGCGGCGAGGCCGCACGCGGTGCGCCGCGGCGCCTGGCCCGAGAGCAGTGCCCCCGCCTGACCGACCAGCTCGATGTCCTGCATCCGCCCTTGCCCGAGCTTCGGATCCCAGGGATCGCCTGCGCCCTTGGCGGCGGCGATGCGGGCGCGCATCTTCGACAGCTCGGCCAGCACCTCAGCGCGATCGCGCGGGCCGGCCAGCAGCTCGTGCCGCCGCGCCTCGACCTCGGCTGCGAGATCCGCCGGGCCCGCCACTACCCGCGCGCGGGTCAGCGCCAGGTGCTCCCAGACCCAGGCGTCCGTGCGCTGGTACTCGGTGAAGGCGGCGAGCGAGGTCGCCACCGGCCCCTGGTTGCCCGAGGGGCGCAGGCGCATGTCGATCTCGTAGAGCTTGCCTTCGGCCATCGGCGCGGTCATCGCGGTGATCAGCGCCTGGGTCAGCCGGGCGTAATAGGTGCGCGCGGGCAGCGGCCGCCTGCCCTCGGAGGCCTCGACCCCGCCCGCGTCGTAGATGACGATGAGATCGAGGTCCGAATGCGCGTGCAGCCGCCCCGCCCCGAGGCTGCCCATACCGACCACCACCGCGCCGCGGCCCGGGGCGCCCCCGTGCTTGCGGGCGAATTCCGCCTGCACCGCGGGGGTCAGGGCGGCGAGCGTCGCCTCGGCCAGCTCGGCGTAGTGCTTGCCCGCCTCCTGCGGCTCGGAGATGCCGCGCAGCAGGTGCACACCGATGCGGAAGTGCCACTCGTGCTGCCAGCGCCGGGTGAAATCGAGCTGGCGCTCGTAGTCCTCCTCGCGATCGAGCCGCTGCGCAAGATCGGCGGTGAGCGCCGCGACCCCCGGCCAGGGAGCAAAGAAGTCGCCGCCGATCACCGCGTCGAAGACCTGCGCGTTGCGCGACAGGTGCAGCGCCAGTTCGGGCGACACCGAGACGATGTCGACCAGCAGGTCGACGAGCTGCGGGTTGGCCTCGAAGAGCGAGAAGAGCTGCACCCCCGCCGGCAAACCGGCAAGGAAGCCGTCGAAGGCAGAGAGCGCCTCCTCGGGGCGGGCGGCCCGCCCGAGGCGGTTGAGGATCTCGGGGCGCAGGCGGTTGAAAATCTCCACCGCGCGGCTGGAGCGCAGCGCCGGGTAGCTCGGCCAGCGCGCCACCAACGGGCTGTCTTCCAGCGGCGAGGCGGCCGCGGGCTCGCTGCGGCTTTCGGGGGCGAAGAAGCCCTCGGTCAGCTCGTGCACCTCCTCGAGCCGGGTCCTGAGCTCGGTCTTCAGCTCGGCAAGGTCGCGGCCGCAGAGCGCGGCGAGCCGGGCAAACCCCTCCTCGCTGCCGGGCAGCGCGTGGGTCTGGGCGTCCTGCACCATCTGGATGCGATGCTCGATCTCGCGGTGCGCGCGGTAATGGTCCGTCAGCGTCTCGGAGACCTGCTGCGGCACCCAGCCGGTCTCGGCCAGCACCTGCAGCCCCGGCACCGTGCCGCGCACCCTGAGCCGCGGATCGCGGCCCCCGGCGATGATCTGCCGGGTCTGGGTGAAAAATTCGATCTCGCGGATGCCGCCGCGGCCCAGCTTCATGTTGTGCCCCGGCCAGGGTGATCGGCCCCGAAAGCCCCTTGGTCTCGCGGTAGCGCAGGCGCATGTCGTGGGCGTCCTTGATCGCGGCGAAATCGAGGTGCTTGCGCCAGACGAAGGGGCGCAGGGATTCAAGAAAGCGCGCACCGGCCTCGGGATCGCCGGCGCAGGGCCGGGCCTTGATCCAGGCGGCGCGCTCCCAGGCGCGGCCAAGGCTCTCGTAGTAGCGCTCGGCGGCCTCCATCGCCATGCAGACCGGGGTGACGGCGGGATCGGGGCGCAGCCGCAGGTCCGTGCGAAAGACGTAGCCTTCGCCGGTCAGGTCGTTGAGCGTGGCGCTCATGCGCTTGGTGGCACGGATGAAGGAGGCGCGGGCCTCGTGGAAATCGTCGCGGTCGAAGCGGGTCTCGTCGAAGAGGCAGATGAGGTCGATGTCGGAGCTGTAGTTGAGCTCTCCCGCCCCCATCTTGCCCATGGCAAAGACCACCATGCCCCCGGCCATGGCAATGTCGTCCTCGGTGGCGCCGGGCAGCTTGCCGCGTTTCACCTCGCGCGAGATCGCGTCGCGCAGGGCAATCTGCGTCGCGAGGTCGGCGAAATCGGTGAGGGTGCCGGTGACCTGCTCCAGCGGCCAGGCGCCGCCAAGGTCCGCGAGCCCGACCAGCAGCGCGACCCGGCGCTTGGCCTCGCGCAGCGGCACGCCGGGGTCGCCCTCGGTGTTGCGCAGCACGTCGAAGAGTTTGGCCAGCGCGGCTTGCGGCGCCTCGACAGCGCCTTCGAGCCAGGCGCCCTCCTTGCGGATGAGACCCGCGAGATAGGGGCTGGAGCCGCCCGTCCCCTCGATCAGATCGGCAATCGCACCCGACGCCCAGGGCACGGCGGCGCGGGCCTCTTCACCGAGGGCGGGTTCGAAGGGGCGCGGCAGGCGGGTGATCGCATCGGCAAGGCTCATGGCGGCAGATGGCCACGGTTGCGCGCATTGTGCAATGCCATGTGGCATGCGGTGGCTTGCCGCGCCGCCGCACGGGCGGCTATGCCTCGGGGCGACAGAGACGGGAGACGATCATGAGCAAGAGCCTGAAACGTGTGCGCGCGGCGCTGGAGGAGGCCGGGCTGCCGGTGGAGATCCTGGAGGTGGAGAACGCCCGCACCGCGCAGGAGGCGGCCGAGTCGGTGGGCTGCGCGCTCGACCAGATCGCCAAGTCGATCATCTTCCGCGCCGAGCAGAGCGGCGCGGCGGTGCTGTTCCTGACCGCGGGCGGAAACCGGGTCTGCGCCGAGAAGGCCTCGGCGCTGGCGGGCGAGCCGCTGGGCAAGGCGGATGCGGCGCTGATCCGCGGCCAGACCGGCTTCGCCATCGGGGGCGTCTCGCCGGTCGGGCACCTCACGCCGATCCGCGCCTGGATCGACCCGCGGCTGCTGGAGTTCGACCATGTCTGGGCGGCGGCAGGCACGCCGCGGCACCTCTTCGCGCTCGACGCGCATGTGCTGCCGGGGCTGACCGGCGCGGTGGCGGCGGAGTTCACCGAGTGACGGGCGTGGAATTCCTTGTCGACGGTGACGCGCCCGGCCGCCCGACCCTGCTGCTCGCCCATGGCGCGGGCACGGCGATGGACAGCGATTTCATGGCGCGCTTGGCGGCGCTTCTGGCCAGCGAGGGACTGCGCGTCGTGCGCTTCGAGTTCGGCTACATGGCGCAGCGGCGCGCGGGTGGCTCCAAGCGCCCGCCACCGAAGGTGGAGCTGCTGCAGGAGGAATACCGCGCGGCGATCGAGGCTCTGGCCTGCGACGGCCCGCTGTTCATCGGCGGCAAATCCATGGGAGGGCGGATCGCGAGCCTCATTGCCGATGATCTCTTTGCCTCGGGCAGGATCGCCGGGCTGGTCTGTCTCGGTTACCCGTTCCACCCCACCGGCAAGCCCGAGACGCTGCGCACCGAGCATTTGGCGGCGCTGCGCACGCCCGCGCTGATCTGTCAGGGCACGCGCGATCCCTTCGGCACTTGCGAGGAGATGGCGGGCTATGCGCTCTCGGAGAGCATAGCCCTGCATTGGCTCGAGGACGGCGATCATGACCTCAAGCCGCGCAAGAGCGTGAGCGGGCTGAACCACGACGACAATCTTACGGGCGCCGCGATGGCGGTTTCGGATTGGGTGGCACGGACGCGCTAGGCGCGCGCCCAGCGCGGCGGGCCCCGCGAAAAAATCGCCCAGCGCGAAAAATGTAAAAACCTTTCACATCACCCCTTGAAGGAGACTGGTCGAATACCGATCTTCGGTAATGTGAAGAGCATTCACATCAACCCGGACCGAAAGGACACGACCCATGACCGCCGCCTCGCAGCACTACACCCAGCCCGCCAACCCCGGCTGGTTGCGCCGTGCCGAGTTCTGGCTCGACCAGCGGGGCAGACCCGCGTGGATCGTCGCCATGATCCTCGGTTTCATCTTCTTCTGGCCGATCGGCCTTGGCCTGCTGGCCTACATGATCTGGAGCAAACGCATGTTCGGAAAATCCTGCCGCAATCGCCACAGCACCCGTCACACCGCGTTCCATCAAGGCTTCAACGCCATGCGCCCGAGCGGCAACGCCGCTTTCGACGCCTACAAAGCCGACACGCTGCGCCGTCTCGAGGACGAGCAGAAGAGCTTCGAGGACTTCCTCCAGCGTCTGCGCGAAGCCCGTGACAAGGCCGAGTTCGACCAGTTCATGGACGAGCGTGACCGCAAGGCCCGCGATGAGCGCGAAACGGGCGAGATCGAAAACGCCTGATCGCCGCGATCGCATATCGCCATGGCCCAGCCCGGGCCATGGCCTCCTCTTCGGGACCCTGCCCTCTGGACATCTAGGGGCATCATCCCCACCTGCCCCGTAACCCAAAGCACCTGACCCCGCCCGAGACGGACAGCCCGAGCGAGAGAGACATGTACCCCAACGCGACCTATTCCCAGCTACCCGACCCGGTGCGCCAGCGTGCCTTCTATGAGAGTGTTGCGCTCAAGCGCGGCATGGCCTGGGTCATCGACACGATGATCGTCGCCGTTCTGGTGTTCATCGCCCTTTTGTTCACCGCTTTCCTTGGCGTGTTCATCTTCTTCGCCATCTGGCTCGTGGTCAGCTTCGGCTACCGCGTGGCGACGCTGGCTACCGGCTCGGCGACCTGGGGCATGCGGCTCATGGCCATCGAGTTCCGCGACTGGCAGGGCCAGCGCTTCGGGCTGCCGCAGGCGCTGCTGCACACGCTGGGGTATACGGTTTCCGTGTCCTTCGCGCCGCTGCAGATCGTGTCGATCGTCTGCATGCTGGCCACCGAGCGCGGCCAGGGCCTGACCGACCTTGCCCTCGGGACCGTGGCGCTGAACCGCCGCGCCGTCTGACACCGCGCCAGTTCTGTAAGTCATGAGGGGGCTTCGGCCCCTTTTCTTTGCTATGCGGCTTGGACGTGAGGGCCCCTGCGTGCCAGTTGTAGGGCGCGTCGGGGTCTCAGGGCCATGCGCCCTTCGGCGATCTTTCGCGCTCGCCTTCTCCCAAGATCGTGATAGCTGCATATGTAAGATGAGGTGGGGTTGGCGACTGACCCTTTCGTTGTTACGTTTTTCTTTCAAACAGCTCGGACGGTTCCGAAATGCGCCACTCGCTGCCCCTTGCGCCGCAATTCTACGTCACGGCGCCGCAACCCTGCCCCTACCTGCCGGGCCGGATGGAGCGCAAACTGTTCACTGCGCTGCAGGGGGACAGCGCGGAGAAGCTCAACGACAGCCTCTCCAAGCAAGGGTTCCGCCGTTCGCAGAACGTGCTCTACCGCCCGTCCTGTTCCGAGTGTTCCGCCTGCCTCTCGGCGCGGATCGACGTGCGGCGCTTTGCGCCCTCCAAGAGCCAGCGCCGGTCGCTGAGGCGCAATGCCCACCTGCACCGCCGCGCCTCGAGCCCCTGGGCCACCGAGGACCAGTTCGAGCTCTTCCGCCGCTACCTCGACGCGCGCCACGCCGACGGCGGCATGGCCGACATGGACATCTTCGAATTCGCCGCGATGATCGAGGAGACGCCGATCCGCAGCCGCGTTGTCGAATACACCGACGGCGCGCGCGGCGACCTCGCCGCGGTCTGCCTCACCGACGTGCTCGATGACGGGCTGTCGATGGTCTATTCCTTCTACGACCCCGAACTGCCCAAGTCCGGGCTCGGCACCTGGATGATCCTTGATCACATCGACATCGCCCGCGACGCGGGGCTGCCTTATGTCTACTTGGGCTACTGGGTGCCCGGCTCTCCGAAGATGGGCTACAAGGCGCAGTTCTCGGCGCTCGAGATCTACCGCCGCGGCCGCTGGGAACCGATGCGCGGGGATGACGACTATGCCTCCGAGACCCATCCGCTGAGCACCGACCCGATTGCCGAGCAGGTGGCGAACATCTCCCTTCCCGACAGCCGGGGCTGAGGCCAGGGCCACGAGGCTTGGAGGATCGCTGCGCGATCCTGCCTCCGGCGGGGATATTTCTGCCTAGAAGAACGGCCGGGCGCGGCGCCCTGTCTTCCGGCGGGAGCACGATCCCCCGTGGAGGGCCGTCCGATGCTTCCCTCCGGCTGAATGTTCTGGCAATGTTCTCACTCTACCCCCTCGTATCGACTCTGCTGCCACTGTCCCCATGCGTTCCCTGCCCGCCAGCGCGCCTCTTGCCGAGGCTGATCCCCTCGCCCTCTGCCCCGCCCGGGTGCACGAGGCCGAGGGGCGTGCGCGGCGCGGCTTCGCGCTCTTCCAGGCGACGCGCCATGCGGGGCCGCTGATCTGGATCCTGCCGCGCCATGCGCCGCAGACCCCGCTGCTGCGCGGCCTGCCCGAGGGCCTTGGCGCGCGGCTGCTCCTGGTCCGGACGCAAGGCGAGACCGATCTGCTGTGGACCGCCGAGGAGGCGCTGCGCTGCCCCGCCGTGGGGCTGGTGGTGGCCGAGCCGGGAGAGCTCCTGTCGCTCACCGCCGGACGGCGGCTGCAGCTGGCCGCCGAGGCCGGGCGGACCACCGGGCTGATGCTCATCCAGAGCGGCCAGGGCAGCAATGCCGCCGAGACACGCTGGGCCTGCGAACAGCTTCCCAGCCGCGCGGCGGACTCGACTCTGCAGCACTGGGAGCTTATCAAGAACAAAAAGGGAACACTTAAACTCTGGACCGTGGATTGGCGTGGCGAGACGTCTGCTTTCCATCTGGTTTCCGCGGCTGGCGAGCGACACGAGCCTGCGGAAACGCCCCGTTGAGGGGCCCTTTGCCCTGACCCTGCGGTCGGGCAATTCCGATCATCTGCATTGCGTCTCGCCGCTGGCGCAGGCGCATGGGCTGGCGCGCGGCATGGCGCTGGCCGATGCCCGCGCCATCTGTCCCGATCTCGCCACCCGCCCCGCCGATCTCGCGCGCGAGGCGGCGGCGCTCTCGGGCGTGCGCCGCTGGGCCGGGCGCTACGCGCCGCTGGTGGCCCGCGACGGCGTCGACGGGTTGATCGCCGACATCACCGGGGTGCCGCATCTCTTTGGCGGCGAGGCGGCCTTGCGCGCCGATCTGCACGACAGGCTCGACCGCGTGGGACTGGCAGCCCAGAGCGCCATCGCCGGCACCCGCGGCGCGGCCCATGCGCTGGCCCGCCACGGCGGTGGCCTGCTGCCCGAGGGCGCGCTGGCCGAGGGGCTGGGGCCGCTGCCGGTCTCGGCCCTGCGCATCGACCATGAGACCGCCGCCACGCTCTCGCGCGTCGGGCTCTCGCGCATCGCCGATCTGGTGCACCTGCCCCGCGCGCCGCTGGCGAAACGCTTCGGCCCGGCGCTGGTGATGCGGCTCGGACCAGGCGCTCGG
>NZ_NTHN02000159.1 GCF_002300555.2 Alloyangia mangrovi | reverse complement strand
CGAAGCATACAACCCCTACACATACTTGACTTGGTATCTGTCGCTCCCAGCACCCCGGGGGTGTCGGCCCGCAACCTGCAAGCGCAGGTCGCCCAGGCCGACCCGCCGCGCAGGGACCGACATCGTGGGTTTTTCTCGGTTTGGTGGTCATAGCGCAAGCAAAACACCCGGCTCCATTCCGAACCCGGCCGTTAAGTGCTGCCGCGCCAATGGTACTGCGTCTCAAGACGTGGGAGAGTAGGTCACCGCCAAACCTAGTA
This sequence comes from Alloyangia mangrovi, assembly GCF_002300555.2. Classification (GTDB taxonomy): domain Bacteria; phylum Pseudomonadota; class Alphaproteobacteria; order Rhodobacterales; family Rhodobacteraceae; genus Salipiger; species Salipiger mangrovi. The sequence goes on along the minus strand of NZ_NTHN02000159.1, from coordinate 127 downwards.
AAACCCACATGTATCTCTCTTAAACGATCTCGCAATGCCTTCGCCCATCAGAAGCGAAAGGCCAAGACTTCCTGCGTTTTCCGAGCACTCGACGCCCGTGGTTCATGCCGCGGGATGTTCGCGTTTG
>NZ_NTHN02000158.1 GCF_002300555.2 Alloyangia mangrovi | reverse complement strand
AGACCTTTGCCCGCATGGCGATGAACGACGAGGAAACCGCGGCGCTGACCGCCGGTGGCCACACCATCGGCAAGGCGCACGGCAACGGCGATGCGGCGAACCTCTCCGAGGATCCCGAGGCTGCCGACGTGACCGCGCAGGGCATGGGCTGGATGAACACCAAGGGCCGCGGTATCGGCCGTGACACGGTCGTGTCCGGCATCGAGGGCGCCTGGACCAAGAACCCCACCCAGTGGGACATGGGCTGGTTCGAGCTGCTCTTCGGCTACGAGTGGGAACTCAAGAAGTCACCGGCGGGCGCCTGGCAGTGGATGCCCGTCGACATCCGCGAGGAAGACATGCCCGCCGACGTCGAGGACCCCTCGATCAAGTGCATGCCGATCATGACCG
>NZ_NTHN02000157.1 GCF_002300555.2 Alloyangia mangrovi | reverse complement strand
CGGCCTCGAGCTTTCGCCAGTCGCGAAACTCGAACCCACGGTCGAAGGTGATCGACTTGCGTGCCGCTTGGGGCAGTGGCGTCATCACGTTCATCAAGCTGTTCATGAAGTGCGTGGAACTGCGATCGTTGTTCCGGAACAGGACTGCGAAGCGGGTCTTTCTCTCGACCAGCGTTGCGACGTTCATCGAGCCTTGCGCGCGCTCGAAGATCATCAGATCGCCTTCCCATTCTCCGAATGTTTCCCGTGTCTTGACGCATTCTGGGCGCTGATGGATCGACCGTTCAGGCGGAAAGACCTGGCTGCGGGACCGCCGCGCATACCGGGGCCTGCGTTTCTTGCGCCGGCTGGGCAGGTGTCGCGCCAACTCTTCGGCACGACCCTCTGGGCCATAGA
>NZ_NTHN02000156.1 GCF_002300555.2 Alloyangia mangrovi | reverse complement strand
CGAAGCATACAACCCCTACACATACTTGACTTGGTATCTGTCGCTCCCAGCATCCCGGGGGTGTCGGCCCGCAACCTGCAAGCGCAGGTCGCCCAGGCCGACCCGCCGCGCAGGGACCGACATCGTGGGTTTTTCTCGGTTTGGTGGTCATAGCGCAAGCAAAACACCCGGCTCCATTCCGAACCCGGCCGTTAAGTGCTGCCGCGCCAATGGTACTGCGTCTCAAGACGTGGGAGAGTAGGTCACCGCCAAACCTAGTAAAACCCACATGTATCTCTCATAAACGATGAACATCCTGTCGCGGGATGGAGCAGCCCGGTAGCTCGTCAGGCTCATAACCTGAAGGTCGCAGGTTCAAATCCTGCTCCCGCAACCAAAACCCAGATCACAATCCACCGCCAGCGCCCAAACGGGCGCTTT
>NZ_NTHN02000155.1 GCF_002300555.2 Alloyangia mangrovi | reverse complement strand
GTCATCTGCGCGATGCGCTGGTCATTGCTCCAGGCGTAACGCGCGAACTCGGCATCCATTTCGCGGCCGCCCGGGCCGGAGAACAGGCCGGTGGGCACCAGCTCGATTGCGATGCCGGTAGCGCTCAGGCGCTCCAGCCCGGGGCTTGCGCCGTAGCACCAGCCGCAGAGGGGATCGAAGAGGTAGATGAGCCGGTCAGGGGACATGGTGGGCCTCACGTCGTCAAGAGAGGCGGTCCGCCGGGGCGAACCGCGCTGTTTGTCTTATTGGTAGCTGAAGAGGTATTCCGCGACCATCTCGGCGTTCGCGGGAGTCGCCGAGTCGAAGCCGTAGTAGTCACCGTACTTTGGGCGCATCGCCTCGGTGGCGCGGCGCGCAATTTCTTCGTACCAGGCGGGCAGCATGGCGGTGTGGGCGGTCAGCGTC
>NZ_NTHN02000154.1 GCF_002300555.2 Alloyangia mangrovi | reverse complement strand
TGAACACCGCCGAACTGTAGGTGGTGAAGCCCGCGCCGAGATAGGCCTCGGCAAACAGCTCCGCCGTCGGCATGCCGCCGAGGTAGGTCAGCCGGTCGCCCATCTTGGCGGTGATCTGCCGCACCAGGCCGATATCGCCGGTGCCGTCCTTGAAGCCGACGAGGTTCGGGCAGGCGTCGCAGAGCCGCGCCAGCGTGTCGGCCTGCAGCACGGCGTTGTCGCGGTTGTAGACCATGACGCCCATGCCGGTGGCGTCGCAGACCGCCTTGACGTGGGCGTAGAGCCCTTCCTGCGGCGCGTCGATCAGGTAGTGCGGCAGCAGGAGGATACCGTCGCCACCCGCCGCCTCGACCGAGCGCGCGATGCCCTTGGCGATCTCGGTGCCGTAGCCGCAGCCCGAGACGATCGCGGTCTTGCCGGCGCTTTCCTTGGCGGCCTTGA
>NZ_NTHN02000153.1 GCF_002300555.2 Alloyangia mangrovi | reverse complement strand
GCCATCGCCGACGAGATCGAGGCCCGCGCCGAGGCGATCACCGAGATCGGCACGCAGGAAACCGGCCTGCCCGAGGCGCGCCTGCAGGGCGAGCGCGGCCGCACCACCGGCCAGCTGCGGCTCTTCGCGTCGCACATCCTCAAGGGCGACTACCTCGACCGCCGCCACGACGAAGCGCTGCCCGACCGCCAGCCGCTGCCGCGCCCCGACATCAAGCTGGTGATGCGCCCGATCGGCCCGGTCGCGGTCTTCGGGGCTTCCAACTTCCCGCTCGCCTTCTCGACCGCCGGCGGCGACACCGCCGCCGCGCTGGCCGCCGGCTGCCCGGTGGTGGTCAAGGGCCATGGCGCGCACCCCGGCACCGGCGAGATCGTCGCCGAGGCGATCCTCGCCGCGATCGAGAAGACCGGCATGCCTAAGGGCGTCTTCTCGCTCGTGCAGGGCGGCAAGCGCGACGTCGGCCAGGCGCTGGTGCAGCACCCGCTGATCAATGCCGTGGGCTTTACCGGCTCGCTCGGCGG
>NZ_NTHN02000152.1 GCF_002300555.2 Alloyangia mangrovi | reverse complement strand
GCGCCGAGCAGGTCTACCGACATCTCCCCGAGCATCGCAGACGCCGCAGACCGCGGGGTTACCGCCGGTACTAGCGCAGCCACATCTCGGACGCGCAAAGCCTTTCAAACAGACCGGATTGCCTCGCCGAGCGCGTTGAGTTTGGGCACTGGGAGTGCGACTTGGTGATGTTCCGCAAGGAGCACGGCAAGATCAACGTGACCTCCCTGGTGGAGCGTGTCAGCCGCTACACTGCCCTGCTGCGTAACGAGGACCGACGATCGAAGCCGATCATGGAATCCCTCATCCAGGGGCTCTCAGCCCTGCCCGCCGACGCACGCCAATCCATCACCTTCGACCGCGGAACCGAGTTCTCGGCATGGCAGCGGCCCAAGGATGGGATCGGCGCGGACAGCTGGTTCTGCGACCCGCAGGCGCCCTGGCAGAAAGGCACGGTCGAGAATACCAACAACCGTCTTCGCAAGATCCTGCCTCGCTCGACCGAGCCGTCGCCATCGTCGCTCGGACCGATGGCGCATCCGATGGCGACC
>NZ_NTHN02000151.1 GCF_002300555.2 Alloyangia mangrovi | reverse complement strand
CGCCGCGCGCACCCGCGCCGGGGCGAGGTGACCGGCGATTTCCGCCGGTCCCATGAGAATGCCCTGCCCGAGCAGCGCCGCGAGTGGCAGCAGTACCACCCCGGTCAGGGCGGTGAGCAGGATGCCCATGCCGAGGCCGAAGCCGGGCAGGGGCGAGGCGAGGCGCAGCATCCGGGTCACTCCGAGGTGATCTGGTCGAAGATGCCGCCGTCACCGAAGAAGCGCGGCTGCGCCTCGGTCCAGCCGCCGAAGTCGGAGATGGTCACCAGCTCGAGCTCGGGAAAGCGCTCGATGTCGTCATCCGCGGCCAGCGAGCTGTCCCAGGCGCGGTAGTAGTTAGCGAGTGCCAGCGCCTGTGCCTCGGGGCTGTAGAGATATTCGAGGTAGGCCTGCGCCACCTCGCGCTGCGCGTCATCCTCGATATTGCCCGGCACAAGCGCCACCGGTGGCTCGGCAAGGATCGACACCGAGGGCACCACGATGTCGAAACTGTCCTCGCCCAGTTCGTCGAGCGCGAGGAAGGCCTCGTTCTCCCAGGCCAGCAGCACGTCGCCGACGCCGCGCCGGGTGAAGGT
>NZ_NTHN02000150.1 GCF_002300555.2 Alloyangia mangrovi | reverse complement strand
CCTGGTTCTGCGACCCGCAGGCGCCCTGGCAGAAAGGTTCGGTGGAAAACCTGAATGGACGTGCCCGCCGCGTCCTGCCCCGTGATACGCCTCTCGCATCGCTTTCGAGGCCCCAGATGCGGGAGATCAGCGAGAGACTGAATGCGACACCCCGCAAATGCCTCCAATGGCGCACGCCAACCGAAGCCTTCAGAGAAGAAATGGTGAAACTGAGATAGCGGAGCCTGTCGCAACCACCCTTGAGCTCACACTGGGTGGATTCACAAACGAAGTGCAAATTCTGTATCAAAACAGAAGTTTGCGTGGAGAATGCGGGATGGATCGTTGTTACCTTCAGCTGAGTTTCGAGGAACGGATCAAGATTGCCAAGTGGCGTGAGGCCAAGATGCCGATCCCCGAGATCGCGGATCGACTGAGCCGCGCCCCCTCGACCATTTACCGCGATCTGAAGCGCAATCACTTCGACGGCGGCGACCTGCCCGAGCTCGCGGGATACTACGCGCTGAATGCCCAGACCATGAGCGAGAAGCGCCGAGCAGGTCTACCGACATCTCCCCGAGCATCGCAGACGCCGCAGACCGCG
>NZ_NTHN02000014.1 GCF_002300555.2 Alloyangia mangrovi | reverse complement strand
CCGCCCCCAGGCCGCAGCCAGCGGCTCGCGCAGCCAGCGCGGCAGCCGCGGCGCGCGCAGCTTGGCCCAGTGTTCCGGCCCCTCTTCGGAAAGACGGCGCAGGATGGCATTGACCAGCCCCGACATGGTCTTGGTCTTGCGGTCGGCCGAGATCAGGCTGACGCAATCGTTCACCACGCCATGCGCCGCACCGCCGGTGCAGAGCTCATAGGTGCCGAGCCGCAGCACGTTGCGCACGAAGAGCGGCGGCGCCTTGCGCAGGCGCGATTTCAGCATCTGGTCACAGCGCCCGAGATTGCGCAGCACACCGGTGGCCAGCCGCTGCGCCGCCGCGCGCTCCGCCGCGTCGAGCTTGACGAAGGGCCCGCCCTGCATCGCCTCGCTGAGCAGCCGCCCCTGCCCCAGCACCTGCCCGAGCAGCGCCACCGCCGCCGCCCGTGCCGGGCTCGCTGCTTCTGTCTTTTCCGCGCCTTTGGCTGCCATCGGACCACTCCGCAAACCTGCGGGTCTTGCCCGCGCATGATCCACGGGCCTATATCAAGCCGACCCACGCAAGGAAAGCACGCCCGAGGAGGGCATGGCCATGAGCGACGACAGCAGCCCCGACCAGACCGAAACCCCCGCCGAGCTGCCCCCTGCCGCGAAGCGCGCGCTGGCCGAGGCCGCCGAGCGCCGCAAGGCCGCCGAAGAGGCGCTGGCCAAAGACCCGCGCGCCAAGGAATACGGCGGCCGCGACGGTCTCGACCCGGCGCGCTACGGCGATTGGGAGAAGAAGGGCATCGCGATCGATTTCTGATCGCCGTTCGGGACGAGGACGCGCTGGCGCGCGTGTAGGGGCGCTGCCCCCGTCCGCGACGCGGACTCCCCCGGGATATTTGGGCCTAGAAGAAGCGACGAATGACCAAAGGGGAGCGCGATGCTCCCCTTCTTCTCTTTCGAAATACGCCCGCCGGAGGCGGTCCCGCGCTTTCGGCCGGGCGCGGCGTCAGTCGCCGAGGCCGAGCACGTCGAGCATGTCATACTCGCCCGGTGCCTTGTCCTGGCCCCAGAGTGCCGCCTTCAGCGCGCCACGGGCAAAGAGGGCGCGGTCCGAGGCGATGTGCTTGAGAGTGATGCGTTCGCCCGCCGTGGCGAAGATCACCTCGTGCTCGCCGACCACGTCACCGCCGCGCAGGGCCGCGAAGCCGATGCTGCCGCGCTCACGCGCGCCGGTGATCCCGTCGCGGCCGCGCTCCGAGGCCTCGACGAGGCTCACGCCCCGGCCCTCGGCCGCCGCCTCGCCGAGCATCAGCGCGGTGCCCGAGGGGGCATCGACCTTGCGGTTGTGGTGCATCTCGACGATCTCGATGTCCCAGTCCTCGTCGAGCGCCGCCGCGACCTGCTTGGTCAGCTTGGTCAGCAGGTTGACCCCGAGGCTCATGTTACCGGCCCGCACGATCACCGCGTGGCGGGCGGCGGCCCGGATCTTTTCGAGATCGCCCTCCTCGAGGCCCGTGGTGCCGATCACGTGCACGGCGCGGGCCTGCGCCGCCAGCTCGGCGAACTGCACGGTCGCCGCGGGGGCGGTGAAGTCGAGCACCGCCTGGGCCTTGGCGAAGGTCTCGAGCGGATCGTCGCTGACGGTGATGCCGAGCTCGGTGCCGCCCATGCAGGTGCCGAGGTCGCGGCCGACCCAGTCGTTGCCGCTCCGCTCGACCGCGCCGACGAGGTTCAGCTTGTCGCTGGCCAGCACCTCGCGCACCAGCATCTGGCCCATCCGTCCCGACACGCCCGTGACGACAACTCCCGGCAGTTCCGACATCTTGTTCTCCGATCCTGAGTTTCCCGCAGGGCATACTCCGCCGCGCTGCCGATGGCAAAGGCGATGTCGGCGCGCCGCCGCCCGGGGCAGGCACCGCTATGCGTTCGCGTTCTTGGCAAACCCCCTCAAGGCGCCTATGTCTGCGCCATGGCAAAGAACAGATTCCAAGAGGGCTCCGGCCCCAGCCAGAGACAGCTCCGTGTCGGCGAACTCATTCGCCGCACCCTGGCGGACGTGCTCAACCGCGGCGAGGTGCACGACCCCGAGCTGAACCGGCTCTCGATCACCGTCGGCGAGGTCCGGGTCTCGTCCGATCTCAAGGTCGCAACCGCCTATGTCGTGCCGCTCGGCGGCAAGCAGGAAGGCAACATGTTCGAGCTGCTCGAGCGCAACAAATCCGAGTTGCGCCGACTGGTCTCGAAAGAGCTGACGCTGAAATACGCGCCGGAGCTGCGCTTCCGCCACGACGAGACCTTCGACCGGCTCGATGAGACCCGCCGGCTGTTCTCGCAGGACGCGGTGCGCCGCGACGTCGAGGGCCATGACGCGGACGGGGACGACGACGCGTGAGCCTGCGCGCAGCCCTTACTGCGCTGGCGCTTTCGGCGGCGGCGCTGGTGCCGTCTCTGACACCCTCCCAGGCCCGGGCGGTCAGCTGCGAGGGCGCCAGCCACGAGGGCAAGCGCTACACGCTCTGCACAGTCGGCGCCGACGAGGACCTGCGCACGTTCCTGCGCGCGCCCGATGGCACCGTCTGGGGGCATTTCTCGACCCTCGACGCGGCGCTGCGTGAAAAGGGCGAGACGCTGGCCTTCGCGATGAACGCCGGCATGTACCACGAGGACCGCGCCCCGGTCGGCCATTATGTCGAGAACGGGCAAGAGGAGATGCGCGTCATCTCCAGCCCCGGGCCGGGCAACTTCGGCATGCTGCCGAACGGCGTGCTCTGCATCGGCAAGGGCGAGGCGCAGGTCTACGAAACCCGTGATTTCCTCACCCGCAAGCCCGAGTGCCGCTATGCCACGCAGTCGGGGCCGATGCTGGTGATCGATGGCGAGTTGCATCCGCGCTTCCTGCCCGACAGCAGCTCGCGCTACATCCGCAATGGCGTCGGCACCTCGGCCGACGGCCGGACACTGGTCTTCGCGATCTCGGAGGAGCCGGTGAGTTTCTACGAGTTCGGCACCCTCTTCCGCGACGGGCTGAAGATGCCAAACGCGCTGTTCTTCGACGGCAATGTCTCACGGCTCTTCGCGCCCGAGATCGGCCGGGCCGACATCGGCCGCACGCTCGGGCCGCTCATCGGCGTGGTGGTTCCGGCCGAGTAAGCCGGGCCGGGCACGCTGTGCTCGGCTGCACCCGCAGGCGTGCCAAAGCGGCCCCCGGAGCTTGCCTTGCGGCGCCCCGGGGCCTACCCAATCAATCAGACGACATACCGGAGGCGACATGGACGGCACAGAGCGCAACCACCCGGCGGCACGGGACCTGCAGGCGCTGACCGCGCAGCTGCTCGAGGCCGCGCGCAAGGCCGGCGCAGACTCGGCGGACGCCATCGCTATCGACGGCACCTCGCTCAGCATCGATGTGCGCGCCGGCACACTGGAGCACGCCGAGCGCTCCGAGGGCATCGACGTCGGCCTGCGGGTTCTGCTCGGCCAGCGCAGCGCGGTGGTCTCGACCTCGGACGTGAAGCCTGCGACCTTGGCCGCCATGGCCGAACGCGCGGTTGCCATGGCCCGCGAGGCGCCCGAGGATCCCTACGCCGGGCTCGCCGATCCGTCACAGCTGGCAACGGGCTGGGATCTTGACGCGCTGGAGCTGGCCGATCCCTCTGCCGACCCCGCGCCCGACGCGCTGCAGCGCGACGCGCTGGAGGCGGAGGCCGCGGCGCTTGCGGTCGAGGGCGTGAGCCAGGTGCAATCGGCTTCGGCGTCCTACGACGCGCAGCGGGTGTTCCTGGCGGCCAGCAACGGCTTTGCCGGGGGCTATGCCCGCACCGCCCGCTCGACCTCCTGCGTCGCCATCGCCGGCACCGGGCTCGGGATGGAGCGCGACTACGACGGCGACAGCCGCACCTTCCAGTCGGACCTGCGCAGCCCCGCCGAGATCGGCCACCGCGCCGCGACGCGGGCGCTCGAACGGCTGAACCCGCGCAAGCCCAAGACCGGTGCGTACCCGGTGCTCTTCGACGAGCGCATCGCCTCGTCGCTGATCGGCCATCTCGTTGCCGCCGCCAATGGCGCTGCGGTGGCCCGCGGCGGATCGTGGCTGCGCGATGCGCTCGGCGAGCCGGTGCTGCCGGACGGCATCTCGCTGAACGAGGATCCGCACCGCCCGCGGATCTCGGGCTCGCGCCCCTTCGACGCCGAGGGCCTGCCGACGCGGCGCCGCGCGCTGGTCGAGGATGGCGTGCTGACGGGCTGGTCGCTGGACCTCGCCACCGCCCGCAAGCTCGGCATGGCGCCGACCGGCAATGCCGCGCGCGGCACCTCGTCGGGGCCCTCGCCGACCGCCTGGAACCTCGAGCTGACGCAGGGCGAGAAGTCGCCGGAGCAGCTCATCGCCGAGATGGGCCGCGGGTTGGTGGTGACGTCGATGATCGGCGCGACGATCAACCCCAACACCGGTGACTACTCGCGTGGCGCCGCCGGCTGGTGGGTGGAGAACGGCGAAATCGCCTACCCGGTCTCGGGCGTCACCATCGCCGGCAACCTGCGGCAGATGCTGCGCGCGCTGGTGCCGTCGAACGACGCCCGGCCCTGGCTGTCGCGGGTCGTGCCCTCGCTGCTGATCGAGGGGCTGACGCTTGCCGGCGAGTGACGCTGTCTCGGATCACGCCGCCGACCGCGCGCTGCTCGAGCGCGCGGCCCGTGCGGCGGGCGAGGTCGCGCGCTCCTTCACCGGGGACGCGCTCGACGTGCGCTACAAGGCTGCCGACGGCAGCCCCGTGACCGCCGCCGACCTCGCGGTCAACGCCCGGCTCGAGGAGCTGCTGCGCGGCGCGCGGCCCGAGTATGGCTGGCTGTCGGAGGAAAGCCTCGACAATGCCGAGCGCCGCGCCGCCGAGCGAGTGTTCATCGTCGATCCGATCGACGGCACACGCTCCTTCATCGCCGGCGAGGACACCTGGGCGCATTCGCTGGCGGTGGCCGAGAACGGCGTGGTCACCGCCGCCGCCGTCTACCTGCCGCAGCGCGACCTGCTTTACAGTGCCGCTCTCGGTCAGGGCGCGGTGCTGAACGGCGTGCCGCTGCGCGCGACGGGCACCGGCACGCTGGAAGAAGCAGAGGTGCTCGCCCCGCGTCCGGTGATCGACAGCCCCTACTGGCGTGTGCCGCTGCCGCCGATCCGCCGCGCACACCGGCCCTCTCTCGCCTACCGGCTGGGGCTGGTCGCAGAGGGGCGCTTTGATGCCATGCTGACTTTCCGCCCGACATGGGAGTGGGACATCGCCGCGGGCACGCTGCTGCTGCAGGAAGCCGGGGCCAGGGTCACCGACCGGCTCGGGCGCCCGTTACGCTTCAACGCGCGTCACCCGCAGCATCCGGGAGTGGTCGCAGCCAACCCGGCACTGCACGCCGACATCATGGGGCGGCTGACGCTGGCGCCCTGACCGGCCCGCGCCCCCGGACATGTGAACCGGCGGCGTAGCGCTGACCCGCGGTAGAATCTTGACGCTGCGGGTGCAGAAAGTAGGTTGCGCGCGTCTGTACGGGAAAGGACCCCCCCATGCCTCAACGTCTCCACCTCGTCTTCGGCGGCGAGCTTGTCACCCCCGAGAAGTCCGTCTTCAAGGACGTGAACGACATCCACATCGTCGGCATGTACCCCGATTACGCCTCCGCCTATGACGCCTGGAAGGCCGAGGCGCAGCGCACCGTGGACAATGCCCACATGCGCTACTTCATCGCCCATATCCACCGCCTGCGGGACGAGGAAACCGAAGTCTCCGCGACCGAAGAACTCGGCTGACACCCGTGGCGCGCAGGCCGTTCTCCCTGTCGGCCTACATGGCCTATGCGCGCGGCCGAGGGGCGGCGCCCGGCGCGACGCCCCCGGCTCGGCCCGAAGGCTCGCTGCTCTGGCTGCACGCCGGAGGCCCAGGCTCGGCACGGGCGCTCTCGGCGCTCGCCACCCGACTGAAGATCCAGCGTCCCGAGCTGACGCTGCTGATCACCGGGGAGCCCGACCACGCGCCCGAGGGCGCCCTGCGGGCCGATCTGCCCGGCGAGAGCCCTGCCGAGGTCGCCGCCTTCGTCGCGCATTGGCGCCCGCAGCTCGGCTTCTGGACCGGGCAGGAGTTGCGCCCGGCGCTGTTGCAGAAGCTGCAGCAGGCGGGCACGCGGCTGGTGCTACTGGATGCGCGTGATGTGCCCTGGACCAGTCCGGCGCCAAGCTGGGTGCCCGATCCCACCGCCGCCACGCTGCAATTCTTCGACCGTATCTGCCCGGTGGACGAGCCAGCGCGCCGCCGGTTGCGCCGCGCCGGCGTCGAGGACAGCACCATGCCCACGCTCGGCCCGCTTACCGACAGCGCCCCGCCGCTCGACTGCAGCACCCGACTCTACGAGGAGATGTCCGGGGTGCTCACCGGGCGGCCGATCTGGCTCGCGGCCAAGCTGCGCAGCGCGCAAGAGGCCGAAGAGGTGCTGCACGCCCACAAGCGCGCCGTGCGCCTCGCGCACCGGCTCATGCTGGTCCTCGTGCCCGCAACACACGACCTCGCGGCTGCAGTGGCCGAGGTCGCCCGGGACTCGGGCCTGCGGCTCTGCGCCTGGGAGGCGGGCGAGATGCCCGACGAGAACACCCAGGTTCTGGTCACCGAGGACGCCTCGGAGCTCGGGCTGTGGTACCGGCTCGCGCCCGTGGCCTTCCTCGGCGGCTCGCTGGTCAACGGCCACGGCGGTGAAGACCCTATGGAGGCCGCCGCCCATGGCATTGCGCTGCTCTACGGACCCAACGTCGGACGCCACCTGCCCGCCTACTCGCGGTTGGCGGAGGCCGGGGCGGCGCGGATCGTGCGCGATTTCGACTCGCTCGCCGGGGCGCTCAGCCAACTCGTCGCCCCCGACCGAGCCGCCGCCATGGCGCATGCGGGCTGGGACGTGATCACCCAGGGTGCCGAGCTGACCGACGAAATGATCGCGCTCGCCTGCGGCTGGCTCGACGAGGCAGAGATCGCCTGATGCGCGCCCCTGGCTTCTGGCAGACCGCCCCCGACGCCCCCGCCTGGCAGGCCCGCCTGCTCGCGCCGCTCGGCGCGCTCACCGCCCGCGCCACGGCGCGGCGGGTCGCCTCGGGACCGGGGGAAAGGGTGCCCGTTCCGGTGATCTGCGTGGGCAATATCAACGCCGGCGGCACCGGCAAGACGCCCACCGTCATCGCGCTTCTGGAGCGGCTGCGCGAGGCCGGGGCGCATGTGGTCTCGCGCGGGCATGGCGGCAGCCTGACCGGGCCGGTGCAGGTGGATCCGCGCCGCCACAGCGCGGCGGAGGTTGGGGACGAGCCGCTGCTGCTCGCTGCCTTCGGCCCGGTCTGGGTGGCACGCGACCGCGCCGCCGGGGCGCGTGCCGCCGTTGCCGCGGGCGCGAAGGTGATCATTCTCGACGACGGGCTCCAGAACCCGGCGCTGGCCAAGGATCTCTCGATCGTCGTGGTCGATGCCCGCTACGGCTTCGGCAATGGCCGCTGCCTGCCCGCCGGGCCGCTGCGCGAGCCGGTGAGCGCGGGGCTGAAGCGCGCTGACCTCGTGCTTTCCATCGGCGGGGAAGAGGCGCAGCGGAGCTTCGACGCGCAATGGGGCCGAGAGGTCTCCCTGCCGCGCTTGCGCGGTGCGCTGGCACCGCTACAGACCGGCATGGATTGGCAGGATCTCCCGGCACTGGCCTTTGCCGGGATCGGCCACCCCGAGAAGTTCTTCGCCACGCTCAGGGGCCTCGGCGCCAATGTCGTCCGGGCGGAGGCGCTCGACGATCACCAGCCCTTCACTGCCGCTCTGCTGACCCGGCTGGAGCGCGAGGCGCAGATGCTGGGCGCGCAGCTCGTCACCACCGAGAAGGACGCGGCGCGCCTGCCCGACAGCTTCCGCCCCAAGGTGCTGAGCCTTCCGGTGCGCCTGCGGTTCAAGGACCCCGCGCCTCTGGAAAGCGCGCTGGAGACACTGGGGCTCTGAACCCTCGCCAAACGTGCGGCGGCTCCGGGTGGACGGGCACTTTGCAAAAAGAAAGGCGCGGCACCCATGAGAAGCGCCGCACCTTGGGTTCAGTCGAGCAAGGACCGGCTTACTCGGCGGCCCAGCCGCTGACCGACTTCACCTCGAGGAAATCGAGGATACCGAAGGACCCCCCCTTCGCGCCCGTTCCCCGACTGCTTCATCCCCCCCGAAGGGCGCGCCCGCCGCGCGGCCGGTGCCGTTGTTCTGCACCATGCCCGAGCGCAGCAACCGGGTCAGCCGGTTGACCCGCGCCGCATCGGTGCTCTGCACATAGTTGGTCAGCCCGTAGGGCGTGTCATTGGCGACGCGCACCGCCTCTTCCTCGGTTTCGAACTTCATCACCGAGAGCACCGGGCCGAAGATCTCCTCGCGGGCGATGGTCATCTCGGGGGTAACATCGGCAAACACCGTGGGACGCACGTAGAAGCCCTTGTTGAGCCCCTCGGGACGGCCGAGGCCCCCAGCGACCAGACGCGCACCCTCGTCGATGCCGGTCTGGATGAGGTCCTGGATCTTGCCCCATTGCACCGCATTGACAACCGGGCCGATGTGATCGCCCTCCTGCTGCGGATCGCCCACCTTCACCGCCTCTGCCGCCTGCGCCGCCTGTTCGACCGCGGTGTCGTAGAAGGGTGCCTCGACCATCATGCGCGAGGGCGCGTTGCAGCTCTGGCCGGAGTTTTCCATCATGTGCAGCACGCCGCGCTCCACCGCCTCGGGATCGGCATCGGCGAAGACAAGGTTCGCCCCCTTGCCACCCAGCTCGAGGTGCACGCGCTTGAGCGTGTCGGCGGCCGCCTTGGAGATCGCACGTCCGGCGCGGGTCGAGCCGGTGAAGCTGACCATGTCCACATCCGGGTGCGACGAGAGCTGTGTGCCGACGCCCGCACCATCGCCGTTGACGAGATTGAAGACGCCTTTCGGGAAGCCCGCCTCATGCATCATCTCGGCGAAGAGGATGGCATCGAGCGGGCTTTCCTCGGAGGGTTTCAGCACCATGGTGCAGCCCGCCACGGCGGCGGCGCCGACCTTCAGAGTGACCTGGTTCATCGGCCAGTTCCACGGGGTGATCAGCGCCGCGACACCCACGGCCTCGTGGATGATCCGATGCGCCGGGAGATCCTCGCGCAGCGAATGCTCGAAGGGGAATTCCTTGGCGGCGCGGATGAAATTGGTGAGGTGGAAGGTCCCTGCCCCGACCTGGTCCGAGCGCGACAGCGAGATCGGTGCGCCCATCTCGAGGGTCATCGCCTGCGCCATCTCCTCGGCGCGCGCCTTGTAGACCTCGAGCAGCTTCTCGACGTAGCCGATGCGCTCGGCCACGGGCGTCGCCATCCAGCCCGGCAACGCGGCCTTCGCGGCGGCAACGGCGGCATCGGTGTCGGCCTGATCGCCGAGTGAGATGATGGCGCAGGGCTCCTCGGTGGCGGGGTTGATCACGGCGTGGTCACGCGGTGTGGCCGGGTCCACCCATTGGCCGTCGATGTAGAACTGGCGCTTCTCGATCATGATGGTCTCCGTTCTTCTGAATTTGAGTCGGAATTTGATCAAATTGTTCCTGGCGGCACAGTGTCACTGCTCCGCGACCTCCGCAAGCAAGCTCTTTACATCGTGACTCGGGCTCGTATCTATTCCGCGAGACCCCAAGCCGATCAGTCGGACAGGAAAGGATATTCCCATGGCTCTGCGCATCAACGACACCATTCCGAACCTCCATGTGACCACAGATCAGGGCGCGTACGACCTGCACGACTGGATCGGCGACAGCTGGGCGATCCTCTTCTCGCACCCCAAGGATTTCACCCCGGTCTGCACCACCGAGTTCGGCGCGGTCGCGCAGCTCTCGGACGAATGGGCCAAGCGTGGAACCAAGGTTATGGGCATCTCGGTGGACGGCGTCGCCGAGCACAAGAAGTGGAAGGGCGACATCGAAGCGGTCGCCGGGGCCGAGGCCGGTTTCCCGATCATCGCCGATGACGGGCTCGAGGTTGCCAAGGCGCTCGACATGCTGCCCGCCGATGCCTACCTGCCCGACGGACGCACCCCGGCGGACAGCGCCACCGTCCGCTCGGTCTTCATCATCGCGCCGAACAAGAAGGTGCAGCTGATGATGACCTACCCGATGTCCGTCGGTCGCAACTTCGCCGAGGTGCTGCGTGCCCTCGACGGCCTGCAGCGCACCTACGAGCAGCCGCTCGCCACCCCCGCCAACTGGGAGGTCGGCCAGGACGTGATCGTCGCGCTGTCGCTGAACAACGAGCAGGCGACCGAGAAATACGGCGCGCTCGACATCAAGTTGCCCTACCTGCGCTTCGCCAAGAACCCGGAGTGATCCACCGCGCGGCCTGACGCGGCCGCCCTTCCAGATGACCACCACCCGCCGGAGCTTTCCGGCGGGTGTTTTTGTGTTGGCGGGGCCCTGCAGCGACGCCAGGGCAGAACGCTCGCCCCGGGGTAGTGCCTTTCGTCCGGGCAATTTGCTAAACTCGCGGCATAGCGATCAGAAGTCCTTTACCCCTTTGAAAAACCATTTTTTTAACGAGGCCCGCATGCCGCGCGCGATACTGCCGTTTCTCCGTGTTCTCCTTGTCTTGCTTATGGTTCAGGCCGCCACGGACCTGGCCGCGCAAGAAACCGCCGACACCCCGCCGCCCGCTGAAAGCAGCGAGGCGGAAAGCCCCCCCTCCCCCGCCGAGGAAGCGATCGAGAGCGCCGAAGAGCGCGCCCGCCAGGCGATCACCTCGAGCCAGCAGGTGATCGGCGCGAAGGGCGCCGCCGACGCGCCGCTGCCCGCCGAAAGCGATGCGGACCTGATCGCCGCGCTCACCGATCCCTCCATCCCCTCGGAGGAACTTGCGATCCGCTCGCTGCCCCTCACCGCCGAGGAAATGGGTCAACTCGCCCTCGCCTGGCAAAACATGGCCAAGGGCATGACCAAGGCGGTCGTCGAGGAGCAACTCGCCGTGCTCGCCAAGGAAAGCTCCGGCGAGACCGAGGTGCCGCGCGAGCGGCTGACGCAGCTCGTGGAGCTGCGCAACAATGCCTTCGAGAACCTCTCGACCGTGGTCGACGGCCTTGAGGCCAAGGGCGGCGACGCCGCCGAGGTCGCGAAGTTCCGCGCCTACCGCGCCGCGATCCATGTCGACGAGACCCAGCGCGCCGACTGGCGCACCCTGCTGGCGCAGGCGGTGAACTGGGCGACGGACGAGGATGGCGGCATCAAGCTGGCGCTGCGCGTGGCGGTGATCGTCGGCTCGCTGCTGGGCCTGCTGATCATCGCCCGGACGGTTCGCGGCGTCGCGCGGCGCGGGCTGTCGCGCGTACCGGACCTGTCGAAGCTGCTGCAGGCCTTCATTCTCATGGTGATCTACTGGCTGACCATCGCCTTCGGGCTGATGATCGTGCTGAGCGCGCTGGGGATCGACGTGACCCCGCTCTTCGCCCTGGTGGGCGGTGCCTCCTTCATCATCGCCTTTGCCATGCAGGACACGCTTGGCAACCTCGCGGCGGGGCTGATGATCATGATCAACCGCCCCTTCGACGAGGGCGATTACGTCACCGTCGCGGGCACCGGCGGCACCGTGAAATCGGTGTCGATCGTCTCGACCACCGTGGTCACCCCCGACAACCAGGTGATCGTCATCCCGAACTCAAAGGTCTGGGGCGACGTGATCACCAACACCACCGC
Source organism: Alloyangia mangrovi (assembly GCF_002300555.2). Taxonomy (GTDB): domain Bacteria; phylum Pseudomonadota; class Alphaproteobacteria; order Rhodobacterales; family Rhodobacteraceae; genus Salipiger; species Salipiger mangrovi. The sequence goes on along the minus strand of NZ_NTHN02000014.1, from coordinate 85,634 downwards.
CAGCGACACCCGCCGCGTCGATCTGACCTTCGGCATCGGCTACGACGACTCGATCGAAAAGGCGCAGGAGGTGCTCGAACAGGTGGTCGCCGAGCATCCGCTGATCCTCGAGGATCCAGCGCCGGTGATCCGGGTCAACGCGCTGGGGGCGAGCTCGGTGGATTTCGTCTGCCGTCCCTGGACCAAGGTCGACGACTACTGGACCGTTTACTGGGATCTGACGCGGCAGGTGAAGGAGGCCTTCGACCGCGAGGGCATCTCGATCCCCTTCCCGCAGGCCGACATGCACGTGCATATGGCCGCCCCTGCCGGCCTTCCCTTCGGCGATGCAGGCAAAGGGAAGGCGGGCAAGGCCGAGCCGGGCCGGCCCGCCGACAAGACCCCCGAGGAAGGCGAGCCCTATTACGCGCGCGAGGACCGGGTGACCTCGTTCCGCGCCGGGGACGAGGGGCACGACGAGGAGACCAACACCTGAGGGCTCAGAGGTTGAAGTCGTAGACCCCGCCCCTGCGGCGGGGGATCGACTGGCGCTCGATCATCCGGCGGGTGTGCGGGCGGGCCTCGCCCCGGTGCAGCGCCAGAAGGCGCTCGTAGGTGCCGCCGTCGGCCTTCGTGCGGCGGGTGTTGTGGCGGATGTATTCGACCCAGGTGGGCACGTGATAGGTCTCTTCCCAGATCCGCGGGTCCTCGAGGTCGCGCATCAGCACCCAGTTCTGCGCACCGTCGCGGATCCGCACCCGCCGCCGCTCGGCCATGATGGCGAGGAACTGCGGCACGTCGTCCGGGTCGATCTCGAACTGCGTCACCGCCACGATGGGACCGCTGCGCATCTTCAGGTCGAGCTGCAGCGCGGGCTCCTTGAACCGGTCGAGCGGCGAGAGGTCGAGGTCGCTGTACTCGGGCAGCGGCATCTTGAAGCCGACCAGCGCCGCCACCGCCAGCAGGCAGGCCGCACCGGCCAGCGCGACGCCCAGCCCCCAGCCGTCAGACACCGAGCCCCAGACCCAGCTGCCCGCCGCCATGCCGCCGAAGCTGGCCGACTGGTAGAGCGCGATCGCCCGGCCCACCACCCAGCGCGGGGTCGAGAGCTGCACCGTCACGTTGAGCAGCGAGAGCGCCACCGTCCAGGCCATTCCGTTCAGCATCAGCGCCGGAAGGCAGGCCCAGAGCGTCGGCGCCACCGACAGGATCGCCGTGCCGATCATCGCCGCGGCAGCAGCGAAGCGCACCAGGTGCTCGTTGTCGAAGCGGTCGCGCAGCCGGGCGTTGTTGAGTGCCCCGATCACGGCGCCGACCCCGAAGCAGCCGAGCATTATGCCGAAGGTCGAAGCGTCTCCACCCAGCCTCTCATGCGCCACCAGCGGCAACAGCGAGAGCACTGCCACCGAGCCGAAGCCGAAGAGGAAGGCGCGGCCCATGACGTTCATCAGGTTCGGCGACATGGCGACATAGCGCAGCCCCGAGCCCACCGCGAAGCGCATCGGTTCGGGCGGCAGCTTGCTCTCGGGCGGTGGCGACTTCCAGCGCCAGAGCACCGCGATCATCGGCAGGTAGCTGACCGTGTTGAGCGCAAAGGCCGCGGCGGCCCCTGCGGCGGCGACGATGATACCGCCGATCGCCGGTCCGATCGAGCGCATGGCGTTGAACGCCATCGAGTTGAGCGTCACCGCCGAGGGCAGGTCGTTGCGCGGCACGATGTCGCCAAGCGACGCCTGCCAGGACGGGTTGAAGAAGGTCGAGCCGGTGCCGATCAAAAAGGTCAGAACGAGCAGCAGCCAGGGCGTCAGCAGGTCGAACCACGCCAGCGCGCAGAGCAGCGAAGCCGAGGCCATCATGAAAAGCTGCGCCCCGATCATCACCCGGCGGCGGTCGAAGTTGTCCGCGAGCGTTCCGGCAAAGACGGCAAAAAGCATGGTCGGCACGGTCACCCCCGCCTGCACCAGCGCCACCATCGCATCGCTGTCCGAGATCTGCGTCATCATCCAGCCTGCACCGACCGATTGCACCAGCGTGCCGAGGTTCGAGGCCATGGAGGCGGTCCAGCGCGACCGGAAGGCGGGAATGCGCAGGACGGTGAGGGGCGACGCGGATTTGGTGGGCATGTGGCTCGGGGGCTGGTCGCCGGCCCTTGGAAGCGACGGAAGCGAAGGGGCCTTCCGCCAAGGTAGAGCCGGTTTTCATTGCGTCGCCAAGGGGGCGGCAGAAAAATAGATGCCGGGCGCATGTATTTGCCGACCGCCTCGCCCGTCGCCCCCCGCGGCGCGGCGAAACGGAAAAGGGCGGGCTTATTGGGCCCGCCCTTCAGTCTCTCACCGAACCGACGCTCAGAGGGTCGGGTAGATCGGGAAGCCCTTGAGGAATTCCTCGACCTCGCCCTTCACCTTGGCTTCAACCTCGGCGTTGCCTTCTTCACCGTTGGCCGCGAGACCGTCGACGACCTCGATGATCCAGTCGGCGATCTTGCGGAACTCGGCTTCCTTGAAGCCGCGGGTGGTGCCGGCAGGCGAGCCGAGGCGGATGCCCGAGGTCACGGTCGGCTTTTCCGGGTCGAACGGCACGCCGTTCTTGTTGCAGGTGATATGCGCGCGACCGAGGGCCTTCTCGGTGGCGTTCCCCTTCACGCCCTTGGGGCGCAGGTCGACCAGCACCACGTGGGTGTCGGTGCCATGGGTCACCGTGTCGAGGCCACCCTTGATCAGCTGCTCCGACAGCGCCTGCGCGTTGGCGATGACCTGCTTGGCGTAGTCCTTGAACTCGGGGCGCAGTGCCTCGCCGAAGGCCACGGCCTTACCGGCGATGACATGCATCAGCGGGCCGCCCTGGATGCCGGGGAAGATCGCCGAGTTGACCTTCTTAGCGATGGTCTCGTCATTGGTCAGGATCATGCCGCCACGCGGACCGCGCAGGGTCTTGTGCGTGGTGGTGGTGGCCACATGCGCGTGCGGGAAGGGCGAGGGGTGCTCGCCGCCGGCCACGAGGCCCGCGAAATGCGCCATGTCGACCATCAGGTAGGCGCCGACACTGTCGGCGATCTCGCGCATCTTGGCGAAGTCGATCTGGCGCGGGATGGCCGAGCCGCCGGCGACGATGATCTTGGGCTTGTGCTCGTTCGCCAGCTCCTGGACCTGGTCGTAGTCCAGCAGGTTGTCCTGCTTGCGCACACCGTACTGGACGGCGTTGAACCACTTGCCCGACTGGTTGGGCTTGGCGCCATGGGTCAGGTGACCACCGGCGTCGAGGCTCATGCCGAGGATGGTGTCGCCGGGCTGGATCAGCGCCTGGTAGACGCCCTGGTTGGCCTGCGAGCCGGAGTTCGGCTGCACGTTGGCGAATTCGCAGCCGAAGAGCTGCTTGGCGCGGTCGATGGCGAGGTTCTCGGCCACGTCGACCCAGTCACAGCCGCCGTAGTAGCGCTTGCCCGGGTAGCCTTCGGCATACTTGTTGGTGAGCACCGAGCCCTGCGCCTGCATGACGGCGCGCGAGACGATGTTCTCTGAGGCGATCAGCTCGATCTCGTCGCGCTGGCGGCCAAGCTCGCCGGTGATGGATGCGAAGAGTTCGGGATCGCGGGAGGAAAGCTCTTCGGTGAAAAAGCCGGTGTCGCTGGGCGCGGCGGTCATGGGCAGTCTCCGGGGGTCAAGGATTCGAGTTCCGGCGCCTGAGTAAAGGAAACCGCGCGTAACGCAAAGATGCCAAAGCGACAGCCTGTGTTTCTCTTCCGGCGTCTCTGGCGGCGGAGGAAAACTTGTGATTGTTTCGGAACATCCCGGACGGGACAGGAAACCGCAGGACCGCCACAACCCCATGTCTCTGAGAATTGCCTTCTGCGCCTCGCGCGCGCCGATCGCCCAGGCGGCCCAAGCCGCGCTGTCGCGTCGCTATGGCGATCATGCCGAGCGCGGTGCCGATGTGATCGTGGCGCTCGGGGGCGACGGTTTCATGTTGCAGACCCTGCACCGCACGCAGGAGCTGAACGTGCCGGTCTACGGCATGAACCGCGGCACCGTCGGCTTCCTGATGAACGCCTATTCCGAGCACCGGCTCGAGGAGCGGCTGGAAGAGGCCGAGGAGGCAGTGATCACCCCGCTTGCCATGTCCGCCACCACGGTCGATGGCACGGTGCACGAGGCGCTGGCGATCAACGAGGTCTCCCTGCTGCGCACCGGCCCGCAGGCGGCGCGGCTGGCGATCCACGTGGACGGCAAGCTGCGCCTGCCCGAGCTGGTCTGCGACGGTGCGCTGCTGGCCACCCCCGCCGGCTCGACCGCCTACAATTACTCGGCCCACGGGCCTATCCTGCCCATCGGCTCCGAGGTGCTGGCGCTGACCGCCGTCGCCGCTTTCCGCCCGCGGCGCTGGCGCGGGGCGCTGCTGCCCAAGGCCGCGGAGGTCAGCTTCGAGGTGCTCGAGCACGAGAAACGCCCGGTGATGGCCGAGGCGGACAGCGAGTCGGTGCGCGATGTGGTGCGGGTCGACATCCGTTCGGCCCCGGATGTGGCGCACCGGGTGATGTTCGACCCGGGCCACGGGCTGGAAGAGCGGCTGATCCGAGAGCAGTTCGTCTGACGCGGCGCGTCAGACCACCGCGTCCAGCTGCACCCGCGCGTGCAACAGCGTAACCTCGGGATCGCCAAGCCGGGTGACGCCGAGCGCCCCACTGGAGCCAACGCCCTCGAAACGGATCGATCCTTCCCCGATCTGCAGAAGCAGCGTGTCGCCGTCCTGCGTGACCGACCAGTCGGCAATATCCTCGCCCAGTTGCACCAGCACCTCGGTGCCCGGCGCCAGTTGCACGGTATCGTTCCCGTCCCCCGCCGCGTAGCGCAGCGCCACCGTGCCGCCGCCGAGCGTGATGGCATCGTCACCCCGCCCCGCTTCCAGCGAGATCACCTCGGCCACGGTCAGCGTGATCGCGTCGTCCCCCGCCCCGGTGTCGATGTCGGCGACAGGGCTGCGCGCGGCGCGCAGCCACGCTTCGGGCGTCTGGTCGGCAGCGGGAGGCGCGTCGCCCGACCGCGGCAGAGTCGCCCGCCCGGTCACGGCCGTGATGCTCACCGCATCGCGCCCTGCGCCGGTGTAGATGCCGCCGACCACCCCCGCCGCGAGGGTCACCGCGTCGTCGCCCCGACCCGTGTAGATGCTCTCCACGCTGCCGGCCCGGATGGTGACCGCGTCGGATCCGGCACCGGTATAGACCGACGCGACCTGCCGGGCCTGCAGCGTGACCGTGTCGTCGCCCCCGGCACTGCGGGCGCGCGGGTGCGGATCGGTATAGATGTCGCGCACGATGTCGGCGGCAATGCTCACCGCATCACTGCCGGAGCCGCTGTAGATGCCCGACACGCGGCGCGCGGCGATGGCGATCGCATCATTGCCGCCGCCGGTGTAGACCGACGACACCTCGGCTGCCTGGATCGCCACGGCGTCATTGCCCCCCGGCGAGCGCCCCTGCGGGTCGACATCCGTGTAGACCCCCTCGATCCGCTGCGCCGAGAGCGCGAGGGCATCATGCCCCGCGCCGGTATAGACCTGCGACAGGTTCCCCGCCCTGACCGAAAGCGCATCATTGCCGCCGTAACTGGCAAAGCTCGCCTGGGCGTCGGCGCTGGAATAGCTGGCCGCCGAGGCGCCCGAGTAGATCGCGACGCCCCCCCGCCTGCAGCCGCGACAAGGCCCTGGCCATGTGATCCATCCGGGTTCGGATGCGCTGCAGCCCCCGCTCGCGTGCCTCGCCCAAGCCACGGCCCTCTGCTCCCTCGGCCTCGGCCCGTGCCTCGGCCCGTGCCTCGACCCGGGTTTCCGTGGCGCGCAGCGATGATCCGGTTGCCTGCGTCTCGGTCCCCTGAGACTCGGTCCCCTCTGTCGCCGTCCCCCTGCCCCGGGCGAGCGCGGCGGAGGTCAGCCCGACCTCGGCGCTCGCGCCGCCGGTCCCGGCGCTGGCGCGGAGAAACGACAAGGACAGGCTGCCGAATAGGCTCGGCAAGCTCTGGGTGGACGAGATCGGCACAGTCATGGCGCGGCTCCTTTGGCCGAAAGCCTGCGCCCAGACTCTGAACGAGACGTAAACGCCCACGCCTGGAATGTTTCGCATTGGACCGGTCCCCGCCACACGCCATAAAAGAGCCAGCAACCAAGAAGGGATGCCCCATGCTCCAGGGCCTGCACCACGTGGCGCTGATCTGCGGCGACTATGCCCGTAGCCGCGCCTTCTATGTCGAGCTGCTGGGGCTCGAGGTGATCGCCGAGACCCACCGCGCCGAACGCGGTAGCTGGAAGCTCGACCTCGCGGTGCCGGGGGGCGGACAGCTCGAGCTCTTCAGTTTTCCCGAGCCGCCCGAGCGCCCCTCCCGCCCCGAGGCGAAGGGACTGCGTCATCTCGCCTTCCGCGTGGCAGATGTGGCCGAGGCCGTTCGCTGGCTCGAAGCCGCCGGGGTGGAGGTCGAGCCGGTGCGGATCGACCAGCTGACCAGAAAGCGGTTCACCTTCTTCGCCGATCCCGACGGGCTGCCGCTGGAACTTTACGAGTTCTGACGGCCCCCGAAAGGCCGAGCGTGGTCGCGGAGGCGGCGAAAAGACCCCTTTGGACCGGTTCCCCTGCATCCTAACGCTGATGAAAATTGTCGCAAGCTGCGCCGATCCTGCGCAGCGGCCGCGCAGCATCCCGGCGCAGAGGGGCAATTTTCGCAAAATTTGCCGCACCGCGGATAAGCCCTATTGCGCGAAAATGACATTCGGACGTAACGAGTGACTGTACCGGGTCGCAAAACGCCGCGACCCCGCCGCAACGGCGCGGCAATTTCCGTCAAGAGCCCCAAGCGGGCAGGCAGCAATGGCGCTGCATCTTCGCTCCGACACATGTCGGACCGTGGGATCACGCAAGCGCCAATCTTCCGTTTTCCCTGACAGAAATCGCCGCGGCCCGGGATCTCCCGTTCCGCTTCTCGCTGAAACCGGAGTCCCCTCATGTCCAAGCAGCGCCTCGTCATCATCGGTAACGGCATGGCCCCCGGCCGCCTTCTGGAGCACCTCTTCGAGGCGGCCCCCGATGCCTATGACGTCACCATTTTCAACGCCGAACCGCGGGTGAACTACGACCGCATCATGCTCTCGCCAGTGCTCTCGGGCGAGAAGACCTTCGAAGACATCATCATTCACGGCGACGCCTGGTACGAAGAGCACGGCATCACCCTGCACCGCGGCGAGAAGGTCACCGGCATCGACCGTGTCGCCCGCGAGGTCACCGGGGCCAGCGGGATCACCGCCGCCTACGACAAGCTGGTGATCGCCACTGGCTCCTCGCCCTTCATCATCCCCGTGCCGGGGCACAAGCTGCCCGGCGTGCTGGCGTACCGCGATCTCGACGACGTGGACGGAATGCTGCGGGCGGCCTCGAGGGGTGGCCGTGCCGTGGTGATCGGCGGCGGCCTGCTTGGTCTCGAGGCCGCCGCCGGCTTGAAATCGCGCGGCATGGACGTGACCGTGCTGCACCTCATGCCGACCCTGATGGAGCGCCAGCTCGACCCCGCCGCCGGCTACCTGCTGCAGAAAGAGCTGGAAAGCCGCGGCATCGAGGTGCGCTGCGGTGCCAACACCAAGGCGATCCTCGGCGGAAGCGAGGTCGAGGGCGTCGAGCTGGAAGACGGCACGGTCATCGACGCCTCGCTGGTGGTCATGGCCGTGGGCATCCGCCCCTCGGTGGATCTGGCCCGCGAGGTCGGGCTCGAGGTGGGCCGCGGCATCCAGACCGATCTTGCCATGCGCACCTCCGACCCGGACGTCTTCAGCCTCGGCGAATGCGCCGAGGTGGATGGCCGCGTCTACGGTCTGGTCGCCCCGCTCTACCAGATGGCAAAGGTCGCGGCCGAGCATCTCGCCGGCCCCTCCGAGGCTGCCTTTGCCCATGCCGAGACGCCGACCAAGCTCAAGGTCACCGGCATCAACCTCTACTCGGTGGGCGACTTCGGCGACGGCCCGGACCGCGAGGACGTGGTCCTGCGCGACGCCGCCCGCGGCAGCTACCGCCGGGTGATCCTACGGGACGACCGGGTGATCGGCGCGGTGCTCTACGGCGATGTCGCCGACGGCATGTGGTACAACGAGCTGCTGAAGTCCGGCGAGGACGTCTCGGCGATGCGCGAGACGCTGATCTTCGGGCAGGCGCATCAGGGCGGCCGGATGGACGCCGATCCGCTGGCCGCCGTCGCCAACCTCTCGGCCGATGCCGAGATCTGCGGCTGCAACGGCGTCTGCAAGGGCAAGATCGTGCAGGCCATCACCGACAAAGGGCTGACGTCGCTCGGAGAAGTGCGCGCCCATACCAAGGCCAGCGCCTCCTGCGGCACCTGTACGGGCCTCGTGGAGTCGGTCATGGCGCTGACCCTCGGCGAGACCTTCGCCAAGAAGGCCGAGGGCATGTGCGACTGCACCGATCTCGGCCATGGCGAGGTGCGCCGCCTGATCAAGGCACAGGGGCTGAAGAGCATCCCCGCCGTGATGCAGGAGCTGGAATGGAAGAGCTCACACGGCTGCGCCAAGTGCCGCCCGGCGCTCAACTACTACCTGCTCAGCGACTGGCCGGGCGAATACAAGGACGACCAGCAGAGCCGCTTCATCAACGAGCGCGTGCACGCCAACATCCAGAAGGACGGTACCTATTCGGTGGTGCCGCGGATGTGGGGCGGGATGACCTCCTCGGACGAGCTGCGCGCCATCGCCGACGTGGTGGACAAGTTCGCCATCCCCGACGTGAAGGTGACCGGCGGCCAGCGCATCGACCTCCTTGGCGTGAAGAAGGAAGACCTCCCCGCCGTCTGGGCCGATCTCAATGCCGCGGGTCTGGTCTCGGGCCATGCCTATGCCAAGGGTCTGCGCACGGTGAAGACCTGCGTCGGCTCGACCTGGTGCCGCTTCGGCACGCAGGACAGCACCGGGCTCGGCATCAAGCTCGAGAAGTTCCTCTGGGGGTCGTGGACGCCGGCCAAGGTGAAGCTCGCCGTCACCGGATGCCCGCGCAACTGCGCCGAGGCGACCTGCAAGGACATCGGCGTGATCTGCGTCGATAGCGGCTACGAGATCGTCTACGGCGGGGCCGCCGGCCTGCACATCCAGGGCACCACCAAGCTCGGCACCGTGAAGACCGAGGAGGAGGTGATCGAGATCGCCGCCGCCATGACCCAGATGTACCGCGAGCAGGGCTTCTACCTCGAGCGCATCTACAAGTGGGCCGAGCGCGTCGGCTACGACACGATCAAGGCCGCGATCCTCGACGATACGGACAGCCGCCGCGCCTACTACGAGCGCTTCGTCTTCAGCCAGCAGTTTGCCCAGACCGACCCCTGGTCCGAGCGCGTCTCGGGCGTCGACAAGCACGAGTTCAAGCCGCTCGCCGTCTTCGGCGAAGAGGCTGAAACCCCCGCCAGCGTGGAGCCCGCAGAATGAACGCCCTGACCCGCGACAGCAATGCATGGCACCTCGTCGGCTCCATCGACGACATCCCCAGCCAGGGCGCGCGCTGCGTCGAGAACGGAGAGACCAAGATCGCCGTCTTCCGCACCGCGGACGACCGGATCTTCGCGCTCGAAGACAAGTGCCCCCACAAGAACGGGCCGCTCAGCCAGGGCATCGTGCACGGCGGCTGCGTCACATGCCCCCTGCACAACTGGGTGATCTCGCTGGAAACCGGTGCCGCCACCGGCGCCGACGAAGGCCGCACCGCCTCCTTCCCCGTCCGTCTCGACGGTCGGGACATCTACCTCAACCTCGAACAGGGCGCCTGACCCCAGGCTCCGAACCCTTCAGCAAAGGATACGCAAATGTCGTATATCGCTCCCAAGGAATTCGCGGCCAAGATGGTCGACGCCGGCGAATCCAAGATCTTCATGTCCACCAAGGACACGCTCATCCGCGCCTACATGGCCGGGGCCATCCTCGCGCTTGCCGCCGCCTTCGCGGTGACCATCGCGGTCAACACCGGCAACTTCCTTGTCGCTTCGCTGCTCTTCCCGGTCGGCTTCTGCATGCTCTACCTGATGGGCTTCGACCTGCTGACCGGCGTCTTCACCCTCGCGCCGCTGGCGGTGATCGCCAAACGCCCGGGCTGCACCTGGGGCGGCGTGCTGCGCAACTGGGGCCTGGTGTTCTGCGGCAACTTCGCGGGCGCGATGACAACCGCGGTCATGATGGCGGTGATCTTCACCATGGGCTTCTCGACCGAGCCGAACGCGGTGGGCGAGAAGATCGGCCACATCGGCGAGGCCCGGACCCTCGGCTATGCCGCCGCCGGCGGCGCAGGCCTGCTGACCGTCTTCGTCCGCGCCGTGATGTGCAACTGGATGGTCTCGACCGGCGTCGTGGCGGCGATGATGTCCTCCTCCACCGGCGGCAAGATCATGGCCATGTGGATGCCGATCCTGGTGTTCTTCTACCTCGGCTTCGAGCACTCGATCGTCAACATGTTCCTCTTCCCCTCGGGCATCATGCTGGGCGGACAGTTCACCTGGGTCGACTACTTCGTCTACAACGAGATCCCCGTGGTCCTGGGCAACCTCGTCGGCGGCCTGACCTTCGTGGGCGGGATGATCTACGCCACCCACTTCCGTGAATCGCCGAAGCGCAACGCCGTCCGCAATGACGATGCGGTGCGTGTCCCGGCCGAATAAGCGTTGACCTCAACTTTGGCCCCGCCACCGTGCGGGGCCCCTTTTCATTTCCCTTTCCCGAGCCCGCGATGCCCCGCGACAGCGCCATGACCCAGAGCCTGCACCTCTCGCTCGGCCAGCACGCCCGGCAGGGCATGAAGCCGCAGATGCAGGACTTCCACGGCGCGCTGCTGCCCGAGGGCACCCAGCTTGCGCTGAAGGGTGCCGTGGTGGCGCTCGCCGACGGCATCTCGAGCAGCCCGCACGCCCGCACTGCCGCCGAGATGGCGGTAGGCGCGCTGGTCACCGACTATTACGACACCCCCGAGAGCTGGACCGTGCAGACCGCCGCCGGGCGGGTGATCGCGGCCACCAACGGCTGGCTGCATGGGCAGAGCCGCGCCGTCGCGACGGGCGATCCCGACCGGGGCTTCGTCTGCACGCTCTCCGCGATGATCCTGAAAGGCAGCGAGGCGCATCTCTTCCACGTCGGCGACAGCCGGATCTCGAGGCTTTCGGGCGAAAGCCTCGAGCCGCTTACCGAGGACCACGTGAGCGGCGGGATGCTGTCGCGCGCGATGGGAGTCTCGTCCGAGCTGCGGCTCGACCACCGCCGCGTGGCGCTGCAGGCGGGCGACGTCTTCCTGCTGACCACCGACGGGGTCCACGCCCATGTCACAGGCCGCGACCTGCGCGCGGCGCTCGACCGCGCCACCGATCTCGACGCCGTGGCCGAGCACCTTGTCGGCCTCGCCCTGCAGCGGGGCAGCTCGGACAACCTCACTGCGCAGGTGCTGCGCATCGACGCCCTGCCCGAGCCCGGAAGCGCCGCGCTTGGCGACGAAGCCTCCGTCCTGCCCCTGCCGCCCCTGCCAAGGCCGGGAGACGAGATCGACGGCTTCCGCATCCTGCGCGCGCTGCATCATTCGCCGCGCAGCCATGTCTTCCTCGCGGCCGCCCCGGACGGGTCGAAGGTGGCACTGAAGATCCCCGCCTCGGAGATCGCCGAGAGCGCGGACGCCCGCCGCCGCTTCCTGCTCGAGGATTGGGTGGCGCGGAGGATCGACAGCCCCCACGTGCTGCGCCCCGCTCCTCTGCCCGGCCCGCGCAGCGCGCTCTATGGCGTCACCGAATATGTCGAAGGCGTCACCCTGCGCCAGTGGATGACCGATCACCCCAACCCCTCGCTCGACGCGGTACGCGGCATCATCACCCAGGTCGCAGGAGGCCTCCGCGCCCTCCACCGCCGCGAGATGATCCACCAGGACATCCGCCCCGAGAACCTGCTCATCGACGCAAGCGGAACCGTGCGGATAATCGACTTCGGCTCGGTCGCCGTGGCGGGCGTAGAGGAGGCAACACCCGGCCTCATGGGCGAGATGCCCGGCACCTACCAGTATACCGCGCCCGAGTACCTGTCGGGCGATGTGGTGAGCTGGCGCTCGGACATGTTCGCGCTGGCGGTCATCGCCTACGAGATGCTCACCGGGCTGCTGCCCTATGGCACGCAGGTCGCGCGCATCGCGTCGCGCCGCGACCAGATGCGCCTCGCCTACCGTTCTGCTTGTGACGACAAGAGCGCAGTGCCGCTATGGATGGACGAGGCGCTGGCCCGCGCCCTGCATCCCGACCCGCTGCGCCGCCCCGATGCGCTGTCGGAATTCCTGACCAGCCTGCACCGCCCCTCTCCGGGCTGGCAGGCCGCGCACCGTCGGCCTTTGGCCGCCCGCAATCCAATCCGTTTCTGGCAGGGCGTCTCCGCGATCCTCGCGTTGCTCTGCCTTTTCCTCGCCGCACAGCTAAGCGGCTGATCCAATTCCGAAGGAGCAAGGCCATGAAAGACGCACTCATTCCGCAGGAGCTGACCAAGGACGATGTCGCCGCGCTGATCCTCTCTGCCAAGAAACGCGCGGGCCTGAGCTGGGAAGGCATCGCCACCGCGATCGGCATGTCGCCTGTCTGGACCCATTCCGCCTGCGTGGGGATGAACGCCATGCCCCCCGAGAAGGCCGCCGCGCTGGTCGCCCTGCTGGAGCTGCCCGAGGAAGCGGCCGAGGTGCTTTCGGAAAGCCCCACGAAGGTCTGGAGCCAGACCGTGCCCACCGATCCCTGCATCTACCGGCTCTACGAGATTGTCGGCGTCTACGGGCGGACCATCAAGGCGCTGATCCACGAGGAGTTCGGCGATGGCATCATGTCGGCCATCGACTTCGACATGGAGGTGAGCCGCGTGCCGCACGCAAAGGGCGACCGGGTGAAGATCGAGATGTCCGGCAAGTATCTCGGCTACAACGCCTGGTGAGGCGGAAGCCGGACCGCAAACATCTCTAAGACGCAAAAGGGGGGGCCGAAGCCCCCCTTTTCCAATCCTGCGGGCCAGATCAGCCGCCGAAGTCGTCGAGCATGATGTCTTCGCGGTCGACGCCCAGATCCAGCAGCATCTTGATCACCGACTGGTTCATGATCGGCGGGCCGCACATGTAGAACTCGCAGTCCTCGGGCGCCGGGTGGTTCTTCAGATACTCTTCGTAGAGCACGTTGTGGATGAAGCCGGTGTAGCCCTTCCACTCGTCCTCGGGCAGCGCGTCCGACAGGGCCACGTGCCATTCGAAGTTGTCGAACTCCTTGGCCAGCTCGTCGAAGTCCTCGACGAAGAACATCTCCCGCTTCGAGCGCGCGCCGTACCAGAAAGAGATCTTCCGGTCGCGGTTCTCGAGGCGCTTGAGCTGGTCGAAGATGTGCGAGCGCATTGGGGCCATGCCCGCGCCGCCGCCGATGAAGACCATTTCCTTCTTGGTATCGCGGGCGAAGAACTCGCCGAACGGACCCGAGATGGTGACCTTGTCGCCGGGCTTGAGGTTGAAGATGTAGGACGACATCTGCCCCGCCGGGATCCCGGTCGAGCCCGGCGGCGGCGAGGCCACGCGGACGTTGAGCATGATGATCCCCCGCTCTTCGGGGTAGTTCGCCATGGAATAGGCGCGTTCGATCGGCTCTTCGACCGTCGACTCGTACTGCCACAGGTTGAACTTGTCCCAGTCGCTCCGGTACTCCTCGGCGACGTCGAAGTCCTTGTACGACAGCTTGTGCGCGGGCGCCTCGATCTGGATGTAGCCACCGGCGCGGAAGTTGACGTTCTCGCCCTCCGGCAGCTTGAGGACCAGCGCCTTGATGAAGGTCGCGACGTTCTCGTTGGAAATGACTTCGCATTCCCACTTCTTGACGCCGAAGACCTCTTCGGGGACCTCGATCTCCATGTCCTGCTTGACCGCAACCTGGCAGGACAGGCGGTCGCCGCAGGCGGCCTCGCGCTTGGTGATGTGGCTCTCTTCGGTGGGCAGGATCGACCCGCCGCCCGAATGCACCCGCACCCGGCACTGCGCGCAGGTGCCGCCGCCGCCGCAGGCGGAGGGCACGAAGAGCTTCTGGCCGGCGAGGGTCTGCAAGAGCTTGCCGCCCGCGGGGACCGAGATGGTCTTCTCGCCGTTGATGGTGATGTTGACGTTGCCCGTCGACACAAGCCGCGAACGCGCGAGCAGGATGACGGTCACCAGCGCGATCACGATCAGAGTGAAGAGGATGACGCCGAGGCTGAAAGTTTCCATGAGTTCCTAGTCCTCCTGCCTCAGAGTTTCACGCCGCTGAAGGACATGAAGGCCATGGCCATCAGACCCGCGGTGATGAAGGTGATGCCGAGACCCTGAAGCCCGACCGGAATGTCCGAGTACTTCAGCTTCTCGCGCACACCGGCCATCGCGGTGATCGCCAGCGCCCAGCCGAAGCCGGACGACACGCCGTAGGTGAGGCTTTCGGCAAAGTCGTAGTTCCGTTCCACCATGAACAGCGAGCCACCGAGAATGGCACAGTTCACCGTGATCAGCGGCAGGTAGACGCCGAGCGCGTTGTAGAGCGGCGGGAAGTACTTATCGAGCACCATCTCGAGGATCTGCACCAGCGCGGCGATCACCCCGATGTAGGAGATGAGGCCGAGGAAGGTCAGGTCGATGTCCGGAAAGCCCGCCCATGCCAGCGCGCCGGGCGCCAGCAGGTAGCTCAGGATCAGGTTGTTGGCGGGGACGGTGATAGCCTGCACGATCATCACCGAGACGCCGAGACCCATGGCGGTCGAGATCTTCTTCGACACGGCGATGAAGGTACACATCCCCAGGAAGAAGGACAGGGCGAGGTTCTCGACGAAAACCGCCTTGACCGCGAGAGAGATGAGACCTTCCATCAGTGCGCCTCCACGCTCTGGATCTTGTATTCACGCTCTTCGACCTGACCCGGCTTCCAGGTGCGGATCGCCCAGATCAGCAGGCCGATGACGAAGAAGGCCGAGGGCGGCAGCAGCAGCAGGCCGTTCGGGACGTACCAACCGCCGTTGTTGACCGTCGGCAGGATCGTGACGCCGAACAGCGAGCCCGAGCCGAAGAGCTCGCGGATCACGCCGACGACCATCAGGATCAGCCCGTAGCCCGCACCGTTGCCGATGCCGTCGACGAAGCTGGCCACCGGCGGGTTGCTCATGGCGAAGGCCTCGGCGCGGCCCATCACGATGCAGTTGGTGATGATCAGGCCGACGAAAACCGACAGGGTCTTCGAGATCTCGTAGGCATAGGCCTTGAGCAGCTGGTCGACCACGATCACGAGCGAGGCGATGATGACCATCTGCACGATGATCCGGATCGAGCTCGGGATCTGGTTACGCAGCATCGAGATGAACATCGACGAGAAGGCCGTCACCAGGGTCACGGCGATGGCCATCACCAGCGCCACCTTCAGCGAGGAGGTCACCGCGAGAGCCGAACAGATGCCCAGCACCTGCAGGGTGATCGGGTTGTTGTCGATCAGCGGATCGACAAGCTGCGATTTGCGGGTCTGGGCCATCAGATCTCTCCTGCCTTAAGCCGCTCGAGGAACGGGCCGTAGCCCTGTTCACCCATCCAGAAGCGGACAAGGTTGTCGACACCGCGCGAAGTCAGGGTCGCCCCTGCAAGCGCGTCGATATAGTAGTCTTGGCCGGCGGCCGGCGGCTGCTTGGCGACGGTGATCTGCAGCGTGCCGTCTTCGTCACGCAGCTTCTTGCCGTTCCAGAGCGCCTTCCAGCGCGGGTTGTCGACCTCGGCGCCAAGGCCAGGGGTCTCGCCCTGCTGATAGAACTGCAGGCCGTAGATGTCGTTGCCGTTCTCTTCCAGCGCGATGAAACCATAGAGCGTCGACCAGAGGCCATAGCCCTCGATCGGCAGCACAACCTTGTCGATCGCGCCCGCGTCGTCACGCAGGATGTAGACCATCTGGAAGATCTGCTGCTTGCCGCCGAGACCCGCGGGGTCCTCATCGAGCGCGCGCACCAGCGCCGGATCGCCCGAGGTCGCGAGTTCCTCGAAGGTGTCGATCTCGTACTGGTCGGTGAACTCGCCGGTGGCCAGCTCGAGCACATGCGGCTCGAAATTGCTGAACGCCTCGGCGATGTCCATGCCGGGCTCGTACACGCCCGCGACTTCCAGGACGTTACGCTGCTTGTCGCGCAGGCGGTTCAGGTCCTGCACCGGGCGCAGCGAAACCGCCGCGGCCGACACCACCATCGAGGCGACGAGGCAGAGCACCACCGCCACGGTCACCGTCTTGACGGTGGAATCCGGCGGCATGTCGAGGAAGCGGCGGATGAAGCCCTTGCTTGCGTTGGTGTCAGACATTGCGCTTGGCCCTCCGCTTGATGTTGGCCTGGACGACGAAGTAGTCGATCAGCGGCGCGAAGACGTTGCCGAAGAGGATCGCCAGCATCATGCCTTCCGGGAAGGCCGGGTTGATCACACGGATCATCACAACCATGAAACCGATCAACGCGCCGTAGATGTAGCGGCCCACGTTGGTGTGCGAGGCCGAAACCGGCTCGGTGACCATGAACACGAGGCCGAAGGCGTAGCCGCCCACCACGAGGTGCCAGTACCAGGGCATGGCGAACATCGGGTTGGTGTCGGAGCCGATCACGTTCAGCAGCGCCGAGAAGCCGATCATGCCTGCAAGGCAGCCGACGATCAGGCGCCAGTTGGCGATTTTCGTGGCGAGCAGGAAGGCCAGGCCCAGAAGGCAGGCGATGGTCGAGGTCTCGCCGAAGGAGCCCTGGATCGTGCCGACGAAGGCATCCATCCAGCTGATGCCATGCGCGGGCAGCGAGGCGACGCCGTCGCTGGCGCTGACCGACAGCGCGGTCGCGCCGGAGAAGCCGTCGACCGGGGTCCAGACGCGGTCACCCGACATCTGCGCCGGGTAGGCGAAGTAGAGGAACGCCCGCCCGACCAGAGCCGGGTTGAGGAAGTTCTTGCCGGTGCCGCCAAAGACTTCCTTGCCGATCACCACACCGAAGATGATGCCAAGCGCGACCTGCCAGAGCGGCGCGGAGGCGGGCATGATCAGCGTGTAGAGCATCGAGGTCACGAGGAAGCCCTCGTTCACCTCGTGGCCCCGGACCACGGCGAAGATCACCTCGAAGATGCCGCCCGCGATCAGCGTCACGATGTAGATCGGCAGGAAATACAGCAGCCCGTGCAGGATGTTCGCCAGCGGGTTGGCCGGGTTGAAGCCGATGCCGAGCGCGTCGATGATCGCCGCGCGCCAGCCCGAGGCGCCATACTCGGCGATCGCCATGTTGGTCTGCAGGCCGGTGTTGTACATGCCGAAGAGGATGCAGGGGATCGTCGCGATGACCACGTAGGTCATGATCCGCTTCATATCGATATACGAGCGGGCGTGGGGCGCGACGGTGGTCACCGTCTTCGGGGTGTAGATGAAGCTTTCCACCATCTCGTAGACGGGGAAATATTTCTCGAACCTGCCGCCCTTCAGGAATTGGGGCTCGATCCGATCGAAGAAATTGCGCAGACCCAAGGTCTTAGCCCTCCTTTTCGATCTTGCTGAGGCTGTCGCGAAGGGCGATGCCGTATTCGTATTTGGCCGGGCAGGCGAAGCCAACGAGCCCGAGGTCTTCCTCGTCCAGCTCCAGCGCCCCCAGCGCCTGCGCCGTGTCGGTGTCCATCACCAGCAGCGCGCGCAGCAGTTGCGTCGGCAGGTAGTCCTGCGGCATCAGCTCCTCGAAGGTGCCGAGCGGCACCATGGCGCGGCGGCCGCCGTTGAGGTTCGAGGTCAGCGCGTAGAGCTTCTTGGTGAAGGCCGAGCCGAGCACCGGCTGCACCGCGAACTTCGAGCCCATCGGGCGGATCCAACCCATCGGGATTTGCTTGTGGTCTTCCTCGATCAGGGTGATCTGCCGTGCGTAACGGCCAAGGAAAGCGTTCGGCCCCGCGCCCATGCGGCCGCTGAGGATCGAGCCGGAGATGACCCGGACGGGGGCACCGGCCTTGAGGTCCTCGGCGCAGAGCTCTTCCATCGAGGCGCCCGCGAGGGTGCGCACCAATCGCGGACGGCCGCACATCGGGCCGGACAGGGCGATGATGCGCGACGCGTCGAGACGGCCGGTCTCGAGCAGTTTCCCGATGGCGATCACGTCATGGTAGCCGATGCTCCAGACGGTCTTGGAGGCCGAGGGCGGCTCGAGGAAATGCATGTGCGTGCCCGCAAGGCCCGCCGGATGCGGCCCCGAGAAGCCCGCGGCGGTGATCCCCGGCAGATCTGCGCCGGGCACCGTCGCGCCGATTTCCTGGCACAGGTAGACGTTGCCCTCGGTCAGCAGCGGCAGCGCCTGCAGGCCACGGGCGAAAGCGTCGGCGTCCTCGGCGATGATCGTCGCGGCATCGCCACTGAGCGGCTCGCTGTCCATCGCGGTGACGAAGATGGCGGCGGGACGATCCTCGGCGCCGGGCACCTTCGAATAGGGACGGGTACGGAACGAGGTCCACAGGCCGGAGGCGCAGAGCTTTGCAGTCAGGCCCTCGGCAGTGGTGGCGTCGCCGACAGAGGAGAAATCCACGGGCTCGGCGGCGCTCGGATCGACCTCGATCTCAACCGAGATCAGCACCCGGCGCGGGCCGCGATTGATCGCCTTGATTCGCCCCGAAACCGGTGCCGTGACCTGAACCTCGGGCGTGTCCTTATGGGCCAGAATCGGCGCGCCGGCGGCGATCAGATCGCCCTCCTGAACCGCCACTCTCGGCTTCAAACCGATGTAATCCTGCCCCAGAACCGCAACGGTCCGGACCGCTGCACCGTCTTCGATTCCGCCTACGGGTGTCCCCAGCACCGGGACATCGAGACCTTTTCTCAACGTATATTGCTGCACGTCGCTTCGTCCTGTCCATTTTCCGGCAGCCTTATGCGCCGCAACGCCGCAGTTTGGAAGAGTTTGACGAGAAAGTTTCGAATTTAATGTTGAATCACCCGCCAAAACGGCTCAGAAGCCCTTTGTCTCATCGTCGACCCTACAGCTTCCTGCGGAGATACCGGATGAACCCTCTTACCTTTTCTCGCCGTAGCTTCCTCGTGATGCCTTTCGCGCTGGCCGCCTGCAAGAAAGGGTGGTCCGTGCTCGAACTCTCCGGGCTGACCATGGGCACGAGCTACTCGATCGCGGCCATCGACCACAGCAACAAGATCGAGAAGGCCGATCTGCAGAAGGCCGTGGACGCCAGCCTGACGCAGGTGACCGCGCAGATGTCGAACTGGGATGCCAGCTCGGAAATCTCGCGTTTCAACGCCGCCGGTGCCACCGATCATTTCGCCGTCTCGCCGGAAGTTGCCCACGTGATGAGCGCCGCGCATGAGATCAACGCCGCCACCGGCGGCGCCTTCGACGTCACCGTCGGCCCGCTGATCGACCTCTGGGGCTTCGGCGCCGGCAAGAGCCGCAACGACATGCCCTCCGAGGCCGAGATCGCGCAGGCGCTGGCCTGCTGCGGCCAGTCGCAGTCTGTGGCTGTCGGCAATGGCGCGCTGCAGAAGATTCGCCCCGAGGCCGAGGTATACCTCTCGGCGATCGGCAAGGGCTTCGGCATCGACCAGGTCGCCCGCACCCTCGCCAGCTTCGGAATCACCGACTACATGGTCGAGGTGGGTGGCGATCTCTACACCGCGGGCAAGAACCCCGACGGCCAGCCCTGGCACATCGGCATCGAGACCCCGGAAGCCTTCAACCGCGGCGTTCAGCAGGTCGTGGCCGTGTCGGACATGGGCATGGCGACCTCGGGCGATTACCGCAACTACTTCGACTTCGAAGGCAAGCGCTACTCGCACATCATCGACGCCACCACCGGCCGCCCGGTGACCCACAACACCGCCTCGGTGACCGTGATGGCCGAGAACACCATGCTGGCCGACGCCTGGGCGACCGCGCTGCTGGTGCTGGGCCGCGAGCGTGGTCTCGAGATCGCAAATCAGCGTGATATGGCGACACTCTTCATTGATCGCTCGGGCAAGGCGGGCGACAAGGGCTTCGAGATCACCGCCAGCGACCGCTTCACCGCGCTGCAGGCCTGATCGCCTCCCGCCGCTGAAAAGGACGTTTCGACGTGTCGACCTTCCTGCTTGCCTTCGGACTGCTGATGATCGTGATGCTGGGCATGGCGCTCGGCGTCATTCTCAACGGGCGCACGATCAAGGGCAGCTGCGGAGGGCTCAACGCCATTGCCGGTGCCGACCGCTGCGTGGTCTGCAAACAGGAAGTCGACCCAGACAGCCCGCTCCGCGACCGTCTGCACTGCCCCAAGGCGCGCAAGATGCTTGAGGAGATGGAGCGCGAGGAACGCGCGGCGACCTGAGCGGCATGCATCATCCGAATTCGAAACGCCGGCCTTCGGGCCGGCGTTTTCATTTTCGGTGGATTGGTATTGCTGGCCCGGAGCCGGGTGGCCTCAGCCCCCAGTCAGCGGCGTCAGCCCCAGCACCAGCAATACCGCCGCCGCGATCAGTCCGAACACCCAGAGCTGCCAGCGCGGACCTTCGGCCTTCCACACGCTGCGGTAGCGATAACCGGCGAGGCAGGCGATCACGAAGAGCACCGTGGCGCTGGCGGGAGTCAGCGTAAGCTCGGGCAAGATTCAGACCTCTCGGCTGGAATTCGTTTACTCGTGCGCTGATTGCACTAACCTGAAAGAGGTTCAAGGGAGGGTAACGCCATGCCAGCTTCATACAAACCTCATACCCGCGACGACGACGATCACGAACGCAGCCACAGCCAGTCTGTCGAAACCAACCTGTCGGCAGCCGAGGCGACGGTGCAGCACGTGCTGAACAGCAAGAACGGCGAGCTCTACTGGATCCAGCCGCAGGAGACCATCGGCACGGCCGTCGAGGTGCTGCGCGACCAGCGCATCGGTGCGCTTCTGGTCAAGGATCCGCAGGGAGAGCTGGTCGGGATCCTCTCGGAGCGCGACATCGTCCGCCGCCTCGCCGACACGCCGGGGCGCACCCTGCCGCAGACCGTGGCCGAGCTGATGACCACGAAGGTCGAGACCTGCACCCCCGACGAGACGCTCGTGCGAGTGCTTCGCCGGATGACCGACGGGCGCTTCCGCCACATGCCTGTTCTGGATGGTGATGATCTGATCGGCATGATCTCGATCGGCGACGTGGTGAACTACCGGCTGACCGCGCTGGAATACGAGGCGCTGAAGCTCAAGCAGCTCATCGTCGGCTGAGACCACCCCGACGCAACCAAAAGGGCCGCGTCCTTGCCGGACGCGGCCCTTTTGTCTTCCGCCGCTACGCTCACTCGTCGCCCGGCACCCCGTAGGAGGGCGCCTCGCGCGGGTCGAGCGCGCGCTGCACGTAGGCCTCGAGCTGGGGCTTGTAGACCTCCCAGGCGGCGGCCACCGCCTTGATCGGGCAGTCGTCGGTCCAGTCGCAACGCAGGTCGGCCACGGGCCAGCTCACCTTGTCTACGATCTTGAGACCCGCCGAATGCACCGGCCCGGCCTCTCCCCCTGCCGCAAGCGCACCGCGCAACGCGGCGATCAGCCGGTCGCCGATATGGCCCGTGGCCTCCAGATAGGCATCGACCATGGCCTGCGGCACGCCGTCATTGGCCAGCAGGTTGCCGCCCGAGGCCGCGTTCTCGGCCTGCGCCTGCGTCCAGATGCCAAGCGAATTCGGCCCCGAGTGGATCGCCGTGCGCCCTGCGGCATCCACCGCCAGAACCTGCCGGTAGGCGATGAACGTGCCGCGCTTCTGGACCTCGGCGATGGCCTCGGGCGCGCTGAGCCCCCCTTCCATCAGGTCAAGCGCCAGCGGACCAAGCGAAGGGTCCGTGACGTTCTGCGTGGCCACCGCCCCCACCCCGGCGCGCGCAAAGGAGCAACGCGCCGCAACGGCGGGCGAGGAGGACGAGATCACCAGACCGAACATACCGGTCTCGGGGCAGCGGGCGACAAGCGAGAAGGTCATGTCGCGATCAGGCCTTGTAGTCGTGCGGGATGACGGCGGTCGCCTCGATCTCGACCAGCCAGTCGGGACGCGCCAGCGCGGTCACGACAAGACCGGTGGACACCGGGTGCACGCCCTTGATGTATTCGCCCATGGTCCGGTAGACCGCCTCGCGGTTGCGCACGTCGGTCAGGAACACCTGCACGCGGCAGACATGCTCCATCGCGCCGCCGCATTCCTCCATCAGCTGGCGGATGTTCTGCATGACCTTATGGGTCTGCTCGACGGGGTCGTGGCTCTCGATGTTCTTGGCATCGTCTAGGTTCTGCGGGCACTGGCCGCGCAGGAACACCATCTTTCCCTCGGCAACCACCGCCTGGCAGAGATCGTTGTCGAGCTTCTGCTCGGGGTAGGTGTCCTTGGTGTTGAACTTGCGGATGCGGGTATGGGCCATCTGGCGCTCCGTTGGGGTTATTCTGCGGCCTTCGCCGGTTGGCGGCGGCGGGCCTGGTCGTCGTAGCTGGAATAGCTGCGCTGGATCACGATCTGATCGGCGATGTAGCGGGCGTCGTGCCAGACGCCCCAGATGAAACTCGACCCGCGGCGCGACAGCCACGGCAGGCCGAGGAAGTAGAAACCGCGCTCGGGCGAGACCCCACGCTCCTGCACAGGGCGGCCCCTGTCATCGAGCACGTTGAGCTCCAGCCAGCCGTAATCAAGCGCGTAGCCGGTCGCCCAAAGGATCGTCCCCACCCCGGCCTCGGCGAGATCGAGCCTGCGCAGCGGCTCGGTCACGCAATCCGGGTCCGGCAACATCCGCCATGCCTCGGGTTCCTCGGGCAGGTCGAGCCCGTTGCGCGCGGCGTATGCGTCTGCCTGCTCGAGCATCGACAGGTAATCGGCGTCGCCCTGACGGATGTTGCGCAGGAGATCCTCGCCGAAGCTCAGCCGGCCATCGGCATAGCCCTCGGTGCGGCCGACAAGCGTGATGCCCTCCGCCGCGAGCTGGCGGAAATCGACGGTCCGCCCGCCCTGCGCGCCGCTCACTGCGATGGTCACATGCTCGGTGCCCGGTGTCGGGGCGGGGATGTCCCACAGCCCCAGCACCCCCAGCCACCAGCAGTAGTCGCGGCCGCGATAGCTCCGCGGCGGGCGGCCGTGCGGGCCGACCGAGAGATAGACCTTGCGCCCCGCCCGGTTCAGCTCGTCGGCGATCTGCGCGCCCGAAGAGCCCGCGCCCACCACCAGTACCGCGCCCTCGGGAAGCTGGTCCGGATTCCGGTACTGCGCCGAATGGAGCTGCAGGACCGGCGCCTCCTGCGGCACGACGGGCGGGATCACCGGGGTCTGGAACGGACCGGTGGCCGAGACGACGTTCCGAGCCTCGATCACCCCCTCCGAGGTCTCGACCCGGAAACCCACTCGCCCGTCGAGGCGCCGGACCTTGGTCACCTCCACCCCGCAGCGGATCGGCGCGCCATGCTTGGCGGCGTAGCGCTCGAAGTAATCGGCCACGGTATCCTTGCCCGGGAAGGCCTCGCCGTCGCCGTCGAATTCCATGCCGGGAAAGCGGTCGTGCCAGGCCGGGCCGTTGGCAACCAGCGAATCCCAGCGGCCGCTGCGCCAGCGCTCGGCGATGCGGCTCTTTTCCAGCACGAGATGCGGGACGCCTTCGCGGGTGAGATGCTCGCTCATGGCGACACCGGCCTGTCCCGCGCCGATGACCAGCGTGTCGGTGGTTTCAACGGGCATGGCGAGTCCTTTTCCGGCCGGGGTCGACCCGAGGTAAGTACCGCGCCGCCGGCGACTGACAAACCATGAAATTCATCGCCTTGGATTAGCCGCGTCCTAACCCAGCGAGGCGTGCTCTTCCCGCCGGGCCGCTACGTCAAAAGGCCCGGCATCTGCCGGGCCTTCGGGACGCATGAAAGGAGGCCTGCGTCAGCTCGCCGGGACGGCCTCGGCCTGTTCGCGCCGCGCCGCCTTCTGCGAGACGAAGGCGCAGACCAGCAGCTGGCTCATGTGGTAGATCATCACCGGCAGCACGATCGCCCCGACCTGGTCGGCGGCAAAGAGCGCCGTCGCGATCGGCAGGCCCGAGGCGAGGCTCTTGGTCGAGCCGCAGTAGAACAGCACCGCCCGATCCGGGTACGGCAGGCCGAAGAGCTTACCCGCCCCCACCATCAGCAGCATCGCGATGGCAAGGAAAAGCAACACCACCAGCACCAGCATGATCAGGCTCGCGGTCGGGATCCGCTGCCACAGGCCCGAGACCGTGCCTGCGCTGAAGGCCGAATAGACGATCAGCAGGATCGAGCCGCGGTCGACCACCATCGTCAGCAGCTTGTGGCGCTTGACGAAGTCGCCGACCCAGGGCCGGAGGAGTTGTCCAAGGACGAAGGGCAGAAGGATCTGCGTGCCGATCTTGACGATCGAGTCGAAGCTCACCCCGCCATCCCCCTGGTGCAGCATCAGCGCCACGAGGGCGGGTGTCAGCGCCACGCCGACGATGTTCGACAGCGACGCGGCGCAGATCGCCGCGGGCACGTTGCCCCCGGCGATCGAGGTGAAGGCGATCGAAGACTGCACCGTCGAGGGCAACACCGACAGGAACAGCAGCCCCAGGGTGACCGTCGCTCCGAGGGCTGGCGAGAAGACCCAGGCCAGGAACAGGCCAAGCAGCGGGAACATCGCGTAGGTCGCGGCAAAGGTCAGCCCCTGCAGCCGCCAGTTCAGTAGTCCCGCGCGCACCGACGAAGGGTCGAGCTTGGCCCCGTAGAGAAAGAACAACAGCGCGACAGCCCAGAAGGTCACGTGCTTCAAACCCGCGGCCGCGATGCCCTGCGCTGGCAGCAACAGGCCAAGGCAGACCGTGGCGATGAGCAACAGCATGTAGGTGTCGATGCCGATGCGTTTGAGATACTTCATCTCTTCTCCTGCTCTTTCCTCTCCGGCGCGCGCGCCGCTCCCATCGTGGTGCGGATGGGCCTCAGAACCCTGCGGCCTGCCCATCCTTACGCGGATCCGAGCCTGCCGCAAAGCCGCCTTCCGGCAGACGGTGCACCAATTGTGCACCACCAAAGCCAAAGGCGTTGTCCGGCGCCTCGACCTGCACCTTGTGGCCGAGCGCTTTGAGACCCTCCAGCAGGTCCGGCGCCATGCTCGGCTCGCAGGCCAGGTCGAGCCCCTCGATCATCCGCCAGCGCGGCGCGTCGGCCGCAGTCTGCACGTCCTGATCCCAGAGCTCGGTGCGCAGCAGCAACTGCATGTGGCCCTGCGCCTGGATCGGCCCGCCCATCATGCCGAAGGCCATGAGCGGCTCACCCTTCTTCATGGCAAAGCCCGGGATGATCGTGTGGAAGGGACGCTTGCCGCCCGCCACCCGGTTGGGATGGCCCTCCTCGGTGGTGAAGCCGAAGCCACGGTTCTGCATCGACACGCCGGTGCCCGGAACCACCACGCCCGAGCCGAAGCCGGCGTAGTTGGACTGGATGAAGCTCACCATCATGCCCGAGGCATCCGCCACGTTCAGCAGCACCGTACCGCCGCGCTTCGGCGCGCCGGGGCCGAAGTCCTGTGCCTTGTCTTCCGAGATCAGCGCAGCGCGGGACTTGAGGTACTCCGGATCCAGCAGCGCGGTCTCGTCGACCTCGGTCATGTGATCGCGGTCGGCGACGAAGGCGTGCAGGTCGGCATAGGCCAGCTTGATCGCCTCGATCTGCAGGTGCACGGCGGTCAGATCGTCCGGGCCGTGATCGCGGATCGAGGTGTGCTGGAGCATCCCCAGCGCCATGAGCGCGGCGATCCCCTGCCCGTTCGGCGGGATCTCGTGCAGCTCGACGTCGTCGAAGGACTGGCTGACCGTGCCGCACCAGTCGGGCTTGTGGCTGGCCAGATCCTCCATGGTCATCGCGCCGCCATGGGCCTTGGCGAAAGCGACGATCTCCTCGGCGATCTCGCCCTCATAGAAGGCGCGGCCCTTGGTTTCGGCAATCGCCCGCAGGGTGCGCGCGGCGCCCGGGTTGCGGAAGCGCTCGCCCGCCTTGGGCGCGCGGCCGCCGGGCAGGAAGGTCTCGGCAAAGCCAGGCTGCTTGCCCAGCGTCTCGCCGCCTTTGGCCCAGAGCGTGGCGATCACCGGCGAGACGATGAAGCCCTCTTCCGCGTAGCGGATCGCGGGCGCCAGCACCGTCGCCAGCCCCAGCTTGCCGAAGCGCTCCGACAGCTCGACCCAGGCGCTGACCGCGCCCGGAACCGTCACCGCGTCCCAGCCGTGCTGGACCATGCCGTTCGGGAAGCGTTCGGGCGACCAGGCGGCGGGCGCGCGGCCCGAGGCGTTGAGCCCGTGCAGCTGCTTGCCGTCCCAGAGGATGCAGAAGGCATCCGAGCCGAGACCGTTGCCGGTGGGCTCGACCACGGTCAGCGCGGCGGCGGTGGCGATCGCGGCATCCACCGCGTTGCCGCCCTGCTGCAGGATGGTCAGCCCGGCCTGCGTGGCCAGCGGCTGCGAGGTCGCCACGATGTTTTCAGCCAAGACAGGCGAACGGCGCGACGGGTAGACGGGATCATGACGCAGGCGCATCGGTGCTCCTCCCGGAAGTTTTACGTTGTTTCAGATGGCCGCGGATCGCCCAGGCGATCGAGACGACGGCCGCGATGAGGAAGATGAGGCTGATCGGGCGGGTGAAGAACAGCGACGGGTCGGCATCGGTCATCAGCGCCCGGCGCAGGTTGGTCTCGGCGATCGGGCCGAGAATGACGCCCAGCACCAGCGGCGCCAGCGAGTAGCCGAGCGCGCGCAGCGCGTAGCCCGCCACCCCGATGAAGCCGAGCAGGTAGAGGTCGGTCACCCGGTTGTTGAGCGCGAAGGAGCCGACGACGCAGCAGACCATGACCACCGGCACGATAAGCCATTTCGGCACCTCGGCGACGCGCAGGAACATCCGCATCGACACCACCGAGACGAAGAGCATCATCAGCGAGGCGACCGCCATGGCGATGAACATGCCGTAGACGAGGTCTGCGTGGTCCATGATCAGCCGCGGGCCGACCGAGATGCCGTGCACCATCAGCGAGGCCATGAGGATCGCGTCCACCGCCGAGCCCGGGATGCCGAGGCCGATGAGCGGTATAAGACCGCCACCGGCGGTGGCGGAGTTGCCCGCCTCCGAGGCGACGACGCCATCGGGGTTGCCCTTGCCGAAGCTGTCGGGATCCTTGGAGTTGCGCTTGGCCTGGTCGTAGGCGACGAGGTTGGCGATCGAGCCCCCTGCCCCCGGCAGCGCGCCGATCAGCACGCCGACGATGGACGAGCGGATCAGGTTCACCGGGCGCAGCAGCACCTCCTTCATCACCTTCCAGGTCTGGAAGTCGATGGCGCCGGTCACCAGCGCATTGCCCGAGCGGACGGATTTCGCATCCTCGACCTCGGAGGTCAGCTGCGAGATCGCGAAGATGCCGATCAACACCACGAGGAACGGCAGCCCGGTCTCCAGCATCTCGATGCCGAAGTCGAAGCGCGGCCGGCCCATGATCGGATCGGTGCCGACGGTCGAGATGGCCAGGCCGATGAGACCCGCCAGCAGGCCGCGGATCACGCTGTCGCCGACGAGGCTGGCGACGATGGTCAGCGCGAAGACGATCAGCGAGAAATATTCCCACGGGCCGAGCTTCACCGCGAACATCGCCAGCGGCGGCGCGGCGACGATCAGCACCACGGTCGAGATGATCGTGCCGAAGAACGAGGCCCAGACACCCAGCGACAGCGCCCGTCCGGGCTCGCCGTTGCGGGCCATGGGGAAGGCGTCGAAGGTGGTGGCCACCGACGAGGGCGTGCCGGGAATGCCGAGCAGCGCGGCAGAGATCAGGCCACCGGTGTAGCCGCCCACGTAGACCGAGAGCATCACCGCGATGCCCTGCAGCGGCTCCATGGTGAAGGTCAGCGGCAGCGTCAGCACGATGGCCATGGTGACGGTGAAGCCGGGGATCGCGGCGGCGATGATGCCGGCCAGCGAGCCAGCGAGCATGTAGATCAGCGTGGCGAGCGTGAAAATCTGCGCCGCACCGGAAAGGAAGCTGTCCATATCAGAGCACCCCGCGCGGCAGGAAGACGGTGAAGACCTCGGCAAAGAGCCAGTTCAGCCCGAAGGAGAAGACCGCCGCCACGATTACCGCCACCAGCAGCGTCGCGGGGCGGCGCGGCATGAGCACCAGCTCGAGCCCGAGGATGAAGAGGAAACTCGCGACCGAGAAGCCGAGTAGCGGGATCGCCAGCAGGTAGACCGCCAGCGTCGCCAGAACGACAAAGACCAGGTAGCGGCGCCTGGCCCAGGCCACGGTCTGGCAGGCAAAGCGGCCATAGGCGCCGGCGGGGATCTTGCGCAGCGCGTCGATGATGGCGATCACCGCCACCAGCGCGATGCCGGCGAAGACGATCTTGGGAAACGCCCCCGCGCCGAGTTTCTCGAAGCGCGAGGTGGGAATCGCAGTGGCCGAGACAAACAGCCCGACCGAGGCGAGAAGGATCAGCACGTAGCTCAGGAGGCGGGCAATCTCGCCCGCCTCCCGTGCCTGCTGCTTGTCGTAGCCGGCGTCGCTCACGGTGCGAGAACCTCTGCCAGCGACTTCACGGTCTCATCGAGCTTCGACAGGTAGGTGCGGAAGTCCTCTTGGCCGCGGAAATCGACCGAGGCACCGGCGTTGTTGGTCTGCTCGATGTAGGTCTCGTCCTTCGACAGCGCCTCGAGCGCCGCTTCCATCTTGTCGCGGGCCTCCTGCGGGGCGCCCTTCGGCATCACGATGCCGCGGGTCACCTGCAGCTCGAGATCGGCGCCAAGCTCCTTGAAGGTCGGCACTTCGGGGGCTTCGTCCACGCGCTCCGAGGCGCCGACGGCGAGGAACTGCAGATCGCCGTTGTCGACGAACTGCTTCGACGACGAGATGTCGCCGATCGCCGCGTCGAGGTTGCCGCCGACGAGGGCGCGCACCCGCTCGCCGGTGCCTTCATAGCCGACGTATTGGAACTGCAGGCCGTAGGCCTGTTCGATCATCGCCGCGTGCAGGTGCGGCACGCCGCCCAGGGTGACGCCCATGGTGATCTCGCCCGGGTGAGCCTTGGCGAAGGTCACGAACTCCTCGAAGTCCGAGTAATCCTCTGTCGGATGCACCACGAGGTACTGCGGCGAGGCGGTCATCAGCGCGATCGGCTCGAAGTCATCCCAGCGGAGGTCGGTGATGCCGGTCTCGGAGGCGGTCAGCAGGCCTTCGTGCACCTGGCTGATGGTGTAGCCATCGTTGGCGCGGCGCGAGGCTTCGCGCAGGCCGACGGTGCCGCCGACGCCGGGCATGTTGATGATCGGCATCTCGGTGCCGAGGTAGGGCGCGATATTGCCTGCGATGAGGCGCATCAGCGTGTCCGACCCGCCGCCCGGCGACCAGGGCACGATGAACTCGACCGGGTGGTCGGGGTAGTCGGCGGCGCTGGCAGGCGCGGCGGTGAGCGTGGCGGCGGCAAGGAGGGCGGCAAGGCCCGTGCGAAGGTTCATGGGGAGGCTCCCTGTGTATGTTGGCAAGCTGGCGGTTTCTCCGCCGACGTTCTGGTTGGGTAACCCCGAAGTAACACAAGGCGAAGCCACACAAAGCGCGAAGTTATTGCCATTATCTTTAGCTTTACTTACTTTGCGCCAATGGATACCCGACAGCTACAGACCCTTCTCGCCATCGAGCAGCATGGCGGTTTCGCCGCCGCGGCACAGGCGATCAACCTCACCGCCTCGGCGGTCAGCCAGCAGGTCTCGGCGCTGGAGGCGGAACTGGGCGTGCAGCTCTACGACCGCACGCGGCGCCCGCCAGTGCTCACCGCCAAGGGCGCCGAGATGCTGCGATCGGCACGGCAGATCCTGCGCATCGTCACCGAGACCAGGGCCTCGGTCACCGGCGGCGACGTCGGTGGCACGCTGGCCTTCGGCACACTGCGCACCGGGGCGAACTCGCTGGTGCCGCAGGCGCTGGCCTCCTTGCAGGGCCGCTATCCCGAGCTCAGCTTCCGCCTGCGCATCGGCATGTCCGAGGAACTCATGGCCGAGGTGGTCTCGGGCCAGCTCGACGCGGCGCTGGTCGCCGAGCACGTCGCTGTGCCGCCGAGCCTGCGCTGGACCGAGGTGCTGAGCGAGCCCTTGGTGGTGATCACGCCGCCAGGCACCGGCGGACTGGCGATCCACGACCTCGTGCGGCAGGTGCCCTACATCCGCTACCGCACGCAGGTTCCGCTGGCGCGCCAGATCGATACCGAGATTGCCCGGCTTGGCGTCGCGCCGCGGCAAGTGGTCTCGGTCAACACGATGACCGCGGTGGTGGGCTGCGTGCGGGCGGGGCTGGGTTTTGCGATCATCCCCTACGTCGCACTTCAGGATTCGATCACCGCGGCGCTCGACTGGTTTCCCTTCGGCGCGCCGCCGATCCACCGCCGGCTCGGCGTGGTGCAGCGCCCGACCACCAGCCGGGCCGAGGTGCTCTCAAACCTGATCGCCGCGCTGATCGAGCATGGCCGCCCGCGCGACGATCACGATTGATCGGAAAGAGGCGTCAACTGTGGCGTCAACTGCGGTCTTCGATCATCCGCGCAAGCGCAGGATCATCGCCGAAGAAGGGCTCCGACGAGACGCCCATGGCGTCCCATTGGTCGGGCTGGATCATCAGGCGACCGCGCAGCTCGTTCTGAAATGGGCTGATCTTGCCCGAACGCCGGGCGCGGGCCTTCAGCAGCTCGCCTTCGATCGCAGACCCGACATCGCGGTATTCACCGCGGGCCACGAGGCCTTCCGCATAGGAAAGAATCTCGCCGCTGATGGTGACTGTCTCTGTCTTGCGCATGAACCAACCCCCTCATACTCGCGTGGCAGCGGATTAAGTGTACCCCGAGTCGCCCTGTGGACAATGCGCTAAGTTAACGTGCAGTTAATACTTTTGGCGCCCGTGCGACGCGAAAGCCGCGCCGGGTTTCCCCGGCGCGGCTCCCGCGATTTTCATCTTGAAAGAGGCGCCGGGCCTCAGGCCCACTCGCCCTTGCGGAAGACCGGCACGCGTGTGCCATCCTCGCGGATGCCGTCGATGTCGGTCTCGGCGTCGCCGATCATCCAGTCGACGTGGATCATCGAGCTGTTGCCGCCCTGCGCCGCGACCTCATCCGGCGTAAGCGAGGCGCCATCGAGGAAGCACTTCGAGTAGCACTGACCCAGCGCGATGTGGCAGGCGGCATTCTCGTCGAAGAGCGTGTTGTAGAACAGCAGGCCCGACTGCGAGATCGGCGAACTGTGCGGAACCAGCGCCACTTCACCGAGGCGCGCCGCGCCCTCGTCGGTCGCCAGCAGCTCGCGCAACACTTCCTCGCCCTGCGAGGCCCTGGCCTCGACGATCCGGCCACCTTCGAAGCGCACCTCGATGCCGTCGATCAGGCTGCCTTGGTGCGACAGCGGCTTGGTCGAGCGTACGGTGCCCTCGACGCGATGCGCGTGCGGGGTGGTGAAGACCTCTTCGGTCGGCACGTTCGGGTTGCACACGACGCCGTTCTGCGAGGTGCTGGCGCCGCCGTGCCACTCGTGGCCATCCGCCAGCCCGATGGTCAGGTCGGTGCCCGGGCCGGTGAAATGCAGCGCCGAGAAGCGCTCGGCGTTCAGCCACTCGGTGCGGGCGCGCAGGGTCGCGTTGTGCTCGGCCCAAGCGGCGACGGGGTCGTCGCCGGTGACCCGCGAGGCGGCGAAGATCGCCTCGGCCAGCTTGGCCTGCGCCTCGGGCTCGGAAAGCTCGGGGAACATGCGCTTGGCCCAGGCCACGCCCGGCCATGCGCAGATCGACCAGTTGATGTTGAAGTTGGTGATCTTCTCCATTGCCGGCTTGTAGGCGATCGAGTTGGCCTTGCCGGCGCGCGACACCTTGGCCGGGTCCTGCCCGGCGAGCAGCATCGGGTCCTCGCCGACGATGGCCATGCGTGCGGCACCCTCGCCGAAGGCCTCGGCCATGCCACCATAGAGCCAGCCCGCAGCGGCGTCGAAGCTGGCGTCCTGGCCTTCCTCGAAGCGCGCCAGCGCAACGTCGGAATCCGACAGCAGCGGGGTCACCAGCGAGGCGCCGGCGCGATAGGCGGCGCGGGTCACCGCGCGCACCAGCGGCAGCGCCGAGACCGGGGCGGTCAGCACGAGCTGCTGGCCGGGCTGGATGTTCACGCCGGTGCGCACGGCCACTTCGGCAAGCCGGTCGATCAGCGTCGGGTCGATGGGGGTCGACGTCATGGAAAACTCCTGTGTCTGTCTCGTTGCGGCAAAGCTGGGCCTGCGGCGTAGGACAGTCAAGCGCCGGCCCGCCAGCGTGACCTTGCGTGAAACGGTCACATGTGAGCGCACGCGTCCCGATATAGATTGAAGATCTCCCGGCTTCGGTGCTAGGAGGCGCGCCATGTTTCGAAACCTCTGGCATAAGGTGATCGGCCCGGCGTTCCGGCGGCCGCCGCGATTTCAGGTCGCGGCGATGTGCTATCGTCATGCTGATTGCCCCGAGGGTCTGGAGGTGCTGCTGATCACCTCGCGGGACACCGGGCGCTGGGTCCTGCCCAAGGGCTGGCCCAAGGCCGGGCTCGACTCCGCCGGGGCCGCGCTCGAGGAAGCCTGGGAAGAAGCCGGCGTCGTCTTCGGGAGCGGAGATACCGCCGAGATCGGCAGCTACCGGTACCAGAAGCGTCTCGACGGCGGCCTGCCGCTCGACACGGTGGTCTTTGTCTATGCCGCCGAGGTGCGCGCGCTCAGCGACGACTACCCCGAGGCCGGCCAGCGCGAACGGCGCTGGGTCTTGCCGAGGGAAGCGGCTAGGATGGTCGACGAACCCGGGCTGCAGGCCCTGCTGGCCCGGGTGCCGAGCCTCCTGCCCCAGCCCGAGATCAGCTGACCCCCATGACCGAGCCCAGGCACCGCGCGGGCCGCCCCGCGTCACAGCGCGACTCCGAGCAGGACTGGCCGACCCTGGACAAGGATCTCGGACGTCTGTCTTTGATCGAATCCGCGGCCATCCACACCGCCCGTCCGCTGGTCGGCGTCGGAGTCTCGCTGCTCTTCATCGCCATCGTCACCGCAATCGTCGCCGTCGCGGCGGGCGAGCTGCAGGGCACGCTGATGATCTCCATCGCCGCCGCCTTCGCCGCCTACATGGCGCTGAACGTCGGCGCCAACGATGTCGCCAACAACATGGGCCCGGCGGTGGGGGCGAACGCCCTGTCGATGGCCGGGGCCATCGCCATCGCCGCGCTCTTCGAGACCGCCGGCGCCATGCTCGCCGGCGGCGAGGTGGTCTCGACCATTTCCAGTCGCATCATCGCGCAGGGCGAGATCACCGACAGCGCGCATTTCGTGCAGGCAATGATGTCCGCCATGCTGGCCGCCGCCATCTGGATCAACGCCGCCACCGTGCTGCGTGCGCCGGTCTCCACCACCCATGCGGTGGTCGGCGGGGTCATGGGCTCGGGCATCGCCGCGGCGGGCTTCGGGACGGTGAACTGGTCCACGATGAGCGCCATCGCCGCCAGCTGGGTGATCTCGCCGATCATGGGCGGGGTGATCGCGGCGGCGGTGCTCGCCTTCATCAAGTGGAAGATCATGTACGTGCCCGACCGGATCGCCGCGGCGCGC
Source organism: Alloyangia mangrovi (assembly GCF_002300555.2). GTDB lineage: Bacteria > Pseudomonadota > Alphaproteobacteria > Rhodobacterales > Rhodobacteraceae > Salipiger > Salipiger mangrovi. Next base: position 52,015 of record NZ_NTHN02000014.1, on the reverse strand, counting down.
GTCTGGCTGCCGGTGCTGATCGGGGTGATGGCGGGGACCTTCGCCTGCTATCTCGCGCTCAAGGGGCTGCGGCAGGTGATCGATCTCGATCTCCACGAGGCGGCGCTCGTCGGCCTCGCGGTCGGGCTGCTGTCCTGGCGGCTCTCGGTGCCGCTGGTGCGGCGGCAGTCGCAGGGCATGGCCAACCGCAACGCCTCGCTCAAGGCGCTGTTCCGCCTGCCGCTCGTGGTCTCGGCCGGGCTGCTCTCCTTCGCCCATGGCGCCAACGACGTGGCCAATGCGGTCGGCCCGCTCGGCGCCATCGTCCGCGCGCTGCAGACCGAGGACCGCGCCACCGAGCTTGGGGTGTTGCCGCATTGGGTGCTGATGATCGGCGCGCTGGGGATCTCCTGCGGCCTGATCTTCTTCGGCCCGCGGATGATCCGCATGGTCGGCAGCCAGATCACCAAGCTCAACCCGATGCGCGCCTACTGCGTGGCGCTCTCGGCGGCGCTGACGGTGATCCTCGCCTCCTGGCTCGGGCTGCCGGTGAGCTCGACCCATATCGCGGTCGGCGGCGTCTTCGGCGTCGGCTTCTACCGCGAATGGTACGTGGCCCGCCGCGCCCGTCACGCCGACCCGAAGCGCGCCGCCAAGGTGCTCCCGCCCGAGGAGCGCCAGCGCCGCAAGCTGGTCCGCCGTTCGCATTTCATGACGATCATCGCCGCCTGGCTGGTGACGGTGCCCGCCTCGGCGCTGCTGTCGGCGCTTTGTTTCCTACTGATCACCACGTTGGTCGGCTGAGCTCAATCGGCGCTTTACGGACCGGGGTGCAGGGTATATAGCGCACCCTTTCCCGGCGCCCTGACTCGGTCTGACTCCTCGTACCGACATCCCTCGCCGACAGTCCTTGGATCGGATCTCAGACCTTGAAACAAACCCTCGCAGCCGCTCTGCAAGCCCGCGGATATGAAACGCTCACCCCGGTGCAAGAAGCCGTGGCCGACCCGGCCATCGCCGGTGCCGACCTGCTGGTTTCCGCGCAGACCGGTTCGGGCAAGACGGTGGGCTTCGGCCTTGCCATTGCCCCCGCAATCCTCGGCGACGCCGAGAGCTTCGGCGCCGCTGGCGCGCCGGAAGCGCTGATCATCGCCCCCACCCGTGAACTGGCCCTGCAGGTCCGCCGCGAGCTGAGCTGGCTCTACGCCGAAGCCGGCGCGGTCATGGCCTCCTGCGTTGGCGGCATGGACGCGCGCACCGAGCGCCGGGCGCTCGAGCGCGGCGCGCATATCGTCGTGGCCACCCCGGGCCGTCTGTGCGACCACCTGCGCCGCGGCGCGCTTGACCTGTCGCAGGTCAAGGCCGTGGTGCTCGACGAGGCCGACCAGATGCTCGACCTCGGCTTCCGCGAAGACCTCGAGACCATCCTCGAGGCCTCCAACCCCGAGCGCCAGACGCTGCTCTTCTCGGCCACCGTCTCGCCGCAGATCGCCCAGCTGGCGCAGCGCTACCAGCGCGACTCGCAGCGCATCCAGGTGCAGGGCGGGGCCAAGCAGCACTCCGACATCGAATACCGCGCGGTGATCGTCGCCCAGGGCGACCAGGAAAACGCGATCACCAACCTGCTGCGCTTCCACGAGGCGCCCAACGCCATCGTCTTCGCCAACACCCGCGCCACCGTGTCGCGGCTGGTGTCGCGCCTGACCAACCGCGGCTTTGCCGTGGTGGGCCTGTCGGGCGAGCTGAGCCAGGACGAGCGCAGCCACGCGCTGCAGGCGATGCGTGACGGCCGTGCCCGCGTCTGCGTGGCGACCGATGTCGCCGCCCGCGGCATCGACCTGCCGAACCTCGACCTGGTGATCCACGCCGAGCTGCCGCAGAGCAACGAGGCGCTGCTGCACCGTTCGGGCCGCACCGGCCGCGCCGGGCGCAAGGGCATCTCGGCACTCATCGTGCCGCTGCGTGACCGCAAGAAGGCCGAGCGCATCATGCGCTTCGCCAAGGTCGAGGCCGAGTGGGGCGAAGCCCCCAGCGCCGACGCCGTGCTCGAGCGTGACGAGGCGCGGATGCTGGCCGATCCCATGTGGACCGACCCCTCGCCCGAGACCGACGCCGCGCTGGTGACCCAGATCACCGAGAAGTACAGCGCCGAGGAGATCGCCCAGGCTATGGTGCGCCAGTGGCGCAGCCTGCGCTCGGCCCCCGAGGAGCTGCTGCCGGTCGACGCCCGCGCCGAGAAGGCGCCGCGCACCGAGCCCTTCGGCCCGAGCCGCTGGTTCACCGTTACCGTCGGCCGCGAGGGCAATGCCAACCCGCGCTGGCTGCTGCCGAAGATCTGCCGCGCCGGCAACATCACCCGCGAGGCGCTCGGCGCCATCCGCATCGCCGACGAGCTGACCTACGTCGAGATCGCCGACAGCGCGGTCGAGGGCTTCCTCGAGGCGCTCGGCCCCGACATGGAAGTGGCGCAGGGGCTGGTGATGGAGCAGGTCGACGGCCTGCCCGAAGAGCTCAAGAGCGCGCCGCGCGGCCCCAAGAAGCCCGGCGGCTTCAAGAAGGAAGGTGGCTTCAAGAAAGAGGGCGGCTTCCGCAAGGAAGGCGGTTTCAAGAAGGAAGGTGGCTTCCGCAAGGAGGGTGGCTTCAAGAAGGAAGGCGGCTTCAAGAAGAAGGAAGGCTTCGGTGGCCCCGGCGGCTTTAAGCGCAAGTCCGAGGACGGCGACTTCGAGCGCCCGCGCCGCGAGCGTGCCGAGGGCGACAAGCCCAAGGGCAAGTTCGGTGCCAAGAAATCCTTCAAGGACACCGATGGTGCCCACAAGAAAGCCGGCCCCAAGAAGCACCGCAAGGGCTGAGGTCCGCGCCTCGATTGCTGAATGAAAAGAAGGCCGCCGGACGATCCGGCGGCCTTCTTCGTTGTCTGCAAGTCCGGCCCGCGACCCGTCCCGCGGAGCGGGCCGCGCGTCAGTGCGCCGCCGCCCCTGCCCCCTTGGCCGGAGGCTTCATCGCCAGCGCCATGACCGCAAGCCCGGCAAAGAGCACGGTGATCAGCAGGAAGACATCGACAAAGGACATCACCGTTGCCTGCTCGGCCACGCGCCCGGCCATCTGCTGCAACGCGCCCTTGTCACCGTCGATGCCCTGCGCCGAAAGGTTCTGCCCCATCATCTCGAGCTGGCGCAGCGCCTCGGGATTGTCCCAGCTCAGCGCCTCTTTCAGCCGCGCCGTATGCAGCGCGCCGCGATCGGTCAGCGCCGTGTTGATCAGCGCCAGCCCCACCGCACCGCCAAGGTTGCGCATCAGGTTGTAGAGCCCCGAGGCGCTCTTCATCTTCTGCGGCGGCAGCGTGCCGAGCGCGAGGTTGTTGATCGGCACCATGCAGATCATCAGCGACAGCCCGCGCAGCACCTGCGGCCACAGCAGTTCCTGGAAATCCCAGTCGGCGGTCATGCCGGTGAGCATCCAGGACGACACCCCGAACCCGATGAAGCCCATCATCAGCATCAGCCGCAGGTCCATCTTCGACGACAGTATCCCCGCCAGCGGCGCCGAGACGAACATGGCAAGCCCCGACACGAAGACCGTCTCACCGGTCATCAGGCTGTCGTAGCCGCGGATCGACGACAGATAGAGCGGGTAGAGATAGGTCATTCCGTAGAGCCCGATCCCCATCACGAAGCTGAACACCGAACCGACGGCGAAGTTGGTGTCGGCAAAGGCCGAGAAATCCACCACCGGGTTCTTCAGCGTGAAGGCGCGCCAGAAGGTGACGATCCCGCCGACCACCATGACCACGAAGAGCACGGCAACGATTTCATCCTGGAACCAGTCGTTGCCCGGCCCTTCTTCCAGCACGTATTCCATCGCGCCGAGGAAACAGGCCAGCGCCCCGAGGCCGATCCAGTCGAAGCTGTCGAAGAGCTTCCAGTCGGGCTTGTCGAAATCGACCAGCGCCAGCACCCCCAGGGTCACCGCGATGCCCGCCGGCACGTTCACCAGGAACAGCCAATGCCAGCTCATCGCGTGGCTGAGATAGCCGCCGACGGTCGGCCCGACGGTGGGCGCGAGCGTTGCGACGAGGCCGATCAGCGGCGAGACGATCGCCCGCTTCGACGGCGGGAAGAGCGTGAAGGCGGCGGCAAAGACCGAGGGGATCATGCCGCCGCCGAGGAAGCCCTGCACCGCGCGCCACAGGATCATCTCGTTGATCGACCCCGAGGTGGCGCACATGAAGGACGCCCCGGTGAAGCCCGCCGCCGAGATGGCGAAGAGATACCGCGTCGACATCATCCGCCCGAGCAGGCCCGAGAGCGGGATCATGATCACCTCGGCGATCAGATAGGAGGTCTGCACCCAGCTGATCTCATCCGCCGAAGCACCGAGACCCGCCTGGATCTCGGGCAGCGAGGCCGAGACGATCTGGATGTCGAGGATCGCCATGAACATGCCGAAGACCATGACGAAAAAACGCCGCGACCCTGCGCGGCGTAAGTTCGGGTTCTGCGGCCTGGGGTTGGGCTGCGGTGCTCATTTCGAGACCTCCGCATGCTCCGTGCCCGCGGGCGCGGTGCGCTGGTCGATCTCGACCACCACCGACAGGCCGGCGCGCAGGCCCTGCGTGCCTTCGGGCAGCTCGATGCGCACCGGCACCCGCTGCACGATCTTGGTGAAGTTGCCGGTGGCATTGTCAGCTGGCAACAGCGAGAAGACCGAACCGGTGGCCGGCGCGACCGAGACCACGCGGCCCTCGACTTCATGGCCTTCCATGGCATCGATGCTGACCTTGACGGTCTCGCCCGGATGGATCCCGGCGAGCTGGGTTTCCTTGAAGTTCGCCTCGACGTAGAGCCCGTGATCCGGGACCACGGCGGCAAGCCGCGCGCCGATGCTGACCAGCTCGCCCTCTTCGATGGCGATATTGGCGACGGTGCCGTCAAATGGCGCGCGCAGCACGGTATGATCGAGATCCCGCTGCGCCTGCGCGATGTCGAGCTCCATCTCGCGGCGGCTGGACTCGGTCTCGGCCCGTTCCGCCTTCAGCACCTCGACCTGCGCCTCGGCGCCCTTGATCGCGGCGGCGGCGGCGGCGCGGTTGGCCTTGGCGGTCTCGAGCGCCTCGGTGGCATCGTCGAGATCGGCCTGCGAGGTCACCTTGCGTGCCGCCAGCCCCTCGGCCCGGGTCAACGCGGTCTGCGCGCTGCGCAGCGCGGCCTCGGCAGCGGACAGCTCGGCTTCCGCCTGCGTCACACTGGCCTCTGCGGCGGCGGTCTCGGCGTCGATGCGGGCCAATGTCCGCTCAAGCGTCGGCAGCTGCGCCTGCTTCTGCTCGAGCGCGATGCGGTAATCCCCATCCTCGATCCGGACCAGCACGTCGCCCTTGCTCACATGCTGGTTCGCCTGCACGGGGATCTCCTCCACATATCCCTGCAGTTTGGACGACACGAGCGAGAGATCCGCCTGAACATAGGCGTCATCGGTCTCGATCATGAAGCGCCCGTCGGTCCACCAGCCGTAGCCCTCGTAGCCCCCTGCCAGCAGTGCGATCAGCGCGATCCCCCCCAAGGATGCGCTTCTTGCGTCCGGACTTCTTCGGCGGCGCCTCGGCGGTTTCGGGAGTGGCGGCCTGCGGAGCCGCGGCGGGGCGGGTCTCGGGATCGGCGGGTTCGATGCGGTCGTGGCGGGACATGAGGAGGTCCTTCGGGTGTCGGAAGCAATTGGGAGGAGGGATTCGCTGATCGAACCGCTCGGTTCGACACGACATAGGAGGCTGCCGCAACGAAATCAAGACTTCATCGAACCGATCGGTTCGATTATATGAAGCGCATGAAACTCGACATACTCACGGAAAAGGCCAAGGCCTGCGCGCAGAAGCGCCGCCACGCTGCGGGCGAAGACCCTGAAAAGCGCCGTCAAATCCTCGACGGCGCGTGGCAGGTCTTTGTCGATCAGGGATTCGATGCCGCCTCGATGAACAGCATCTGCAAGGCGGCGGGGGTCTCCAAGGGCACACTCTATGTGTACTTCGAGAACAAGGAAGACCTCTTCGTCGCGCTGGTCGAGGACAAGCGCCGCGATTTCTTCGACGGAATCTTCGCCCGGCTTGCCGAGGCCGGCACGCTTGAAGAGCGGCTGATGGCCTATGCCATCGGCCTGTCGACGCAGCTCAATTCCGAAGAGGTCATCCGCGCGCAGCGCATCGTGATCAGCGTCGTCGAGCGGATGCCTGAACTCGGCATGCGCTTTTACGATGCCGGGGCGAGGCATTTCCTGAGCTGCCTGCAGGACTTCCTGCGGCGCGAGACCGAGGCCGGCACCTTGAACGTGCCTGACACCGCGCTCGCCGCCGGGCAGTTCATCGAGCTTGCCACCACGTTGACTTGGCGCCCACGGCTCTTCGGCCGCCGCCCCGATGCCCCCACCGAAGAAGAGATCACCCGCGTTGCCAAGGACGCGGTGCGGGTCTTTCTCGCCGCCTACAAAGCATAAGGCGCCCCGGAGGGCGCCTTATGTCAGGTCAGTCCCGCGCCTCAGGCGGCGCGGGTCAGCATGCCGAAAAGATCGCGGGGATCATCCGGGTCGGCCAGCAGGTCGAGCATTTCGCAGAACTCACCGCCCTCGATCAGCCCGTGCACATAGCAGAGCGCCGAGAAGTCCTCGATGGCAAAGCCGACCGAGTCGAAAAGCGTGATCTGCTTCTCGTCGCGCCGCCCGGCTGCCTCGCCGCGCATCACCTGCCAGAGTTCGGTCACCGGGTAATCCGCGTCGAGCTGCTGGATCTCGCCCTCGATGCGGGTCTGCTCGGGGTATTCCACGAAGATGTCCGAGCGCAGCAGGATGTCGCGGTGCAGCTCGGTCTTGCCCGGGCAGTCGCCGCCGATGGCGTTGATGTGGACTCCTGCGCCGACCATGTTGTCGGTCAGGATGGTGGCATATTGCTTGTCGGCGGTGCAGGTTGTGATGACCTGCGCGCCCTCAACTGCAGATTGAGAATCTGCACAGCGCACAACCTCGAAGCCCTGCGCCTTCAGATTGCGCTCGGCCTTGTCGGTCGCCGCCGGGTCGATGTCGTAGAGCCGCAGCTTGTTGATCCCGCAGAGCGCGCGGAAGGCCATGGCCTGGAACTCGCATTGCGCGCCGTTGCCGATCATCGCCATGACCTCGGCGCCCTTGGGCGCGAGGTACCTGCCGACCAGCGCCGATGTCGCGGCGGTGCGCAGCGCGGTCAGCAGGGTCATCTCGGTGAGCAGGATCGGGTAGCCGTTGGCCACCGACGAGAGCACGCCGAAGGCGGTGACGGTCTGGTAGCCCTCACGCATGTTCTTGGGATGGCCGTTGACGTATTTGAAGCCGTAGTTCTCGGCATCAGCCGTCGGCATCAGCTCGATCACACCGTCGCGCGAGTGCGACGCCACGCGCGGCGTCTTGTCGAACTCGGGCCAGCGCTTGAAGTCCTTCTCAATCACCGAGGCAAGCCCGGTGATGAAGGCCTCGACGCCATGGGCGTGCACCAGTTTCATCATGTTCTCGACCGACACGAAGGGCACATAGGCCTGCGCCGACGGTTTGAGTGTGGAAGGTTTCACGGCCATCATCAGAAGCTCCGGGTCATGCGGTCGAGCACGCGGCGGCCAAAGAGGCTCGCCGTCAGGTCGCACAGCAGTTTCGCGGTGCGCCCGCGCTCATCGAGGAAGGGGTTGAGTTCCACCAGATCGAGCGAGCGCACCAGCCCGGAGTCGCCCAGCGTCTCCATGATCAGATGCGCCTCGCGGAAGGTCGCGCCGCCGGGCACGGTGGTGCCCACGGCGGGGGCGATGCCGGGCTCGAGGAAGTCGACATCGAAGCTGACGTGCAGCAGGCCATTGGCTGCCTTCACCTTCGCGAGGAAGGCTTTCAGCGGGGCCAGAACACCGGTCTCGTCGATGGCGCGCATGTCGTGCACCTCGATGCCCTGCTCCGAGATCAGCTTGTGCTCTGCCCTGTCGACCGAGCGGATGCCCATCATGCAGATGTTCTCCACCGGCACGGCGGTGGCGAGCGGCGGGTAGGCGTCATTGCCGGACTGGCCGGTGAAGTAGTTGACCGGGGTGCCGTGCAGGTTGCCGCTGGTGGTGGTCTCCAGCGAATGCAGGTCGGGGTGGGCGTCGAGCCAGAGCACGAAGAGCGGGCGCCCCTGCTCCTGCGCGTAGCGCGCCATCCCGGCGACGGTGCCGGCCGACATGGAGTGATCGCCGCCCATGAAGATCGGCAGGTCATGGCCCTTGGCCGCGTCATAGGCGGCGGCTTCGAGCACCTCGATCCAGGCGATGGTTTCGGCGAGGTTGTGGATCGCTTCGTTGTCGTGTCCCCGCGGGGACAGCGCCGGAATGCTCAGGTCGCCAAGGTCGGTCACCTGCCAGTCGAGCTCGGCCAGCGTCGGCTCGAGCCCCGCGGTGCGCAGGCTGGCGGGGCCCATGAGGCAGCCCGGTTGCGATGCGCCGGTCTGCACGGGGGCGCCGAGAAGGGAACAGGTTCTGGACATGGTGACTCCATCTGGATTTGGCGCAACATGCACCGATCTGTTGGCAAATTCGCTCACCAAAGTGGACAGATCGTCATATTGGCTGTTCACTTTGATCACTTCAGAGATCAAATAGGACGGATGACACAACTCGCCCCCACCGACCGCGCCATTATAGCCGCCCTGCGCGGCGACTCGCGCATGTCGATCACCCAGCTCGCCCAAACCGTCGGAATCTCGCGCACCACGGCCCGCGCCCGGCTCGAGGCGCTGGTGGCCGAAGGTCGGATCCGGCGGTTCACCATCGAAACCGATCAGGATGTCGAAGGCGAAGTGCGCGCGATCACCATGGTCGAGTTGCAGGGCCGGCTGTCGCGCAACGTGATCCGCACGCTGACGCGGATCCCCGAGATCGCGAAGATCCACGCCACCAACGGCGCCTGGGATCTGGTGGTGGAGATACGGACCGACAGCCTCGTCAACTTCGACCGCGTACTGCGCGAGATCCGCGACGTGCCCGGGGTGCTCAACTCGGAGAGCAGCCTTCTGTTGTCGCACGTCGGGGGATGAGCCGGCAGCCCCGTGCCGCCGCTTCGCAATGGTAAACGCCGACCCGCGTGTCCGGCCGGCGTTTGCTTGTAGAACCTGCGATCAATGCCCGGGCTGTCAGCCCTCGGCGTCTTCCGACAGAGCCTTGAGCCGGCGCAGCAGCGCAGCGTCGCGGAAGGCGACGTCCTTGGCAAAGCTCTCCTCGGTCGGCGTGCCATAGGCCTCGGTCAGCATGGCGCGGGTCTCGGTGTCGAGCCGCGCGTCGCCAAGGTCGTCCCACCAGGTCTCGACCGCCTCGCCGAGGTGATCGAGGAAATGCGCCATGCCGCCGACACCGCCTGCCAGCGCAAAGATCTTGCCCTGCCCGATGAAGGCCCACCGCTGGCCCGGCCCCATCGAGGCGGCAAGGTCAATGTCCTGCATCGAGGCCACGCCCTCGCGCGCCAGATAGACGCTCTCGCGCAGGACGGCGGCCTGCAGGCGGTTGGCGATATGGCCGATCATCTCGCGGTTGAGCTTGATCGGCACCTTGCCGATCGCCTTGTAGAAGGCCATCGCCGCATCGACCGCCGCATCCGAGGTCAGCTTGCCGGGCACCACTTCGACCAGCGGCACCAGGTGCGGCGGGTTGAACGGGTGGCCGACGACCAGCCGCTCGGGGTGGGTCATCCCGGCCTGCAGCTCGCTGGGCATGATGCCGCTGGTCGAGGAGGCGATCACCACCTCGGGGGCCAGCGCCGACTCGAGTTTGGCATAGGTCTCGCGCTTGATCTCGATCCGCTCGGGGGCGTTCTCCTGCACCAACTCGGCGCCGGTGGCGGCCTCTTCTGGCGTGGCGAAGAAGGTCAGCGCGGCCTGCGCCTCTTCGGCGCTGAGACCCGAGGTCTGCCCAAGCGCCTCCAGCGACGGCCAGGCGGCGGTGACGAAAGCGCGCAGCTTGGCCTCGGCACCCGCGCCGGGATCGCTGGCGCGGACGGTAAGGCCGGCGCCGAGGAACAGCGTCGCCCAGCTGGCGCCGATGGTGCCCGTGCCGATGACGGCGACGGTCTGGGGATTGGTCGGGAAGGGCATGGGAAAACCTCTCGCATTCGGGAAATCGCGCATGGCTGGGCGGAAACCGCCTCGCTTGCGCGCACCCTAGCCGTTTGCGCGGCGGGTGAAAGACCCCCCGGTCGGTTCCTGCCGGACCACCGCACGCCATGCCGCAGCGTAATTTTCCAGCGCCTCCCGGCCCGAGGTCACCTCATGCGACTGCAGCGCGCTGGCCGGGGCCCCGCCTGCCGCCAGCAGCGCCGCACCGATGCTGGTGCCGGTGGCCGAGGCGGAACAGGCCACCTCGCGCCCCGTCGCCGCAGCGAGCATGTCGAGCAGCAGCGTGTTGCGGGCAAGGGGACCCTCGACCACCACCGACCCCTCGGCGCCGATCAGCGACAGGCATTCGGCGGTCATCAAGCCAAGGTAAAAGGCCAGCGCCACGGATTTCTCGCCGGGCGAGAGCGCCTCGGTCCAGTCGCCGTGCCGTCCGGGGAACGGGCCGGATGAGGTCTCGACCGAGGGCAGCAGCATTGCCCGCCTTTGCAGGACCGCACTCACGTCGCGATCGGAGTGGGGCCCGGTCTCGGGCTTCAGCATCTCGTACTCGCGCCCTCCCATGAAGCGCGCCGAGGGGGTCGGGCCACCGAGCGCGTTCACGTTGATCAGCAGGTCGCGCGCCGGATCGAGCGGCACCTGCGCGCCGCCAACGGCCATGGAGATCACCCAGGTGCCGGTCGAGACCACGGCAAAGGGCTGAGCCAAAGCCTTGTGGTGCGGCAGAAGCGAGGCGTTGGAATCGTGGATGCCCGAGAGCACGGGCGTCTGGGGTGCGATGCCGGTGCGGGCGGCGATCTCCGGCAGCGGAGTCCCGGCCACATCGCCCGCATGGGCGAGCGGTGCCATCTTACTCTCGAGCCCCAGTGCCGCGACGAGCGGCGAGAAGCTGCCCTCGCGCGGTTGCCACAGGTCGGTGTGACAGCCGAGCGACGTGTACTCGCAGCCGAACCGCCCGGTGAGCAGCCCCGACCAATACTGCGGATAGGTCACCACCTGCGCGAGCCGGTCGCGCAGCCCGGGCTGCGTCTCCAGCAGCCAGTGCAGCTGCGCGCCCGCGTTGAGCCCCATCGGCAGGCGCGGTGAGCCGGTGACGGCGAACTCGGGGCGAAGCGCGTCATAGGCCTCTGCCAGCCGGTCCGGGCCGTCATGCTCGTAATCCAGCACCGGGCAGGCCAGCGCCCCTGCCCCGTCGAGCAGCACCAGCGAGGCGCCATGGGTGGTGACGCTGATCGCGTCGATCCCGTGTTCGGCCTGAAGCTCGGCGAGGCCGTTCAACAGGAAGGCCCGGAGGCGCTCGATGTCGTAATGCGGATAGGGGCCGTCACGGAGCACCCTGTTCGGCAGGGTCCGTACGCCGATCTCGGACATGCTGGCCATGTCGACGACCGCGAGCTTGGCATTGGTCTTGCCGATGTCCCAGACGGCAACGTGACGGGGGCTCGGGCGGGGCGGCTTGGTCATCGCGGCCTCATTTCATGTGAAACATGGGCTCGAGCGGCACGGCGACCGGCGCGTTGTCCGCATGAGTGCGCATGATGTCGGCCATATGCGCCCACCAGCGCTGCATGACCTCGGTCTGCGGCAGCGCATCCATGCCATGATCCTCGCGCCGCCAGAGCACGCCGAAGAGATGGCCCGTCTCGGGATCGAGGTGGATCGAGTAATCCTCGACGCCCGCCTCTTTCAGCAGCGTGACAAGCTCGGGCCAGATCGCGTCGTGTCGGCGCTTGTATTCCTCGGCGCAGCCGGGGTTCAGCTCCATGCGGAAGGCATATTTCTCCATCAGTGCCTCCACATGGCCCAGAGCCGCGGCAGGGCGATCACGCCGATGAGCAGCAGGCCGATGAAGATCGACATGACAATGCCCGGCACGTTCAGCAGCCCGAGCCCGAAGGTCACCAGCCCCATGACGAAGGCGGCGATCACCACGCCGGGGATCGAGCCCGAGCCGCCGAGGATCGACACGCCGCCGAGCACCACCATGGTCACCACCTCGAGCTCCCAGCCGAAGGCGATGGAGGGCCGCGTCGAACCGAGCCGCGAGGTCAGGCAGATCGCCGCGATGCCCGACATGAGCCCGGTGAGCAGGAAGAGGATGAACTTCACCCGCGCCACCCGGATCCCCGAGAAGCTGGCGGCGGTGGCATTGTTGCCGATGGCATAGACCATGCGGCCAAAGTTGGTCCGGTGCAGCAGGACGTAGTAGAGCACCGCCAAGAGCGCGAAGAGCACGAACTCGAAGGAGATCACCCAGAAGACGTAGCCCTGGCCGAAGTAGGCGAACTCCGCCGGGTAGCCGCGGTAGGCGCCGTCGCCGAGCACGATGTAGGAAATGCCGCGGAAGAGGCTCATCGTGCCGATGGTGACCACGATGGACGGCAGGCCCATCTTGGTCACCAGCACGGCGTTGAAGGCGCCGCAGGCGAGCCCCGTGACAAGACCGATAAGCACGAGCTCGGGCGTGCCCGCACCGTATTGCACGGCGGCCCCCATGGCAGTGGAGCAGAGCGCGATGATCGAAGCGACCGAGAGGTCGATCTCGCCGGCGATGATCAAGAGCGCCATGGCAAAGGCGATCATCGCCTTTTCGGTGAAGTTGAAGGTCGCGTCGCTGAGGTTCCAGGCGTTGAGGAAATAGGGCGAGGCGAAGCTGTTGGCGGTGAAGATCGCCACGGCGACGAGGAAGAGCAGCAGCTCCCAGCTTTTCAGCAGCCGCGCGCCGGGGCCCTGCAGCCGGTCGGGGATGCGGCGGGGGGCCTGCTGATGGTCGGCGATGTCGGTCATGCGTGGCCCTCCGCGCGCTTGAGGATGATGCGGCCCTTGCTGCGGCCGGAGCGGCTGTTGAAGGCCACCGCGACGATGATCGCCGTGCCCGAGATGGCGAGCTGCCAGAACGGCGAGATGTCGACCACCGGCAGGGCGTTCTTGACTATGCCGAGGAAGAGCGCGCCGAGCAGCGTGCCGAGGATGGTCCCCGCCCCGCCGGCAATCGAGATGCCGCCGATGACGCAGGCCGCCACCACCTCGAGCTCGAAGCCGCCGGCGATGTCGACATAGGCCACCGAGTAGCGGGCGACCCAGAGATACCCCGTCAGCCCCGCCAGCATGCCGGAGATGGTGAAGGCCATGAACTGCGTCCTGCCGACGTCGATGCCGGTATAGACCGCCGCATGCGGGTTGCCGCCCACGGCGTAGAACGCGCGGCCGAGCGGTGTGCGGGCGATGCCGAGAAAGAATAGCCCGGTGACCAGGATGGCGATCCAGGCGAGCACCGGCAGGCCGAGAATATCGACGCGCGGGAAGCCGGTGAAGGCGGCGCTCATTTCATGCGCGTTGACCCAGGCGCCCCCCGAGAGGACGAAGATGAGGCCGCGGTAAATGGTCATCGTGCCCAGCGTCACCACGATGGGCGGGATCTTCAGCTTCCAGACCATCAGCCCGTTGATCATCCCCATCACCGCGCCCATGCCGAGCGCGAGGATCAGGATCACCGCCACCGGCACCCCCGGGTAGGCGGCGTTGAGCATGGCGCAGACCATGCCGGTGAGCGCGAGATTGGCCGCCACCGAAAGGTCGATGCAGCGGGTGAGGATCACCACCGTCTGCCCCAGCGCCAGCAGGATCAGCGGCGAGGTGTCGGTGAAAACGCGGGCGAGGTTGCCGGGCTCGACGAAGGCCGGGAAGCGGCTGGAGATCAGCACGAGAAGCGCGAGGATCGCGGCAGCGAGGATGGCTTCGCGGGATCTCAGGAAGGATGTCATGTGGCGGCTCCCTGTGACGGAGGGCGACTGGGGGCGCTGCCCCCTCTTGGCCTGACGGCCAATTCACCCCCGGGATATTTGGACCTAGAAGAATGGAGAGCGAACGGTGCCGAGCTCATGGCCGGGCCCCGATGCCGGCGGCGTGGCGCACGAGGTTCTCGGGGGTAAGCGCCTCGCCCTCCAGCTCGGCGGCGATCAGCCCCTCGCGCATGACGATGACCCGATCGGACATGCCCAGCACCTCGGGGATCTCGGAGCTGACCATGATCACCGACAGGCCCTGCGCCGCGAGCTCGGCCATGAAGCCGTGAACGGCGGCCTTGGAGCCGATGTCGATACCCTTGGTGGGCTCGTCGAGGATGATGACCTTGGGTTTCGTCGCCAGCCACTTGGCGATCACCACCTTCTGCTGGTTGCCGCCCGACAGGGTCCCGACGTCCTGGTCGAGCGCGGCGGCGCGCAGGTCAAGCCGTTCCGTATACTCGCGCGCGAGGGCGAACTCTTCGGACAGGCGCAGGAAGCCGTGGCGCGAGGTCTGCGCCAGCGAGGGCAGCGTGACGTTCTGGAAGATCGGCAGGCCGATCACCGCCCCCTGCCGGCCGCGGTCCTCGGGCACGTAGACGATGCCGTTCTCGACCGCCTCGGCGGGCGAGCGGATCACCCGCACCTGCCCGTCGATGCGCACCGCGCCCTTGGAAGGTTTCGTCACGCCGAAGAGCGCCTGCATGAGTTCCGAGCGCCCTGCCCCGACCAGCCCGTAGAAGCCGAGGATCTCGCCGCGGCGCAGGGTGAAATTGATCTCGTCGAACTCGGTGGGATGGGCGTAGCCCACCACCTTCAGCACCTCGTCGCCGATATTGTGGGCGCGCTGCGGGAAGATCTGGTCGACCGAGCGGCCGACCATGAGGCGCACCAGCTCGGCCTCGTCCACCTCGGAGATCAGACCCGAGCCGACGTGCTGGCCGTCGCGGAAGACGGTGTAGCGGTCGGCGATGCGGAAGATCTCGTCGAATTTGTGGGAGATGAAGAGGATCGCGCGGCCCTCGGCGCGCATCCGCTCGACCAGCTCGTAAAGCTCCTCGATCTCCTTGTGCGACAGCGCGGCGGTGGGCTCGTCCATGATGACGACGCGGGCGTCGACCGAGAGCGCCCGGGCGATGGCCACGAGGTGCTTCGAGGCGATGCCAAGCTCACGCAGCGGCATGTCGGGATCGAGATCGGCGTCGATGCGGGACAGGATCTCCTGCGCATCACGGCGCATCTTCGGCCAGTCGATGAGGCCGAACCTTGTGCGCGGCGCGTGGCCGATGAAGATGTTTTCGGCGACGCTGAGTTCGTCGAAGAGCACCGTCTCCTGGTGGATCGCGGTGATGCCCGCAGCGGTGGCATCCTGCGCGGTGGCGAAGTGCACCGGCGCCCCGCCAAGGGAAATCGTGCCGCCGTCGGGCTGGTAGATGCCGGTCAGCGTCTTGACGATGGTCGACTTGCCCGCGCCGTTCTCGCCCACCAGCGCGGTGACCTGGCCCGGGTAGAGCTCGAGCGTGACGCCGTCGAGGGCCTTGACCCCCGGGAATGTCTTGGTGATCCCCTCGAGCCGCAGCACAGGCGCGGCATCGGCCGTCACATGCGCGACGGGCGGGGTGGTGAGGCTGACTTGCATCGAGGCCCCCGATTGGTGGGTTTGGGTGGGACCCCGGCGCAAGCGCGCGCCGGGGCTCAGGTCAGGAGCGGATCAGAAGATGCTCTTGAACTCGTCGATATTGCTTTCGTCGTAGACGAAGGGATCGGCCATCGCGCCCTCGTTGTTGTCATCGAGGGTCAGCTTGCCCATGCGGCCCATGGGGATCTCGGCGCCCGGGGCGGCCTCGGCATCGCCGGTGGCCAGCTCGTAGGCGAGGTAGGTCGCCGAGTAACCCAGATCAATCGGGTTCCAGATGGCAAAGCTCTTCGACGCGCCGCTCTCGATCGCGCCGGCCATCTCGGACGGCAGGCCGAGGCCGGTGACGTTCACCTGCCCCACCTTGCCGGCGTCCTCGACGGCGCGGGCGGCGGCGACGATGCCGACCGAGGTCGGCGCGATGATCGCGTCGAGATCCGGGTAGGTCTGCATCAGGCCCTGCGCCTCGCGGTACGACTTATCGGCGAGATCGTCGCCATAGACCGTGCCCACCACCTCGATGCCCGGGTAGTTGCCCATCACCTTGTTCATCTCCTCGATCCAGATGTTCTGGTTGGTCGAGGTGGTGGTGGCCGAAAGCACCGCAACCTTGCCGCCCTCGGGCAGGTTGTCGGCGGCAAGCTTGATGATCATGTTGCCGATCAGCGGGTTCGACGAGGGGTTGAGGTGGAGCTGCCGCCCCTCGGGCGCGACGCCGCTGTCCCAGGAGATCACGGTGATGCCGCGCTGCATCGCCTTCTTCAGGGCGGGCACAAGCGCATCGGTATCATTGGCCGAGACGGCGATCGCATCGACGTTCTGCGCGATCAGCGAGTTGATCACCTCGATCTGGCCCTCGGCGGTGGTGTCGGTGGGGCCGGTGTAGATCACCTCGACGTTGCCCAGCTCCTTGGCGGCTTCCTCGGCGCCCTTGGCCGCGGCCTCGAAGAAGCCGATGCCGAGCGCCTTGACCACCAGCGCGATGCGCACGTTGTCCTGCGCCTGCGCGGCGCCGCCGGCCAGCATCATCGCGGCCAGCGCGCATCCTCCGAAAAGTCGTCTCGTAATGCCCATGGTATCCTCCCTGAATTTATGAGCGGTCACGTATCGTGCCGGGCGGTCACCCGGCCCCGGCGGTTCTTGCCCGTCCCGTCTGCGCCACGATCAGCCGGATCTCGGCTGCCTCCAGCATCGAGGCGGTGCGGTCGGAAATCCCGTCATCGGTGATGACGATGTCGATGCGTTCGAGCGGGCAGAGCACGAGGCTCGAGCGGTTGTCGAACTTCGTGCTGTCCACCAGCACGACCAGCTCGTCGGCCTGGTCGATGAGCTTTTCCTCTGCCTGGATCAGCAGCGGGTCGGCCTCCATCAGGCCGATCGGCCCAAGCGCATGGGCGCCCATGAACATGCGCTTGGCGTAATAGTGCCGCGTCATGTCATTGGCGAAGGGCGACAGGATGATGTTCTGCTCGCGGTAGAGCGCGCCGCCGGGCAGCATCACCGTGTTCTTGGAGTTCTTCAGCAGGTGCTCGGCGATCGGGAAACTGTTGGTCAGCACCTGCAGCCGGCGGTTGGCCAGCGGGTGGACCATCTGGAAGGTCGTCGTCCCGCCGTTGATGATGATCGCCTCGCCGTCGTCGCAAAGCGCCACGGCCTCGCGGGCGATGGCCTGCTTCTGGTCGATGTTGATCGACTGGCTCACCGCGAAGGGCCGTCCGGCCAGCCCCGGCAGCGGCGGCGGGGTCAGCGCCTCGGCGCCGCCGCGCACCCGGCGCAGCCGCTTGGCGCCATGCAGCGTGGCGATGTCGCGCCGGATCGTCGCCTCGGAGGTGCCGGTCAGCGCCACGAGCTCGGACACGGTCACGATCGGCCGCTCCTGGACGGCGGAAAGAATGATCCTGTGGCGTTCCGTTTCGTGCATCTGGTCCTCCCGTTCGGTTCAGATTGGACGAATCCCCCCCTCAAGTCAATCATGTTTTTTCAGTTTCAATCATGCTGCGCTGCCGCATGATCGTTTTTGATCGTTTCTGGTTGACAGATCGCAGGGCGAGCCGCAGCTTTCAGGGCGAGGAGGCGGCCATTCCGGACCGCGACAATGGAGGATCACCATGCTGACACGGGCCAAGGACCGCCTGCAAAATCTGTGGGATAGCGGCAAGGCTGCGGGGATGAGCGAGCCGGAAAAGCTGCTCTACCGGTCCAACCTTCTGGGGTCGGACAAGCGAATCACCAACTACGGCGGCGGCAACACCTCGGCCAAGGTTCTGGAGCGCGACCCGCTTACCGGCGATCAGGTCGAGGTGCTTTGGGTGAAAGGTTCGGGCGGCGACGTCGGCTCGATGAAGCTGGACGGGTTCTCGACCCTCTACATGGACAAGCTGCGGGCGCTTAAGGGGGTCTATCGCGGGGTCGAGTTCGAAGACGAGATGGTCGGCTACCTGCCGCATTGCACCTACAATCTGAACCCGCGCGCCGCCTCCATCGACACCCCCCCTGCACGCCTACGTGCCGCGCGCCCATGTCGACCACATGCACGCCGACGCGATCATCGCCATTGCCGCCTCGAAAGACTCCAGGGCTCTGACCCGCGAGATCTTCGGCGAGCGCATCGGCTGGCTGCCCTGGAAGCGCCCCGGTTACGAACTGGGCCTGTGGCTCGAGAAATTCTGCCTCGATAACCCCGAGGCAGACGGCGTCGTGCTGGAGAGCCATGGGCTCTTCACCTGGGGCGACACCGCCGAGGACTGCTACGCCACCACCATCGAGATCATCAACGAGGCCATCGGCTGGCTCGAGGCCAAGACGGAGGGCACTCCCGCCTTCGGCGGCGCCAAGCTGCAGAGCCTTGCCCCCGAGGCGCGGCGCGAGGTGGCGGCGGCGCTGATGCCGGCGATCCGTGGCATGGTATCGGGCAACCAGCACATGGTCGGCCATTTCGACGATCAGGAAGCGGTGCTGGAGTTCGTGAACTCGCACGCGCTGGACACCCTCGCCCCGATGGGCACCTCCTGCCCGGACCACTTCCTGCGCACCAAGATCGCGCCGCTGGTGGTGGATTTCGACCCTAACAAGCCGGATCTGGACGCCGTGCTGGCCAGCCTGCCCGCGCAGGTCGAGGCCTACCGCGAGAGCTACGCCGCCTATTACGCGCGCTGCAAGCGGGACGACTCCCCTGCCCTGCGCGACCCTAACGCGGTGGTTTACCTCGTTCCCGGCGTCGGCATGATCACCTTTGCCAAGGACAAGGCCACGGCGCGCATCTCGGGCGAGTTCTACGTCAACGCCATCAACGTGATGCGCGGTGCCTCGGCGATCAGCGAGTACCAGGGCCTGCCCGAGCAGGAAGCCTTCGATATCGAGTACTGGCTGCTCGAGGAAGCCAAGCTCCAGCGGATGCCGAAACCGAAGTCTCTGGCCGGCCGCGTGGCGCTGGTCACCGGCGGCGGCGGCGGCATCGGCGCGGCGACCGCCGAGCGGCTGCTGCGCGAGGGCGCCTGCGTGGTGCTGGCCGACATCGATCTCGCCGCCGCCGAGAAAGTCGGCACCGAGCTTTCCAGTCTCTATTCCGGCGATGTCGTGCGCACCGTCGCCGTGGATGTGACCCGCGAAGAGGCCGTCGCAAGAGCCTATGCAGAGGCTGCCGTCGAGTTCGGCGGGGTCGACATTCTAGTGTCGAACGCGGGGATCGCCTCCTCGGCCCCGGTTGAAGAGACCTCGCTGGCGCTCTGGAGCCGCAACATGGACATCCTGTCCACCGGCTATTTCCTTGTCTCGCGCGAGGCATTCGGGCTGCTGCGCAAGCAGGGTCTGGGTGGGTCGATCGTCTTCATAGGGTCGAAAAACGGCCTCGCCGCCTCGCCCAATGCCTCGGCCTATTGCACTGCCAAAGCCTCCGAGCTGCACCTTGCCCGCTGCCTCGCGCTGGAAGGCGCCGAGCTGGGCATCCGGGTCAACGTGGTGAATCCCGACGCGGTGCTGCGCGGCTCGCGCATCTGGGAGGGTGAATGGCTCGACCAGCGCGCATCGACCTATGGCACCGACAAGGCAGGGCTCGAAGAGATGTACCGCAATCGCTCGATGCTCAAACGCTCAGTACTGCCCGAGGACATCGCCGAAGCGGCCTATTTCCTGGCCTCGGACCTCTCTGCCAAGTCGACCGGCAACATCCTCAACGTCGATGCGGGCAACAAGGAAGCCTTCACGCGATAAGTCTCTGTTACGGCGGCGCGGGGTTCCCGGGCCGCCTTTTTCACGCCGTCCGAAGCGATGGCACGGGAGGATTTCATGATCGACAGCGATCTCATTGCCGCGCAGAACGCGGCCCGCGCCGAGGCGCTCAAGTTCGACTACGAGGCCCTGGGCACGCAGCTCGCCCGCCGCGGCGTCGATATCGACACTATCAAGAGCAAAGTCGGCTCCTACGGCGTCGCTGTCCCAAGCTGGGGCGTGGGCACCGGCGGCACCCGCTTTGCCCGTTTCCCCGGCGACGGCGAGCCGCGCGGCATCTTCGACAAGCTCGATGACTGTGGTGTCATCCACCAGCTTACGGCGGCCACGCCAACGGTCTCTCTGCACATCCCCTGGGACAAGGAAGACCCCGCCGCCCTGCTCGAGAAGGCCGCCTCGCTCGGTCTCGGGTTCGACGCGATGAACTCCAACACCTTCCAGGACCAGCCAGGCCAGACCCTCAGCTATAAATACGGCTCCCTGTCGCACACTGACCCGGCGGTACGGGCGCAGGCGATCGAGCACAATCTAGACTGCATCGAAATCGGCTCGAAACTGGGGTCCAAGGCTCTGACCGTCTGGATCGGCGACGGCTCGAACTTCCCCGGACAGACCGACCTTACGGCGCAATTCGAGCGCTACCTCTCGGCCATGCAGGAGATCTACAAGGGCCTACCCGGGGACTGGCGGCTGTTCTCCGAGCACAAGATGTTCGAGCCCGCCTTCTACTCCACCGTCGTGCAGGACTGGGGCACGAACTATCTGATCGCCAGGGAACTCGGCGAGCGCGCCTTTTGCCTCGTCGACCTCGGACACCACGCGCCCAATACCAATATCGAGATGATCGTCGCGCGGCTGATCCAGTTCGGGAAGCTCGGCGGCTTCCACTTCAATGACAGCAAGTACGGCGACGATGACCTCGATACCGGCAGCATCGACCCGTTCCGGTTGTTCCTCGTGTTCAACGAACTGGTCGCCGCCGAGGGCAAGGAAGGCTTCGCGCCCGCCCATATGCTCGACCAGTCGCACAACGTGACGGACCCGATCGAGAGCCTGATTTCCTCGGCCAATGAAGTCCGTCGGGCCTATGCGCAGGCGCTGCTGGTAGACCGCGCCTCGCTGAAAGGCTTCCAGGAGGAGAACGACGCGCTCATGGCCGCGGCGACACTCAAGGCGGCTTACCGGTTGGACGTGGAGCCGATCCTCGCCATGGCGCGCCTCGAGGCCGGTGGCGCCATCGATCCCGTTGCCGCCTACAGGGCCTCGAACTACCGGGCGAAGGTCTCGGCTGAACGGCCCGCGGTCAGCGGCGCAGGCGGCGGAATCGTCTGATCCGACGCAAATTCCTGCATCTCGAGCAATATTTCGGTCCCGGCAGTGAAATCTGCCGGGATTTTTCGTTCCGAGTCATGCGGTTAGGGTCGATTCTAGTCTAGATTTCGCCCTGAAACCCCTGATTCGCAGGGATTTCAGGGCGAATCACCTCTGGAACGGCAATTTCTTGGTGTTGGGGATCGCCCATTTCTCGAAGACGCCGCCCGACTCTTCGGAGAGGATTTCACTGGCGTTTAGCTTGGTGAAACCTGCCGCTCTGAGCGCCCTGCCCTACCCTGCCCCACGCGTCGTCTGGCACGCGCAAGACGTTTTCACCCCCATCAAAGATCGGCTAGGCCAGGCCCGAACTCATGGCCCGGCTGAGCTGCGCGACTCTGGGTAACCCATGGGTTACCCAGAGTCGCGCGTCACCCAGCAGATGCCCGGCACCCTCGCCCACCAACGGCGGGTAAAGAGGGTCGCCCCATCTCCAATGCAGCGAACCAAGACCGCTTCGAACCGTCTTCCGTTGGCCAAGACCGCCTGATCTTTGTCTCCCCCCCCACCCAAGCAAAAGGCCGGTAACCCATGGGTTACCGGCCTCTCATGCCCTTTGTTTTCAGGTCGGGTTACCATCACCCGCCCCGTAACCCATGGGTTACCCGTCGCGCAGCGCCGCCTCGAACGCTTCGACCGCGCGCTGCAGCCGTTTACGGTCTACCGAGGAGAAATCGATCTCGGAGAGGATCCGGCACTCGCCCTTGCGCGCGGTGACCTTCGACAGTCCGACATGGAATTCGTATTTCACACTGCGCTGCCGCGGCGTGTCCTGCGACTTCGCCTCTGCCCGCTCGGCGCTCTGCACGAACTTCTTCAGCATCTCGGCCTGTTCCTCGGCCGAGCTTACCGTCGACAAAACGCTGCGCAGCGCCCCTGCCCGCTCCGGCGCGGCCTGCAGTTTCCGCGCCACATCGACACCGAGGTTGCGCGAGACCGCCTTGGGATACGGCAGCGCCTCGTCGAGCTGCTCGAGCAGGTAGACAAAGCTGCGGATGTAAGAGCGCTTCATCTTGTGCAGCGACGCATAGATGCGGCCGACGAGTTCCTCGGCGCCCATCCCGTCGAGACCGCTGTCCTGCGCCGCGGTGATCGCGACCTGCGCCATCTCCGCGAAGCTCAGGTCCTCGCGGATCACGTTCTCCTCGACCATGTCGATATAGAGATCGATCCGCGTTCCCGCCTCTTCCGCCACGCGCGCGATGGCCTTGGCAAACCGCGCGTCCCCGGTTTCGGTGAGAAGCTGTTCAAGCGCAGTGATCCGACGCCAGCCCTTTTTCAACTGGTAGCCGTGCTCGGTGCGGTAGACTTCGATCGGCTCCTTCTGGCCACGTTCGCGGATCGAGGCCTTGAGTTCCTCCATCTCGTCCGAGGTCGCCACGCCGCTGAGGTCAAGGCGGTCGCGCGGAAGATCATCGGTGCGGATGTCCTCGAGCGGGATCGCGACGAGCACGCGTCCTTCCTCCTGCGCAAGCCGGAAGGCCTTGGCATCGGTGGCATTCTGGCGGCGCTGCTCGACGAGGTTCTCGGTGCTCTCGGTCATGCTGCTGGCCGCCTCGCGCACTGCGGCGCCCATTGGGCCCACGTCACGGCGGCGCGGCTTCACCTCTGCGGTCTCGATCGGGCCGAAGCCGAACTTGTTCTTGCTGCTCATGCTTCAACCTCCTCCTTCGCGTTCTTCGCTTCCCAGGCGCGCAGCACCACCTCCTTGAACTCGTCGTAGGCGGAGTCGAAGCTCTGACGCGCCCGCTTCCAGGTCTCGCGGGTCATCTGCCGATAGTCCTGTTCGTAGACCGACTGCTGGAAGCGGCCGGATTGTTCGACCGCACGGGTCATCTCGATGGCGTGCTTGCAGACGTCGGCACCAAAGACATTGCGGAAGGCATCCATCATGGCGACGTGCAGCGGGTTCGATTGCTCGAAGCGGGTCATGAGGAGGCGCACGTCATCGAAGCGCTTGGGCAGGCGGATGCCGGCATCCTCGGCGACCTTGGCAAAACCGTCCGAGATGTCCTCGAGCGCGTCGCCGAGCTGACCGAGGAAGCTGGTGGTCGAGTCATACTCCCAGTAGCCCGGACCCGAGGGGATATAGAGGATGTCCGCCGCGAAGGCCGCGTTCAGCGACTGGTAGCCGATGGCCGGCGGGCAGTCGAAGATGATGAGGTCGTATTGATCCTCGGGCAGCTCGTCGAGGTAGCGCGACACGCAGCCGAAGAAGCTCCAGGCCTTGTGCATGGCACGGTACTGCGCCGAGGCGAACTCGACGAAGGCGGCGTTGGCGCAGGAGGGGATGATGTCGATGGTCGGCCAGGCAGTCTTCTGGATGAAATCCTGGATGCGCTGCGCGCCGATCGACTGCACGTCCTCGGGCAGCTCGTCGGCGGTGGGGTAGGGGCAGTCGGCCGGGTCGTCATAGGCGGCGGCGATGCGATCCGCCTCGCGGCAGAGGTCGCGGCACATGATGCCCCAGACCGTGTTCCACTCCTTCACCTCGGTCAGACCCATGGAGTGGGTCATCGTGGCTTGCGGATCGAAATCGATCACCAGGACGCGGTAGCCGTCGAGCGCCGCCGCATTGGCCAGGTGCTGGGCCACGACGGTCTTGCCGACACCGCCCTTGAAGTTGGAGACCGCGACGCGCATCGCCCGGCCACCGGGACGGTGGGGCAGCAGCGGCTTGCCGCGGAAGCGCAGGCGCCGGCGCAGCTCGTTGATCTCCTGCAGCGAGAACCAGCGCTGGCGCCCGTCCTCTTCCACGGTGCCCTGCGGCAGCGAGGGATCGTCGGCCAGCTTCTTGCGCAACGTGTCCGCAGGCACGTCGAACATGAAGTGGCTGATCTCCCAGATGGAGAAGGGGCGCAGGATCTTCTCCTCGGCCGGGGAAAAGGTCGCGCGGCGCACCGCAGCCTGCTGCGCAAGGCTGCGTTCGTTCATGGATTGAAGGTCGGAATGATCTCTCATGAGCCTGCTCGTGTTTTCTGTTACTACCCCTTCAATAACGCGAATTGCAGAAAGGGCAAAACCCAGAGTTCGCATTTCTCGTATTTCGGCGAAGATTTTCAGGATTACGGGATTTCCGCAGCACCCAAGTCACGGACTCGGTGACAGCTCTGGGGCCAAAATGGTGGATAAGGTGACAAACACCCCCTATATTGGTGTCACCATGCCTGTCACCCATTACCAATGAACCGATTTTTTCCAAATAAATTTGGAGAAGGGTTCCGGTCCCGCTTTTTTGTCCACATTGACAAACGACGGGAAAATCGAGCAGTCTCGAAGCCAATGGGGAATCGGCCAATGAAGCCGAACCCGAACCGGCGGCAGAGCAGACGAACATGGACTTCAAACGATTTACGGGACCTCAGGCAGGGTCCCAGAAATACGACCTTTTGACGGCCTTGGCCCTTGCCGGGCTAAACGGGTCACCGGGATTCCAGACCTCGATGCTGCGGCTCGTGGCCATCGTCACGGCGCGCTACAATTGGCGAAACGACGAGCTGACGGTCGGCCAGCGCGAGATGGCGCGGCTCTGGTCGGTCGACGAGCGCACGGTGAAGCGCGAGATCAAGCGGCTGACAAAAACCGAGATCCTGCTCCAGCTCAGGCCCGGCGTGCGGGGCAGGGTGGCGGCCTACCGGCTCAACTACGCCGAGGTTTACCGGCTCTCGGCACCGCATTGGGAGAACGTCGGTCCCGATTTCTCTGCCCGCATGGAGGTGCAGCAGCCCGAGCCCGCCACAACCGGCGAAAAGGTCGTCCGCGTCGACTTCGGCGCCCGTGCGGCGGATGTGGCCGCCCCCACGCCCGGCAGCGGCCCCTGGTCGCGCACCCTGGCGCGGCTGGCGCAGAGCGATCCGGGCCTGCACCGCAGCTGGTTCTCGGGGCTGGTCTTCGACGATTTCGAGCAAGGGCTGCTACTGCTCAAGGCGCCCTCGGCCTTTGCCGCGCAATACGTGCTGACCCACCACCTGCGCCCGCTGCAGGGCATGGCCGCTCAGGAATTCCACGGCCTCCGCCGCATCGAGATCACCGGCTGATCCTCAGGACGTGCCCAGCCCCTTTCTTCTAGGCCAAAGTATCCCGGGGGAGGCGCCGCCTCGGCGGCGACGGGGGCAGAGCCCCCAGCGGCCTTGGCCAAGGCTCCATACGTCCCCGAGTCGCGCGCTTGCATGCGAGGCACCCAGCATGGTCTCACTAACCATATGAGATAGCTCACTCCTTCTCACCCTCCGCACAGGGCGCTTTACAATAGTAATAAAGTAATACTTAATATCCGAAGGACCTGAGGAGAGGTCCAAGGGAGGACATCATGACCATTCTGAAAAGCTTGCTCGCAAGCGCCGCTATTCTTGTGCCTGTTGTTGCCATGGCCGAGGGAGAGACCGTCGGCTTCAGCCAGATCGGCTCGGAATCCGGCTGGCGCGCCGCCGAAACCACGGTCACCAAGCAACAGGCCGAGGAGCGCGGCATCACCCTCAAGTTTGCCGACGCCCAGCAGAAGCAGGAGAACCAGATCAAGGCGATCCGCGGCTTCGTTGCGCAGGGCGTCGACGCGATCCTGCTCGCGCCCGTGGTCGCCACCGGCTGGGAGGACGTGCTGGAAGAGGCCAAGGACGCCGACATCCCGGTGATCCTGCTCGACCGCAACATCGACGCGCCGGAAGATCTCTACATGACCGCCGTCACCTCCGACCAGGTGCACGAGGGCATGGTCGCCGGCAACTGGCTCAAGGAAGCCGTCGCCGGTGAGGAGTGCCCGATCGTGGAGCTTCAGGGCACCACCGGCTCGTCGCCCGCCATCTCGCGCAAGAAGGGCTTCGAAGAGGCCATCGCCGATGCGCCCAACCTCAAGATCACCCGCAGCCAGACCGGCGATTTCACCCGCGCGCAGGGCAAGGTGGTGATGGAGAGCTTCCTCAAGTCCGAGGGCGGTGCCAACATCTGCGCGCTCTACGCCCATAACGATGACATGGCCGTGGGCGCGATCCAGGCGATCAAGGAAGCCGGCCTGAAGCCGGGCGAGGACATCAAGATCGTGTCGATCGACTCGGTGCCCGACATCCACCTCGCGATGAAGGCCGGCGAGGCCAATGCCACGGTCGAGCTGACGCCGAACATGGCCGGCCCGGCCTTCGACGTGCTGGAAGCCTACTGGAAGGACGGAACCATGCCGCCGAAGTGGATCCAGACCGAATCCAAGCTCTACACGAGCGACGACGACAACGCGGCCATTTACGAGAGCAAGAAGGATCTCGGATACTGACGCTGCGCGGCGGGGGCAGGGCCCCTGCCCAACGCGCCTTCCGGAGGGGGTTCCGGGAGGCGCAGAACCCTGTCCAGGGGAGGGGACTTCGGGATGGCCATGCCAGAACCGGTGCTGCACGCGCGCGGCATCAGCAAATTCTTTCCGGGCGCGATCGCGCTCGATGACGTCGAGCTGGCGCTCTATCCTGGCGAGGTGCACGCGCTGCTGGGCGAGAATGGCGCGGGAAAATCGACGCTAATCAAGTGCCTGACCGGGGCCTACACCCGCGACGGCGGCACCATAACCCTCTCGGGCACCGAGATCGACCCGCGCGATCCGCTGGACAGCCAGGCGCTCGGCATCGGCACGGTGTATCAGGAGGTGAACCTCCTGCCGAACCTGACGGTCGCCGAGAACCTCTTTCTCGGGCGCCAGCCGATGCGCTGGGGCATGGTCGATCACCGCCGCATGCGCGCCGAGGCGCTCGAGATCCTGCGCGATTACGGCCTCGAGATCGACCCGGGGAGGCTTCTCGACAGCTATTCCATCGCCATTCAGCAGATCGTCGCCATCGCCCGTGCCGTCGAGCTTTCCGGCAAGGTGCTGATCCTCGACGAGCCGACCGCCAGCCTCGACCATGACGAGGTGCAACTGCTGTTCTCGGTGATCGAGCGGCTGAAGGGCAGGGGGCTCGCCATCGTCTTCATCACCCATTTCCTCGACCAGGTCTTTGCCATCTCCGACCGCGCAACCATCCTGCGCAACGGCCGGGTCGTGGGCACCCGGCGGCTCGCCGATGTCAGCCAGACCGAGATCGTCACCCTGATGCTTGGCCGCCAGCTCGAGGCGGCGACCCATCACCGTGCTCAGTCCGAGCCCGGGGAGCTGCTGCTCTCGCTCAAGGGATACGGCAAGCGCGGCAGCATCGAGCCCTTTGACATGGACATCCGCGAGGGCGAGGTCGTCGGACTTGCCGGGCTGCTCGGATCGGGACGCAGCGAGACGCTGGGCGTGGTCTTCGGCGTGGTCGCGGCGGATCAAGGCAAGGCCGAGCTGCGCGGCAGGCCGCTCCGCATCTCCAATCCGCGCGAGGCGATCCGCAACCGCTTTGCGCTCTGCCCCGAGGACCGCAAGACCGACGGTATCGTCGGCGACCTCTCGGTGCGTGAGAACATCATCCTGTCGTTGCAGGCCCGGCAGGGCTGGCACCGCCCCATTCCCCGTGCCCGGGCCGAGGAGATCGCCCAGCACTACGTGAAGGCGCTGGATATCCGCCTTGCCTCGCTCGACATGCCGATCCGGCTGCTTTCGGGTGGCAACCAGCAGAAGGCACTGCTGGCGCGCTGGCTGGCGACCGAGCCCGAGCTCTTGATCCTCGACGAGCCGACCCGTGGTATCGACGTGGGCGCCCACGCCGAGATCATCGCCCTCATCGAAGACCTGCGCGAGAAGGGCATGGCGCTGATCGTCGCCTCCTCGGAGATGGAAGAGCTGGTGGCCTATTCCAGCCGCATCGTCGTGCTGCGGGACCGGCGGCAGGTGGGTGAACTCACCGGCCACGAGATCTCGACCAAATCCATCGTCGAGGCCATCGCGGCGGAGGACGCGGCATGATGAAATCCACGCTGAGACGGGTCACCCCGCAGATCGTCATCCTCGCACTGGTGCTGGCGGCCAACTTTCTGGTCTTCCCCGGGTTCTTCCACGTCGAGTTTCAACATGGGCGGCTTTTCGGCAACCTGATCGACGTGCTCAATCGCGGCGCGCCGACGGCGCTTCTGGCCACCGGCATGACGCTGGTCATCGCCACACGCGGCATCGACCTTTCGGTCGGGGCCGTGATGGCCATTGCCGGGGCGGTTGCCGCCTCGGCCGTGACCGGCGGCGCGCATTGGACGCTGGCGGTGCTCATGGCGCTGGCGGCGGGCGCGGCCTGCGGGCTGTGGAACGGGCTGCTGGTGGCGATCTTCCGCATCCAGCCGATCGTCGCAACGTTGGTGCTCATGGTCGCCGGGCGCGGCATCGCGCAACTGCTGACCGAGGGCGCGATCCTCACCTTCAACGACCCCGGGCTGATCCGGCTCGGCGCGGGCACCATCGCCGCCGTGCCGACACCGATCTGGTTGTGGATCGCCGTGGCCTGCGTCACCGGACTTGTGATCCGCCGTTCTGCGCTCGGCCTGCTGATCGAGGCGGTTGGGATCAACCAGACCTCCTCGCGCCTTGCCGGGATCAATGCGCGGGTGCTGCTGATCGCGGTTTACCTCGTCTCCGGGCTCTGTGCCGCGCTGGCGGGCGTCATCGTTGCCGCCGACATCAAGGGCGCGGACGCCAACAACGCCGGGCTCTGGATGGAGCTCGACGCCATCCTCGCCGTGGTCATCGGGGGCAATTCGCTGCTGGGCGGGCGGTTCTCGATCACCGCCTCGCTGCTGGGCGCGCTGATCATCCAGGGGGTGAACGCGCTGATCCTGCTCTCGGGCATGCCGGTGGAGTTCAACCTCGTCATCAAGGCGCTGATCATCATCGCCATCCTCGTCATCCAGAGCCCGCGCGTGCGCCACAGCCTCTACCTGCTGCGCGCCTCGACGGGCCCCGTCCTGCGCGAGCGCCCGTCCCGCGCCGCGCCGCGGACCCGTCCAGAGAAGGGCCAGTCATGAGCCAGTCCACCAAGCTTCCGCTGTACATCACGCTTGCCACCTTCGTTCTGGCCTTCGCGCTCTGCGCGGTGCAGTTCCCGGCGATGCTGTCCACGCGGGTTGTGGCGAACCTGCTGACCGACAACGCCTTCCTCGGGATCACCGCCGTCGGCATGACCTTCGTGATCCTGTCGGGGGGCATCGACCTCTCGGTCGGCTCGGTCATCGCCTTCACCGGGGTCTTCCTCGCGGTGATCCTGCGCGACACATCCATTCACCCGCTGGTCGCCTTCGCGCTGGTGCTGGTGATCACCACCGGCTTCGGCGCGGCCATGGGCGGGATCATCCATTACCTCGAGATGCCGCCCTTCATCGTCACGCTCGCGGGCATGTTCCTGATGCGCGGGCTGGCCTACGTGCTCTCGACCGAGTCCGTGCCGATCACTCACGAATTCTACGACTGGCTTCAGTCGCTCTACTGGAAGGCCCCGGGCGGCGGGCGGTTCCGCCTCACCGGCGGGCTGATGCTGCTGACCTATGCGCTGGCGATGATCGTCCTGCACCGCACGCGCTTTGGCCAGAACGTCTATGCCATCGGCGGCTCGGCGCAGACGGCGCAGCTCATGGGGGTGCCGCGGGCGCGGACGACCATCGGAATCTACGCCGTCTCGGGCGGTCTGGCCGGTCTCGCAGGGATCGTCTACACGCTCTACACCTCGGCGGGATACTCGCTGGCGACCGTCGGCGTCGAGCTCGACGCGATCGCCGCGGTGGTCATCGGGGGGGACGCTCCTGAGCGGTGGCAGCGGATTTGTCGCGGGCACTTTCTTTGGCATTCTGATCATGGGGCTGATACAGACGTATATCGTCTTCGACGGCACGCTTTCGAGCTGGTGGACGAAGATCGTGATCGGGGGCCTGCTCTTCGCCTTCATCATGCTGCAGAAGGGTTTGGGTTGGGCAACGACGGCGCGCATAAGGCTTCTGACCGCATCAGACGCGCGATCATGACATTGACGGCGGGCGGCGGGTTCTCGGACCGCGCCCAAAGCCATACCACCCACGTGGTGGACCAGCTTGGTCTTGCCATCGTCGCCGGGGAATACCCCGAGCGCGCGATGATCCCGCTCGACCCGGACCTCGAAGAGATGTTCGGCGTCTCGCGCACGGTCATCCGTGAGGCGAAGAAGACGCTGATCGCCAAGGGCATGCTGGCCTCGAAGGCCAAGGTCGGCACGCGGGTGCAGCCCTCGTCCGAGTGGAACATGTTCGACCCCGACGTGCTGCGCTGGCATTCCGAGCAGAAGACGCCGGGGCGTTTCGTCGCCGACCTCAACGAGATACGGCTGATCATCGAGCCCTCGGCGGCGGCGCTGGTGGCCGAGCGGGCGGGACCGGCGGAACACGCGCGGCTCGAGGCAAGCTGCGAGGCGCTGGCGCAGGCCGGCAGCCGCACGGCCTTCGCCATGGCGGATCTGGAGTTCCACAAGCTGATCCTGCAGCTTTCGGACAACCGTTTCCTGCAGTCGCTGGGCGATCTGGTGCAGGCGGCGCTCTACTCGCAGCTCATCGCCGAGGCCGAGGAGGCGCGCGAGCCGGGCGATCTGGCGCGCAGCGTCGAGAAGCACCGCGCCATTGTCGACGCGATCCGCGCCGGGGTGCCCGAACGGGCGCGTGCCTGCATGGAGAAGGTGGTGATGGATGCCCCCGCCGGAGGCGTGCGCCGGGCGGGGTGAAATGCGGATGGGAAGATTTCCCGAAGTCGGGAATGCCCTCAGAAACTCCGAATGCTTTCCTGCACCATGCCGAGCAGCCGCTCCGCCGCCTTCGAGATGTGCCGCCCCCGCGCCTGGATGATCAGGTAGGGCTCGACCGTCAGCAGCCGGTTCAACTGGAGGCGGCGCAACTCGGCCGAGACCGGCGGCTCCAGCATGAGGTCGATGACCTCCTGCGACATGGGCGCGACGGCGTCGGAATCCTTCAGCAGCGCGATGATCGCCAGTAGCGAGGAGGTGGTGATCACATCCGGCGGGGAGGTCATCCCCTCGTCATGGAAGGCGGTTTCGATGGCGGCGCGGATCGGCGCGCCGCGCTGCTGCAGGATCCAGCGGGTGCCGTGCAGGTCGGCGATGGCGACCGGGCTGCGCCCGAGCTTCGGATGGCCTTCGCGCACCAGAAGCTGCACGATCTCGTCGCGCGCCGGCTCGAGGATAAAGTCACGCTCGTTGACCTGCGGCGGCAGGCGGGCGAGGGCGAAATCGAGCTCGCCGCGCTCCAGCGCCTGCACCAGCGCCACCGAGGGCGCGACCTCGATCGAGATGTCAACGGAGCTGGAAAGCGCCTTCAGCCGCTGCACCTGCGGCACCAGCTGGCCGAGCGCCGGGCCGGTCACCGCGCCGACGCGCACCGTGCCGCCGAGGCCGGAGTGCAGGTCATCGAAATCCTCGGCCATGCGGCGCAGGTCATGCTCGATCCGCCGGGCGTGCTGGGCCAGCAGTGCGCCGGTAGGCGTGGGCTCCATCCCCTTGGGCGTGCGCTGGAACAGCCGCGCACCGATGGCCCTCTCGAGCTCGGCCAGCATCCGCGAGGCGCCGGGCTGGGTCATCCGGCAGGCGGTGGCGGCGACCTGCAGTTGCCCGTGTTCGGCGATCGCGGCGATCAGGCGGATCTGCGCGGGGCGCAGGTTTCTCAGCAGCTCGGACATAGCGCATACCATTAAAGTTATGCGGATGACCAATATTGGTATTTGTTCGGTATGTCACCATTAAGTAGGACTTTTGACGTTCCCCAAGGGGACTAGCGGGGTGCGGGAGACGCCCCCTCAACGGGAGGATACCGATGAAACTGAAGAAACTCGCGGGTGCGCTCGCGGTAAGCCTCGTTGCGCTTTCCAGCGCGGCCTTCGCGCAGGACAAGGGTACCGTTGGCATCGCCATGCCGACCAAGAGTTCGGCGCGCTGGATCGACGACGGCAACAACATGGTCAAGCAGCTCGAGGAGGCCGGCTACGGCACCGATCTGCAATACGCCGAAGACGACATCCCCAACCAGCTCGCACAGATCGAGAACATGGTGACCAAGGGCGTCGACGTGCTGGTGATCGCCGCCATCGACGGCACCACCCTGTCGAACGCGCTGGCCAATGCCGCCGCCTCGGGCGTGCGCATCGTCGCCTATGACCGGCTGATCCGCGACAGCGGCGACGTCGACTATTACGCCACCTTCGACAACTTCAAGGTCGGCGTGCAGCAGGCGACCTCGCTGGTCGAGGGCCTGAACGAGCGCTTCCCGGACAGCAAGCCGTGGAACGTGGAACTCTTCGGCGGCTCGCCGGACGACAATAACGCCTACTTCTTCTACAACGGCGGCATGTCGGTGCTGCAGCCGCTGATCGACAGCGGCGACATCGTCGTGCAGTCCGGCCAGATGGGCATGGACAAGGTCGGCACGCTGCGCTGGGATGGCGCGGTCGCGCAGGCGCGCATGGATAACATCCTGTCGGCCAACTACACCGACAAGGACGTGCACGGTGTGCTCGCGCCCTACGATGGCCTGTCCATCGGCATCCTGTCGTCGCTCAAGGGCGTCGGCTATGGCTCGGGCGATCTGAAGATGCCGATCGTCACCGGTCAGGACGCGGAAGTTCAGTCGGTCAAGTCGATCCTCGCCGGCGAGCAGTACTCGACCATCTTCAAGGACACCCGCGAGCTGGCCCGCGTCACCGTCGGCATGGTCAACGCGCTGATGGAAGGCTCCGAGCCCGAGATCAACGACACCGAGACCTACGACAACGGCGTGAAGGTCGTTCCGTCCTACCTGCTCGAGCCCGTCCCCGTCGACGCCTCGAACTGGGAAGAAGTGCTGATCGGCTCCGGCTACTATACCGAAGACCAGATCAAGTAAGCGGTCCTCCCGAGCGCCCCATTTGCTCCCGGGGCGCTGAATTGGGGGAGGCCCTCGGGCCTCCCCCGACCTTCACTTCATACAAGGCAGGTACGGGTCATGACTCTTCTGCTCGAGATGCGCGGTATCACCAAGGAGTTCCCGGGGGTGAAGGCGCTCGACCAGGTGAACCTCCAGGTCCGCGAAGGCGAGATCCACGCGATCTGCGGTGAGAACGGTGCCGGCAAGTCGACCCTGATGAAGGTGCTTTCCGGGGTCTATCCCGTGGGCAGCTACGACGGGGAAATCCATTACGCCGGTCAGCTCGCCGAGTTTAAGACGCTGCGCGACAGCGAAGACCGCGGCATCGTCATCATCCACCAGGAACTGGCGTTGGTGCCGCAGCTCTCGATCGCCGAGAATATCTTCCTCGGCAACGAGCGGCAGACTGGCGGCGTGATCCAGTGGCAGGAGACCTTCCGCCGCACCGAGGAGCTGCTCGCCAAGGTCGGCCTGCGCGACGCGCCGGGCACGCTGGTCGACAGCATCGGGGTGGGCAAGCAGCAGCTGGTCGAGATCGCCAAGGCGCTGTCCAAGGATGTGAAGCTGCTGATCCTCGACGAGCCGACGGCGGCGCTGCAGGAGAACGACAGCCGCAAGCTGCTTGACCTGATGCTCGAGCTGAAGGCACAGGGCGTCACCTGCATCATCATTTCCCACAAGCTCAACGAGGTGCGCTACGTCGCCGACACCGTGACGGTGATCCGCGACGGCATGGCGGTCTCGGAGCTCGACGCCTCGCAGGGGCTCTCGGAGGACCGCATCGTGCGGGACATGGTGGGCCGCGACATGTCGCAGCGCTACCCCGACCGCACCCGCCGCGCCGGCGAGGTGGTGATGGCGGTGAAGGACTGGAACGTCTGGCACCCCGAGCACGCCGAGCGGCAGGTCATCAAGAACATCAGTTTCAACGTCCGCGCCGGCGAGGTGGTCGGCATCGCGGGGGTCATGGGCTCTGGCCGCACCGAGCTGGCGATGTCCATTTTCGGCCAGAGCTGGGGCAGGGGCATCTCGGGCGAGGTGTCGCTGCACGGCAAGCCGATCGACGTGTCCAAGGTTGACCGGGCCATCGACAACGGGCTCGCCTATGTGACCGAGGATCGCAAGTCGCTGGGGCTGATCCTCGACGAGAGCATCCGCTTCAACACCACCCTCGCCAATCTGAACGGCGTGTCCGAGAGGGGCGTACTGAACGAGGCCGAGGAAACCGATGTCGCCGAGCGCTACCGCAAGGCGCTGGCCACGCGCACGCCGACGGTGATGCAGAAGGTCGGCAACCTCTCGGGCGGCAACCAGCAGAAGGTCGTGCTGGCCAAGTGGCTCTTCACCGAGCCCGAGGTGCTGATCCTCGACGAGCCCACGCGCGGCATCGACGTCGGGGCGAAATACGAAATCTACTCGATCATCAACGAGCTCTCCGCCGAAGGAAAAGCCGTCGTGATGATCTCGTCGGAGATGCCCGAACTCTTGGGCATGTGCGACCGCATCTATGTCATGAACGAAGGCGCTTTCGTCGGGGAACTCTCCGCCGAGGAAGCCAGCCAGGAGCGCATCATGTCGCTCATCGTCAGCGAGTGAGAGGGGAGGGGACATGTCCACTCAAACGGCAGAAACCGCAGGGCAGTCCGAGGGCCAGGGCCTGAAGCACTACCTGCGCAACCACATGCGCGAATACGGCCTGCTCTTCGCGCTCATTGCCATCATGGTGTTCTTCCAGGCGGTGACCGGCGGCACGCTGCTGCGCCCGGTGAACATCACTAACCTGTTCCTGCAGAACAGCTACGTCATCATCATGGCGCTGGGGATGCTCATCGTCATCGTCTCGGGCAACATCGACCTCTCGGTCGGCTCGGTGCTCGGATTCATCGGCGCGCTGGCGGCGGTGATGATTGTGCACTGGGGCTGGTCCGTGCCCCTGACCATCCTCGCCTGTCTCGTCGTCGGTGGCCTCATCGGCGCGGCGCAGGGCTACTGGGTGGCCTACTGGTCGATCCCCTCGTTCATCGTGACGCTGGCGGGGATGCTGGTGTTCCGCGGCGCCTCGCTCTGGCTGCTCGAAGGCCAGTCCGTGGGCCCCTTCCCGCCGAGCTTCCAGATGCTCTCGACCGGGTTCGTGCCGGACATCTTCCCGCGCGAGATGACCGCCGGGTTGGCCGAGATCGCTGGCTCGCGCAACTTCAACCTGCTGGCCATGGGCGTCGGCATCATCGCCGCGGTGACCATCGTCTGGCTCGGCCTGCGCGAGCGCGCCCGCGACAAGGCCTATGGGATCGAGGGCGAGCCCGCGAACTTCTTCTGGGTGCGCAACGCCATCGTCTGCGGCGCGCTGCTCTTCCTGACCTTCAAGATCGCCACCTTCCGGGGCCTGCCCAACGTGCTGGTCACCATGGGCGTGCTGATCGTGATCTATGCCTTCATCACCCAGAAGACGGTGATCGGCCGCCGCATCTACGCGCTCGGCGGCAACCGCAAGGCGGCCAAGCTCTCGGGTATCAAAACCGAGCGTCTGACCTTCCTCGCCTTCGTCAACATGGGGGTGCTGGCGGCGCTGGCGGGCCTCGTCTTCGCTGCGCGTCTCAACACCGCGACCCCCAAGGCGGGCTTCGGCATGGAGCTCGACGTGATCGCGGCGGTCTTCATCGGCGGCGCGTCGATGGCGGGCGGCTCGGGCAAGATCGTCGGGGCCGTGGTCGGCGCCTTCATCATGGGCGTGATGAACAACGGCATGTCGATCATGGGCATCGGCATCGACTACCAGCAGATGATCAAGGGCCTCGTGCTGCTCGCCGCCGTGATCTTCGACGTCTACAACAAATCGAAACAGGGCTGAGCCGCGCGCTCGGCCCCTCACTACAGCCGCTCTGGAGCCACCCATGTCCGTCAAGGATTTCACCCCCGCCCCCTGGCCCCGCAAGCTGCGCTCGACGCATTGGTACTCGGGCAATTCGCGCGACACGATCTACCACCGCGGCTGGCTGAAGAACCAGGGCTACCCGCATGACCTGTTCGACGGGCGGCCGATTATCGGCATCCTCAACACCTGGTCCGACCTCACCCCCTGCAATGGCCACCTGCGCGAGCTGGCGGAAAAGGTGAAGGCGGGCGTCTGGGAGGCCGGTGGCTTCCCGGTCGAGGTGCCGGTGTTCTCGGCCTCCGAGAACACCTTCCGCCCCACGGCGATGATGTTCCGCAACCTCGCGGCGCTGGCCATCGAGGAGACCATCCGCGGCCAGCCGATCGACGGCGCGGTGCTGATGGTCGGCTGCGACAAGACCACGCCCTCGCTGATGATGGCCGCCGCGTCGTGTGATGTGCCCTCCATCGTGGTCACCGGCGGGCCGATGCTGAACGGCTATTTCCAGGGCGAGCGCGTCGGCTCGGGCACTCATCTGTGGAAGTTCTCGGAGATGGTGAAGGCCGGCGAGATGACGCAGGAGGAGTTCCTCGAGGCGGAGCAGTCGATGTCCCGCTCCTCGGGCACCTGCAACACCATGGGCACGGCGTCGTCGATGGCGTCGATGGCCGAGGCGCTCGGCATGGCGCTATCCGGCAACGCCGCGATCCCGGCGGTGGACAGCCGCCGCCGCGTGATGGCGCAGCTTTCGGGCCGCCGCATCGTGCAGATGGTCAAGGACGACCTGAAGCCGTCGGACATCCTGACCAAGGAAGCCTTCGAGAACGCCATTCGCACCAATGGTGCGATCGGCGGCTCGACCAACGCGGTGATCCACATGTTGGCGCTGGCGGGCCGGGTCGGCGTCGACCTGACGCTCGACGACTGGGACCGCTGCGGGCGGGACGTGGCGACCATCGTCAACCTCATGCCCTCGGGCAAATACCTGATGGAGGAATTCTTCTACGCCGGCGGCCTGCCGGTGGTGCTCAAGCGCCTTGGCGAGAGCGGCCAGCTTCACAAGGATGCGCTGACGGTCTCGGGGCAGAGCATCTGGGACGAGGTCAAGGACGTGGTGAACCACAACGAGGACGTTATCCTGCCGCTCGAGAAGGCGCTGACCCAGCAGGGCGGCATCGCCGTGCTGCGCGGCAACCTCGCGCCCAAGGGCGCGGTGCTGAAGCCCTCTGCGGCTTCGGAGCACCTGCTGAAGCACAAGGGCCGCGCCGTGGTCTTCGAGGACATCGACGACTACAAGGCCAAGATCAACGACGAGGCGCTCGACATCGACGAGACCTGCATCATGGTTCTGAAGAACTGCGGGCCCAAGGGCTATCCGGGCATGGCCGAGGTCGGCAACATGGGCCTTCCGCCCAAGGTGCTGAAGAAGGGCATCACCGACATGATCCGCATCTCCGACGCGCGCATGTCGGGCACCGCCTACGGCACGGTGATCCTGCACACCTCGCCCGAGGCGGCGGCGGGAGGGCCTCTGGCGGTCGTGCAGAACGGTGACATGATCGAGCTCGACGTGGAAAGCCGCCGCCTGCATCTCGACATCCCAGACGCGGAACTGGAGGCACGGCTCGCCGCGTGGAAGCCGACGCATGATCTGCCCGGATCCGGCTACGCCTGGCTGCACCAGAGCCATGTCGAGGGCGCCGACACCGGCGCGGACCTCGACTTCCTCAAGGGCTGCCGGGGCAACGACGTGGGTAAGGACAGCCACTGATGGAGGTCTTCGACGCCCGGATCTGCGCGCTTGGCGAGGGGGTGCTCTGGCACCCCCTGCGGGACGAGTTGTTCTGGTTCGACATCACCGGCAGGCGGCTGCTGTCGCACCACCCGGCCTCCGGCCACACCCGGGCCGTGCCGCTGACCGACATGTGCTCGGCGGCGGCCTGGATCGACCGGGACCGGCTTTTGATCGCCTCCGAGACCGGGCTCTGGACCTATGACCTCGGCACCGGCGACTTCGGGCACCTCGCGGATCTCGAGGCGGACAACCCCGCGACCCGGTCGAACGACGGGCGGGCGGATCCCTGGGGCGGCTTCTGGATCGGCACCATGGGCAAGAATGCCGAGCCGCATGCCGGGGCGATCTACCGCCATCATGGCGGCCAGCTGCGGACCATCGCCGACGGAATCTCTATCCCCAACGCAATCTGCTTCGATGCGGCGCGGGGCTGCGGCTACTTCGCCGACACCGACGCGCGGCTGCTGTTCCGCGTCGCGCTGGACGAGGCGGGCTGGCCCACAGAGGCGCCCGAGGTCTTCGTCGACTTCAGCCACGCCGGGCTCAGTCCCGACGGCGCGGTGACGGATGCGGGGGGCACGCTCTGGGTGGCGCTCTGGGGAGAGGGCGCGGTGATCGAGGTCGCGCCTGACGGCAGCTTCGGCGCGCGCCACGAGATGGACGCGCCCCACAGCACCTGCCCGGCCTTCGGCGGGCCGGAGTTCACGACGCTCTACTGCACCACCGCGACGCAGGGTCTTGGCGCCAAGGCGCTGGCGGAGGCACCGCACTCCGGCGCGCTCTTCGCCGAACCCGGCGCGGGGCAGGGCAAGGCGGAGCCGGCCTTCATCCTCGATATGGGAGACGCCTGATGAGCGATCCGATCCAGCTCGGCCTCGTCGGCCTTGGCACCATTGCGCGCAACCAGCACCTGCCCTCGCTCGAGGACGTTCCGGCGCTGCAGCTTGCCGCCATCGCCAGTCGCCACGCCGGGCATGAGACGCTGCCCTCCTACCACGACATCGATGAGATGCTGGCGAAGGAGCCCGGCCTGCAGGCCGTTTCTCTCTGCACCCCGCCGCAGGGCCGTTTTGCCCAGGCGGCGGCGGCGATCAACGCGGGCAAGCACGTAATGCTGGAGAAGCCGCCGGGCGCCAGCGTTTCGGAGGTCGAGGGGCTGGCGCGGCTGGCGCGCGAGAAGGGCGTGACGCTCTTTGCCACCTGGCACTCGCGCGAGGCGGCGGCGGTCGAGGAGGCGCGCGAACTGCTGGCCGGCGCAAGGGTCAAGCGCGCGACGATCACCTGGAAAGAAGACGTGCGCCACTGGCATCCGGGGCAGGAATGGATCTGGCAGCCGGGCGGGCTCGGCGTCTTCGATCCTGGCATCAACGCGCTGTCGATCCTGACGCGCATCCTGCCCGACCCGGTGCACCCCGTTTCCGCGCAGCTCGAAGTGCCCGAGAACAAGCAGGCCCCCATCGCCGCGAAGCTCGAGATGGAAACCGCCTCCGGCGCGCCCGTCGCGGCCGAGTTCGACTGGCGCCAGACCGGCCCGCAGACCTGGGACATCCTCGTCGAGACCGACGGGCCCGACGTTCTTCTGCGCGAGGGCGGGGCGAAGCTCTTCGTCGGCGGCGAGCCCCGTATCTCGGCCGAGGACCGCGAGTACCGCCGTCTCTACGCCCGTTTCGCCGAGCTGATCGCGGCGGGCGAGTCCGATGTCGACCTCGCGCCGCTGCAACTGGTGGCCGATGCCTTCCTGCTGGGCGCCCAGACCCGCGTCGAGGCCTTCCATGACAATCCCTGAGCGCCATCCCTTCGGCCATGTCCGCTCGAGCACTCCGGTCGAGCGCATCGTGCTCCGCGCGGGCGCGGTGAGCGCCGAGGTGCTCACCTACGGTGCCACGTTGAAATCGCTGCAGGTGCCCGACCGAGACGGCCGGGTGGACGACATCGTGCTCGGCTTCGACGACCTGAAGGCCTACGTCGACAACCGCATGTTCTTCGGCGCCTCGGTGGGGCGCTTTGCAAACCGCATCGCAGGCGGGCGGTTCGAGCTCGACGGCTATACCCACCAATTGGCGCAGAACGAGGGGCCGACCACGCTGCACGGCGGACCCGACGGCTTCGACCGGCGCAACTGGGCAGTCTCCGAATTGGGAGACTGCTCGGTGACGCTCGAGATGGTGAGCCATGCGGGGGACCAGGGTTTTCCGGGCACGTTGACCGCCCGTGCCATCTACGCGCTGCGCGAGACACCGGCCGGCCCCTGCCTCAGCCTCACCTACGAGGCCGAGACCGAGGCGCCGACCATCGTCTCGATGACCAACCACAGCTTCTTCGCGCTGGCGGGGCTCTCGGCGCTGCCGGGGCGGCCGCGCTCGGCGCTCGAGTACCGGCTGAAGGTGCCCGCGTCGCGC
Organism: Alloyangia mangrovi; assembly: GCF_002300555.2. Lineage (GTDB taxonomy): Bacteria > Pseudomonadota > Alphaproteobacteria > Rhodobacterales > Rhodobacteraceae > Salipiger > Salipiger mangrovi. The sequence continues at coordinate 12,014 of NZ_NTHN02000014.1, read as the reverse complement.
TACCTGACGGTGGACGACGCGCTCATCCCCACCGGCGTCGCGCCGGTCGGTGCCAGCCCCTTCGACTTCCGCGAAGGGCGGCAGCCGCTCACCGCGGTGCGTTCGGGGGCGCTCGACGGCTACGACCATTGCCTCTGCCTCGATCCTGGCGAGATCGAGCTGCATGACGCGGTGAGCGGACGGCTCATGCGGATGACCACCAACCTGCCGGGGTTGCAGGTCTATACCGGCAACTTTCTCGACGGCTCGGTGCCGGCCAAGGGCGGATACGCCGCGCGCAAGCATGACGCCATCTGCCTCGAGCCGCAGATCTGGCCCGACGCGATCAACATGCCCGAAAGCTGGGGCGCGCAGAGCCCGGTGCTGCGCCCGGGCGAGACCCGCCGCGCCGAGATGAGCTTCACCTTCGGCATCCGCTGAGACGGCCCCGCCTCGCAAAAGCCGCTCCCGCTGTGCCATGCTCGCGCCGGGAGGCACCCCGACGGGCGCGAAGACCGCGCAAGGCATCTGCTTGACCCGACGGGACACGCGGTGTCTATGTCACGCGAAGCTTTTGGAGGAGCTGGATAAATGAACTTTCTTGGCAAGGCCGCGCTGGCGGCAGGGCTTGCATTGCTGGCAGCAATGCCGGCGCAGGCGGAAACCCGGGTCACGCTGAAGGCGGCGAAGTCGGGCTCCTCCTATTACCAGATGAGCGTGCAGATCGCCGAGGCGATGAAGGCGGGCACCGACGGCGGCGTGATCGTCACCGTCGAGGAAAGCCAGGGCAGCCAGCAGAACGTGATGGAAGTGCGCGCCCGCGGCGGCGACTACGTCTTCACCTCGCCGCCCGCGCTGGTCGCGGCGGCCCGCGATGGCAAGGGCGCCTTCGAGGGCAAGGAAAACCCCGCCTTCGGCGAGATCCGTGCGCTCTTCCCGCTGCCCTCGCTGACCATGCATTTCGTCATGTCCAAGTCCAGCGGTGTCACCGATTTCGCCGGCATGGAGGGCAAGAACATCCTGCTCGGGAAGGGCAGCTTCGGCGCCACCGAGGGCGAGAAGTACCTCGAGCTCTTCGGCCTCGACGGCAAGGTGAAGATCGCCGACGTCGAACTGTCGAACGCCGTTCCGGCACTGAAGAACGGCCAGATCGACGGCTTCGTCACCGCCGGCAGCTTCCCGGCGCCGAACGTCGTCGAGGCCGCAGCCTCGACCGATGTGACCGTGCTGTCGCTGACCGATGAGCAGGTCGCGCAAACTGGCCGCGCCAAGCTGGTGATCCCGGCGGGCACCTATGCCGGTCAGGACGCGGACATCGTCACCACTTCGCTGCCGGTGGTGACCTACACCACCACCAAGATGGACGACGAGACCGCCTACCAGCTCACCAAGACCTTCTGGGAGGAAAAGGCGCGCATGGGCGAGGAGTCGCCCTGGTGGACCGGCGTCGATGCGGCGCTGCTCGAGAACGTGACGGGCAAGCTGCATCCCGGCGCAGTGCGCTACTACGAGGAAGCGGGCATTGCGCTGAGCGACGCGCAGAAGTAACCGGGCGGAAAGACAAGGCAGGCGGGCCGGGCAGTTCTGTCCGGCCCGCGCTTATTGAGACGAGGGCAGACGATGGGGCTTGAGACGCAATTGCCGCGGGCGGCATGGCAGCGGGCGGTGTGGATCGTTCTTGCGGCGCTGGTCGTGGTCTATCACCTCGGGCTGGTCTTCTCGGGGCTCGTGCCCAATCTCGTCAGCCGGCCGCTGCACATGGCGGTGATCCTGCCCTGGGTCTTCCTCTTCGGAGTCACCGGGCGCTGGCAGTTGATCTCGGGTGCGGTGCTGACCGTGCTGGGCGTCGGCGCCGCGGGCTGGATCGCGCTGAACCACGAGATGCTGGGCGACCAGTATGGCTTTCTCGAAAGTGACTTCCAGATCGGCGTAGCGGCGGTGCTGCTGCTCTGCGTGATCGAGGCCGCGCGGCGCGCGATCGGCTGGCCGCTGCCGCTGGTCGCGGTGATCGCGCTGGCCTACGCGCTCTTCGGCCAGCACATCCCCGGCGAATTCGGCCACGCCGGCACGCCGATCCAGAGCTTCCTCGGCACGATGACCATTGCCGAGGGCGGGATCTGGGGCTCGCTCACCGCGGTCTCGGTGGGCGTGGTGTCGATCTTTGTGATCTTCGGTGCGGTGCTCAACGCGGGCGAGGCGGGGCAGGGCTTCATGAACGTCGCCGCCGCCGCGGCGGGGCGCCTGACCGGCGGCGCAGCCAAGGTCTCGGTGCTCTCCTCGGCGCTCTTCGGCTCGATCTCGGGCTCGGCCAGCGCCAACGTCGCCTCGACCGGCGCGATCACCCTTCCGGCGATGACCCGGCTCGGCTACCCCAAGCGGCTGGCTGCGGGGGTCGAGGCCGTGGCCTCCTCGGGCGGGCAGATCATGCCGCCGCTGATGGGGGCGGGGGCCTTCGTCATGGTCGAGCTCACCGGCACGCCCTACACGCAGATCATGGGTGCGGCAATCCTTCCGGCGATCCTCTATTTCTGGGCGGTCTGGGTCGGCATCAACGCCTATGCCACGCGCTTCGACCTCAAGGGCATCCGCGACGAGGACCGCCCGGCGAAGCGCGACGTGATCATCACCTCCCTCTTCTTCCTCGTGCCCTTCACCGTGCTGATGATCGGCATGTTCGGCCTTGGCTACACGCCGCAATATTCCGCCTGCCTCGCGATCCTCGCTGGCGCGCTGCTGCTGCTGACCAATGGCCGGCTGACCTTCGATCCGCACCAGACCGCCGAGCGCGTCATCGAGGCGCTGCTCAACTCGGCCAAGCAGGTGGCGATGATCGCCGCGATCATCCTCTGCGCCTCGATCGTCATCGGTGTACTCGGAGTGACCGGTCTCGGGGTGAAGATCACCTCGCTGATCCTGTCGGGCTCCGGCGGGCTGCTCTGGCCGTCGCTGATCCTCACCGCTCTGGCCTGCCTCGTGCTGGGCATGGAGGTGCCGACCACCGCCGCCTATGTGATCTGCGTCTCGGTCGCAGGCCCGGCGCTGACGCAACTCGGGCTCGAGCCGCTGCAGGCGCACCTCTTCGTCTTCTGGTTCGCGCTGCTGTCGACCATCACACCGCCGGTCTGCGGCGCGGTCTTCATTGCCGCGGGGATGATAGGCGAGAACTGGGTCAAGGTGGCGGGCACCGCCATGGCGCTGGGGATCGGGCTCTACATTATTCCGCTCGGGATGATCGCCAACCCGGGCATCCTCGAGCTGACCGCGGCCCCGGCACTGGCGCTCTTTGCCTTTGTCCGGATCGGCCTTGGCCTGGCGCTGATCTCGCACGGTCTGATCGGACGGCGCCCCGCGCTCGTCCGGGCGCTCTGTGTCGTTTCGGGGCTGGCCGTCGTCTTCGGCGGAATCCTGCTTCAACCTATGCTATAGGCACCACGGCAACTTTCGCGCTGGCCTTTGATGGAATCCCGTGTTCACATTGAACTGGGATACGCAAACAAAGACGTGAGTGACATGGTTTCGACTCGTTACGCGAAGCTGTTGATCGACACGGCCGACACCCTTGCAGGGGCGCGGAACGCGCAAGAGTCCTGGGATGCGGCGGTGCGGATCGTACGAAGGATCGGGGCGAAGGACCTCAATTGCGGAGCCATCATGCGGGACTCGCGCGAGTTGGCATGGCTGCGCAGTTCGATGGATATCCGTTGGCTGCGGCAATACCACCAGGCCCGGTTCTACGAGGTCGATCCCGTTCTCGAGGCCTGCAAGGCGGGTGTTCCGAACCAATTCGTGGATGTCCCGGAGCGGCTCCGCCGGGCGCGCAGCGCGCGCGAGCGCGACATGTTCGGCTGCTTGCTGGACTTCGACTATCGCTATTTCCTCACCCAGACCTGGATCGTCGGAGGTGCCGAACGCACCATCGTGCTCGGCTGTGACAGCGATCCGATGGGTCTCTACGGCCCGGGAACGGCGCGCGCCTTCCGCGCGATCTCGGCGTTGCTCAACGATGCGATCCTGCCGCCGGGCGACGAGACCGCGCAGGAATGGGCCTGCGAGTCGCCCTGGGCGCAGCTGACCTCGCGGGAGCGCGACGTGCTGGGCTACCTTGCCCACGGCCTGCAGCTGCACGAGGTGGCCGAGCGCTTCACCATCACCGAGCAGGAGGCCGCCTGCCACCTGCTCAGCGCCTGCCGGACGCTGGGCGTCGCCGCGCCGGAGCAGGCGCTGTCGATGGCCATGGCGCGCGGGCTGCTCTCGCTCTGAAGGGGGCGAAGGCGGCGCCGGGATCGCCCGGCCACCGCCGCCGCTGGGTCAGCGACCCTTGATCTGGATCGTGAAGCTCGTCTGAGCCCCCGCGGGTGGTGCGGGGAAGGGCGAGGCGCTGCGCACGACGCGCAAAGCGGCCTGGTCCAGCGTCGCCGAACCAGAGCTGCGCGCCACCGATGCCCCCGCAAGACCTCCGTTGCCGGAGACCTTGAAGGCGATGACCGCCGCACCGCGCGCGTTGACGCGGGGCCGCGGCACCCGCGAGAGCTTGCGCATCACCAGTCCGGGGTAGTTGCTGGCCGCCGCATTGCCGGCCTCCTGCGCCTGACCGCCGCTGCCCGCGGTGGCCGAGGTGCCGCCAGCGCGACCCGTCGCGGCACCGGCGGTGGCATTCCGCTCGGCATTGCCCTGCGGCCGCGCGGCCTGCTTGCGCGGTTCGGGGGTCGGCTCTGGTCTGCGCTGCGGTTCGGGTTCCTGCGCGCGCTCCGCGACTTCGGCGGTGCGCGGCTGCGGACGCGGAGACTGCTCCGGCGCCGCCTCGGTGACCTCATCGGGCTCGGGCTCTTCGGCCTTGAGCGTCTCGGGCTCGGGTGCCTCGGCGCTGAGGGTTTCGGGCTCGGGCTCGACGGGCTCGGCGACCTCGGGCTCGGGCGCTTCCACCGTCTGCGGCGGCTGCGCCTCCAGCAGTTCGGGCTCGGGCTGGTCCTCGGGCTTGACCGGCTCCACCGGCAGGGCCGGCAGCACCGGCTCGGCCTCGAGCGGCGGCACCACCGGCAGGGCGGCGGTCAGCTCGGGCAGCGGTTCGGCCTCGGTGGGGGGCTCCGGGGCAACGGGTGTCGCCTGTTCGACCACCTGCGGGGGGATCGGATCCGGCTGGTCGGGCACCACTGTCTCGGCGGTTTCCTCGACCGGATCGGCGCTGATCGTGCCCACGGCCATGTCGGCGAAATCGGTGCCGAGGGCGAGATCGCTGCCCCCAGCCATGCCCTCCATCTCGGCCTCCATCTTGGGCGGCATCACCGCCAGCAATGCGCCGCCATGGGCAGAAAGGGCCAGCACGGCGGCGGCCAGCTTAACCTTGCGCGAGGATGCAATCATTCGAGCCCCCTTTCGGTGACGATCATCACCTTCTCGGCCCCGGCAGCGCGCAGGGCGCGGCCGATCTCCACCAGCCTGTCGGCGGGCAGGTCGCGGTCGGGCACGATGCGCGCAAGCGTCATCGCCTCGTCGCCGAGTGCCTCGAGGAAAGCCTCGGGCTTGTCGATCGCCTCGCCGCGGACGGACATGCTGCCATCGGCGTTGATCACCAGCGCGTCGGCGGGGGCGGCGCCTTCGAGATCGGCGGTGTGCACGAGGTTCAGCGCCGGATCGAGCGGCCGCGCCACGGTGCCCGCGACGAGGAAGAAGACCAGCATCAGGAAGACGATGTTGATCAGCGCGATCGTCGGTTCGCGCTCGGATTTCTGTTTCCTGCGGCGCATCACGACGCTCCCAGAACCGTGGCGCGGAAGCCGCTGACGCCGCGCAGGGCAACCAGCAGATCCGTCAGCCGTTGCGAGGAGACCTCGCCCCGCAGCGCCACGATGAGCGGCTGAGGCGGCGTCTCCTCGGGGACCTCGCCCCGCGTCTCCGCCAGCTTGGCCGGCAGCTCCTCGAGCGTCATCTCGGCGCCGTTGAGGCGCAGGGTCTCGGGCGCGAGCTGCAGGAACAGCGGGCGCGTGTCCGAGGCGGCGGCCCCGGACCCGGCGGCGGCGAGCTCCACCTCGGCGAAGCGGGTGAAGGTCGAGGTCAGCATGAAGAAGAGCAGCAGCAGGAAGATCACGTCGATGAGCGAGGTCATCGACAGCTTCCGCCGCTTGCGGAGCTTACGCATGGCGCGCGGCACCCTCGGCAAGCCGCGACTCGGCGGCGGCACCGGTGGGCGACAGGATGGTATGCACCGCGCGTTCGGCGAGCACGCGCTCTGATTCCATGCGCGCCTCGAACCAGCTCAGGATCACGGCGGTGGGCATGGCGACGACGAGCCCGACCGCGGTGGTCAGCAGCGCCACCCAGATGCCGCCCGCGAGGATCGACGGATCCACCTGGCTGCCCGCGTCCTGCAGCGACTGGAACGCCGAGATCATCCCGAGCACCGTGCCGAAAAGGCCCAGAAGCGGCGCCAGCTGCGACACCGAGTCGAGCAGGCGGAAGCCCTTCTCGAGCCGGGCAAAGCGGGTCTCTGCCTCGGCCTCGAGCCGTGCCGGATCGGTCTGGCCGGACATGGCCATGTCGATCACCGGGCGCAGGTAGGAGCGCGAGCGGTTCAGCGCCTCGCGCGCGCCGGTGCGGTCGCCGCGATCCCAGGCGTTGACCGCCTCGCGCAGCGCCGCATGGCGACCGACGCCCGAGGCTGCGAATTGCCAGAACTTGTAAAGCACCACCGCCAGCGTCAGCAGCGAGATGGCGACCAGCAGCAGAACCACCGGCCCGCCAAGGTCGGCAATGCGGCGGATGCCGTCCAGGATCATGTCGATCATCCGATCACCTCCACGTCGCTGCGCGACTTCAGTTCCAGCCCCTGGGTGCAGAGGTCCGACTCCGTGCCGCCCGCTTCGCAGCGGTTGGCGCCGTTGATGAGAATTTGTCCCAGCGCCTCGCAGCCGGTGCCAGGCACCACGAACTGCCTCACGCGCGGGCGTCCGGCGGGCAGGGCGCCGAAATCGAAGAGGGTCAGCCGGTCGACCTGCCCCTCGGTGTTCAGCAGCACGGTCTCGTAGACCGCCGCGTCGATGTCGGTGTCATGGCCGTTGTTGATGAGGAAGCTGAGCTGGCAGCCGCTCTCGACGCTCTTGGTGGTGTTGAGCTCGAGCGAGAGCGTTCCGGCGGATCCGGTCTCGGCCTGCTGGGCGGCGAGCGGAACCGGCAGCAGCGCGAGAAGCGGCAGGGTCATGCGGAGAATACGCAAAACTTGGGTCTCCTGACTTTGGCTAGAAGGGCTCGCCCGCGGGGGTCCGTAGGCTGGCATGCACGGGGAGATAGGACTCCATTCTCGCTCTGTCTGTCACGAACGCAAGCAATGCTCAATACCTGACTAAATCAATCCAGTATGAAACTTCCTTAGGGGCCTCCACGCGCGGCCGTATTAACGGTGAAACGGGTGCTTTCGCTGCGCAGGCACCTCATGCGGTGGGGTGGCGGGCTGTGCGCCGCGCAATGTCTCGTGCAACCGGGGGCTTACCTCCACCGCTTCCGGTGGGTAAGGAGGTTGCAAGTGCTCTCCAGACAGCAGGACAGACCATGCCCGCCCGCATTCCAACCGCCGAAGAGCCGCGCCGGCCTCACCCCGTCGAGATCCTCGCCGCCCTCTGCGCGGGCAGCCTGTTGACGCTGATGCTTCTCAGCAATGGCATGATGGCGGCGCATACGACACCGATCTTCGCCTCGCTGACCGCCCATGGGGTCGGCACCGCGGTGGCGGTTCTGCTGCTCTTGCTGTTCCGGCTCCGCACGCCGCCGCAGCCGCGCATGGCCGCGAGCCGGGCGCCGCTCTGGGCCTATCTCGGCGGGATTTCCGGCGCGCTGACGGTGGTCGTCTCGACCGTGGTGGTGAACTCCTCGCTGGCGCTGACCGGCACGATGGCACTGGGGCTGGCGGGGCAGGTGGTGTTGGCGCTTGTCTTCGACGCCACCGGCGCGCTTGGGCTGGAGCGTCGGCTGCCGCGGCGCAATGATCTTCTGGCGCTGGCGGCGATCGTCGCGGGCACCCTGCTGATCATCTTCGCACGGGGAGGTGCGGCATGATCTGGATGATCCTTCTGGGCATCTGCTCGGGCATGCTGGTGTCGCTGTCGCGCCAGCTCAACGGGCGGCTCGCGCTCTCGACCTCGGCCATGCAGTCGTCGTTCTGGAACCACCTCGTCGGCTTTGCGGTGCTGGTGCCCTGCGCGCTGATCGCCGGCAGCCTCTGGCCCGCCGAGGCTGCCTCCGCCCATTGGTTTGCCTGGGTGGGCGGGGCGATCGGCGTGGTCTTTGTGGCCAGCGGCAGCTGGCTCATCCCCCGGCTCGGCGCGGCGCTGACCGGCGGGCTGCTCGTCGCCGGGCAAATGCTCTCGAGCGTGGCGCTGGATCTGCTGCGCGGGGTCGAGGCGGTGCTCTGGATGCAACTCGCCGGGGTCGCGCTGATCCTGCTGGGGGTCTACCTCAGCCGCCGGGGCTGAGAGCGGCGCGTGATTTCCGACTGAAACACACGGTCTTGTAAGTTGACTGTTTTTGTAGTGATTGGTAGCGCAAAGGCGCGACCATACGCGCGGTGCAGGAACAGTCAGAGGCGACAAGACCATGAGCATCCCCCAGCAGATCTGGCCCGAGGACTTCGCGAAACGCTATGAAGACAAGGGCTATTGGCAGGGGGAGACCTTCGGCCAGATGCTTGACCGGCTGGAGGCGACTCACGGGGAACGCCTTGCGCTGGTCGCCGGCGACGCGCGCTGGAGCTATGCCGAGCTTGCCCGCCGCGCCCGCATCGCCGCCGAGGGGTTTGCCGCTCTCGGGCTGACGCCCGGGGATCGCGTGCTCGTGCAACTGCCGAACCGTGCCGAGTTCCTCGTCGCCGTCTTCGGCCTCTTCTACGCCGGGCTGGTGCCGGTCTACGCGCTGCCCGCGCACCGCGAGACCGAGGTGCTGCACCTCGTCGCCAAGTCCGGCGCCCGCACCTATGTGGTGGCCGACAGGCACGACGGCTTCGACTACCTGCCGCTGGCGCGCAAGGTCCGGGCCGAGGTGGCGGACGTCGCGCATGTGATCGTTGCGGGCGAGGCGGCGGAATTCACCGCTTTCGACAGTCTCGGGGACAAGGGTCTCTCCGCCCCGGTTCCGCGCAACCCGCGCGAAGTCGCCTTCCTGCAGATCTCCGGCGGCTCCACCGGCCTGCCGAAGCTCATCCCCCGCACCCATGACGACTATCTCTATAGTGTCCGCGCCTCGGCCGAGATCTGCGGCCTGAGCGACAAGAGCGTCTACCTCTGCGCGCTGCCCGCGGCGCACAACTTCCCGATGAGCTCGCCCGGCTACCTCGGCGCGCTGCACGCCGGGGGCACCGTGGTCATGAGTCCGAACCCGCAGCCCGATGTCGCCTTCCGGCTGATCGCCGAGCATGGCGTGACGATCACCGGCCTCGTGCCGCCGCTGGCGCTGCTCTGGATGCAGGCCGCGCCGCGCACGAAGCACGACCTGTCGAGCCTGCAGGTGCTCGGCGTTGGCGGCGCGAAGTTTATCCCCGAGGCGGCGGCAAAGGTCCGCCCGGTGCTCGGCTGCACCCTGCAGCAGGTCTTCGGCATGGCCGAGGGGCTGGTGAACTACACCCGCCTCGACGACCCAGAGGAGATCATCATCAGCACGCAGGGCCGCCCGATCAGCCCCGACGACGAGGTGCTGGTGCTCGATGACGAGGGCAACCCCGTGCCCGAGGGCGCGCCCGGCAATCTCTACACCCGCGGGCCCTACACGATCCGGGGCTACCACGAGGAACCCTCGGCCAACGCCCGCAGCTTCACCCCCGACGGATTCTACCGCACCGGCGACGTCGTGCGCCGCCTGCCCGGCGGCTACCTCGAGGTGAGGGGCCGGGCCGGAGACCACATCAACCGGGCTGGCGAGAAGATCTCGGCCGAGGAAGTCGAGGATCACCTGATCGCCCATGAGGGCGTCTTCGACGCCGCCGTTGTCTCGGTGCCCGACAAGTTCCTCGGCGAGAAGACCTGCGCCTTCGTGGTGCGCAGCGATGCGGGCGAGGTGCAGCCCAGGGATCTCAAGGCCTTTGTCCGCAGCCGCGGCATCGCCGAGTTCAAGGTGCCCGACCAGATCGTCTTTGTCCCCGAGTTCGAGACCACCGCCGTGGGCAAGGTCAGCCGCAAGGCACTGCGCGCCGCGCTGAAAGAGAAATACCTGGAAAAAGGAGAGACCGCATGAGTCTCACGCAGGACAAGATGCGCGCGGATATTGCCGAGGCGCTGGAGATCGCCCCCGAGGAGATCACCGCCGAAGCCAATCTCTTCGACCTCGGGCTCGACTCGATGCGGCTCATGTCGCTGGTCATGACCTGGCAGGAGGACGCCGAGGACGCCGATCTTTCCGAGATCTGGGAGCACCAGACCTTCGCCGCCTGGTGGGGCGTGGTCGCGGCCCAGCACGCCGGGGCCTGAGATGGCGACGGGGCGCGCGGCTTTCCCGCTGACCGAGGCGCAGGAGGGCCTGTGGTACGCACAGGCACTCGACCGCGCGAACCCGATCTTCAACTGCGGCCAGTACATCGAGCTGCTCGGCCCGCTCGACGTGGCCCGCTTCACCCGCGCCTTCGACGCCGCGGTGGCGCAGAGCCCGGCGCTGCGCCTGCGCTTCGGCATGCGGGGCGGCGCGCCGCGGCAATGGCTAGCCGATGCGCCGCCGCTGCTTGAGGTGGTGGACCTATCGGGTGCCGACCGTCCCGAGCGTGAGGCACTGGCCCGGATGCAGGCCGACAGCGGTCGCGCCGTCGATCTGGCCGCGGAGCAGGCCGGGCGCTTCGTGCTCTACCTGCTGGGTGAGAGCCGGGCCTTCTGGTACGAGCGCATCCACCATCTTGCCACCGATGGCTTCGGCATCGTGCTGCTGACCAACCGGGTCGGCGAGCTCTACTCGGCAGAAGAGTCCGGCAAGGCCCCGAGCCCCTTCCCGGCGCTGGAGCCGGTGCTGGAGGAAGACGCTGCCTATCGCCTCTCCGAGCGCCGCACCGCCGATGCCGCCTTCTGGCAGGGCGAGATGCGCGGGCTCGAGACCGTCGCCGGCCCTGCCGAGGGGCGCGCCGTCACCTCGGCGCGCTTCGACCGCGCGCGGCTCGACTTGCCGCCCGCGTTCTGCGAGGCGCTGACATCCGTTTCCAAGGCCGCGGGCATCGGCTGGCCCGACGCGCTGACGGTGCTGAGCGCCGCCTATTTCTCGCGCGTCTCGGGGGTGGGCGAGCGGGTCTACGGCCTGCCCTTCATGGCGCGCATGGGGACCAAGGCTGCCCGTGTGCCCTGCATGTGGATGAACGTGCTGCCCTACCGCTGCGAACCCGACGAGGACATGCCGCTGTCCGAGCTGCTGAAGACCGAGGCGCAGCGCCTCGGCGCGCTGCGCAAGCATGGCCGCTACCGCTCGGAACAATTGCGCCGCGACCTGCGGCGCACCGCCATCGACGCGCGGCTTTACGGGCCGATGATCAACGTGCAGCCCTTCGACATGCCGCCGCGCTTCGCCGGGCTCGAGGCGCATCTTCACATTCTCGGGGCCGGGGCGGTGGACGACATCACCGCCACCTTCCGGGGCGATGCGACCGCCTCGCTCTCGCTGGAGATCGACAGCAACCCGGCGCTCTATTCGGCCGAGGAGGCGCGGGGGCACCTCGACCGGCTGGCGGCCTTCCTCACTGCCGCGCTTGGCGCGGGGCGGCTCGCCGAGGTGCCGACGCTGACCGCGGATGAAACGCATTGGGCGGTGCATGAGGTCAACGCCACCGATCATGAGGTCCCCGAGGTCACACTCACCGAGCTCATCACCGCGCAGATGCGCGCCACGCCGGACGCGCCCGCAGTCGTCTTCGGCACAGCGACCCTCAGCTATGCCGAGTTGGACCGCCGTTCCGCCGCGCTGGCATCAGCGCTGCGGGCGCAGGGCGCGGGGCCGGGGAGCGTCGTCGCCACCGCCCTGCCGCGCTCCGAATATCTCGCCGTCGCGCTGGTGGCGATCCTGCGCGCCGGGGCGGCCTACGTGCC